>JAUSFE010000104.1 GCA_030649945.1 Dehalococcoidia bacterium | reverse complement strand
CCAGCAGCGCTGGTGGCGGGTGCTGGGGAAGACCTCCGTCAATGCCGCCCACGCCCCCAGGCCGCCGTCGCCGATGCCTAACAGGGCTGGCGCCATGCCCCGATCCCGCAACGACCGCAACACGCCCTGCCAGGACGCCGTGCTCTCCCGGTACCCTTCTTCCAGGGCGAGGAGCTCCTTGCTCCCATCCTCCCTGGCGCCGAGCACGCAGAGAAGCACCGTCTTCTCTCGCTCCTGGCCACAGTCCACGTAGATACCGTCGAACCAGAGATAGGCATAGCGGTGAGCGACCAAGGGCCCCTGCTTCCAGGCCTCGTACTCTGCCTTCCAGGTGTCCTTCAGGCGCAGGATGGCGCTGGCCGATAGAGGAGCGTCCTCGCCCAGAAGCGCCCGGAACACCGGCTCGAAGTCGCCGCTGGAGAGGCCTTCGAGGTAGAGTTGGGCAAAGAGCCGGCTCTGGGCCTGGGTGCGCCGCTGGTAGCGGGGCAGGATCGCCGACCGATAGCCATCAGGAGCTACCTCAGGTGGCACGTCTCGTACCCGTGGCGCCTTGACCACCACTGCGCCCAGACCGCTGCCCACGCTGCGCCCTGGCGCGTAGCCATTGCGATAGCCTCGGAACGTCATGCTACGCTCATGGCGGCCGCGTTCCAGGAAGGAATCGACTTCCTCCTCCAGAGCTCGTCGGAGCATCTCTTGCGCCCCTCGACGCACCAGGTCCTCCAAGGCCTCGCCGACTTCTGGAGTCGACCTCCACGCTCGTGGTCCACAGCGTCGTGCCTCTTCTCTGGCCGGTTCTGGTATCGTGTTGCCATAGCGTACCCTTCCTTTCACGCCCCTCTTCGAGGCGGTTGTGCTTGTTCACTGGAAGGGTACGCTCCTCTTTCCTCGGAGCCCAATTTCCACAAGATCTGATGGTAGCTCCGGTCAGTCCCCGCGTTCAGGCTGGAGTTCTGGTCAGTTCGTCAGCCTGCGCCCGCGTTCCAGCATCCAAACGCCGATGCCGCCTCCTACCAACCCCAGCGGGATGCCCAGGGCAAGGCTGGAAAGCACCGTCCCCGCGGCCCCAACCCCCAGAGCCGCAACCGCAAACACCGCAGGCGCCAGGGGATGAAGCCCGGCCGCGGCCCTGGTCGGTGCAGCGCCAACATCTTCAACCGCCGCACCGCAGACCTCGCAGGCGCCCGCGGCCGTGTCTACCATTTCGCCACAGTTCACACAGGGTATCTTGCTCATGGTCCGCCTCCGGCTGTGCGTGATGGGTAGTCCTTCAACTCCTCGTCCGTGTGACAACGTTGGCAGGATGGTTTCTGGTGGCAGTACGTGCAGGGCTGCGCTGTCGTCTCCCTGATCACGGCCCCGTGGTCAAACAGCATGTTGTCGTGATTGACAAGTTTCGCGCCGGTGTCGTGGCAGTTCTGGCAGTACGTCTGACTGTGGCACGTGCTGCAGTTCGCCCGTTCTCCGCCAGCAGAAGCGTCTTTCTTGTGCTCGAACACCCACAGCCGGTTGGCGTGTGTCTGAGGCGGCGGCCCCAGCATCACATTCGGCGCTTTTGTGCCCGCGGTTGGGAATGTGTGGCAAGTTGAGCACCTGGACGGGATAGGTTCATCGGACAGCCGCTTCCCGTCAAGCTTGAAGTGGCCGCCATCGTGGCACCGGAAGCAGCCTGAGGAGTCCGTATGCCCCAGGTAATTGGGGTACACGTCACCCTGCTCTGCCGTGCGCGCCTCGATGAACTGGAGGACCAGCCGGTGGATCGCGCCCAACGATCTCCCCAGGACCTGCGATTGACCAACGAACAGGTAGGGGTAGTCCCGATGATAGTCGGCTGTGAGTCCTCTTAGCCCACTCACCAACTCGCTTTCTGATGAAGATCCGTTGGTGATCATCGCCATAGTGTTCTTCTTCACGTAAGGGATTGAGGGGTCTATCGCACGCTCCATCATCGCCTGGTCAACCGCCTTGCCCGGCAACGGCTCGGCGTGGCCAACGCGGTTGTGGCAGTCATAGCACGTCATCCGCCGGGCTTCGCCGTTCGCGCGCAGCTCCGTAGCCTTGTCCGCCGCCTGCGCCGATATCTCGACCAGAGATTCTGCGAGGTACTCATCGCGTGTGCCGTCCGGGCGCTCCACACCAATCCAGTCGATCGTGGTCGCGTGATCATCACGCGGGATGTATTCCACCTTCGAGAGGACGTGCCAGTGTATCCCGTCCGACGTGTCACCGTCGTTGGACTGGCGCAGAACAAGCGCCACCCGCAGTTCCGTATTGGCCTCGTCTTCCAGATAGTGGGCCTTGGTGACCAGCGCGTTGGCCTTTTGCGCTGCTGGATCATGGCATTTCAGACAGATGTCGTTGGCCGGCGGCATCACGTCGGCCGCCGGTGGGATCGGATCGACGTACGTCCCCAGGAGGAGCTTCGCCGATTGCCGAAGACCGCCCGCCTTGGCAACAACAAACCCCTTGAGGCCGCTGCCGATGTGACACTGCGAGCACTCCACCCTTGAGTGCGCGGAGAACGCATGCTCGCTCACTTCGGGCGCCATCGTGTGGCAGCGAGCGCAGAAGTCCGGGCTCTCCATCCAGGCCAGAGTCCTCGCGCCGGCGAAAACCACCACGACGGTGACCACGACCATCAGGATTCCCAGCGTCAGTGGCTGGGTGCTTGTCCGCAGGACCGGTGCCAGTATTCGTCTGAGTCCCTGCTGCTTCGGTGTGGTGGTCTGTTCTGGCTGGCCGGGGTCTGGCTGATGCGGCGTCAAGGCGCGCTGCTCGATCTATGGCTCTTCGCCCGCGGTCGAGATGATCTTCTCGATGTTCGATGCCATCGTCTTCGTGCTCATGCTCCCAATCCGCCAGACGCGCAGCACTCCGTCTCGATCGATGAAGAAGTGCGTGGGGATACCCACGATGCGGTAGTTGGCGGCGAGCTCCGTCGTCTCGTCCACGCCCACCGTGAACGTCAGGTCCGTCCGCTTCACGTAGGCTGCCACAGTGTTGAAGTCCTCGCCGATTGCCGGCGCAAGGATCACCAGCCCCTCGGCCTTGTACTTCTGGTACATCTCCTCGATGTCGGGATTCTCGGCCCGGCAGGGCGGGCACCAGGTGGCCCAGAAGTTGATCCACACCGGCTGCCCCTTGTAGTCGCTGAGGCTCACGATCTGCCCGTCCAGCGTCTTCAGGTCGAACTCCGGTGCGGGCTGGTCAATGCGGGGTGCGGGACCCGTGGCACTGGCCGTAAGGGATATTGCCTGGCTCGTCGCTGCACCCGGGCGGCCGATGATCCAGACGACGCCGATGATCAGCGCCGCGGCTGCCAGCGTCCCGACGATGTTCCTGACGCTGCCGGCGCTGGGGCGGCGGAACGGCGTGCGGAAGTACTCCTCAAACCGCTCCCCGTCCGGCTCAGATGTGTCAGACTCGGGCCCGCCCGGCTGTTGCATCGAGCTCAGCTCCTGACTAGCCATAGCTGTGCAGGCCTCCGAGGAAGTAATTCCCGTAATAAGTGAACGCTGTCGCCGCAAAACCGAGCAGTAGCAGGTACGCGCTGCGATCGCCTCGCCAGCCGCGGATCACCCGCGCATGCAGGTAGCCGCCGTACATCAGCCATGTCACCAGTGACGCTGTCTCCTTCGGGTCCCAGCTCCAGTAACGCCCCCAGGCGATGTCCGCCCAGATCGCACCCAGGATGATGGTCAGCGCCATCAGCGGGAAGCCAATCATCACGGACCGGTAACCAACTTCGTCAAGCGTGGTGCGTTCGGGCAACCAGCTCATACTCTTCTTGCGCTGGATCAGGAACAGAACAGCCGCACCGAATCCCACCGCAAACGCGCCGTAGGCCCCGACCGCCACCGCCACATGCACCGACAAGAGTAAGCTCTGTTGAAGCGCCGGCACCAGCGGCTGTATGTCATCCGGGACCGTCGATGCGTAGATCAGCATCCCCAGTGCGATTGGCAGCACCAGCAAACCCAACGACCGCAGATCGTACTGCCGTTCGAAGTAGAGATAGATCCCCATCGCGCCCCAGGCGAACGCCAGTGAGAACTCATACATGTTGGAGAACGGCCCATGGCCGGCGGCGATCCACCGCGCGATTATCGATGCGGTCAGGAACCCGAACGCATTGACGGAAAGGATCGTGCCGTAGCGTCCGGCCGTCTTCAGCGCCGACGCGAAGCTGTCCGTTTCCTGTGTCCCTCCTGTGTTGAAGCTCAGGGCGCGCACGCCCCGCGGCCCGAACACGCTCACCAGGTATAGCACGAGCCCCGCGGCCAGTGCCACCATCGCCGCCAGAAACGTGTACTGCGAAACCTCAAACATCGTTGCCTCCTTGTCCCCTGTCGTCTTCCGCGTGCCGGCCCCGCAGCTCCTTGCCCACGCGCTGTCGCACCCGCTCGAACTCCGCCGTTATCTGTGAGTCTCGTTGCCCTGTCATCGCCAGCCGCACTTCCGTCTTGCCGTCGGGCAACTCCTTGCATGAAGCCCACAGGCGCCGGTGCGGCACGTAGAACAGCATCAACAGGCCAATGATCATAAGAGCGCTGGCCACCCAGATGATATTCACGCCCGGGTCCTTTACCACGCTCAGGCCGGTGAACCGCCCTTCCCGCACAAAGGTGAAGTTGAGGCCGCTGACATCCTGCTCCGTCCCCTGCGTAAGGTTGGTCGCTGTCCTGAGCGCGCCCGAACTGGTCTCGTACACCTCGATCCGCATCTCGCCCGCCGGCACCAACGGATCATTCTCGCCACTCCTCGGCCCCATAACCCACACTTCCAGGTTCTCGGACCCAAGAGTGAAGCTGCCCACCGGCCGGTTTCCCTCTCGCGTCTGCCATGCCAGCGGCACCGGCCCGTCGTATAGGGATGTCCCATCCTTGGTCTTCACAATCATCACTGCCGTCTGGCCGAAGAACGACTGGTGGAACTTCATCCCGCCGTAACTGAGCGGCGAGTTCACGCGCACCGTCCCTCGCTTCACCTCTTCACCGTTCTTGAGGATAACGATGTCGCTGCGGAAGTCCTTGGGAGGGCCCTCCACGTAGTACTCGTCCGTAAAGTGTTCCAGCTGCACCGAAAGGTCGGTCCCCAGGCCGACGTCCCGCGTTATTCCTTCCGGCACAATGAACTCCGGGTCGCTGAGGCCCCAAATGCCGCCGACGACCGTCCCGGCCAGGATCAGCACAAGGCTCAGGTGGCTGATAAACGTACCGAACCGGCTGAACCGGTTACGATCCGCGTACAGCGCCACCGACCCTGCCTCCGCTTCCGTCGAGACCCGGTAGCGCGCGTGCTTCAGGCCCTTCTTCACCGTCACAGCGGCCGCCTCAGCGGGCTCATCCATCACGTACCTGGCGTTGAAACGCGCGTGCTGGAAGAACGCGTCCGTCATACGGATCCGCGGCGGGAACACCGTGCGCCATATCCCCTTCCAGCGGTTCAGGCTGCAGACGATGATGTTCACCGTAAGCAGGCCCAACAGCAGCCGGAACCACAGGGTGTGGAACACATTGAAAAGGTCAAAGAAATCGAATACCTTTGTCGGGAAGACCCCGTACGTGCCCTCAACGCGCGACAGCCACTGCGCGTACATTGCCGGCTCAGACCTCACGGATGGTGGTGCCTGATCCAGAAGGGTTCCGGCCAGCACTGCTGCCGTGATCGCCAGGATCAACACCAGCGCCAGGCGAACCGACGTGAAGAAATGCCACATCCGGCCCAGGACCCGCGTCTCCCAGTAAGTCCGCTGTGGCACTCGAGCCTGACTTCCGACGGTCTCCATGGCCGCCTACACGTAACCCCAGTAAAAGAACTGGCTGATCCGGAAGAAGTTGTTTGTCAGCATCAGCAGGCCCACCGCGACCACCAGCACCCCGCTCACCAACGGCACTGTTGCCAGGAGCGGGCGGATCTTCCGCAGCTGCGCGGAGATAGGCTCCAACGCCACGGCCATGGCCAGGAACGGCAGTCCCAGGCCGGCCGAAAACGCCGCCAGAAACAGCGCCCCCTTCGCCGGGTCGCCTTCGATGACTGACAGCCCGATGATGCTCCCCAGCACCGGTCCGATGCAGGGTGTCCAACCCGCCGCAAACGTCATCCCCAGCATTAGCGAACGGCCGTACCCGGGGTTTGGCGACTCCTTAGGGTTCACCGTGTACTCACGGTTCATGAAACCCAGGTTGATCACACCCAGCAGGTGCAACCCCATGAACACCAGGATCGCCCCGCCGATTTCCCGCATGTACTGCGCGTTGTCGATGACCGCATAGCCGATCATCCCGAGCGCAGACCAAAAACCGATGAAGATTATTGAGAAGCCTGCCACAAACGCCGACGCGTGCATGAAGTTAATCACCCGCGGCGCCGGTGCCGGGCGCTCTCCGGAGACCGTCACCATATGCCCGATATACGCTGGGACAAGCGGCAAACAGCACGGCGATGCGAACGACAGAACACCCGCGGCAAACGCGATGAGGAGACTGAGGTTGTCGCCGTCCATCTCTTCCCCTACGCCCCCGGCGACGCCTCCGGGCTCGCCCCTGCCTGCAATCCTTCCATGTGCACCTGCACTGTCTGGGCCAGTTGCGTTCCCGGCGCCAGGTCAAGCACCGCCTGCCACTCCCGCCTCGCGGCCTCAAAGTCCGGCGTTTCGGAGTTCGCATACAGGAACCCCATGTTGTAGTGCAGCTGTGCGTCGTCCGGGGCCAGTTCCAGCGCCTTCTGCCAGGCCGCCTTCGCTTCTTCCGGTCGCCCCAAGTTGTAGTGCGAGGTCCCGATGTCCGTCCAGGCGTGAACGTTGGCCGGATCCACATCCACCAGCTTCGTGAACCACTCCTGCCCCTGCTGCCACTCGCCGGCCAGGAAGTACGCCTCGCCCAGCTCGAACAACGTCTCGGGATTGGTCGGGTCTTCCTGGTACGAGGTGACCAGTTCCGCCACACGCTCGGTGTCGATGGGAACGAATTGGTCATCCTGGGTCTGCTGAGCCGCGGCCGGGTCCTCGGAGCTTCCGCCGCCCAGGCCCATCTCCGCGATGATGACAGCCACGAGGGCCGCCACGCCGATGAAGATCCCCAGCGCCAGCGCCATCAGCGGCAGCCGCGCCGCCGCTCGTCTGTTCCTGGTGCTGCGCACTGGCGCAGGGATCGCGCTGGACACAGCCGGCGCCGCCACTGCTTCCTCTTCAAGTTCATCTTCTAGCCCCGCGCGGAGGTCCGGGTCGGACAGCACTGCGTAGGCTTCATCCACCCGCGCCGCCTGCTCGCGAGCCCAATCCTGCAGTTGCGGCGGCAGGTCGCCTGAAGTCAGATACGCTGAAAGCTCCTGGTACCGCACCTCGATGTCTTGTCCGCCTGCGTCCAGAGGCAGCCCCAGGACCTCAAAGTACCTCGCTGTTCCGGATGACTTCTTTCGCTCGCTCATTGCCTCGTTCCCTACTCCGGCGGCAGCGGCGTGTCCGTCCCCGGACCGATGCTGCTGAACTCTTGGTCCACTGCCGCTCTGATTTCGCTTAACGGCCGGCCTGCCAGTGTCATCTCCCGCGCCCTCAGCGCGATATCGACGCACACGTTGCAAGTCGAGCCGTGCTCGTCAAACTGGATGTCGCCGGAGGAACTCGCCGGCTTGACGAAGCAGTCTCGCGCGTTCTTGTGATCGCTGTGTCCGCCACAGCCGCAGTAGCACGGCATCCACAGCATCACGTCCGGGCGGTCCAGCGCGAACTGGTAGGCCATCGCCGCCTGATCTCCAGCCGCCATTGCGTACTCCGGTAGCGCACGGCCAGTCTCCCGATCCTGGACGCCCATCGCGGGGCTACCGTCGTCGGAGCCGGCGCCGGACGCGAACAGAACCACCAGCCCGGCGACGATCACGAGCCCGGCAGCCGCGGCCGCTATCATGATGGCCGGCGCCCAACGACTCTGCGTCTCGTGAGCCTTCATGTCGGGCTTCTCCTTTCTACGTCTCTCGATACCATCATCGGGTTCGCATAGAGGCTGTTCCATCCGTCGCGGCGTACATTCTGGATACAGCGGGCACAGGCAGATGCAGTCTGCCATTCGGGTTTCCCCGTAGCGGAAGGCATATATCAAGGGGTAGAGAAGCCCGCTTCCGGAAGCGGACGCCCGAGACGAGCCTTAACCACTGTGGCCGCTATGCCGTCCGGCACGACCGTCCGGCGAGTGCATTTCGGGCGGCGCTCGTGAATGGCTCAGAAAACGCTGATCGCGAGCACCACCAGCAGTGCGGCGACCAGCATCGCCACACCCGCCGCCAATGACCCCTTCAGAGCGCCAAGGAGCCTCACCTGCCGCTTGTCCCTGGACGAGAACACGTACGCCAGGAACATGCCAACAGGCCCCAGCACCAAGCCCAGCGCGACACCCTGCGCGGCCGGTGATCGCCGCCAATTCTCGGCCAGGCTCGTGTTATCGTGAGTCATGGCAGAATCCTCCTAGTCACCTCGACTCTGCCCCTCGGCGTTTATGCCGCGGTCGAGGGTCATGCGATACCGGTGCTCAAATGCCTTGGCGGCCGCCCTGTACACATGGAACCCCATCAGGGGCTGCTTCTCGAACAGGTCAAGAAGACGCTTGCGCGGGATCACGAACACCTCACCGTCCGCAGGGGCTTCAACCGTCGTGACCAGAACGGGCGGGTCGATGATGACAGCCAGCGGCACGGTTTCCCCGGCATGCGCCGTCCGCACAGGGATCTCTTGAAGGCCGTGCGTCAGTAGACGCAGCTCGCCCTCAAGGATTACGAAGAGCATCTCGCCGCGACTACCCCCCTCGGCCAGACGCTCGCCCGCGCTGACCCTTCGCCGGTGGCCGATCGCAGCTAAGTCCCTGAGTTCGTTGTCAGTCAGCCCCTCGAAGACATCCGACTCCCGCAGACGGTCTCTGACCCACGTGAGTTCGGCGGAGTCGATCGGGATCGGCCGCTTGTCTCCGGGAACGGCTTTCCCTCCCGTGATAGGGGCGGAAACGGGCCGCGTTGTGCGGTCAAGCGCGTCCTCCGGGGAGACAGCCTCGGCAGCAGGGGCTTCCGGGTGCGACACCTGGAATAGCAGCAGGACGAGAATCGGGAACAGTATGCCCGCGAAGGGGATCATTAAGCCCAGGATGATGATCAGGTTATCGGAGAAGATGCCCATCTATCTCTCCTTCGCCGCGCGAGCGATCTGACCACACGGGCGCCGACGGCTGATTCGTCTCTGCGCCGGTGCGTCCAGCATCGCGAGTTAGTCCCCCGCTCCCGAGCTGGAAGACGGCTCGGACAACTGCAGCACGATCAATCCGAGCACGCCGTCCACCACGATCATCGTGTCCCCGGAAAGCGCCAGCCCCGATGGCGTCTCGAAGATCGAGCCCGCCGCGGGATCGTCGGTGTCTCGACGTCCTATCACCCCCAGATAGTCCCCATTCGGCCTGAACACCTCGATGGCCGCCTGCAGTCCGTCGCTGACAAAGATGCGGCCCTTCCCGTCCACGGCGACGCCCTTCGGCCGTGCGAGTGATCCTGCCGTGTCCGCCAGGCTTGCGAAGTCGCGCATGAACTCCCCCTCCGGCGACAGCTTCACAATCCGACCGTTGAGCGTATCCACAACGTAGATGTTGCCCGCAGCGTCGAGTGCCACGCCGCCGGGCACGTTGAGGCCCTGGGATCCTCCCGCTCTCGTGCCGGTTCCGAACGAATTGACCTGTCGCCCCTCTGGATCCAGAATCAGGACCCGATGGTTGTCGGCGTCCGAAACGATAATGCCCCCGTTGCCGCCGACCGCCACGCCTATAGGCCGTGGGGTCTTGTCGCCGGGCTGAGCTTCGAGCCTTATGACCCTGTCCACCGCCCCAGATGTGTTTAATACCACTACCTCGCTAGCCAGGGAGTTGGCGACGAACAACCTGGCGCCGTCGGTCGCGATAGCCATCGGCTGCCGTAGATCGAGCCGATTGTCGGACGCGCGGTCAAGGGTGGCGGCCAGGCGACCCTCCGCATCCAGTTCAAGGATCCGGTTGTCACCGGTGTCAAGGACATACTTCGTATCACCGATGGCGGCAACCGAGGTGGGCAGCGTCCATGTCCCTCCCACCGGCTGCCCTATCGTCCGCGTCACCACGGCAGGATAGTTCAGGGTTGATAACTTCCTGCTTACCGGAACACCGGTCTTCACGCCTTCAATTGGTGGGAAGAGGACAGCCATAATCAGTCCACCGGCGATCAGGAGCACTATCAACGTACCGAGTGCCGGAGTAGTATCCCGGCGTCGCTGCGGCTTCTGATCCCATGGTTGGTAAGAGATTTTCTCCATCTTTCACCCACTCAGCGGTCTACGTGACAACTGCGGCAGAGCGCCTGGAAGGAGCCCCCCTCGGAATCATATTCCACTGTCGTGATTAGCGTGTTCGGCTGGCCGCCGTGCGGGTTATGGCACGTCAAGCACATCACCCTGTTCCCGGGCCCCGTTCCGTCCTCGTTCCACAGGCGGGTGCCGCTGTAATCACCGGCTTTCGGATTGAACTGGGTGTCCACCGGGTGCATGCCCGCGGCGATTGCGTCCACTCCCACGGGATGGTCTGCTGGCCCGGCCCGGAAGTGGCAGTTCCAGCAGAAGTTGGCATTTGCCGGGACTCTCAGGAATTTCTTGTTGCTGGTCCCGTGCGCGTCGTGGCACCGGTCACAGTCTTGCCCAGTAACGCCCGCGGTCCGAACGTGGTCAGGCCGCTCGGGGTTAAACACGTAGCTTCGCTCTCGTGTCACGGTACCGTCGTGGCAACTGAAACACAGGCGCTTCAGGCCGGCGAAATCACTCTTGGCGTTGGGTTGCCCATTCGGCCACAGGAGCTGACCTGCCGCGTCGCGCGGCACATGGCAGTAGATGCACACCGGCGTACCGGCCGTCGCCACGTTGTGGGCTGTGCTCGCTACATCCTTGTGCTCGCTGAGCGCAACATCGACTCCAGACCGCACAACAAATATCGCCGCTGTCAGGAATAACCCAGCTAACACCCAGAACAGGACTCTCATGGGACGCTCACCTGGGCCTCTAACACCCGGAATACGAGCATCCCGGCCAGGCTGTCCAACACATAAAGGTCGTCCCCGTCGGTCCGGACGATGTGCGGTTCCTCGAGGTTCGGGTCGGTAATCGAACCCAGGTGAGAGCCGTCGGGCGCGAACACCGAGACCTGGCGGGCAGCGGTGTCACTAACGAAGATCCTGCCGGCTGCATTGACGGTCACTCCTTGCGGTGTTTCCAGCCGTCCCTCTCCGATCACCTGCAACAGAATGCCCAGGGAAGAGTACTTCTTCACAACGCGGTTACCCGTATCGCTCACATACAGGTTGCCGTCTTCGTCAACAGCCAGGCCGGTTGGCGTGTCAAAGCCCTGATCGCTGCTGGACGCAACTCCCTCTCCGATCACCAGTTCGAACTCACCGCGGCCGTTCAGGAGGAGCACCCTGTGATTCGCCGCGTCGCTCAGCCATATCCTCCCTGTGTCAGAGAGAGCGATGCCGGTGACGGCGACGGGGTTCTGCCCCGCTGGCAGGGAAGGAACGATCGAGCCCTCGATCAAGCCTGACTCATCGACAACGACGATCCGGTCTCCGCGCGCGCTAACTACGAACAACCGCTCGCCCAGCGACGACATGGCCGGTGACCCCTTGAGCGACGTCCCGTCCACACCGCGCCCCTGCTGGATCGGGATCAACTCGCCGTCTGGCGCGACCGTCACAATGCGGCCACCGGTCGAATCCAGTATTCTTACACGGCCGGCAGTAATCGCCAGGTCCGCCGGTATCGGCACGGATCCCGATGTGGGCTGGCCGTTCTCGTCGAACTTCACGGTCTGGACAGACCTCACCAGGGTAGCCGGCAGCGGCTGCCCGGCCACAGGTTCCGTGTGGTGATCACCCGGAATCAGACCATCTGCAACAACGCCGGTCTCATGACCCCGGTCGGAGACATTCAAGGTAAACCAGATCAGCGGCACTCCCGCCACAACCACCAGCAGGGCCACTACCATCGCGAGGCGTCTTGCGGTCTGATCCTGCGCTACTGGCGGAGGCGGTATGAACACCGGATACGTTGACGCCTGCACCGGTGAGGGCACCGGTGCAGCCCGGGCCGCCGAGCGGATACCCATGGCCGTGTTCACGAGCGCGAAGCCGAGGCTGGCCCAGACGACAAGCACCGCCATACCCACGGCAAATGGGAGCACGCGGCGGATAGGATTCAATCCAAAATCCGCGGGCTCGAACGCCGATTCGGCGACCTGAGCATCGAAATGGAACGACGTCTCCGCTGCCGCATAGCCGCTCGCGCCGTCGAAGTGCGCCACCACGGTGTGGTCGCCTGTCCACGTGGGCCTGTACACCACCGACACCGTTCCGCTAGCGTCAGAGAGCGCCTCACCCACCTTCATTAGCCGTTCGCCAAACACGGTCGTGACGATGTAGAAGTTGACGGACAGCCCGCCGACCGGCCCTTCGTCGCTCTCGATCTGGGCAGACAGCACCACGCTCTCGTGTGCGGTTTCCCCTGCTTCGGGCGGAAGCGCAATCAGAGAGATTGGCCGGTCGCCGTCAGCCAGCACCGGTACCGCGGCCGTCCGAAGACAGAGCACCACCGCTGCAACAAGGATGGCACTCCCAGCGACGCGCATCGCTCACCAGGCTGCCACGCCGGAGGCCTCCGGGCCCGTTTCCAGTTCCTCGTGTTCGGCGAATTCTTCCATCTCGTAGATCGAAAGGATTGGAAAGATGCGGAAGAAGAGCATTAGCATCAGCGGAACAGCCGCCACGGCAGCCAGCGTGATTGCTATCTCCACCCGGCTCGGCCAGTAGGCGCCCCAGTCCATCGGCATCAGGGGCGTGGCCATGGCCGGCACAACGATGAGAAAGCGCTTCACCCACATCGCCACCACGACCAGGGTCGCGGCAATGACGATACCCGGCACGTTTCGTGTCAGCGGCAGGGAGGTGAGCGCGATCGGGATGACCAACCCCCCGGCGACGAATCCCCAGAACAGAAGGGCGTACCGGCCCAGCAGCATCTCCTGCAGCAGCGACCCCGAGCCCTCGCCCATCGACACGCCCTCCATCTTGTACCCTTCCGTGAGGACCTCAGCGAACAGGAAATATCCGTAAGCCATTCCGAGCGCCAACAGCATGTTCGCCAGGTACTTGAAGTGCTGCTCGGTTATGAAGGCTTCCAGGTGATATGCCTGCCTGAACGCGGCAATGATGACAATGACTGCTGCCACTCCTGAGAACAGTGCTCCCACAACGAAGTAGGGCGCGTAGATCGTGCTGTTCCACCCCGGCCTCACTGTCATCCCGAACAGCCACGCCAGGACGGAGTGGACCGACACCGCCAGCGGGATGATGACGACCGCCACGACCGTCATGTTCCGCTCCAGGATGTTCTTCTCGCCTGGCGTGCCGCGCCAGCCCAGCGAAAGCCGGTCGTACAGCAGCTTCCGCAAGCGCCCCGCGGCCGGACCCAGGTGGTCCCTGCAGATCGCCATGTCAGGAATGAGTGGCAGAAACAGGAAGATCACCGTGGCCACCATGTAGGTGTTTATGGCTACGACGTCCCACAGAACGGGCGAACCAACCTGTCCGTGCAAGAGGAGGTTCAGCATGCGGTCGGGCCGCCCCAGGTCGATGATCGGGAACAGGGAGCCGATCAAGAGCGTCACGAGAGCCGTGGCCTCTGCAAGACGCACCATCGGCGCCCGCCAGGGCGCATTGGTCAGCCGCAGGATAGCGGAAGTCACCGCGCCGCCATAGCTCAGCCCGATGAAGAACACCATATCGGTAATATAGAAGCCCCACGATACCCGGTTGTTGAGGCCGGTCACACCGAGGCCAAACATGAGCTGCTGGAACATGGCCACCGCCCCCGCCAGGACTATCAGAGAGAGGAATAGCGTTAGTGGCCAGAACAACGGTCCCGGCTGCAGGATGGGCGTCACCGCGGCCGCCCTGATGTCGTGTGCTTCCGTCTCGAACGGACGGTCCATTGCTATCCCTGGTTTTTCCTGTCGAGCGATTGGCCGTGCCCGGTCACGTACCACACCCTCGGGCTCGTGTTTAGCTCTTCCTTGTAACGGAAAGCGTCGTTCTCCTGGAGATACTGCCGAAGCTGGTACGTCTCACCTGACCTGTTGGTCATCACGCCGGTTGTCAGGTCTGCGATGTAAATCGCATCCATCCGGCACGCCTCGACGCAGGCAGGCAACCGGCCTTCGGCCGTGTAATGCACGCAGAGCACGCACTTCCCGACCGTGCCACGCTGTTGAGGCACCGGGAACTCCGGCATGGGATTGTCAAACGGCTCGGGCGGCTTCGGCGGGTCCCACCAGTTGAAGTAGCGAGCATCGTAGGGACATGCCGCCATGCAGATCCGGCAGCCGATGCACAAATCCTGGTCGATGAGGATGACTCCCTCATCGCTCTTGTAAGTCGCCCGGACGGGGCAAACCTTCAGACAGGGCGCTTCCTCACAATGCATGCAGGGGCGGGGCATGAAGACCGTGCCGCCATTCTCCGTCTCCACCTCGTACACCTTGATCCATTCCTGGTCGTTCGTGAGGTAATGGGTAACCTGGCACGCCCCCGTGCATTCCTTACAGCCGTCGCAGCGGCGGAGGTCCACCACCATCCCCCACTGCCGGTCCGCCTTCTTATGGCTGGTCTGTCCACCGGCGAGCGATAGCGGAAAACGGCCAATGCCAACGGCGCCGGCGAGCAACAGTGCCGCGACACCGCCGAGCCCTTTCAGCAGATCGCGTCGTGATACGGCCACATCTTCCTCTCTTTGAAACAATCATCTGATTCGCCGCTCGCAGCGTTCCATCCGTCGGGACGTACATTCGGGATACAGCACGTAGCGGACGGTATGTATCTGCCGTTAGGGATCGCTCTCGCACACTGAAGCCTCGAACCGCGACTAATGAATCTCCGCACTGTGGTCCTTACCGTGACACACAAAGCGTGCACGCCCTGCCCGTTGGCCCGGACTATAACGGGCTTGTCTCGCCCGATCACGGCTGCACGTTCGGGGCGAGCGGCGCCGTTGCTGCAAACCCCAGCCGTCCCGCCCGGGGGCCCGGACGCCAGCCAGCCCGACGCCGTTGGAGCGGTTCTGACAGCAGTCAACGGATGCGGGTTGTGGCTGAGCACTCCGCGTGTCTGTTCAAGACGCCTGCGAACTCGTCGCCCCGCGCGCCGATGGCGCAGAGGCTTCTGGTGTGGGTGAAGGCGCAACTGTGGGACTTGACGTCTCAGCGCCGCGCGAGGGCGTCACCGTACGCGCAGCTCCGATGGGCGGACAGCCCGCCGGCTGATCGACTGAAAGGTGGGCTACGTAGCGCAGAATGCCGAGCGCGTCCAGGGAGGTGCGCTCCCCGTCGCAGTCGATGTCGCCCGCGGCCAGGCAAGCAGAGGAACCATTGAGACCAGCGACATCGCGGACGATAACAAAGGCGTCCGCGGAGTTGACTTTGCCGTCACAATCGGCGTCGCCCTGGAGCATAACGGCGGCCGGCGTTGGGGCGGGAGCCTCGAGCGCATGCACGGTCAGCGCTAGTACCTCCGTGTGGCATTTGATGCAGATTCCCCGGTTGTCCATCTTGAGGAGCCTGCTCTCTGCCGTGTTGGTAGTGCCCCTACCGCCGCCGGGATAGCCCACTGATGAGTATGTCCCGGACGCGCCCGCGTTTGTGCCGTGCGACGCATGGCACTTAGTGCAACTGCGCCCGGACGTGCCGTCGCTGACGTGCCGGTTCGCGAAGATAGCGTCGCCGGAGCTGGCGGTGGAACTCGCCAGGTATCGGGTGTGGCAGGTCGCGCACCAGCTCGACATCTGGATGCCGGACACCGGGCCCGGTTCGAAGTAGTTCGTCGTGGAGTACACCTTGGGGTCCGCCTCGTCCGTGACGTTGGCAGGTTCCGTCGCGCCGGAACCCGCAGGTATAGGCCTCAGAATCCGGTATTGCCCGTTGCCGTGAGGGTCATGGCAGGCGCTGCATCGCAGGGTGAAGCTGGGCCCCGCACCCGAGTTCAGGGCGCCGTTGCCCCAGAGTGTGCCGGCGGTCGTCCCGTCGGCCGTGTGCCAGGATGTGACCGCCTGTGCCGTACCCAGCACCCCGATCGAATCGGGTGCTGGGTCGGTGGTATTGATGGAAGCGAAGTCGAACCCGCCGGCGCGAAGGGCCGAGTTGTTGGACCGCTGCTTGCCACCCTGGACGTCAAGGTCGGACCCCGTGCCGCCCGTGCCGTGACACGTGTAGCAGAAGTCCATCTCTGTGGGACCGGAGGTGAGGAGGGTATCGGTCTCCGCTGTGTGGATCCGGTGGCAACTCGCGCACCTATCGGGCGTCGCATCCGAGCCTGTGGCGATGTGCGGCCCGCCATCCGCCAGGGCAACACCTCCGCGGCCCTGGGAGACCAAAGCCGCCGCCAGCAGGCCTGCCATGAGGACCACCAGCACCAGCTTCCCGCTCACCTCTCCTCGTCTCCTCTCCGGTTCCACGGTTTAGCGTTTTCTTCTTGCTGCCAAGCGGCGCCCGCAACAAGGCCCATGAGCGCCGCCATCTTCATTCTTGCACCTCCTTTCTCGGGGGAAGCGACCGCCGGAGGGAGGGGAGGCTGAACCTCCCCCCGGTTCGGATCGCTAAACTACTGTGCCGAGTGACACTTCTTGCACATACCGCGGTTGTTCATCTTCAGCAGGCTTGCGCGCTCAAGGTCGTTCTCCGGGTTGATGGTGCTGCCATCCGGCCACGGGACCCTGGACGAGTAATGGGTGGCAGGCGCGGGCGAGGCCGCGGGCTTGCCCGGCATGCTCGCGTTGCTTCCGTGCGTGGCGTGACAGGTGATACACGCGCGGTTGTTGAACGTGGCCTTCCCGTAATTCGGACCCGGCACACCCGAGGGTGCGCTGGAATTTAGGCCCCAGCCGGCACTGGTGTGGCGGAACGTGAAGATATCGTCGCCGCTATCCATCCGGCTGGCATTGGGATCGACCGACCCAGCCACAGGAGTGGGAACAACAGTGTTCCGCTGCGCGAGGTAGCGGGTGTGGCACTGACTGCACCACCGGGATGTGTCCACAAAGATGCTCTGACCCGGAGCAGGAGTTGCGCCGAGCGGAAGAGCACCCGGAAGGGCGTCGCCAACGCCGTTGCCGTCCACATCGTGGTTCATGTTGAAGTAGTTGCTGGTGGTGTAGTTGGCCGCCGCCTTCGGGTAGGTGTCAGGGATGGTGTAGCCGGCCGCGTCGGATCCAGTCGGTACGCTCCTCAGGATGCGATAGTTGCCGTTACCGTGCGGGTCGTGGCACGAAGTGCACTCCAGCTCGTTGCTGATGCCCGCACCAGATGTCCCTGGCACGCCGTATCCCCACATCGTCCCAGCCGATCCGTCAACCGCGTGCTGGGACTTGACTTCCTGCTTCGTTGCCAGCACACCGATGGTCACCGCGTACCCGATAGGAGTCGGAGCCGGACGGGCACTGTTCGGGTCAGTGGTGTCGATACGGGCTTCTTCAAAGCCGCCCGCTCTCAACCCCTGAGCCCCATCGCCGTAGGATGTCCCTTCCTCCACCGCCAGGTAAGATCCCGGCCCGCCGTTGCCGTGGCAGGCGAAGCAGAAATCTTCCACTGAACCTGCCTGTTTCAGCAGGAACTCGTTTTGACCGGAGTGCAGGCGGTGGCAGCTGGCGCACTTGTCAGGTGTAGCGTCTGAACCCGTGGACACGTGTGGCCCAGCATCCGCTGAAGCCGTCTCTGAACTCGTGCCCAGACCCGCCAGCAACGCCACGGCAATGCCGGCAACCAGGCCGATGATGAGAGCCGTCTTTCTCATATTTCTCACCTCCTTCCTTTTCTGGCATCCAGGCAGAAAGAACCTCGACCACGCCCCCTGGAACTCGGCTCCCTTGCCGTTGCTTTTGATAAGGCGAATTGGGTTACGCATGATCAGTACTCCCATATCGAGACGCGGTTGTTACCGCGATCCGCGATGTAGACCTTGTTGTGGCCGTCCAGGGCCATACCGTTCGGAAACTGGAAGGAGATCCTTCTGTCCAAATCGCCGTAGAAGACGCCCTTGAACTCCACGGACGTGCCATTCGCATCGGCCCCTCCGGAATCGGAGACCTTGTAGGCCTGGATGGACGCGCGGGTGGTGTCGACGATGAGCAGACGGCCCTTGGTGTCGATAGCGATGCCTCGCGGCATTGCGAGGTCACCCTTGCTCATGCCTCGGCTGATGAGGAACAAGAACTTGCCGTCCTTGTCGAACGCCTGCATGCGGCCGTTGTTGCTGTCAGTCACGAAGATCCGGCCCTGGCCATCGACGGCGATGCCGTTCGGGTACGAGAACTGCCCTTCTTCTTCCCCCTGAGTCCCGAAGCTCAGCTTTAGCTTGCCGGCGGGATCCATAACCAGGACGCGGTGCTTGCCGAGAGTCACATCTGCCACATAGAGGTTGCCAGCCTGGTCAAAGGTCAGCCCTAGCGGGTGCCAGTTCTCAGTTCCCTCAGGAGGAGCCACCTCTCCCTTCGGCGTTCCGTCCGGGGAGAAGATGAATAGTTTGGAGGCGCCGCGGTCGCTGACGTAGACGTCGCCGTCCGGGTTCACGGCAACGTACATCGGCACCCGATCCGCTGTATCGCTTCCCGGCGACGAAAACGACCCCAGCTCCTGCGTCCCCAGGCTGTCGTAGATGTGGATCTTGTGCGCGCCGCCGGTCTCTGTGACGTACACCTTGCCGTCCAGGCCAACGGCAACTCCCATGGGGTTGTTCAGCCCCTCGATCGACGACACGTATGTGAACGAACTGCTGTCAAATAGGTCGTCCACGGGTCCCGGCACGCCCGGAAGCTCACTTATCGGCTTGCCGGTACTGCAGTACTGGCCGGTGATCAGCAGTACCCAGCCCAGCGCGATCAGTATGAGGAGAAGGATCCCGATCTTGAGCCCTGTCGACCAGCGGGATCCCGAGGATCCACCGCCCGGCGATCCTGGAGCCTGTTCAGGCCATTCGGTACTGGTCATGGCGTCACCCCTTGCTCACCGCCCTCGCCGCTCGCTGCCGTCGGGTGGTTCGCCGGGAGACCCGTCCCGGACGATGCCCCGGTCAGGCGGGCAAGGCCGTTTCTGGCGAGGAAGTCATCAGGCTTAAGTTGCAGAGCTTGCTGGTAGGCGACGATCGCCGCATCCTTCTGGCCCTGGATCTCGCGGACCAGGCCCAGGCCGGCGTGTGCCTCCGCCAGGGTTGGGGAGGATTCGATTGCAGATTCGAGTTTGTCGGCGGCGTCTCCAAGGTTCCCCCTGGAGTAGGCTGCCATGCCGCGCGCATAGAGCGCTCCCGCGCTCGCTCCTGTCTGGTCAAACGCTCCGGCCAGCGCCTCGTAGGCTTCAGTGAAGTTCGGAACGAACAGGACCGCCTGTCCCAGCGCTGCGATCGCTTCATCCAGCTTCCCGCTCTGCAGGTAGGCGGTGCCCAGGAGGTACCAGGAGTCAGCGTCGCTCCGTTCGAGAGTGGTCGCCTGCTTGAAATGCTCCACCGCCTCATCCGGCTTCCCCTGGTCCAGCGCTATGTTGCCCAGGTTGTAGTAAGAACTCTGGACCAGATTCCCGGAGATGTCCTCTTCCTTGGACAGGTCAATGACTGTCTGGAAGCTTTCGGAAGCCCCGGCGAAGTCCCCACTCTGCATCAGCGCCCGCCCCAGGCCCACGTGGGCCAGCGTGCTCTTGGCGTTGATGGCCAGGGCCGCTTCATACTGTGTCGCAGCGTCTTCGTAGCGCTGCCGCGCGAAGTAAACGTCCGCCAGGACGAGGCGGTTTGTGATGTTGGTGGGGTCGTCTCGCACCGCCTGCTCGGCGACTGCCAGTTCCCGCCCCGCCAGCCCCGAATCGCCCGACCCGGACTGATCGACGTAGTAGTAGACCGCGAAGCCCACCACGGAGACCACCAGGAGGGCCGCCGACCAGATGATCATCCGATTCAGTCCCGAATCCATGAAGTGGCCGCCGCCGCGCTTCGGATTTGCCATCGAGCTCGCGTCGGTTATCTCTCCGGTTGACATCTCTCTCCTCCGTACCTAGCTAACTCTTGCTGTTCAAGAGGGCCGGCAACATGAACCTACGGTCACATGTTAGGTACACGCGGCGATGTGTGATGGGACAGAGAGTACAGAGACGAAAGAGATCAGGAGGCCTTGCGCCGCAGGCCGGAGTGGATCGCTTCCACCAGGTTGTCCGGACCGGCGCTGACGATCTGGTGGCGCTGGTACACGTCCATCGTGTTCTCGTCCAGCCCCACGCGGATCACCATCGCCGGCGGCAGGTCTTGCAGCGTCTTCCGGGAGAGGCCGTCCTCTGTCGCCTCAAGCACAATGGCGCGGGGCCGCAGACGCCGCAACGCCTCGTGCTGGTCCTCAGAAACCGGGAGGCAGGTCACCTCGAGGTCCTTGTGTAATCGCAGGAGCTGCCCAATCCCCTGACCAAACAGAGGATGTACATACAGCACCACTACCCTTGACCTGCGCATTCTCCTGGTTGCTCCTGACCGTATACTACGGCCACCGGCCAACGCTGTGCAGTTGCTTCAGGGTAGATTGGCGGAACAGGAGCCTGAGGTCTTTGCCGGACTCAGCGATACAGCAGGGATATAGGCCTGGATACAGGAGGCGAGGGTCTAGGGCCCCTCGTGCGTTTCGGCTGGCGGATGTACCAATCCCTCCCGGATCGCGAAGCCTGCCGCCTGCACACGGTTCTGTAGGTGCAGCTTCTCCAGGATATTGTGGATGTGGTTCTTCACTGTCCCCTCCACGATATACAGCCGCGCGGCGATCTCCGCGTTGCTTAGCCCCGACGCCACAAGTTGCAGGATCTCTTTCTCCCGCTGTGTTAGCTCCGATCCTGCCGCCTGGGCGGTCTCGCGCCACGGGCGTTTCCGGAACTCGCCGAGTAGCTTGCTGGCCACCGGCGGCGAGATCGGCGTTTCTCCAGCCATGACGCACCTGATCATCTGGAACAGCTCTTCTGGCCTCAGGTCCTTCAGCAGGTAGCCGTCCGCCCCGGCCTTGATGGCGTCGAACAGGTCGTCGTCCACGTCCGACACCGTGAGCATGATCACGCGGGTTTCCGGACGCTGGGCCTTGATGTTCCGGGTCGCCTCCACACCCGTGCAGACAGGCATCTGCACATCCATCAGGACGACATCTGGGTGTGTGGCAAGGACAGTCTCTAGCCCCTGCGCGCCGTTGCCCGCCTCCCCCACAACCTCGAACCCGTCTTCGTCTTCCAGTAGCGCGCGAACACCCTTGCGGAACAGCTGCTGATCATCTACCAGCACTACACGGACTGCGCTCATAGCTTAGCCTCCGCGTCAGAGAATATCACGTAGACCCTCGTGCCCATGCCCACGGCGGAATCAATCTCCAACCGGCCACCCACGCGCTCCACCCGCTCGCGCATCGTAAACAGGCCAAACCGGTCGCGGTTTTCATCAAGTTCACCAGGGTTAAAACCCTTCCCATCGTCCTCTATGGTAATCCGCAGCCCGTCCCGCTGATCGAGACTCACACACGCCTTCCGCGCGCCGGAGTGCTTCCGCACATTCGTCAGCGCCTCCTGGATCACGCGCAGCAGCTGCACTTCAGCTTCCGGCGCCAGTTTCAGCGCCTCTGTGCCGTGTATATCCACCTGGGTCGATACACCGGCCTGCTGGCTGAACTTCACGGCATACTCCCGCAGCGCGTCTACAAAACCCCGTCGCTGAGAGACCGTCTCTCTCAGTCCCAGGATCGCCTCCCGCACATCGGCGTACGCCTCGTGCGCCACGGACGATATCTCCGCCAGCGCCCCCTCTGTCTTCGCCAAGTCTCCTGCATTCAGGCCCGCCCGCGCGCTCTCTGACGTGAGATGCAGGTACCCAAGAACCTGGGCCAGAGTGTCGTGCATCTCCCTAGCCAGCCGTTCGCGCTCTTCCAGTACCGCCACCAGCCGGTCCCGTTCCATCAGCTTGCCCTTCTGTACCTCGATCGCCGCCAGGTGCGCAATCGCCCTTAACAGGCGCACTTCGTCCTCCCCAAACACTCGTAGCACGGCCGACAACACGCATATCTCGCCGATCCGCTCGCCTCCCGAGATCAGGTCAGTCGACATCCTGTTGAACGCTGGATTCACAAAGGGACAGCGGTCCACGCCAAACTGCCCGTCCACGGTCACCGGCCCCTCATCTGCAACTACGCCCTGAACGCGAAACGCCTCGGGCAGACCAGCGTGAGCCGCGGCCACATGCGCCCCGCTGGGCCCTGCCAGACACAGCACCGCTGCGTCAGCACTCAGCATTTCCCGCGCTCGGTCCATGATCGACTGGAGCACCTGCCGTTCATCGTCGAGCGCCGCAATGTCAACCGCGATCTCGTACAGCGCTTCCGACTCCTCATTCTGTCGCACAATGCGCGCCTGCATGCGGTCAATGATGTTGTAGAGGATCGTCGCGAGCACGATGATCCCGGCGCCAAATCCGATGATCGACACCGCGTGGCCGTACGCACGGCCGAACGCCGGCATCACGAAACCCATCGCCACGCCTTGCACCACGACAAGGAACGCTATCGCGACGATGATCGTCGCCCATCGCAGCCGCTGCAGGCTCATTGGAGTGCTTTCCAGTCTTCTATTCGGGCCTCAGGCTGCCCGACTCCCCATTTGACGGAGCGGAGTTCACACTGGATGAACCGCCGCTCCGCCCCTGAAGCACGACGCTATTCCCGCCGATACAGTACCCTCCGTCACATGCAATCCTGACCCATCGTACACGGGCCCACAATGGGCGTCGAGTCACGTTCCCACAGTCCGTTTGGCCCTTATTCATAGAGGCAACCGGCCCAGCGTCAAGCTTGCGGAGCCAGGCTCGCCTTGACAGGATGAACGGCGGCCGGCCCCCCGGGACAAGCGACGTAACGTCCGCGGCCTGTAGCGCTTGAGGAGAGAAAATCGTATCTGGAGCGGGCGATGGGGCTCGAACCCACGACCCTCCGTAGCCGCTGACGCCGGGGCGATGGGAGTTATTGAGGCTGCTTAAGGAACTGGTACTGAAGCGCGCCGCTGGGGCAGCGCTTGACCTGCTCGGCGACGGCGTTGGGGTCCGCGTGTTGCGGCTGGATCCAGGGCTGGGCGTCGGCGTTGAAGACCTCGGGGAGGCCGCGAATGCATTCGGCGGCGTGGACGCAGACGCCCGAGTCGTAGGTCACGCGGATCGCGTCTGTCTCGTACCTCTCCAAGTCTGTCATGTGCATCTCCTTGTAAGTAAGCGACGCGGACGCCACCCTCCGTCGTGCAGTAGCGGATCCCAACGCTCCATGGCGCGAATTATACGCGATGAGGAGCAAGCCACCGCGGCGGCCATCAGCTTGCATGGCAGAGGGCCATGATTTCGTGTCTAAGATCGATGCTCCGAGGCGACGACAGATAGATCAAGGCCCTAAGCTTCCACGAAAAAAGACCGTCTCTTGGCGGTCATCAGGTGTCGAATCCGTATCTGGAGCGGGCGATGGGGCTCGAACCCACGACCCTCTGCTTGGGAAGCAGATGCTCTACCACTGAGCTACGCCCGCTCGCATCTTATATTAGCGGAGCCCCCTCGCTCTCTCAACTCGCCGGGGGTGCGGCCGGGGCCGCTTCAGCGGGCCCTCAGACGATCGCTGGTTCCGCCGCGCCGGACCCGAACTGGCGCATGAACAGCTCGTAATAATGGCCCTTCTGCTGCATCAGCTCCTCGTGGCTGCCGCACTCCGCGAAGACGCCGTCCTCCAGGAAATAGATGCGGTCCACATTGCGGATCGTCGAAAGCCGGTGCGCAACGATGATCACCGTGCGGCCCGCCATCAGCTCCGAGAGGCCGTCCAGGAAGTCGGCCTCCGTCCGCAGGTCCAGCGCCGACGTCGGCTCGTCCAGCAGCAGGATCGGCGCGTTCTTGAGAAACGCCCGCGCGATCGATATCCGCTGCTGCTGGCCGGTGGAGAGCTTGACGCCGCGCTCGCCCACCTCCGTCTCATACTTCGCGCTCAGCTCCTGGATGAAGCCGTCCGCCCGCGCCGCCGTCGCCGCCGCCCGCACCTCCTCCGGGGTAGCGTCCAGCCGCCCGTAGAGGATGTTCTCCCGCGCTGTCGCTGCGAACAGCAGCGGCTCCTGCGGCACCATGCTCACCAGGTCTCGCAGGTCCGCAATTTTGAGCCTGCGCACGTCCACCCCGTCCATCTCCACGGCCCCGCCCGTCACATCGTAGAGACGCGGTATGAGGTTCAGGATGCTCGTCTTGCCGGAGCCCGTCTCCCCCACAATCGCCACCTTCTCGCCGCGGCACACCTCGAAGTCCACCCCGCGCAGCACAGGCCGGCCGCTTTCGTACTGCAACTGCACGTCCCGGAACCGCAACGAGCGCTCGAACGACGTCTTCGCGATGGCGTCCGGCGCCTCCCGGATGTCGGACGCTTCGTCCAGCACCTGGAACGCCCTGCCCACGCCCACGACAGCGTCCTGGAACGGTCCGTACACGAACATGATCTCGTTCATCATCTGGTAGAGCGACTGCATGTAGCTCACGAACACCCAGAGCGACCCCACCGTCAGCGCGCTGTGGATCACCCGGTACGAGGCGAAGAACAGCACCGCCGCCGTGCCCAGGCCGGTGATGACGACGGTGGCCACGTTCAGCACCTGCTCGGAGCGGCGGAACTTCAGCTGCGCCTGCACGAAGTTCATGCTCGTCGTCTCAAAGCGCCGCTGCTCCATCCCCTCGCGCCCGAACACCTGCACCGCCCGGATCGCGCCCATCGTCTGCTCGATCAGCGAGGTCATGCGGCTCATGTGCTCCCGGCTCTCCTGCGAGGTGCGCTGAATGCGCGCCGTCAGCCGGTGGATCGTGATGAAGAGCAGCGGCAGCACCGCCAGCGAGACCAGCGTCAGCAGCGGGTCCAGCAGCAGCATGAAACCGACCATGATCACCAGCCGGAAGACCAGCACCGTCCACGTGCGGATGCCGAAGATCATCACCTCCTGGATGCTCCGCGCATCGTTGATCGCCCGCCAGATGGTGTCCCCCACCGATTGGTTCGCGTGGTAGCGCATGGAGAGTGAGCGCACGTGCCCCACCAGCCGCGAGCGCAGGTTGTGGATCATGAGCAGCGCCGTCCGCGCGATGGCGTAGAAGCTGGCGGCGTTGAACAGCACTCCCACAACCGTGATCACCAGGTAAGCGCCCGCCAGCGCCGCGCCCACCACCAGCTTGTCGTCGTCCGTGTCGCTTACAACGTGGCCCAGCGGCCCCAGGTTCAGCCGGCTGTTCACCAGCACGCCGTCAATGATGAACTTGATCGGCCACGGTTGCAGCGTGATGAAGAGCGAGCTGATCATGGCCAGCCCCACGCTGAGGCCGATGCCGCGCCAGAACAGGCGCATGTGCCCCAGGATGCGCCTGTAGACGTGCTGCACCGGGGCTACCGTGGCCGAAGGCGGCAGTGGGGCGCTCGGGTCGAACCAGCGGCTCACGGCATCACCAGTAGGCCAGGTCCGTGTACGGCCGCTGGAGCGCGTCCGCCACCCACTGGTCCGCTACCGGGTCGTAGCGCTGCCAGTGGAGTGCCCGCGTCTCCGTCGTCGGCTCCAGTTGCGCCAGCGCCTTCACCAGCCGCGGCAGGTGCTCGACGCCCGCAGCCAGGTGGCTGCGCCCCAGTGCGTGCGTCTTGCCGATGAAGAAGCCGATGAGCCGCGCCATCGCCTCCTCTCGCCCGGCGGCGTAGCCGAAGTCCAGCAGCGCCGTGCAGTCAATGGTCTTCGTCTCGCCGGTCTCCTTGTGGCGCCAGGCTTCGCGCCCGTGCGCGCCCTTGTCCCACAGCCCGCCGCAGGCCACCACGCGCCCCTCCTCTTCCACCACGTAGTAGTCCGGCCAGCCGTAGACCGGCTCCCAGAAGGGCGGCTTCTCGCCCCAGCAGGGGTCGTTCAGGCGCTCCTCCAGGAACTCCCTGCTGTACGGCCGGAACAGGTCGCGGCCCTTGTGCGTGCGGTTGATCAGACGCAGGCACTGCGGCAGGTCGGCCTCGGTTACGTGCCGGATTCCGGTCCTGTCCCTCCGCAGCGGCCGTGGCGCGAAGTGGAGCACGCTCACGCGCATCCCCGGCACGTCGCCTTCCACTTCCGCCAGGCCTTCCACGGCGTCCTTCAGGAAGGTCTTGATCCAGCCGAGGGCGGCGAAGTTCTGCGGGCGCACGTAGTAGTAGTTGTACCATCCGAACCAGCCGCACCCCGGCCCGCCGATGAGCCGCAGCCAGTGGCTCAGCCCCTGGCCCCGGCACTCCTTCCGCACTCGCCAGGCCGAGGCGATGTGCGCCGTCGTGCGCTGTCCGCCGACGACCGTGTTCCGGGACGAATCGGCCGTCGCAGCCAGGATGATCCCCTTGTCTTCGACGATCGTAACGCTCACGTGTTCCTGCAGCCGGAACTGCGCGAACGCGTACGGGCCGCGCTCGACGGTGATCTCCCAGTCGCCGATCTCCTCCGGAGAGCTGGCGTAGAGGTCCGCCAGCGCCTCGGAGTCCGTCCAGGTCGCCTCGCGCACGCGCATCGTCCCGTTCAGCAGTTGCTCGCGGGTGTCCAGGAAGCGGCGGGCAAGCTCCGGCGTCATCTGCCGCTCCGTCGTCATCCACCACTCCATCGCGCGCCGGTGGAGGCGCAGCTCCAGCCCGCGGCGGATGAGGTCCTCCGGCCACCCCTTCTCGGCCGCCAGCTTTAGCAGGTCTTCCGGCACCTCTGCCGGCCTGTCGAATATGGACATTTCCGTGTTCATCGTCATCGTCTTCCCCCAAGAAACACTAGAGCCCGCTTCCTGCCGGAAACGGGCTCTGCCTGTTGTGGGTTATCGAGGTGTCAGGGTGGCCCGCTTCCGAACGCAATCTCTCCCGGGTGGTCGCTGACCATAGGGGTCACGCGCACGGGGCTGATGTAGATAACGCTCATCATAATGCTGTGCACCGAAACCTGATGCGGTTATCCTATGCGTCTTCCCGGACGCTGTCAAGCGCCTTTCGCTGTAAGTGGCCCGCATTTTCCCTTCCTGGTTCGCTCAGCTGCCGCCAGCCTAACGCCGGCGCCTGACAGCGTCCTGTCAGTGGCGCCGGCGCCTTCCGGCTCTCGGCGGGTCAGACTTCAGCCTGACGCCGGACGGGGCGGGGCGACTCGCCACCAGCCCATCACCCATTCCCCGCACACATTCCCACGACCACCCGCCACAGTACCCGCAGCGCCCGCCCCAGGTTCTCGACCGACACGCGCTCATCCACGCCGTGGATGCGCTCCGCCTCGCTGTCGTCCAGCTCGAACGGGATGTGCCCGTAGCACACTATCCCGTGCGGGCGGAAGTGCTTGCAGTCCGTCCCGCCGCTCGTCAAGTACGGCACCACGATTGCCTCCGGCCGCTCGCCGTGCACCGCCTGGCGGATCGCCCCGAACAGTTCGCTCTCTGCCGGCGACTCCGTGCCTACGCTGGACTTCACCAGTTCCAGCTGAACCTCCTGGTCGCCGATAACCTGGGCCAGCTCCTCCAGCACGCCCTCGCTGCTCACGCCCGGCACCGTACGGCAGTCCACATATGCCTCGCAGAGCGGCGGGATCACGTTCTGCCCCAGCCCGGCGTTCACCATCGTCGGCGAGAACGTGTTGCGCAGCATATTCTGGATGCGGCTGCCACCGCTCAGCCGGTACAGCAGCTCCTCCATCTCCACGTCGCTCAGGCCGCCCACCGTCCTTCCTTCCGGAAGCCTGAGGGCGCGGGGCGGGAAGGCCGAGAGGTAGCGCCGCGCCAGATCCAGCGCCGCGGGCGGCGAGCGGTACTCACCGATCTTCGCCAGGGCCCGGCCAATGCGCACGACGGCGTTGTCCTCTCGCGGCGAGGACGCGTGCCCCGGCTGTCCGCGCGCCGTCAGCTTTGCCGTGCTCACGCCCTTCTCCGCCACCTGCACGGCGTAGTACGTGGCCCGCGGCCCGGCGCGCGCGAAGCTCCCCTCCGTCAACAGGAACTCGCCTCCCACGGCGTCCAGGTGGTTCGCCGCCAGCCACTTCGCCCCGCCGATGCCGCCCACCTCCTCGTCCGCGGTCGCCAGAATGCGCAACGGACGCGATAACGGAAGCCCCAGGCGCTTCAGGGTGCGGGCGCAGAGCATGCTGAGAACGCCGAAGCCCTTCATGTCCAGTGTCCCGCGGCCCCAGACGAACCCCTCGCGCAGTTCCCCGCCGAAGGGCTCAGCGCTCCAGTCCTCCCGTACCGCCGGCACCACATCCATGTGGTGCGCCAGCACCAGCCCCCTCCCCCGGGCGTCTCCCTCGCCGATCGTCGCGACCACGTTGGCCTTCTCCGGCGCCGGCCCCAGCCTCAGCGTCTCGATGCCCTCCGCGCGCAGCGCTGCCTCTACCCAGTCCGCCGCCTTCGAGACGTCGCCCGGCGGGTTCGTGGTGTCGATCGTCACGTAGTCGCGCAGCAGGCGCACGGCCTCCGTCTCCAGGGCCGCGAAGTCCACCTCTGCCTCGATCCGTTTGGCCGTCGCCACAGCGGAGGGATTATATCACTGCGCATGCTGTAGAATGGGCGCCATGAGCGAGCGAGACGACCCTTCGACCGAGCTCAGGACAGGCTTCCTGGGCGGGGCCAACGTGGCCGTGCTGGCCAGCGTGGACCGCCGCGGCCGCGCCCACGCCGCTCCCGTCTGGTACCTCTACGACGGCGGCGAGTTCACCATCAGCACCGGCAACGGCTCCCAGAAGCACCGCAACGTCGAGGTCAACCCGGAAGTGACCCTGGTGATCGACAGCCGCACCGTTCCCTACTACGCCGTCATGGCCCGCGGCCGCGCCGTCGTCGGCCCGCCGCTGTCGGCGGAGGACCGGTTGCGGATGGCCGTCCGCTACCTGGGAGAGGACCTGGGCCGCCGCTACGTGGAGCGCACCTCCGGCGAAGACGCCGTCACCATCCGCCTGCGCCCCCGCAAGCTCATCGAATACAGCGGCCGCGCCGGCCGCACCGTGCGCTGACCAAGCGACTCCTCGCAATCCACTATCCACTATCCACTATCCACTACCCACCCCGCCTGCTACATTCCCAGCATGGCCCCCAGGATCGTCGCCATCGGCATCGGTAGCACCGTCTTCGGCGTGGAGCTGCTGCGCGACGTTTTCCAAACGCCCGAGCTGCGCGGCGCCGAGCTCTGGCTCGTCGATACGGACGCAGCCGCGCTCGCGCGCATGGCAGCGCTCGCCCGCCGGCTGAACGAGGCGTCCGGGTGGGACGCAAGCGTGTGCGCGACGACGGAACGTCTTGAAGCCCTGCCCGGTGCCCGCTTCGTGGTGACGTCCATCGAGCTAGACCGCGACCGCACCTGGCGGCTGGACCACGAACTCGCCGTCAAGCACGGCTTCCCCAGCGTGCTCAGCGAGAACGGCGGCCCCGGCGGGCTCTCCCACACGCTGCGCTCCGTGCCGCCTATGGTCGCCATCGCCCGCGACATCGAGCGGCTCGCGCCGGACGCCCTGCTGCTGAACTACACGAATCCGGAGAATCGCGTCTGCCTGGCCGTCCACCGCTACACCGGCGTCCGTGCCATCGGCCTCTGCCACGGCGTTGCGGAGACGGTGCACTTCGCGGCGGGCGTCCTCGGCTGCGATCCGCCGGACATCGACCTCCACGCGGCCGGCGTCAACCACTTCACCTGGATCACCGCTCTGCGCTCCCGTCCGGACGGCGGCGACCTGCTCCCGGAGTTGCAGCGGCGCCTGGCGACCCTCCCACCGGACGTCTGGCCCCTCTGCCGCCTGCTCTTCGAGAGGCTGGGCGTCTTCCCCACGACCGGCGATAATCACGTCGGCGAGTACATCCCCTGGGCGGCGGAGATCGTCGGCACCCGTGGCTACGACTTCGAGCGCTTCGGCCAACTGCGGGGGCTCAGCCGGGCGAACATCGAGGCCTGGGGCGCCGGCGCGAAACCTGTCGCCTCGCTCCTAGCGAAGCCCTCGCGGGAATCGCGGCTCGGCCACGGCGTGACGCAGATCATGGCCGGGCTGCTCGCCGGCGCCACGCTGCCCAGGCCGTCGTTCATCATCCCGAACCAGGGGTGCGTGGCGAACCTGCCCGAGGACGCCGTTGTCGAGGTGCCGGGTCTCATCGCGGAGGGGCGGTGGCGCGGCGTCCCGGTCGGCCCGCTGCCCGGTCCCGTCGCCGCCCTGGTCCAGCACGAGATCGAGGTCCAGGAGCTGGCCGTGCGCGCCGCCGTCGAAGGCTCCCGCGCGCTGGCCCTCCAGGCGCTCCTCATCGACCCGGTAGTCCACAGCGCCCGCGCGGCAGAGGCCTTCCTGGACGAAGTCCTCGCCGTCCACCGGCCGTACCTGCCGGCGTTCTACGCCTAGCCGGCTTCGTGGACGATGGTGGCGACGACGAGAGCCACCACGCCAGCGGTCAGGCCCAGTCCGGCCAGGTTGATCAGCAGCCGGACGATCGTGTCGCCCGCGCCGTCCCGGTCTTTCACCATGATTTCACTCCCTCGGCAGTTGCCGCGCCCGCGCCGCCGCGCGATGCGGTCCGCCGGCTCCAGAGACGGTCGAACGCCAGCCGCCACGCCGCCAGACTGAGGCCGTTGCCGGCGAGCGCGATCACGAAGAACGCGTTCAGGAGGTGGCGGTCGAAGACGAGCGCCCGCGCGCCTAGAGCAGCCGTCCCGCAGACCAGCCAGGCCGCGGCGAAGCGCCAGCCGGTGAGCGCCGGCCGCCCGTCGTGCAGCCCGAAAGCGCCGAGCGGCCAGCCGAGCGCCAGCCACGCGGCCGCGAACGGCAGCACCGCCCGCGCGAAGGCGGCGGCAGTGAACTCCCGTTCGTGGCTCGCCAGCCCCAGCACGCCGAACGCGACGAGAGACGCGACGTCGCCGAGCGCCAGAGCCAGGGCCCTTTTCTGAGGCACCGCTATCCCGCCAGCAACTGCCGCGCGATGACCTTCAGCTCGAGGATTGGCTTCACGCCCTCGAAGATCGGCAGCACCAGCGCGTCCGCGACATAACGCGCGACCGGGTCCTCTTCCGAATAGCCCCAGCCGCCGTGGATCAGCTGCGCCTCCTGGCTCACCCACACCGCGACGTCGGATGCGAACAGCTTGCACATCGCCGCTTCAAGCCCTCCGCTCATCCTGAGCCCGGCGTTAGCCGGAGTCGAAGAGCCTGCCCTGAGCCCGGCGCTAGCCGGAGCCGAAGGGTCCGCCTCCATCGCCCGCGCCGCTGCGTACGTCAGGTGCCGGCCGGCCGCCACGTGCGTGGCCATTCTCCCGATCTTGTGCTGCGTCAGCTGGTAGTCCGCTATCGGCCGGCCGAACTGACGTCGGTCGCTGGCGTAGTTGCAGGCCTTCTCCAGCGCTGCCTGTCCCACGCCCGTGGCCCGGCCGCCCGTCTGCAGCCGCCCGGCGGCGAACCCGCCCATTTGCAGGTAGAACCCCTTGCCCAGCCCGGCCTCGCCGCCCACCAGGTTCTCCTCCGGCACAAAGTAGCGGTCGATGGCCAGCGTGAACGAGTGCATGCCCCGGTACCCGGGCGTCGGGTTTGCCGTGCCCGTGATCGTCCCGCCTTCCGGCTGTGCGTGCGCGAAGTGGTGCCCCTCGTACGGCTCTTTCGGCACGATGAACAGCGATAGCCCGCGCGCGCCCAGCGACGCATCGGGGTTCGTGCGGGCCAGCAGCGCCAGGATGTTGGCGCGCCCCGCGAACGTGGCCCAGGCCTTTGGCCCTTCGATGAACCACCCCCGCTTGCCGCTGTGCTCCCCCGGCGCCGCCCGGCACGTGACCGACGCCACGTCCGACCCGATGTCCGGCTCCGTCACGGCGATACCCACCATCAGCTCGCCGGAGGCCATTCGCGGCAGCCACTGGCGGCGCTGTTCCTCCGTCCCGCCCTGCACCAGCGCGCGCGTCAGGATCTCAGAGCGCGTGATCAGGCTGCCCGCCACCAGCGAAACGGCCGATAGCTCCTCCGTCAGCACCACCATCGTCAGGTACCCCATCCCGGTGCCGCCGTAGGACTCCGGGATCGAGGAGCCGAACAGCCCCATCGCCGCCATCTTCCGGATCAGCTCCTCCGGCACCAGCAGGTCCTGGCGGTGCAGCTCCTGCGCGATGGGCGCGACCTCCGTGCGGGCGAAAGAGCGCGCGTGGTCCCGCGTCATGTTCGCGATGTCGTCGTCCAGCGCCGCCGTGAACGCCCCGCGCGCCTCGAGCACCTTCGCGCCGATCCGCCGCCAGCGCGATTCGGCCAGTCCCGCCCGCACCAGCGCCCTGAGGTCGGCCCCTTCCAGTCGCTGGCGCAGGCCGGCGGGCAGCCCGAAGGCGTCCGGGTCGGCCTCCGCCGCGGAACGGGCGTTGTGCACCACCTCTGCCGCGAAGGCGAATGCCTCCTCCTCCGCCAGTTCGTCCCGCCGGCCGGCGTTGGCCTGGCCTTCGGCGTAAGCCAGCAGCTCCGCCGCCGCCCGCGCCTGCGTCGCCAGCTGCGCGATGCGCTCGGCGTGAACCTGGTGCTGGTCAATCAGCTTGCCGCCCTCGGTCAGGCGCGCCGCGGCCGCCACCGCGCTCTCCGCGGTCTCTGCCGCCACGGCGCTCAGCCGGCGCGCGCCGGCCAGGGCTTCGCTTTCGGTCTTCTCAGTGGTCATCGGGGGGTCCTCCGCGCGATTCACGCTGAATCGCCCCTAGAATACCGAACGGCTGCCGCCGGTGCACGCTCGCCGGCATGTGCCAAAGGGTCCTCCAAGCTCCAACCTCCAACTCCTACCCTCTTCCCACATACGTCCCCAGCCCGTCTCGCAGCGCCGTCAGCCTCACGCCCAGCTTCCGGCGTACCTCCGATGGGTCCGCCAGCGCGTCCATCGTTACGAACTCCACCGCGTCCGGCGTCAGCGGCCGCCCGGGCATGAACTGCAGGAGGGAAGCGGCCGCTTTCATCACGCTTTTCGGCACCGGCAGCAGGAGGCGTCGGCGCCCGGCCGCTTGCAGCGCCGCGCGTACCACCTCCTTCATCGTCAGCACATCCGGCCCGCCGATCTCCAGCGTCTGGTTGTCCGCCGCCGGGTTGTCCACCGCCTCCGCCACCGCCCGCGCCAGGTCGTCGATGAACACCGGCTGCAGGCGCTGCCCGGCCGCGTTGCCGATCAGCGGCACGAACGGCAGGAAGCGGGACATGGCGATGAAGCGGTTGAGGGCGTTGTCCTCCGGGCCGTAGACCCAGGAAGGGCGGAAGATGACATAAGTCATGCCGCTCTCGCGCACGGCCGCTTCCGCCCGCCACTTAGCGCGGAACCAGTGGTACGCGGCGTCCGGCGCAGCGCCCGCCCCGCTCAGGTAGACGTAGCGCCTGACCCCCGCCGCCTGCGCCGCGCGCACCAGCTTTTCCGTCCCGCGTGCGTCCACCTCCTCGAACGTGTGGCCGCGCTTCCGGTCCTCCACCGGCGACTGCGGGAACTGCTGGCTCCCGATCACCGTCTCCGCCCCCTGCACCGCCGCCGCCAGCGACGCCTCGTCCCGCACGTCGCCCTGCCGGTACTCCACCTCGATGCCGGGGAAGCGGTCCAGCGCCCGCACGGCGTCGCGCGTGAGCACGGCGACACGCTTGCCGCGCCGCGCCAGCTCGCGCACGATGCCGGCGCCCACGAAGCCGGTACCGCCTGCTACGAGAATCAAAAGTCTGCGCCTCTCTCCGCCGGGCGCCTCGGGGGCACGCCCGCAGCCATCATACATCCCGACACCTTCGCGCCGGGCTGCGAGCCGGGGGTATGATGCGGACGTGCGGTCATCTGCGAGAGGCCCCGGCCAGGTTCCCGTCGGCCGGCGCGATGCCTGGCTCCGGCTGGACGATGCCGCCCTCCTTGGCCAGTGCCGGCAGGAGCGCTACCGGGCCGGTGGCCCCGGTGGCCAGCGGCGCAACAAGGTGGAGACGGCCGTCCGCCTGCACCACGGGCCCAGCGGTCTCTCGGCCGCGGCCGAGGAGTCCCGCTCGCCGGAGGAGAACCGCCGCCGCGCCCTGCGCCGCCTACGGGCGCGCATCGCGCTCGCCGTCCGCGAGCCCTTCGACCCATCCGCGCCGGCCCTGGCGCCGGAGTTCCTGGCCCACCGCGGTCCCCGCGGCGCCCTGGCCGTGAACCCGCGCAACCCGGACTACCCGCTTGTGGTGGCCACCGTGCTGGATGCCCTGGCGTCGGCGGCCGGCAGCTACGCCGGGGCCGCCCGCGCTCTCGGCCTCACCACCAGTCAGGTGCTGCGCTTCCTCCAGTCGGACCGCGAGATGTGGCGCGCGCTGAGCGAAGGCGCCGCCGGCGGGCGTCCGGCCGCAACCGGCGGCTAGGAGCGCGCCGTCTCCGTGAGCCGCTGTGTGGCTGAGGTCCCATGACCTAAGGGAGAGATGGACATCGGAATCCAAGGTTTACTGAACCTGGACGCGGTGGGCGGCTCGTCGACCTAGCCCCGCCGTACTTGTCGCCGCGACAGCTTTCTTCACCGGGCTAACGGTGACGCTTCAGAGGGAGATATACCGCCGTCGCGTCCTTGCCGTCGCCACGAAGAGCCAGCGCCGTGCCAGGTTGCCAGATCGGGGTGCGGGTGGTTCGCCGGCCGCCGCTGGTTCATGAACGAACCTCACCAGCGCGCAACGCGGCCTCAAGCCGATAGCATCCATCCCGAAAGGCGCTCTGACCACATGGTAAGAAGCGCATTTCGAATCTCGGCTTTACCAGCGAAGTGCTGGGAGATAGCACTCTTGGGCAGGCCGGATCTGGCGGCGATGGCGTCGATAGAGGTTCCCTCGTAGCCAAGCTCCGTGAAGCAGGCCATGGCTGCGTCCAGAATCTCCTCGCGCTGCGTTCTTGGCGAAACGTGCTTGCCCATAGATTCTGTCATGAACTGAGTGACAGAACCTTCTTATCGCGGCTGACTTCCCACTGTCAATCCGGTTTTTCCCGACACGGGGGCTCGACTCGTCCGCAGACTCCGAGCAGCCGGAACCAACGCGAGCCCTCAGCTTCCAGAAGGGAAGACCGCCTCCCGGCGGTCAACGGCGTTCGAAATCGTATCTGGAGCGGGCGATGGGGATCGAACCCACGACCCTCTGCGTAGGTCCAACAATCGAAGTGTGCCATTAGCCTCTTACCGCTGTTCCGCTCAAGCGATACCTTCCGACCATGAGCCCCGATGTGGCGATCAGGGAGATCCGACAGTCGATCGGGCGGTCAGTGTTCAGCCGAACGTCGGTTCAGTACATTGATTCAAAGTCGATTCTGACCCGCGCTTCTGGCTTTCTGAGCCGGTACGATTTCACCCTGAACCCCTATTCGGGATGCGGGTTCGGCTGCGAATACTGCTACGCGAGGTTCTTCGCTCCCTCTGCTAAGCAGCGGGAATCATGGGGGCAGTGGGTCTCGGCGAAGAGGAATGCGCGGGAACTGATGGCCAAAGCTTGCCGTTCTGGGGCATTGAAGACGGGCGACGCAATTTACATGTCCAGCGTCACCGACCCATATCAACCAGTTGAGCAGCGCCTTGGGCTGACGAGGGCCATCCTCGAGGCGATGCTCGAATGCGGTGTCCAACCGCGTCTGACCATTCAAACGCGAAGCCCCATAGTTACACGCGACATAGATCTGCTCCGCCGATTCGACAAGGTTCGCGTGAACTTCTCCATTCCCACAGACTCTGAAGACGTCCGGCTGCGCTACGAGCCGCATGCTCCGTCCATAGCCGTGCGCCTCAAGGCAGCGGCCAAGGTCGCCGACGCGGGCGTACGGATCGGCATCTCGATCACTCCCATGCTCCCCATCAGGGACATCGAAGCATTCGGCATTCGGCTTGCTGGGCTGAATGCCGATGGTTACTCCACTCAATACCTGAAGCCAGAAAGGTCATCGTTTGGGGCAGGGAGCACCAGCGAAGTGCTCAAGAAGGCGCAAGAGGATGCCTGGGGGATCAGGGAGTACAGCCGAGCGCGGGAATCACTGGCAAGGGTTCTGGGCGAAGGCCGAAAATTATACGAAGGTGCCAGCGGATATGCTCCCATCCGATAGGCTTTCGGTCTTCGAATGGCGGCGGCTAGTCGAGAAGCTCGACAGAGCGGTCGCGGAAGCTGCTCGTCTCTACTTTCAGCGGCTCACAAGCCGCCACATCCGCATTGATCCGAACAGGTGGAGTGATGAGCTGGATGAGCTCAGATTGCAGAGAGAGCCTGACTATGACAAACCCGGCCTGCCCCTTGTCTACGCCCTCAAGTACATGCCGAGAAGGGTCATCTCCACTCTTGGTTCACTACTTCTCGTTCTCGGTGACCGTCACCCAGCATCTGTCTTAGACATTGGAAGCGGAACGGGTTCGACGGCTCTTGCGCTCGACCTGCTGAACTCCCCTCGTCACATCAGTCTCCTCGGAATCGAACCCAGCCGCGAGATGATAGCTTTCGCTGAGTCTTCACGGTATCGAGCACGTGTTTCCGCCCGCTATGAGGAAGGCTCAGTGAGCGACGGCACTCTGAGGGGCCTTACTCTTGAAACTTTCGATCTGCTAGTCTTCTCGGCCTCTTTCCCATACCGGTTCGATGAATGGGCTCCGTTGTTGGACGCCCTGGGCGGTTATGAGGACAATATCGACAAGATGATCTTGGTGGTTGAACCTGAGGCAAAGGTGGGTATCCTCGACTCCTTCGCACGTCGGTTGAGAGCTAGGGGCTGGCCGACGGAGAGGCTCTGCTGTCACGACTTACCGGAGTTGATCAAGCGAGACGACATTCCGTTGAAAAACACGCAAGAGGTTTGGAAGCGCATCGGCTCCCCCGGCTTCACGCCACCTCGGACATGGTGGAATCCTCCAGATGATAGGTTCCTGATCGCCAACCCCAATCCCTCGTGGCCATCGCTGGGCGAGAGCCGCATGACGCGTGCCGGTCGGCCTCAGTCGCCCGTTATGGCACGGTCAGGCGCGTCCTCAATCCAGTGCCGGGTTGGAGACGGCAGCTGACTAGCTTATGGCCTAAGAATCGTATCTACGAACGTGTAATTGGTCGGGAGTGACAGATACGGGAAGCCAGACCCACAAGCCAGCTGGCTCCCATGAAGAAGACCGCCTTTTGGGGCTGTCAGAAGTGCTCGAGTTCGTATCTGGAGCGGGCGATGGGGATCGAACCCACGACCCTCTGCTTGGAAGGCAGATGCTCTACCACTGAGCTACGCCCGCTCCCGCCACCCATTATATCGGCCGCGCGCCCGCATCAGAAGCGCCCGCCGCCGCCTTCCGCCCGCCCCCTTCATCGCGTAGCATCTTCCACGAACCCAAAGTCTATCCGGAGGTGGAATGACCCTCAGGCGCCTGCTCTCCTGGCGGCCGGAGCTGCCCGGCCCCTGGCCCTACGTCCTCAACAAATACGGCATCCCCCTGGTGCCGCTGGAGGCCGTATACCGCCTTGCTCTCCCCCTCGCGGACCTCTTCTACTACACCCGGCCCCGGACGCGCGAGACCGCACGCCGCAACTACGCGCGCATCCTGGGCCGCAGCGTGGACGACCCCGCCGTCCAGCGCCTGGCGCGCGCCTGCTTCCGCCAGTTCGCCCGCTACATAGCGGAGCTCATACATGTCCAGGGCTGGGATACCGAGACCCTCCTCGACCGCCTCCAGATCGAAGGCGAGGAGCACTTCGCGGCGGCGGAGTCCCACGGCAAGGGCGTGATCTTCGTCAGCGCTCACATGGGCAGCACAGAGATCGCCGCCAAGCTCGCCGTCCACTTCGGCTTCAAGATCACCGCCGTCTCACAGCAGATCCGTCCGCAGTTCTTCATGGACTGGGCCGTCGCCTCCCGCGCGGACGCCGGCATCACCCTGCTGCCCGTCCAGCGGGCCGGCATCCGCCTCCTGCGTGCCCTCCGCCGCGGGGAGATGGTGGCACTGATCGTGGACGCCGGCCTCGATGTCCCCGACGTCGTGCCCGTCACCTTCTTCGGCCGGCGCACCGTCTTCCCCGCCGGCCCGGCGCGCCTCGCCCGCCTCAGCGGCGCCCCCATCGTCTTCGGCCTCGCCGCGCGCCGCCCCGGCGGCAGGTTCATCGCCCACATCTGCCCGCCCCTCTTCTCCGACCGCAAGCTCACTCCCGAAGAGGACGCCCGCCGCCTGACCGAACGGCTCGCCGCCACCTTCGAGGGCTTCGTCCGCCGCTACCCGGAGCAGTGGTACGCCTTCCGCGAGATGTGGCCGGAGTAGGCGGGAAGCGGGAAGGAGGAAGCAGGAAGGAGGAAGGAGGGGGGAACGCGCGCCGCAGGCGCGGGAAGTTCAGCGAGAATCCGCGCTCCTCCGCGGCAAAAGGGGGGAGGATGCGGTGGCCCCCGGACAATCAGTGAGAATCTGTGTCCATCTGTGGTTAAACTGGTGGAGGCGAAGTGGGGCGCCGCAGTGTCCATCTGTGGCTAAACCGGGCGGCGAAGTGGGGCGAGCAAGCGAGAACCTGCGGCGAAACCTGGGGGCGGCGGCTAACCCCGCCCCAGCGCCGCGCGCACCTCGCCTATCGTCACCACCTTGCCCGTCCAGGAGACCGGCTGAGTGGCCATCCAGAGCGCCGCCTCGGACGCCGCTTCCGGCCTGTCCCACCCGGAGAAGTCCATCCCCGGGTTGCGGAACATCCACCCTTCCGTGGCTATGTTCAGCTCGATGCGCAGGGCGTTCACCGGGATCTGGAATTGCTGCAGCTCCTGCCCGCTGTACTGCGTCAGCTTCTCCAGCGCTATCTTCGATACGGAGTAAGACACCATCCCGGGCAGCATCACCTCCGCCAGGAACGACGAGATGTTGATGATGCGTCCGCTGCGCCGCTGGATCATCTGCGGCAGAAACGCCTGCATGCACATGGCCGGCCCGCGCAGGTTCACGTTCAGCACCAGGTCCCAGCGCCTCAGCGGCGTCTCGTGAAACGGCGCCGGAGCGCTGATGCCCGCGTTGTTCACCAGGATGTCGCAGCGTCCGAACTCCTTCAGCGTGCGCTGCGCCATCTCCTCCACCTGGTCCTCCCGCGTCACGTCCGTCGCGATCGCCAGCGCCCGCCGGCCCAGCGCTTCGACTTCGCGCGCCGTCTGCTCAATCGTGCCCGGCAGCCTGGACGGAGCCGCCTCCGAGGTCCGCGCCGTCACCACCACGTCTGCCCCCGCCTTCGCAAAGTCGATAGCGATCTGCCGTCCGATGCCGCGGCTGGCCCCGGTCACCACCGCCACCTGCCCCTCCAGAGGCTTGTCCCGTGAAGTCATGCGACAACTATGATTGCTGCCGCTGCGACGGTCAAGGCTTGGCGGCCGGCGTGCGCCGCCGCTCCTGCGCCCCCGGCAGCGGCCAGCGCCGTAGCTTCTCCACGCGCAGGTCGCCCCGCACGTCCAGCACCCGCGCCGTCGTGCGCGCGCCCCGCCGCTCGTACAGCAGGTCCACCGCCGCCTGGCCCACCCGCAGCCCCTCCACCCGCAGCCGCTGCAGGAAAGGCGGGAGCACCGGCCGCACAATGGACAGCGTCCGGTTCGGCGCATCGGCGCGCAGGCCCATCACCGCCTGCATCATCAACAGGAACGAGCCCGCCGCCCAGGCCTGCGGCCGGCACGCCACCGGGTACGGCACCGGCGTCTGGTGCGGTGAAAGCTCGCTCCCGGCAAAGAGTTCCGGCAGGCGGTAGTACGGGAACATGCGCGCGGCCTCGAACAGTGCGCTCGCCAGCACATTCAGCTCCGTCTCGAACCCGTAGCGCTTGAACCCCATCGCCGCTATCGAGTTGTCGTGCGGCCAGATCGTCCCCAGGTGATAGCCGAGCGGGTTGAAGCACGGCGATAGCGAGGTCAGCGTCCGTATCCCCCAGCCGGAGAACATGTCGGGCGCCATCAGCCGCTTCACCGTCTGCGCCGCCTGTCCACTGCCGGCGATGCCGCCCCAGAGCGCGTGGGCGGCGTTCGATGTCACAGCGGCGGAAGGCCTGCCCCGGCCGTCCAGCGCCAGGGCGTAACAGTTCTCCTCCGCCACCCAGAAGTCGCGGTTGAAGCGCCGCCCAAGCTCTGCCGCGCCCGCCCGCAGCGCCACCGCCGTCTCCCCGTCTCCCAGCGCCTCGAACACCGGCGCCAACTTCAGCTGTGCCGCGTATGAGTATGCCTGCACCTCGACGAGCGCGATGGGCGGCTGGATAGAGCCCCCGTCCTTGTGGATCAGAGCGTCCGCGGAGTCCTTCCAGCCCTGGTTCACGAGCCCCTTGCTGGACCGCTTCTCATACTCGATGTACCCGTCGCCGTTCATGTCTCCGTAGTGGCGCAGCCAGTGCAGCCCGGCGCGCAGGTTCGTCTCCAGCTGCGAGAGCAGTTCCAGGTCGCCCGTCCACTCGTAGTACTCGCCCGCCAGCCACAGGAACAGCGGCGTGGAGTCGATGCTGCCGTAGTAGGGAGAGAAGGGCAGTTCTCCTGTCTGTGTCAGCTCCCCCTGCCGCAGCTCGTGCAGGACCTTTCCCGGCTCCTCGTCTCGCCAGGAGTCAAACTTCTTCCCCTGGTAGCGCGCCAGGGAGGCCAGTCCGTCCCGCGCGATCTCCGGCTTGAACGCCAGCGTCTGCATGCCCACGATGGCTGTGTCCCGGCCGAACAGCGTGTCGAACCAGGGCGTCCCCGCGGCCGGGTAGCCCGGCCCCGCGCCGTCGTCGTTCCAGAGCATCCGCAGGTCTCCCAGGGAGCGCTCGATCACCGTATCGAGGAAGGCGTTGTCGGACGAGATGCGGGTGGCGCCCCCCAGCCAGGAGCGGTAGCGCCCGGCCGCGATCCCGGCCCGCTCGCCCGTACGGGTCTCCAGCCGCCCGTCCACGCAGATTACGAGGGAAATCGATGTCTCCTCCTGGGGGGCCAGCGACACGCGGAACAGCGCGCACGCGCCGTCCACCTCCGTCTGCGTGGCTGCTGGCGGCGAGGAGAACCGCACCACAGTCTGACGCGTGCGCCCGTCCCGGCCCTCGTAGCTCATGGTCAGGGTGGCGCCGTCCCAGCGCGGCGGGCGCGCTTCGCCGCGCTGGGACGGCTCGTATCCCCGCACCTCGAAGATGTCCGCGAAGTCCGCCGCCAACTGGAACATCAGCTCCAGCTCCACCGGGTACGAGTTGTGGTTGACGATCCACAGCCGCTCCTCCAGCGCGTCCTCCACCACCCGCAGCCGCCGCACTTGCACGGTCCCCCGCGGCACGCGGCGGTTCGCCAAGTCTATCATCGCCGGGTTGGTCAGTACGTGCTCGGATCCGTACCCCATCTCCGCTGTCGAAAGGAGCATCAGCGGCTTCACCGGCGAGAACGTGAACTGGTATCCCGAAAGGTACCGCGTATCGCGATGGTACATGCCGTAGCCGTTCGTGTTGCCGGGCGGCACCTCCCCGGCGGTGTCTGTCAGCAGGAAAAGGTCGCGCTCGCGGATCACCAGGGCATCACGGATGTCCTGGATGGCCATTGGCTCCGCTTCGGGCAGGAGCCGCAGGCCGGATGCCGGCTGCGCACCCGAGAGACGCGCGCGGTCTTCCACCGCTCCTGTCGGGGGTCGCTTGGAGGGTCTGATCGTCAGGCTACCTGCGTGGAGCCAACGCCGTTCGCTTCACGCACCATCAGCGCCCGGCCCGCCGCCGCGCTCCGGGTGCTCTGGGCGGCGCTGCTGTGCAGGATGGACTCATACATCCGCAGATAGCTAGCGGCCATCACCGGCGCATCAAAGTGCCGCTCCACGTGGCTGCGACAGGCCCGCGGGTCAATCTGCGGCGCCCGACTCACCGCCGCCGCCATCTGCTCCACGTCCTCCACCAGGAACCCCGTCACGCCATCGCGGATGATCTCCGGCGCAGCGCCGCGGCTGAACGAAAGCACCGGCGTCCCGCAAGCCTGCGCCTCCGCCATCACCAGGCCAAACGGCTCGTCCCACACTATCGGGTTCAGCACACAGTAGGCGTTCCTGTACAGCTGCCGCTTCAGCTTCGCGTCCGCCTCGCCCACAAATCGCACCTGGTCGCCGTCGATCAGCGGCGCTACGGCCGTGAGGAAGAAGTTGAAGTCCGCCGGGTCCACCTTGCCCGCCATAATCAGCCGCCGCCCGGTCCGGCGCGCCACCTCCACGGCCAGATGTGGCCCCTTCTCCGGCGAAATCCGCGCCAGGAAGAGCAGGTAATCGTCCTTCTTCTCCGCGTACGGGAAGCTGGCCACGTCGATCCCGTTGTGCGTCACGCCGGCGAACACGCCTCCCGCCACCTCCGGCATCGCCCGCCTCTGGGCCCAGCTGATCGTGTTGTAGTACCCGCTGTAGCGGTCCCACACGAACCTCGTGTCCGGCGTGATCAGGCAGTGCATCGTCGTCAGCATCGGCGCGCCCGGCGCCAGGTGGGAGAGCGCCATCACTTCCTCGCCGCCGTGGTTGTGGATGATGTCGTAGTCCGCCGCGTCCTTCAGGGCCAGCGCCGCGTGCTGCCACGAGTAGACGGATTTGCACTCCAGGTCGTGCGCCGTGCGCAGGCTGCGCGGGAAGCACGATTGCAACCGGGCGGACGTGCGGGAGTCTCCGGAGGCCCAGAGGGTGACATCGTGTCCCCGGCGCACCAGCTCTTCCACCAGCACGTGAACCACGGCCTCTGTGCCACCGTATGCGCCCGGCGGCACCGTTTCCCACAGGGGGGCGATCTGCAGGACCTTCATAAACCGTCCTCCATCAAACTCCAGGGCAATACTCTCGCCGCCACTGCTGCCGCCTCACACCCGGTGACGAAAGACACATTGCGTATTCAGTTGGCGCTTCAAGCGAAACGGCCGAGACCCCTCGTCGCCACATCGCGGGGCGGCGGGGTTGCCGCCTGCCATTATAGCGCGCCGCATGCCGCGGGAGAAACCCCGTCCGCTCACCCGTCTCGCTGCCGCCCGGCAGGTATCCGGCCCTATCACTCCCGCGCCGACGGTTGGTTCTGCGCCCCCGCTCCGCTATGATGTGCCTGCAAGATGACCACGAAAGAGCTGCGCTTCGCCATGGACGAGAAGGGCATCAAGGTGCTGGCCCCCACGCTGGTCGGCCAGATTATGTCCTACTGGGATAGCGACAGGAGGCTCCTGCGCGGGCGCGTTACCGCCGCCGAGGTGATGCGCGACCGCTACGGCGCCCCGTACATCCAGGTGGAGATAGCGGAGGACACTGCGCCCGGCGCCGCGGAGCAGCCCGCCGCCGTTGCTCCCGCCGGCGAACCCCTCTCGTAGCTCGGGCCTTCAGCCCGAGCGGCTCAGCGGCTCGCCTTCCAGGGATCCCAGTCCGGCCCCGGCGCCGTCAGTTTCGACGGGTCGCCAAACACGCGCCCAGCGTAGACCTCCGACATCAGGTCGCGGTGCAGCACGGCGGCGGCGGTTCCCACGCCTCCTCGCATCACGCCGGCGATGCCGTGGCCGAAGACCGTGCTCGCCCCCGTCAGGTACAGCCCCTCGATCTCCGTCGTGGGGTCGGGCCGGGAAGGTCCGAACTGCCCCGGTGACAACTCGATGCCATAGGACGTGCCGCCGGTCGAGAACGTGAAGCGCTCCTGCGTTATCGGCGTCGCCGCCTCCCTCCAGACGATGTGCTCCCGGATGTCCGGGATCACGCGCTCCGCGGCGTTGATCATCGCCTCCGTTAGCTGCTCCTTGAAGGAGCGGTACTCCGGCTTGCGGTGGTACTTCTCTCCCGCCGCCGGCCCCTGCTCGATCGCCCACAGGCGGTAGTCCGCCGGCACCAGCGTCATGATCTCGACGGCGGAGTGACCCCTGGGCGCGATGGCTTCTGTGTGTGGGTCCTTGACGGAGGCGGCAGTCATGTACGTCCACAGTTCCGTGGGCATCCGGCCTTCTTCGCAGTCGCGGTACATGCCCTCACTGTCGAAGCCCGTGAATAGGAAGTAGTTCGTGTTCGGTATGCGGTCGTTCAGGTCGACGTCCAGTCCCAGGTAGACGCAGAAGATGGGCAACGCCATGCGCCACTGGTTCACGCGAGACACCGTGCCGGGGGAAAGGTGCTCTTCTCCCACCATCTCCATGTACGTGCGCTTGATGTCAGCGTTGGAGACCACAATAGGCGCCCGGATCTCCTCGCCCTCAGCCAGGCGAACGCCCAGGGCCTTGCCGTCCTCCACGATGATGCGCTCGACGCGGGCCTTCGTCCGCAACTCGCCGCCGTTGGCGCGGACGACGTCCACCAGGTGGGCCGGCAGCACCTGGCCTCCGCCCTTGGGGTAGAACGCGCCGTGCATGTAGTGGTCAGTCAGCATTGCGTGGAGAAGCACCGGCGTCCTGGAGGGCGGCAGGGCGTAGTCGCCCGACTCTCCGGTCAGCACGGCGCGGGCCTTCTGGCCGAGCCCGCAGTCGTCGAATAGCGCCCCCAGGGTACGCATGCCCCAGCGCATGAAGTTCGGGGCTTCCTGCATCATGCGCGGCACGTCTTCCGGCTTCACGGGCAACGATATCTTGCGGAACTCCTGGGCCATGCCCTCGAGCACGTCGAGGCAGCGGTGCAGGCCGGTCTCGTCGTCGGGGAGCGCCGCTACCAGGCGCTCGCGGTACTTGTCCCAGCCCTTCGGCACCTTGAAGGTGAGGCCGGGAAACATGAGCGTGCTGAACCCCTCCGGGTCCAGCTCCAGGAACTCGACCTTGTCCCCCAGGCCCACGCCGCGGAGGATCGTCGGGATTCCGCCGTCGGGTCCGCAGTCGCCGAGGTAGTGCACGCCGACGTCGAACTCGAACTGCAGCTTTCCGTGCTGCGCTTTGCGCCGGAAGACGTGCGTGTTCCCGCCGGCCACGTAGTGCTGCTCAAGCACGAGCGTACGCTTGCCGTTGGTCGCCAGGTAGGCGGCGGCGGTTAGTCCGCCGAGGCCGGAGCCGATGACGATCGCGTCCCAGCCGTTGTTGTCCATCTGTACCTCTCCCTCCGGCCCGCCCGTGCTCCATACGTGCTCCATAAGATACTCCGGCCGCCCGCGGCCACGCCATCGGGTATCGCCCCACATCCAGGTATTCCCGCGTAGCTTTCCGCCCGGGCGTGCCGCCGTCAGCTCAACCGTATGAGCAGCGGCGTCAGCATCGCCAGGATCAGCAACAGCGACGCCAGCACGATGACCCAGCGCGGCAGGACGCCCGTCCGGCCCGGCGACTTCCAGCCGGCATAGCCCGCCGCCTCGGAGAGGTCATAGTCCGGGTCGCCGGGGCCCGGCACGTAGGAGTCGTCCTCCTCGTCGCCGCGCCGGTCCGCCTCAGGAGGATAGTAGCCCTCCGGCGCGTCCTCCGGGTCCTCTTCGTCCTCGGGGTTGTCCCAGTCCGTGAAATCGCCGCGGGTCTCGCCGGTGATGTCGCCGTGCTCCCAGCGCTTGCGTTCGCGCATCGCGCATCCAGTTTAGCACCAGAGGGGTCGCAACCCGTGCGCCAACAGCGAACCCGTGCGCTCCAGTGGACCCGTCCCCCAACACCGCATCCGCTCCCCCACACCACGGGGGGTGAGGGCTGTAATGTTTTCCCCCTCATAACTGTGGGGAATTCCATTGACAGCGCGGGCGTTTCGTGGTACAAAACCCTTAGCTTAGTCTCCGCTAAGACACGGCGCGAGAGAGGAAGGGATCCGAGTCATGGCAATTGACGTTGATACCCTGCAGAAACTGCGTGAGGAGTCAGCTGAGCCGGCTCCCCTTGACCTGACCTGGCTCAACCTTGACGAGAACGGCCATCCCTGGGGCATGCGCGCCAAGCCCGGCAAGCGCGGCCTCACCCTCGACGAGATCGAGATCGGCCCCGCGGGTGAGGTCCCGGTCCAGTCCGATAACCGCGCCGCCCGCGTCCGCGGCTCTGTGCCCCGCCACGACGCCATGCGCGTCCCGGGCGCCTACGCCGGCCGCGCGGACGTCTACTCGGAGAACACCCGCCTCCTCTATGAAGAGGCCGTGCAGCGCCAGTGGTCCTCCGCCACCGATATCCCCTGGGAGGGCATCCAGCCCCTGCCGGACGACATTGAGCGCGCCATGTGCCAGCTCTGCACCTTCCTCACCGAGGTCGAGTTCATCGCCGGCGATACCCCCGGCCAGTGGCTGCCGAAGATCAACAGCGAACACCACGAGGTCAAGCTCTTCCTCCTCAGCCAGATCATGGACGAGGCCCGCCACCTGGACGTCTTCCGCAAGCGGGCCTTCGCCAACGGCGGCGGCCTGCTCTCCTCGCTCCCGCAGGACGGCCTGCGCGTGATCATCGACGCCAAGGATTTCACGGAGATGTCCGCCATCATGCACGTGGCCGCCGAGGGCTTCGTCCAGTCCATGTTCCGCATGGGCGAATACATCGGCCAGAACGACGCCGAGAAGCGCATCTTCCGCATGTGCGGCCAGGACGAGAGCCGCCACCTGGGCTTCGGCGTCATGCACCTGAAGTACGTGATGGACAACGAGCCCTGGCGCCGTGAAGAGATCCACCACTACCTGGACAAGGTGGAGACGACCCTGGTGCCGGACCCGATGAACAGCGATGGCACGAACTTCGCGCTGTTCGAGGCGCTGGCGATCCTCATGGCCGGCGGCGTCAAGAACCTGGACAAGGGCATCCAGATGTCCATGCAGGTCCAGAAGAAACGCGTCAACGAGTACATGCACCGCCTCACCGTCGCCGGCCTCGGCGACCGCCGCCAGCGCATGAGCCCGATGCTGCGGCAGTTCCTCGACAACTAACGCCTCATACCCCCTCCGAGGCGGCGGGAGCGCCCTGCCAACGGCAGGGCGCTTCTGTTTTGTAGGCCGGCCGGCCGAAAGATTTCGCAGCGCTGCTGGTATTACCTTGCACGCCGTGTGTTACAATCGCTGCGAGGTATCTATGCGAGAGACGACCATTACCACGAAGGGACAGGTAACGATCCCAGCCGAGGTCCGTAAACGCCTGGGCCTTAAGCCCCGCGACAAGGTCCGCTTCGAGGTCGAAGGGGATGCCGCGACGCTCAGGAAGTCTAAGTCCCGGATCCTGGACATGTACGGCTCGGTACAACCGCGGACCAGGCCCGAGGACTTTCGCAGATTGCGCGACGAGTTCGAGCAGGGAGTAGCGGAGGAAGCGCTGTCTGAGGACGAGCGCTGATCATGGCGCTCCGCTTCCTCGATACCAATATCCTCATCCGTCTCCTGACACGGGATGACGAAGAGAAGGCCGCCGGTGCCCTGGCCCTGCTCCTGCGCGTGGAGCGAGGTGAAGAACAGGTGGCGGTCTCGCCGATGGTTGTCTTCGAGGCTGTCTTCATTCTAGAGAAGAGCTACGGGGTCCCCAGAACGAAGATCAGGGACGACATGGCCGGTCTCCTCTCGCTCCGCGGCCTCCGCCTGGCGGGTAAGCAGACGTATCACCGCGCGCTCGATCTGTACGCTGAGAAGCGCATCTCATTCGCCGACGCCTTCAACGCCGCCCTCATGCGCGCCAGCGGCATCACCGAGATCTACACCTGGGACACGGACTTCGACCGCCTCGAGGGCATCCGCCGCCTGGAACCTGAGGCCCCGGCGTAAGGGCGCCGTCGCCGCGCCCATCGCTGCGCTGGCCGGCCGGGCGCCGGGCGCTTCTGCTTTGTAGGCCGCCGCCCGATTGACAGCGCGCGGCCCCTTGGGTTACACCCCGTCGCGGTGGACCACGTACTCAATCCCCTCCGGCAGTGCCGCCAGCGCGGTGCGCAGGAAGCTGGGCAGCAGGTTGACCGACTCGAGTCCCTCCAGCCGGAACCACCGGAACAGAAGCACCGTCCCGTCCACCTCCGTCTCGGTCCACGGCTCCTTCGCCAGATAGGCTGGCGAGTCCTCCGGCAGCGACACGAGGAAGTAGAGGCTCGCCTCGTGGTGCCGGACGCCGCGGTGCTCGTAGAGGTTATCGACGACCCAGACCAGCCGCTCGATGCGCGCTTGCTCGGCCATCTCTTCCGCCAGCTCGCGCAGCAGCGCAACGTCGCCCGGCTCGTGCATCTCCACGCGCCCGCCGGGAAGGCACCAGAAATCTTCATCCGCCCACGTGTGCAGCAGCACCTCGTCGCCGCGCAGGATGATCGCCGCCACGCGGTACTGGAAGGTGCCGCCCTCCGTGTCGAAGCTGATCATCATGCGCGCTTCCTCCAGCACTCTCTCATTGGCCCAATAACTCTCTGCCCATTTGACCCTTTGACCCCTCTGACCCACCCACGTTACAATACCTCAGAACGTATGGGCGGACACTCTCACTGGTCTACCATCAAGCGCCAGAAGGGCGCCTCGGACGCCAAGCGTGGCCAGCTCTTCACCAAGCTCGCGCGCGAGGTCACCATCGCCGCTCGCGAAGGGGGCGGCGATCCCGCCATGAACCCCCGCCTGCGTCTGGCGGTGGACAAGGCCCGCGAGGGCAATATGCCCATGGACACCATCAAGCGCGCTATCGAGCGGGGCGCCGGCGGCGGCGAGGGCGCGGCCGCTCTCCAGGAGATCACCTTCGAGGGCTACGGCCCGGGCGGCGTCGCCATCCTCGTGCAGACCCTCACCGATAACCGCAACCGCACCGTGTCCGACCTGCGCACCACGCTCACCCGCGGCGGCGGCACATTGGGCGAGTCCGGCACAGTCGCCTGGCAGTTCGACAGCAGGGGCCTGATCATCATCGAGCCCGACGGCCCCGACCCGGAGGAAGTGGCTCTGCTCGCCATCGATGCCGGCGCCGAGGACGTGCGCGTGGAGGGCAACTTCGTGGAAGTGTATACCGCGCCGACGGACCTGGACAAAGTGAGAAAGCAGCTGGTAGAGGCAGGCTTCAACATCTCCTCGGCGGAGCTCTCCATGCTCCCCAAGAACACCATGCCTCTGGACGAGAAGGCCGCCACCCACGCCCTCAAGCTCCTGGACCAGATCGAAGACCTGGACGACGTCCAGAAAGTCTACTCCAACGCGGACTTCCCGGAGTCCGTCCTCATGGAGTACGCCGCCCATCCTTCCTGAGCAGGGAAGGATGGTGCGCCCGCCCATGGTCCGCCTCGGGCGGACGGCCCTCATCGTCCTCGGTATCGACCCCGGCCTCAGGGTCACCGGCTACGGCCTCGTCCGCGCCGAGGGCGATCGCTATCAGGCCCTGGGGTTCGGTGTCGTGGCCCCGCCTGCGGCCGCTCCCCGCGCCGAGCGCCTCCTACGCATCCACGAAGCCCTCTGCGACGTGATCCGTGAAGCCCGCCCGGACGAGGTCGCTGTCGAGGACTTTATCGTCGGCTACGTCCGCGCCGCCGTCGCCGTCGGCGAGGCTCGCGCCGTCGCCCTGCTCGCAGCCGCGCTGGCCGGCCTTCCGGTCTCCCTGTACAAGCCGCTGGAGGTCAAGCAGTTCGTCACCTCCTACGGCCGCGGCTCCAAGGAGCAGGTGGCGATGATGGTCCAGGCCCTCCTCGGCCTCCCCGAACCCCCCCAACCCGCCGACGCCGCGGACGCCCTCGCCGTGGCTCTCTGCCACCACCTGCGCCGGGGCAGTCCGCTCACCGCCACCCACGGAGGGTCGGGCTTCAGCCCGGCCGCGCCCGGTGCCGCCAGAAGGCTTCCAATCTCCAATCTCCAACCTCCAGCCTCCACAGCGGAGCCCTCGCCATGATCGCCCGCCTGCGCGGCACCGTCGTCGATCGCGGCGCGGACCACCTCATCGTAGACGTCGGCGGCGTCGGCTTCCTGGTCTATGGCCCGGCGGATACCATCGCCGGCGCGAAATCCGGCGCCGAGATTGCCCTCCACACACACCTCGTCGTCCGCGAAGACGGCATGACGCTCTACGGCTTCCTGGAAGCGCACCAGCAGCGCCTTTTCCAGACGCTCATCGGCGTCAGCGGCGTCGGTCCCAAGGTCGCCCTCGCCCTGCTCTCCATCATGGACGCAGACGCGCTCTCCTTCGCCATCGCCTCGGGGAACGCCGCCGCCCTCGCCCGCGCGCCCGGCGTCGGCCAGAAACTCGCCTCCCGCATCGTCCTGGAGCTGCGGGAGAAGATGACGGGCGCCGGTCCCGTCGCCGTGCCGGGCGTCGAGTCCGAAGAGATCGTCGCGGCTCTCATGGCCCTCGGCTACTCCCAGGCCGAAGCCCTGGATGCCGTCGCCCGCAGCGAGCTGCCTGCGGACGCCCCGGTGGAGGAGAAGGTCCGCCTGGCCCTCAGCTACTTCGCCAGGGCGCGGCTCGCCGAGTAGCGGGAAGCCGCGCCGAGTTTGTTTGGCAAAGACGTGTTCTCGACTGCTTGACACGGCTCATGTATTAGTGGCATGCTACCCGCCATGAAAGCAGCGACACGGTCGAGGGACGGGTCCCGCTCCTACAGCAGCCCCCTGCGAGAGCGGCAGGTGCAGCAGACCCGCGAGATGGTCCTTCAGGCACTCATGCAGGAGATGGCGGCGGACGGCCTGAGGGACTTCAGCATGCCGCGGCTGGCCCGCCGGGCGGGTGTCTCTGTGCGCACCGTCTACCGCTATTTCCCCACGAAGGACGCGCTGTTCAGCGCCTTCGCTGAGTGGCTGGACGATCAGGTCGTCGCCATGCCGCCGATCCTCACGCCCGATGACCTGGCGGCCGCGCCCGAGCAGCTGTTCCCGGAGTTCGACCGGACCGAGGATGTCATCCTGGCCCAGTGGGCGACAGAGGCTGGGCGCGACGTCCGGAACAGAGGACGCGAGCGCCGCCTCGAGATTTACCGGGCGGCCCTAGCGGGCCTTCTCGCCGGACTGAGCCGCGAGGAGGGGCGGCAGGCGCATGCTATCATTTCTTATCTGCATAGCTCGTGGGCCTGGAAGACCTTCCGGGAAGAGTTCGGCATGGACGGGCACGAGTCCGGCCGCGCCGTGAGCTGGGCCATCCGCACGCTGATCGAGGACTTGAAGCGCAGGAAACAGCAGACCCTGGCTCCAGAGGAAGGAAGTCAGGAGGAAGGGAGTAGACCATGACCGCGTCACAGCAGCCGCAGATGCTGCCCGTCCCGGACAACTTCCCGGTTCATTGGGAGTCGCCAGAGGAGGCAGCCGGATTCTGGACTGCGGACCTGATGCACTGGCCCCACGGCCTTTCGCCGCTTTCCGCCACCATGGACATGCCCGCCTTCGGCCGCGGGCTGGCCCAGGCCGGCCAGGAGCTGCGGATGCCCTTCCGCGACGTCGGCTTCAAGCATGTCAACGGCTACGTCTACACGAGATTCTCCCCCTGGTCATATGACCCCACCGAGATGGAGGGGCGCATGCAAGAGATGCGGGAGGCGATGACAAAGCACATCCCCGGCCTGCTGGAGCGCTGGTACAACGAGTACGAGCCCGAGGTACGCGCCATCAACGACGAGACGCTGAAGGGCGACTACTCGCAGCTCAGCGACGCCGACCTCTCCGCGCTACTGGAGAAGGTCTGCGACAAGCGCGAGCGCGAGGGGCTCCTCCACTTCTTGGCGGTCTTCCCCGCCGGGGGCGCCGTGATGGGCTTCGAGGAGACGTACACGCAGCTGTTCGGCGCCCCCCGCGCCGGCGAGCATCTGCAACTGCTGCAGGGGTTCCGCAATAAGAGCGTGGAGGTGGGCGATGCCCTCTGGCGCCTAGCCACGGAGGCCCGCAAGCGCCCGCAGGTCATGAAGGTCCTGCACGAGGTGCCGCCCGCGCAGGCCCACGCCGCGTTGTCAGAAGCCGAACAGGGGAGCGCCTTTCGCGGCGCCGTCGAGGAGTTCCTGGACCGCTACGGCTGGCGGGCGAACGAGCTCGACGTGGCCGAGCCCACCTGGAAGGAGCAGCCGGCCCCCGTCTACAACCTGGTCCGCGAGTACGCCGCCCGCGACGACTATGACCCCGAAGAGGAGTTCAAGTCGCTGGTGGCGGCGCGGAGGGCGCGCGAGGATGCGCTGCGCCGGAAGGTGTCCGGGAACCAACTGCAGATGTTCGACTTCATGCTCTCCGCTGCCCAGCAGTATCTGCCCGTGCAGGAAGACCACAACTTCTGGATTGACCAGCAGGGCGTCTGCGTCCAGCGCGTCCCCGTACTGGAGGCGGCGTGCCGTCTGCAAGCCGCCGGCTGCATCGACAGCGCGGACGATGTCTTCCTCCTGCACTACGAAGAACTGCAGGAGGCCCTGCGCGACGGCCACGGTAGCCTCCGCGAGATCGTGGAACGCCGCCGCCGTGAGCGCGAGGAGTTCCGGCGGATAACTCCGCCGCCCGCCATCGGTACCCTGCCGCCACCCGAGGTGCTGGAGCAAGAGAACCCCATGGTGAGCAAGTTCTTCGGGGCGCAGCCGGCCGAGCACCCGGATCCGCGCATCATCAACGGCAACGCCGCCTCGGCCGGCAAGGTGACCGCCACCGCCCGTGTCATCCTCACCCTGGACGAGGCCCACCGCCTGGGCCGCGGCGAGGTCCTGGTCTGCCCGGCTACGATGCCGCCCTGGACGCCGCTCTTCGCGATTGCCTCGGCCGTCGTCACGGACCACGGCGGCATCCTTTCCCACACCGCCATCGTCGCCCGCGAGTACCGCATCCCGGCCGTCGTTGGGACCAAGGTTGGCACGGCCATCATCCAGGACGGCCAGAGGATTACGGTCGACGGCACAGCCGGCACCGTCAAGCTGGAGGACTAGGGGCGAGGCATGCCTCGCCCCTACATGACGTCTGACGCCCGCGCCCGGGGCCCCTCCGTCAACTATCGGCTCCTCCTGCTCACTGTCTCGCTGGGCGGAGTCCTGGCCCCCCTCAACTCCACCATGCTTGCCGTGGCCCTCCCGGAGCTGCGGCGGCAGTTCCACGTTGGCCACGCGGAGATCGCCTGGCTCGTCTCGGCGTATCTCATCGCCATGGCTGTTGCGCAGCCCCTGGGGGGCCGTCTCGGCGATCAAGCCGGCCGGGTCCCCGTCTTTCGCGCCGGGCTCGTCCTCTTCCTCCTCCTCTCGCTCGGCGCCGCCCTCGCCCCGTCGTTCCACCTCCTCATCCTCATGAGGACCGGCCAGGCGCTTGTCGGCGCCGCCGTCATCCCTAACGGCATGGCCATGCTCCGCGAGTCTGTGCCCGTCAACCGCCTGGGCCGCTCCAACGGCCTCACCGGCTCCGCCATGTCCATCGCCGCTGCCGTGGGGCCGCTCCTCGGCGCCGGCCTGCTCGCGCTGGGCTCGTGGCGCCTGCTCTTCCTCATGAACGTGCCTCTCGTCGCCGCCGCCTTTGTGTCGCTCGCACTCCTGCGCTACCCCGGCGCCCGCCTCAGGCGGGCGCCGCTCTCGCTGGACTGGGTGGGCGCGCTGGCGTTCGCCGCCCTCCTCGTGGCCGTGACCCTCCTGCTCAACGCGCTGCGCGGGCAGCAGAGCGATGCCGCCGTGGCCGCCGCCCTGATCGCGCTCCCCGTCCTCCTCCTCGCCTTCATCTACCGCCAGTTCTCGGCGCCCAGTCCCATGGCCGAATGGCGGCTCTTCCGCATCCGCTCCTACTCCGCCGCCACGGCGTATATCCTGTTCAGCAATCTCGTGATGTACACGACGATCCTCACCTTGCCCTTTTTCCTGGAAGAGGTCCAGGGCAAGGGCCACCTGGTCACCGGCAGCCTCCTCGGCGCCGTATCCCTTCCCGTCGCCGCCCTGGCGCCGCTGGGCGGGCGGCTGTCCGATTCCTTTGGCCGGCGGCCTCTCGTCCTGGTGGGCGGCCTGCTCGTCCTCGCCGGCGTCGCCGCCCTGCTGGCCGGCATCCGCCAGGATGTCCCGTACGCGTTCCTCGCGGGCGCACTGGCGCTCATGGGCGCCGGGCTGGGCCTCAGCGTCGGGCCCGGCAGCGCCGCCGCCATCGAGTCCTCGCCCCGCGAGCTGGCGGGCGCCGCGGCCGGCGCCAACTCCATGATGCGCTACATCGGCAGCATCGTCGGCGCGGGCATCCTGGGCGCCGTCCTCAATAGCGGCGCGGCGGCGCCCGGCATCGGCCTTTTCCAGCTCATCTTCGCGGTGCTGGTCGTCATGTCGGCCCTGGGCTGCGTCGCCGCCCTCTTCGTCCACCGCTTCCCGGCGGACTTCCGGCTGTCCCGGCCGCCGGAGCCTGCCCTGGCGCCCGCGGGCGCGGCGCCGGGGCCCGATTTCTGATCCGCCTGAGGCGGACCGGAATCGCCGAGTTGGTCCTCCTGCCACGCCGCTGTCAGAGCCCCGGTCTCCTCGGACCCGGGGTCGTAGGGGCACGCCACCCAACCTGAAGGTTGGGGCATCCCTATCCCCTTCTCCATTCCTGTCTCCTGTCTCGTGGCTCCCCTCGCACGATATAATCGGCTCGAATTGGACGCCCACGAGTTACGCGAGACGTTCCTGCGCTTCTTCGAGGAGCGCGGCCACCGCCGCCTGCCCGGCGCGCCGATAGTGCCGCCGGGCGATCCGACGCTGCTCTTCACGAGCGCCGGGATGGTGCAGTTCAAGCCCTATTTCCTGGGCCAGTCGAAGCCGCCGCACAGCCGCCTGACCACGGTGCAGAAGTGCTTCCGCACCAGCGATATCGAGTCTGTGGGGGACACATCGCACCTGACGTTCTTCGAGATGCTGGGCAACTTCTCGGTGGGGGACTACTTCAAGGCGGAGGTAATCCCCTGGGCGTGGGAGTTCGTGACGAAGGTCCTGAAGCTGGACGCGGGCCGGCTGTGGCCGGCGGTGTACCTGGACGACGACGAATCTTACGAGCTGTGGCGGCAGGCCGGTGTGCCGGAGGGGCGCATCCGGCGCTACGGCGAGGAGCACAACTACTGGTTCTCCGGCGCGGTGGGGCCGTGCGGGCCCTGCTCCGAGATCTACTACGACTTCGGCGAGCAGTTCTGTCCTTCCGGGGAAGGATGCGAGCCCTCGCACGACTGCGGGCGTTTCCTGGAGATCTGGAACCTGGTGTTCATGTCTTTCTACTGCGATGGGGAGAAGCGGACGCCGCTGCCCTCGCGCAACATCGACACGGGGTCCGGGCTTGAGCGCGTGGCCTCCGTGCTGCTGTTCGAGAGCCCGGAGTGGGACCGCAGCCGCCTGCCGTCCGTGTACGACACGGAGCTGTTCCGGCCGATCATTGCGAAGATCGAGGAGCTGTGCGGAAAGCGCTACGGCGATAACGACGCGACGGACCGGGCGATGCGCATTGTGGCGGAGCACGCGCGGGCGGTGACGTTCCTGGTGGGGGACGAGCGGACGCCGGTGGTGCCCTCGAACGAGGAGCGGGGATACGTGGCGCGGCGGCTGCTGCGGCGGGCGGTCTACTTTGCGCGGCGGCAACTGGGTATCGAGCAGCCGGTCATGACGGAGCTGGCGCAGGTGGTGATCGAGACGATGGCGGAGTCCCACCCCGAGCTGGAGCGGACCCGCGCGTTCGTGCTGGACATACTGGAGCCCGAGGAACGGCGGTTCGACGAGACGCTGAGCCGGGGTGTGGAGCTACTGGACGAGGTGCTATCGAGACAGCAGCCTGGAGAGAGGCTGTGCGGGGCGGACGTGTTCCTCCTCCATGACACATACGGCTTCCCCATCGAGCTGACGCGCGAGATCGCGGCCGAGCACGGTTTCACCGTGGACGAGGCGGGATTCGAGCAAGAGATGGAGCGGCAGCGGGAGCGGGCGCGGGCGCACGCCGGCGGGGCCGGAGAGGTAGCGGCCGACGCCCTGTACGCGTCGCTGGCGCCGGAGGCGACGTTGTTCCTGGGGTACGAGACGCTGGAGGCGCAGTCGAAGGTGGTGGCGTTGGTCTCCGCTCGTCCTACGAGTGCCTCAGGACGAGCGGGAAGGGATGTTCAAGCCGAGACGAAAAGCGGTACCGGCGCGGGGGCGCAGCAAGCCGGGGTGCCCGCGCCCCTACAGATCGCCGAGGCACCGGCCGAGGTAGAGGTGTTCATCGCGGAGACGCCCTTCTACCCGGAGGGCGGCGGCCAGGTGGGCGACCGCGGCGAGATCGCCGGCCCGCACGGTCGCCTGGTTGTGGAGGACACGCGGCGGGTGGCGGAACGGCTGATCGTGCACCGGGGCCGGGTCAGCGAAGGCCGCATCGCCGTGGGGGATGAGGTGACGGCGCGGGTGGACCCGCAGCACCGCGCGGACACCATGCGCAACCACACCGCCACGCACCTCCTGCACGCGGCGCTGCGGCAGGTGCTGGGCGCGCACGTGCGGCAGGCCGGCTCGCTCGTCGCGCCGGACCACCTGCGCTTCGACTTCACGCACACGGAGGCGGTGACGGCGGAGCAGCTGGCGGAGGTGGAGTCGCTGGTGAACGAGAAGGTGCGCCAGGACCTCGCCGTCCAGACGCGCACCACGAGCTTTGACGAGGCGCTGTCCGGGGGCGCGCTCGCCTTCTTCGGCGACAAGTACGGCGAGGAAGTGCGCGTGGTGGAGGTCAACAGCGTCGTGCCCAGATTCAGCGCGGAGCTGTGCGGAGGTACGCACTGCCATCACACGGGCGAGATCGGGATGGTTGTCATAACGGGCGAATCGTCAATCGGCTCCGGCATGCGGCGGATCGAGGCGCTGACAGGTCGCGGCGCGGAGGACTACGTGCGGCGGCAGCGCCGGGACGTGGATGAGATCGCGCGGCGGCTGGGCGCACCGAGAGACGCGCTGGCGGCGAAGGTGGAGGCGCTGCTGGCGGAAGCGGACGCCCTGCGCAAGAGGATCGAGAAGATGGAACGGTCTCTGGCCTCGGCGCCGGCTACCGGCCGATTGCTGGAGAGCGCGGAGAGCGTGGACGGCGTGGCCGTGCTGGCGGCGCGGGTGGAGGCGACGAGCGTGGACGCGCTGCGCTATGTGGCCGACGCGCTGCGCAAGGAGATGGCCAGCGGCGTGGCGGTGTTGGCGGCGGAAGTCGAAGGCGCGCCGCAGTTTATCGCTATAGTTAGCCAGGACCTGCTGGGACGCGGCGTGCACGCGGGGAAGCTGGTGAAGCTCGTCGCGTCCCTGGCGGGGGGTGGCGGCGGTGGCCGGCCGGATATGGCCCAGGGCGGAGGCAAGGACGCGGCGAAGATAGACGAGGCGCTGGCCGCGGTCCCGGACGCCGTGCGCCACATGCTGGGAGCGGGCCGGGGCTGAGATGCGGATCATCGGCATCGACTTCGGGGAGAAGCGCATTGGCGTGGCGGCCGCGGACGACCGCCTGCGGGTGGCTGTGCCCGTGGAGATCGCGCACGTGGACGGCGATCCCGTGGAGGCGGTGGTAGGCATCGCCCTGGAGCAGCGGGCGGATGAACTGGTCGTGGGCATGCCGCTATCGCTAACGGGAGCGGAAGGGCCGCAGGCGCAGCGCGTGCGCCGGGCCGTCGAGGAGATCGCGCGGCGGGTGGCGATACCGGTGCGGACGTACGACGAGCGGCTGACGACGGCCCAGGCCAGGCGTGGGCCCGTGGCGCCGGGGCGCGGCCGGGGGGGCCAGCGCGGCGGCCACCGGGACGCGGCGGCGGCGGCGATCATGCTCCAGGCGTACCTGGACAGCCAGCGGCCACATGGTTAGCGCGCGCCTGCTGTTCGCCGCTGGCGCCCTGATCGCCCTGGGCCTGACGGCTGCGGCCGTGTGGCTGATCGTGGAGAGCCCCGGGAGCATCGATGAAGTGGCGCCCTACGCGGCGCCCGCCCCAGGCGGGCCGGGGAGTCCCGTGCCGGTCACTGTGGCGGGCGGGCAGGGGCCCGAGCAGATAGGGCGGCTGCTGCAGGACTCCGGCGTCATCCAGTCCGCTGAGCAGTTCGAGGTGTTGGTCTCGCTCATGGGGTACGACCGGCTGCTGCAGGCGGGCGAGTACGAGTTCCAGACGGGGACGCCGGCGCTGCAGGTGGTGTACCGCATGCGGCGGGGGGTCCTCTCGCCGCGCTCCGTGACGGTGGTGGAGGGTTGGCGCCTGGAGGAGATAGCGGACGCCGTGGCCGCGCAGGGAGTGGACCGCGAGGCGTTCCTGGCGGCGGCGGAGAGCCGCGACTACGACTTCGATTTCGTGAAGGAGCTGCCGCGGGGCCAGAGCCTGGAGGGCTTCCTGTACCCGGCGACGTACCCGATCCGGTCCAGCGACAAGCCGGCGGACCTGGTGCGGCGCATGCTGCAGGCGTTCGACGAGCGAGTGCCCGCAGGCCTGCGCGATTCAGGAGCAAACCTGGGGCTGAGCCTGAGCGACATGGTGACGCTGGCCTCGATCATCGAGCGGGAGGCGCGTCTGCCGGAGGAGCGGCCGGTTATGGCGCAGGTGTTCCTGCGGCGGCTGCGGCTGGGGATACCGCTGGAGGCGGACCCCACCGTGCAGTACGCGCTGGGCTCCGAGGCGCGGAACGTCCGGCAGTTCGGGTACTGGAAGCAGGGTCTGACGGCGGCTGACCTGCAGACGGATTCGCTGTACAACACGTACCAGTACTACGGTGTGCCGCCGGGGCCCATCTGCAGCCCGGGGCTGGACTCCATCATCGCCGTGGCGCAGCCGGCGGATACGGATTACCTGTACTTCGTGGCGAAGCCAGACGGGTCGCACGCCTTCGCGGAGACGCTGGAGGAGCACATTGAGAACGTGAGGAAGTATGGAGGGGGAGGAGAGTAGGGGTAGGAAGAAGGAAGAAAGGAAGAAAGGAACTAGTGCAGTGAGTCAGAATAGTCTTTACGAAATGCGGTCCTCGGCCAGTTCGCGTAGCACGAAGACCGCAGGAGGTAAGGTGAGGAAATACGGGGAGTCCAGAGGGGCAGAGCCCCTTCGGCGGGGGTCTGGGGGTGTCCCCCAGATTCCCCTTTTGATTTTCGGGGTGGGGAGGGAAACCTTGGTCCTTCGGCGAACGGTTAATCAAAGCAATTCTGACTCAGTGCACTAGGAACCAGGAAGGTCTGGTCAGGGTCACAAGGTGGCGATGAGATATCTCGGGGTCATTGGGCATCCGTTGAAGCGGTCGCTTTCGCCGTTCTTTCAGCAGGCGGCGATCGATCAGCTGGGGCTGGATATCGTGTACGAGGCGTGGCCGACGACGGAGGAGGGGCTGGCGGCGCGGGTGAAGGGGCTGCGCGCGCCGGCGGTCCTGGGCGCGAACGTGACGATCCCGCATAAGGAGGCGGCCCTGGCGCTCGTGGACGAGGTGGACGATCTCGCGCGGAAAGTCGGCGCGCTGAACACCATCGCGAACCGCGAGGGGCTGCTGCGCGCGTACAACACGGACGTGGCCGGGTTCCTGAGAGCGCTTCGGGATGATGCGGGGTTCGATCCCGCCGGCCGGCGCGCCGTCATCGCGGGGGCCGGCGGCGCGGCACGGGCCGTGGTGGTGGCGCTGTGCCAGGCCGGCGCGACGAGCATCACGGTGATCAACCGCACGCCGGAGCGGGCGGCGAAGCTCGTGGCGGACCTGCGGAGCGTGGCGGAGCACACGGTGCTCGATGCGCTGTCGGCGGGGGGCGCGGCGTGGGCTGCGGCCGTGTCCGGCTGCGATCTTCTGGTAAACTGTACGTCGGTCGGTTCGGCGGGGAGCGCCGAAGAGAGTGAGTCCCCCGTGCCCGTGGACGTGATACACCCCGGTATGCTGGTTTACGACCTCATCTATCGCCCGGCGGAGACGCCGCTGCTGGCCGCCGCCCGCGGGCGCGGCGCACAGGTGCTAGGCGGCCTGCCGATGCTCATCTACCAGGGCGCGGAGTCGTTCCGCATCTGGACCGGGCGGGAGGCGCCGGCCGGCATCATGCTGGCAGCGGCGCAGAAGGCGCTGGCGGAGGAGGCCGGCCGATGATGCAGTGGGCGCTGCTGGGGCTGGCGGTCCTGTTCGTGATCGTGGCCTACATCGTGATCCAGGGGACGCGCGCGGCGCTGGCCTGGCGCAAGGCGGCGGAGTCCGGCGACGCCAAGGTGATCCGCGACATCCTGGAGGACGCGCTCAACGGCTGGCGGTCCGTCAAACGGCCGGGGACGATACCGGTGGAGGTCTGGCGCGGGCTACAGAGCGCGCAGGCCGTGGACGCCGGCCCGGGCTTCGTGCGGGTGTCCTGCCAGGCGGAAGGCGAGTACCGGCAGGTGGACGGGCGCTGGCAGGAGATCAGAAACCCCCTGCAGGAGGGTTTTGGCGTGACGGCGAAGGCGGCGGAGATGCTGTTCTACGAGCTGGGCCACCTCCGGCCGCGGCGAGTGCAGATAGATGTCTACACCAGCTTCCGGGAGGCCGATGCGCCGCCGCAGCTTGTCTGCATCCTCTCCACGGACGCGACGCGCGAGGCGGCGCGCCGGGTGGACTGGGACGAGTGGACGGCGGAGGAGATAGTGGACGGGCTGGGCGGACGCTACCGCCTGGGCGATGGTGGCCGTCCGCTGCCGGTAGAGGTGGCAGCGCCGTCCCAGGCGGCGGCGCCCGGCGGCGCGCGGGCGGCGGCGCAGCCATGAGCGGGCTGCGGCTGCTGACCGGTGGCGAGTCGCACGGCAAGGGCCTGCTGGCCCTGCTGGAGGGCATACCCGCCGGGCTGGAGATCACGGAGGACTTCATAGCGCTGGACCTGCGCCGCCGCCAGGGTGGATACGGCCGCTCTCGCCGGCAGCAGATCGAGCAGGACCGGGCGGAGTTCATCGGCGGCGTCCGTCACGGGCGCACCCTGGGCAGCCCCATCGCCATGCTCATCGCCAACCGCGTATGGGAGGACTGGCAGGAGGTGATGCAGGTGGCGCCGTACGAGGGCGAGCCGAAGAAGGTGACCCGCCTGCGCCCGGGGCACGCGGACCTGGCCGGCGCCATGAAGTATGGCTTTGACGACGTGCGCAACGTCCTGGAGAGGGCCTCGGCGCGGGAGACCGCGGCGCGGGTGGCCGTGGGCGCCGTCTGCCGGCGGCTGCTGGAGGAGTTCGGGATCGTCGTGCACTCGCACACGACTGGCATCAGCGACATCTGCGCGCGCGTCGAGGGGGAGCCGGACTGGGAGGCGGTGGAGGAGTCGCCGGTGCGCTGCGCGGACGCGGAGGCGGGCGAGCGCATGGTGCGGGCGATCGAGGCGGCGCAGGAGGCGGGGGACACGCTGGGCGGGACGTTCGAGATGTGGGCGACGGGCGTGCCCATCGGTCTCGGCTCGCACATCCAGTGGGACCGCAAGCTGGACGGCCAGTTGGCGCAGGCGGTGATGAGCATCCACGCCTGCAAGGGGGTGGAGATCGGCCGCGGGTTCGCGGTGGCGGCGGGCCCGGGCTCCCAGGCGCACGACGTGATCCTGCCACCGGAGCAGTGGGACGGCCGGCCCTGGCGCCGGGCGACGAACCACGCCGGCGGCCTGGAAGGCGGCATCACCAACGGCGAGCCCGTGGTCGTGCGCGGGGCGCTGAAGCCGATATCGACGCTCTCCAAGCCGCTGCCCTCCGTGGACCTGCACACCGGCGAGGTGATCCAGGCGCACTACGAGCGCTCGGACGTCTGCACCGTGCCGGCGGCGGGCGTCGTGGGCGAGGCGATGGTGGCGATCGTGCTGGCGCGGGCGCTGCTGGAGAAGTTCGGCGGCGACTCGCTGGACGAAACGCGCCGCAACTACAAGGCTTACCAGAAGACGATAGGGCCGCGGGGGAAATAGCGGGTCGGCGTCATGCAGAACCGCGCCACTGCCTGAATCCCGCCGGGCGGGGTAAACTGATAGAGCTATGGTCAGGGAAAGACGCGCGCGGCACTCACGGCCCCAGCGGGCGAAGGCGTCGATCTGGGACACGCCCCACCTCAAGGAGATCCTCTCGCAGCCCGCCGGCGCGCCGATTGAGCTTAGTCAGGAGGAGGCGCGCGCCATCCTCCAGCATCACCTCGATAACCCTCGCCCATACGACCCTGAGAAAGCCGAGCGCGATTTGCGAGAGCTGAGGAAGATCAGGCGAGAGTCCGGGGCGCTGCTGGAGCGCCCGGCCCCAGACGCGGATGACTGACGCCGTCTTCGACACGACGGTGTTTATCGACGCCTATCGAGGACGTGCGGGAGCCATCGCTCGGTTGGACGCCGCCGTGAATGGACGATTGTTGGCCGCCTATTCGCCGGTGACTGCTTACGAAATTTGGCTACGTCGCATGAGCCGGGCCGAGGAGCTTGTCCACGCCTCGATGCTGCTTGCGCTGGAAGAGGTTCCTTTTACGGCGGTTCTCGCCCGACAAGTCGCTGCGTGGCTGCGCGCCCTCAGCAGGTCACAACGCCTGCGCCTGGCCGCCGACGCCATGATCGCGGCCACTGCCACGTCGCTCGGCGCTACGGTTTACACCCGCAACCCGCGTGACTTTCAGCGCTTCTATCCCAATGTCGAAGCCTACTAGCCTACCTTCTCGCATCATCCTCACCGGCTTCTCCGGCACCGGCAAGAGCGCCGTCGCGCCCATCCTGGCGGCGCGGCTGGGCTGGGAGGCGGTGGACACCGACGCGCTGGTCGAGCGGCGCGCCGGCAAGCCCATCCTCGATATCTTCCGCGACGACGGCGAGCAGGCGTTCCGCGACCTGGAGGCGGAGGCCGTGCGTGAGGTGTGCGCCCGCGAGCGCATCGTGCTCGCCACCGGCGGTGGGGCCGTCCTACGCCCCGAGAACCGGCGGACGATGGCGGAGGGCGGGTTCGTCGTCTGCCTGGAGGCGCTGCCGGAGACGATCCTGGCGCGGCTGCAGGCGCGCTCCGGCGAAGATCCGCTGGACCGGCCGCTGCTGGCCACCGCCGACCCGCTGCCGCGCATCCGCGAGCTGAAGGAGGGCCGCCAGCACCTGTACGCCCTCTGCGACTGGGCCGTGCAGACGGATGCGCTGACGGCGGAGGAGATCGCGGTCGAGGTGCTGCGGGCGTACGAGAGTATGTCCGGCGCCGCCCTCGCGCAGCCGGGGCGCGTGGAGGCCATCGCCTCGCCGGAAGCCCGGGCGCCGACAACCACGCTGCACGCCATCCCGCAGGGCGCGGCCTGCATGGTGCGCACGGCCGTGCGGGAATACCCGGTGCTCGTGGGCTGGGACGCTCTGGCGGAGCTGGGCCGGCGCCTGCGCGACGCCGGCCTCGGGCGCTATGCGTACGTCATCAGCGACGAAGCCGTGTTCCACCACCTGGGCGGCGAGGTAGAGAAGTCGCTGCGGTCGGCCGATGTCCCCTTCGACAGCTACACGATCCCGCCCGGCGAGGCGAGCAAGTCCTTGAAGACGGCGGCGGGCCTCTATGACTGGCTCATTCAGCGCCGGGCGGAGCGCGGTCATGCCATCGTGGCGATCGGTGGAGGAGTGGTGACGGACCTGGCAGGCTACGTGGCGGCGACCTATGCGCGGGGGCTGCCGCTGGTCCACGTGCCCACGAGCCTGCTGGCCATGGTGGACGCGGCGATCGGCGGGAAGGTGGGCGTGAACCACCCGCAGGCGAAGAACATGATCGGCGCCTTCTACCAGCCGCGGTTCGTGCTGGCCGGCGTGGCGGCGCTGCGCACGCTGCCGCCGCGCGAGCTCTGGTCCGGCTGGGCGGAGGTGGTCAAGCACGGGTTCATCGCGGCCGAGTCGCTGGTGACGTTCCTGGAGGACAGGGCGGAGCACATCGGGCGGCTGGACCCGGAGGCGACGACGGAGGCGATACGGCGCAGCGTCTGCATTAAGGCCCAGGTGGTGAGCGAGGACGAGTTCGAGACGCTGGGCCCGCGGACGACGCTGAACTACGGCCACACGCTGGCGCACGCCATGGAAGCGACGACTGGCTACACGCGCTTCCTGCACGGCGAAGCGGTAGCGATTGGGATGATGGCGGCGGCGGCGATGAGCGTGCGCCTGGGGCTGGTGCCGCCGGCAGTGGCGGAGCGGCAGCGGCGGCTGCTGGAGCGCTACCGGCTGCCCGTGCGGGCCGAGGGGCTGGACCGGGAGCGCCTGCGCGCGGCGATGGCGCTGGACAAGAAGGTGGAGGCCGGGGCGATCCGCTGGGTGCTGCTGGAGGGCATCGGCCGGCCGGTGATGCGGGACGACGTGCCGGCGGATGTGGTGGAGGCGGGGCTGGACGAGGTGCTGAGGTAGCTGTTGGCTCCTGGCAGACCACGCGTACCACGAAGGCACAAGGACACAAAGAATCTTGCATTTCGTGCCTTAGTGTCTTTGCGGCGCGATTGGTTTACGTGATGTCGCAGGGGAGTGAGACTCCGTGTGGCTCCGGGGCGCAGCCGGGAGCCGAAACGGTCTCCGTCCGTGCCGTCGTCCGCGGCCGGGTGCAGGGCGTGGGCTTTCGCGATTTCGTGTGCAGCCGGGCGCGGTGGCTGAGCCTTACGGGGTACGCGCGGAACCTGCCGGACGGGCGGTCCGTGGAGGTGGTGGCGGAAGGCACGCGCGACGCCCTGGAGCAGCTTATCGAGTACCTGCAGGAGGGGCCCCGCCTTGGGCGGGTGGACGCGGTGAAGGTGGAGTGGGGCGAGGGGACAGGGCGCCACGGGCGCTTCGGGGTGGCGCCGTAGCGGTCGGCAATCCACGCGTCGCCCCGTTGGGCGCGCGCCTCAGACGGCGTCTGCAGCGGATGAGTACGCTGCTTAGTCGGGAGGACTTACGGTGGGTGTCGGGCTGGGCGATGGCGATGGCGTTGGCGATGGCGTTGGCGATGGCGTTGGCGATGGCGTCGGCGATGGCGATGGCGTTGGCGATGGCGATGGCGATGGCGATGGCGATGGCGATGGCGATGGCGTTGGCGTTGGCGTTCCGGTGGGGGTGGGCGTCGGTGTCTCGGTGGGAGTGGGCGTCGGCGTCTCGGTCGGCGACGGCGTCGGAGTTGGGGTCGGCGAGACCAGGGGCGGGACGACCAGCACCTTCACGATGAGCTCGCCGGCCTCGTGATCGAACTGGAGGCCGGTCTGGAGGTGGAAGGAGCCGAGGGCGACAATGACGTTCTCCTCCTCGTTGGCGCCGCCTGGGTTGAGGCGGATGGTGTCGCCCGGGAGGAACCCGGTCTGGTCGCTGACGTGGATGATTGTGTCGCCGGCGCCGGCGCCCTGGGACAGAAGCGTTGAGGCCGGGTTGGGGCCGCCGACGAGCGGGCAGCCGGCGCTGGCGGCTACGGAGAGGAGCGCGAGGTCGCGCAGGATGCCCAGGGTGTCCGTCGGATTGATGGCCTCGTCGCAGTTCACGTCGGCCAGGTCCAGGCAGCGGACGCCGGTGTGCGCCCCCTGCGATTCGAGGAGGATGAAGAGAGAGTCCGTGGCGTTGACGCGGGCGTCGCAGGTTATGTCGCCGTTCTCCAGCTTGATGACGGGCTCGCCGGAGGAGTGCGGCGAGGAGAGCCGGTTTGAAAGGGTGAGGGGGGGGCCGACGCCCGCGACGGTGTTGACCTCCTTGTTGGGTCCATCAGGGTTGATGACGATGACGTCGCCGGCTTTCAGGCCGAGCGCCTCCAGGCTGACGACTGTGATCTGCGTGGAGTCGGCGGCGGCGTTGGCGGCGAGGGTGGAGCGCCCGGACGGCGGGTTCCGCGGGGGAGAGGGTGGCGTTGAGGGGGTGGGCGAGGGGGACGGCGATGGCGAGGGGGATGGTGACGCCGTGACGGAGGCGACGGGTGTGGACGTTGGGGTCTGAGTGGGCTGTGCGGTGGGTGTGTTGGTGGGCGGGGGTGTGGGCGAAGCGGCCGGCGACGGCGAGGGGGACGGCGACGGCGACGGCGTAACGGTTATGGTGGGCGCAACGGTGGGGCCGGGAACGAAGCCGGGCAGGAAGCCGAAGTCCGTGACCCAGTAGGTGCCAAACGTGGTGCGGGCACGAGAGGCGCGGGCGATGCCGATGACGTTATACGCGGGGTTCAGCATGTTTCTGTTGTGGCCGAGGGTGGAGGTCCGCCAACCCTCGAAGACATCATTGGCGGCGATGTAACCGCCCGCCACGTTTTCGCCCCAGGCGGTATAGAGGAAGGGCGTGGCGATTGCCTGGAGACGGGCCGTCATGCTCCGGCGCAGGGTGTCCGTGTGATCCATGTAGTCGTTGGTGGCCATGTCATCGGCCATGAAGATGGCGGCGTTGTTGAGCCGGGGCTCCAGCGCCAGCGGCCCCACGCCGTTGGCCGCGCGGTAGGTGTTGATGATCCTCAGGAACTGCTGCTCCTCTGCGTCCTGCCCGGCGCCGGCCCTGCCGGGCAGGAGCAGGACGGCCAGCACCAGGGCCAGCGCCGCCGCCGCCAGCGCGGCCACCGGCAGACCGCTGCGCCATGCTGGCCGGCGCGGGGCGGATGCCCGCGCCAGGCTGGTCCTGGGAATGCGCAGAGACTTCACGAACGGTTGCTCCCCCTGTGGCCCGATAGGACGCAGTGTACAGGAAGCGCACCATCCGGGCAATGCAAACACCATATCTGCGTTGAAAGATAACTAAGCGGTTGCTAAAATGCTCGCAAGGCCGGCAAGCAGACGGCTGCGGCTGTTTTCGGAGTTCGCCGGCCTCCACAGTCGCCGCTGAAGCGCCGGTGGCGCGGCGCGCAGGAAGGGACAACGATCAGATGCATCCGTTTTCGCCTGAGATGAAGCAGTGTCCGTATCCACACTACGACCGCTGGCGGGACGAGAGCCCCGTGCTCTGGAACGCCGAGATGGGCGCCTGGCTGGTGCTGGGTTACCGCGAGGCGGTGTCCGTGCTGGACGACCACCGGGCCTTCTCCTCCGCCAACAGCGTCTTCTCGCCGCAGGCGGAGAACGTGGGGGGCTTCCCCTCGATCATCAATACCGACGAGCCGCGCCACAAGAAGCTGCGGGCGCTGGCGGCGAAAGCGTTCACCCCAAAGTCCATCGAGCGGGACTGGGCGCCGCGCATCCAGCGCATTGTGGACGAACAGCTGGACGGCATCGACGCCGCGACGTTCAACGTCGTGGGCGACCTGGCTTACCCGCTGCCGGTGCGCATGATCGCTGAGATCATCGGCGTGGAGTCCGAGAGGTTCCCGCAGTTCAAGTACTGGTCCGACGAGATCGTGAAGCGCATCGGTGTGCCGGCGGAGCACGTCGCGAACCCGGCGGAGTTCCAGACGGCGATCATGGAGCTTTCCACGTACTTCTACCAGCAGATGGAGCTGCGCCGCCGGCAGCCGCGGGACGACCTGTTCACGCGCCTGCTGGAGGCGGAGGTGGACGGCGAGCGGTTGACGCTGGCGGAGCTGCAGGCGTTCCTGGTGCTGCTGCTGGTCGCCGGCAACGAGACGACGACGAACCTTATCGGTAGCGCGGTCCGCGTGCTGGCGGAGGACCCCGGGCTGATGCGGAGGTTGCGCGAGGACCGCTCCCTGGTGTGGAACCTGATCGAGGAGTCGCTACGCTACGAGGCGCCCATCCAGGGCTTCTACCGGAAGGCGCGGCGGGACGTGGAGGTGGGCGGCAAACAGGTCCGCGCGGGGGACGCGCTGTGCGTCCTGTACGGGGCCGGCAACAGGGACCAGCGGGAGTTCGACTGCCCGGCGGAGTTCAGCCTGGACAGGGCGCGCCGGGACCACCTGGCCTTCGGCAAGGGCATCCACTACTGCCTGGGCGCCAACCTGGCGCGGATAGAGGCCGGTATCGCGATCAATGCGGTGCTGGACCGCTTCGAGACGCTGACGCTCCAGGAGGGGTACGAGGTGGAGTGGCGCCTCACGCCCTTCTTCCGGGGGATGGTGGAGTACCCGGTGAACTATTCGGCTGCTACTCGCACCGCGCCGGCGCGGTAACGCGAGGGCGGGCGCCAGGAGCTGCGGCCGCCGCCGCTAACGGCGGGTCCCGGAGCGGGCGCGCGGGCGCTCCCGGCGCGTCAGAATGGCCTCCAGCTCCTCGGGCGGCAGCGGGTGGCTGAAGAGGTAGCCCTGGAACTCGTCGCACTGGCGGTGCTTGAGGGCCGGCAGGTGGCTCTGAGGGTTCTTCAGAAAGGCCAGCTGTTCTTCCGTCTCCACACCTTCGGCGATGACCTTGAGGCCCAGGCTGTGGGACATGGCGATGATGGCTGTGACGAGGGCGGCGTCTACCGGGTCCACGGTGAGCCCTCTCACAAAGGAGCAGTCGATCTTGACGGCATCGATGGGGAAGCGCTTGAGGTAGTTCAACGATGAGTGGCCGATGCCGAAATCGTCCACCGCTATCTGGACGCCCATCTCCTTCAGGTCGCGCAGCATGGTTATCGTCAGCTCGGCGTCGTGCATGGCGAGTGCCTCGGTGATCTCCAGTTGCAGGTATTGCGGCTCCAGTCCCGTCTCTCGAAGGGCGTTGCGCACCGTCTCAATGAGGCTGCGCTGGCGGAACTGGCGCGCCGAGAGGTTGACGGCGATGCGCAGGGGCGGGTAACCGGCATCCTGCCAGGCCTTGTTCTGAGCGCAGGCCGTCCGCAGCACCCACTCGCCGAGGGGGATGATCAGGCCCGTCTCCTCCGCCGTGTGAATGAAGTCTGCGGGAAGGATGAGTCCGCGCACCGGGTGCCGCCAGCGCAGGAGCGCCTCCATGCCGACGACGCTCATGGTCTGCGTGTTCACCTGCGGCTGGTAGTAGATGGCGAAGTGGCCGCGCTCCAGGGCGTGGCGCATGCTGGTCTCCAGCGCCAGGCGATCCGAGACCTCGGCGTTCATGGCCGGGGTGTACATCTGATACTGGTTGCGGCCCAGGTCTTTCGCCCGGTACATGGCCACGTCCGCGTTGCGCAGGAGCGTGTCGGCGTCCGCGCCGTCGCCGGGATAGATGGTGATGCCGATGCTGCCCGTGGCCAGGTACTCCCTGCCGCAAATGACCTGGGGGCGCTTCAGCGTATTAAGGATGCGCTCCGCTATGCGGATGGCGTCCTCCGGGCCGCCGATCGTCGGTAAAAGGATCGTGAACTCGTCGCCACCCAGACGGGCCACAGTGTCGCCCTCGCGCACCAGGCCGGTAAGCTGGCCGGCCACCTGGCGGAGCAGCGTATCGCCCTCGGCGTGGCCCACGGTGTCGTTGACGACCTTGAAGCGGTCCAGGTCCAGGAACATGACGGCGGCCATCTGGCCGCTGCGGCGGGACTGGGCCAGCGCCAGCTCCAGGCGGTCACGGAAGAGCGGGCGGTTGGGCAGGCCGGTGAGGGCATCGTGGAAGGCCAGCCGGTGCACGGTCTCCTCCGCCCGCTTGCGCTCCGTGACGTCGCGGATGATGGCCAGAACCTCGTCTTTGCCGGCCGGGACGACGCGCACCTCGCGATGCTGCGTCTCACCCTCGCTGGGGTAGGTGAACTCGAACATCTGGACGGCGCCGGTGCGGAGAGTCTGCTCCAGGCTGTTCCTGGCCTTCTCTGCGACTTCGTCCGGCAGGAGGTCAAAGACAACGGCGCCGGCCGGCTGGTCCGGGAACAACCGCTGCCTGCGCGGCGGCCGCTTCGAGAGGAAATCAAGGATCACGCCCCGCCTGTCCATGCGCACCATGGTGTCTGGGATGGCGTTGAGGAGGGCCCGGTTGCGGGCCTCGCTGCGGCGGAGCTGTTCCTTCTGCGAGAGGCCCTCCAGGAAGAGTCCGAAGGCGGCGCCCACGCTGAGGAGGATCTGTTTGTCGAGGAGATCGCGGTTCGTGCGCTCGCCGCTGAGGGCGAGCACGCCGATCGTGTCGCTGCCGGATACCAGCGGGACGAGGACGAGGCGATAGTTGCGCACGCTCCCGGCCTGGATGGGCTGGCGCGCCGCCATCGCCCGCCGCATCTCCACAGTGGTCAACTCACAGATGCGGCGGGCACTATCCGTGGTCATGCCGGTGACCGCTACGGGAGCGGGGTCGCCGGCCGGGCCGCGCAGGGCCAGGAAAGCCGCATCAAAGCCCATAAAGCCGCGCAGGACGTGAAGGCCAAGCTGCGAGGCCTCCGCGACGGTCTGCAGGCCGCCGATCTGCAGGATGAGGGCGCCGGGGAAGGCGATGCGCTTGCGCAGGCGGAAGATATGCGCGAAGGAGACTTCTATGGCGAGCGTGGCAACTACGAGGTAGAGGGTGTTGTTCACCACCAGCTCTGAAAGGGATTGCCGGATGACGAAGAAATCAAAGGGCATGAAGGCGACGATGGTGAGGTAGACGCCAAGCCGCACCCAGCGCTTGAGAGCGCGGGCCTCCTGGAGGAGGTCCGGCGCGGGACGGCGCTGAGCCGGCGGTCGCCCCTTGTTGTTGTTCTGCGATTTCGGCCGGGTTGACATAGCTAACGGTGGACCCTGGTGACACTGGCCCCCGATTAGCAAAGACGCGGTGAAGGGGATTGCGTTACCGGCGGCGGGCGAGCGATATCTCGTTAGACAAGCGGAGAATCAGCCGGCGCAGGTGCCGTTGAAGACGCGGATGAAGAGGAGGATGTCAGAGAGGCCGATGATTCCGTCCGGCCGCAGGTCGTAGCGGGGGTTGTACTGCGGGTCTGCGGCAGTGGAGTTGAAGACAGACGTGAAGGACAGGACATCGGTCAAGGTGGCGCGACGGTCGTCGTTGAAGTCGAAGGGCCAGGCGTCAGGAGGCGGTTCGTCGCTGGCGTCGGGCGTGGCCGCGCAGTGGGTGGCGGGGTCTGTGCCGGTGAGGGCCTCGTCGGCGCTGGAGAAGCCGTCGCAGTCCCCATCGCCGGCCGGTATGGGCCAGGCGGGCAGGGATTGCGCCGCGTTCGCCCAGTCGGGGCAGTTGTCGGCGCTGTTCAGCCATCCGTCGGCGTCGCGATCGCAGCCCGTGTCGTAGTGGACGGCGGCGATGTAGGTGCCCCAGTCGTGCCCGGCGGTGGCCTTTGCGTACTCTCCCGTTATCCACACGCAGGCGGGGTCCGCGGGGTCCACGGCGACGGAGAGGTAGTCCCCCCAGCGCGATGACGTGTGCACGACGTCTCCCGCCCGCAGGAGGCTGACGCCGCCCAGGGTGTTGACCGGGTCCGACGCCCGGCGGCCGGCGGCGACGGCCTCCGCGAAGATGGTGGAGTTGGTGTGGGTGAGAGAGACGAACAGGTTCCCGGAGGGGTCAGTGCGCACCGCGGGCCATGAGTAGTGCTGGCCGGGCTCGCCGAACATGATGTCCTGCGTGACGGTCGCGGCAGCGGCATTGACGGCGACCAGGTGCGCGCACGAACGGACGCTGGTATCGCCTGCCGGAACGCAGCGGGCGGAGGCGGACGCCCACAGGGTGCCGTTGCGCCAGGAGGCGTCCAGCAGGCGGAAGTCGCCGGAGTCTATGGTGCCGCCGCCGGCAGTCTGTGAAAGCGGCGGATCCGACTGGGAGAGGATAGGCAGGATATCCGCAGAGGCCTCCGTGACGTTGCCGGCGCCCGGCCTGCCGGTGACGCGGATGAGCGTGAGACTTGTGGAGGGCAGGCCCGAGGTGAGGTCGAATGTGGCCAGGTACTGGTCGTTGATGGAAGAGAGCGAGTGCGCCGGGCGGACGGTGAAGCGGTTAGTGTTGAGAGGGAAGGAGAACGAGGGCGCGGCGACGCCGGCCAGGAGGTCCGCCTTCTCCACCACCACGGTCTGCTCCCCGCAGAATGCGAAGGGGCGAGCGCAGGGAGGGTCCAGGCGGGCTTCGTCGATGTCGAAGATGTTCACAGAGGCGGTGAACTTATCGTCTGTGAGGCCGATGCCGGGGTAGTCCGGGAACACGTCCGTGTATTCGAGGAAGTAGATGTTCCAGGCGCCGGTGGGGTCGTCTGTCTGGGAGACGGCGATGTGCAGGCGGCCGAGATCGGTGGCCGCGCCGGGGTTATCGGTCAACGAGGCGTAGCTGGCGAACCAGCGGCCCGCCAGCGCGTCGTAGATTACTCTGGGGTCGGTGTCAAACCAGCCGGCGGGCACTTCGAAGAAGTCGCGGAGGAGGAAGGTCTGGAGGGTGGCGCCTTTCTTGTCGAAGATGCGGCCGGTCACGTTCGTCATCTCCAGCACGTGGCCGGGCCCGGCGGCCACCTGTGGGTCGGGAGGCGTCACGGTGAACCCGGCCACGGAGGCGTTGTCGTTGTTGTCAATGCCTTCGAACGCGCTGGCGAGCACCTCCGGACCTGATGCGGCCGCCGCGCTGGCGGCGGCGTTCGCGGCCGGGACGCCTGACAGTTGCGCGGTCGTGGCGGGGATAACCGGCCTGCGCCTGGGCGGAGCGACGCGCTCAGCGGCGGCCCGGGCGCGAGGGCCGGTGGCGGTCGGCAGGTCCCTGACGACAACGCGCTTTGGGGCGGCGAGAAGCTCAGTGCCACGGCCGGCTTCAGCCGGATCTGCCGACGGGGAGAAGGTGGCCAGGAAGGCAACGAGCAACGCCAGGAGGCCGAGGGCCGCCAGGGCGGTCGGCGCCGCACTTCTGGATGGCGCGCTGGTTGCAGTGGTATTGGGCCTCAGACCGTTCTTCCTTCCTTCCTGATCGCTGCGGCCGGTCGTGCGCCGGCGCAGTCGCTGTTATCGATTCTACACGGTATGGGGCGGCGGCACTTCTCTCCCCGCTCTGCACGTAACGCATCTCTGCTCCGGGCGTCTTGTAGGTCGAAGGAGAAGTATTGATGCCGCAATCAGCGCGCGGCCTCATCGTGGCCGCGATCGCCGCCGTGCTGGCCATCGCCGTCGCGGGGGCCGCGCAGGCGGAAGGGCTGCGTCATACGGTGGGCGCGGACGAGACGCTCTCGTACCTGGCCCAGGTGTACGCCGTCACCGTGGGCGAGATCGTGGACCTGAACGCGATCGCGGACCCGGACGTGATCTTCCCCGGGCAGGTCTTGCGCATCCCCGGCTTCGGCGGCCACGCGAGCGAGCCGGTAGCGCCGGGCGCCCGTTCGTACGAGGTGCAGCCGGGCGATACGTTGAGCGGGATCGCGGCGGAGTTCGGGCTGACGGCAGAGGAGCTGATGTCGCCGAACGGCCTTGCGGACCCGGACTTCCTGATCATCGGCCAGGTGCTGGCGATACCGGGCCCGGCGCCCCACGCGGCGCCCGGCTGGCTGCCGGAGACCGCGCCGCAGAACCCGGAGCTGGAGGCGCTGCTGGAGGAGATGGCGCTGGCGGAGGGGATAGACCCGGGGCTGGTAAAGGCCCTGGCCTGGGTGGAGAGCAGCTGGAACCAGGGGGCCGTGAGCCCGGCGGGCGCGCTGGGGGTGATGCAGGTGATGCCGGACACGGCGCTGTGGCTGGAGACGGCCATCTTCGGCTACGGGCTGAACGAGGACACGAGCGCGTACGACAACATCAAGATGGGGACGGCGTTCCTGCGCATCCTGCTGGACGCCACCGGCGGGGACGCGCAGATGGCCATCGCTTCCTACTACCAGGGGCTGGCGCCGACGCAGGCCGGCGTGCTCTACGATGGCGCGCAGGGGTACGTGGAGCGGGTGCTGGCCGTGCAGGCGCGGTTCTGGCCGTAGGCGCGCAGCGAAGGGCCGGGGGTCAGGCACAGAGGTTCTTCGGGAGACAGTGTCCTGTAAACCACGAAGGCACTAAGGCACGAAAAATCCCTAATAATCCTGAATCTTCGTGTCTTTGTGTCTTATGTGGTAAGAGCCGGTGGCTCTTCGGGAGACAATGTCCTGTAAGACACGAAGACAGTAAGACACGAAGAATCCCTAATAATCCTCAATCTTTGTGTCTTGGTGCCTTATGTGGTAAGAGCCGGTGGCTCTTCGGGAGATAACGTCCCGGAAAACACAAAGGCACTAAGACGCGAAGAATTCTTAGTAGTGCTGAATCTTTGTGCCTTTGTGTCTTAGTGGTAACAACCCCCGCGCTGCGGCTCTGTACTAAGCCGTCCCGGCGATCCCCAAATCCGCCGCCGCCGGCTTCAGCGCCTCGATGACGAAGGCGATGTGCTCGTCCAGGGCCACGCCCAACTGCTCGGCGCCTTTCAGGATGTCGTCCCGGTTGACGGCGCGGGCGAAGCCCTTGTCCTTCATCTTCTTGCGCACGGCGGCCACGTCCACCTCGTGAATGCTCTTGCTGGGGCGGACGAGGGCGACGGCGATGATGAAGCTGGCCAGCTCATCGACGGCGTAGATGGCGCGGTCCATGGGGGTCTTGCGGTCCAGGCCCAGGTAATCGGCGTGGCAGAGGACGGCGTAGACGATGTCCTCGGGCACGCCGCGCCCGCGCAGGATGGCGGCGCCCTTCGCCGGGTGCTCTTCGGGGTTCGGGTGCATCTCGAAGTCGAAGTCGTGGAGGAGACCCACGCAGGCCCACTGCTCCTCGTCCCCGCCGTACCGCCGGGCGTAGGCGCGCATGGCGGCCTCCACGGCCCGGGCGTGCTTGCGCAGGGGCTCTGTCTGCGTGAACTCACAGAGGATGTGCCAGGCTTCTTCGCGGTCCATGGGCGGCTCCTTTGCGGTGGTGATGCTGCGCATATGATAGCGCGGGCGGCGGCGGGCTAGAGCAATGGAGCATTGGAACATTTGAGCATTGGAGTGTAGGAGGACGCCCTGCGCTCCTTCCCGCTCATCCTGAGGCTCTCGTAGGATGAGCGGGGTGCGGCATTCCGCCGTGGTCGCTCCGCTCATGGTACGAGTACCTCACCATGAGCGGGAAGGGGTGTCATCGCCAGGTGAACTGCGCGCCGGCCTCTGCCCGTCGTTTGCTTGATCGCTTGATTGCCTGATCGTCCCCACCTGAATCGGCACGCCTCCTGCACCCCCCGCATAACCCGTCGCGTTTTCGCGCGTCTATCTCGTGGGGTAAGATAATATGGTGTCCCGCACGCGGGATTCGGCGAACGGAGGCGGGCCAATGCCAAGGTCAATCTGGAACGGCGTTATCAGCTTCGGGATGGTGAGCATCCCGGTGAAGCTCTACACCGCGACCGAGAGCAAGGACGTGAGCTTCCACCTGCTGCACAAGGAATGCGGCACGCGCCTCAAGCAGCTGCGCTGGTGCCCCTACCACGAGCGCGAGGTGGAGTGGGGCGAGATCGCGCGGGGGTACGAGCACGCACGCGATGAGCACGTGATCATGACGGACGAGGACTTCGCGAAGCTGCCCCTGCCCAGCAAGCAGACGGTGGAGCTGACCGCGTTCGTGGACGCGCAGCAGATTGACCCCATCTACTACGAGAAGACCTACTACCTGGAGCCGGACGCGAAGGCCGTGAAACCGTTCGCGCTGCTGATGCGGGCGCTGCGGGAGAAGGGCCTGACGGGCCTGGCCAAGATCGCTGTCCGCAACAAGGAGCAGCTGTGCGCCCTGCGGCCCATGGACGGCACGCTGGTGCTGGAGACGCTGTTCTACCCGGACGAGATCCGGGAGGCGCCGGCGGAGATCCCGGATGTGGACGTCTCCGAGAAAGAGCTGGGCATGGCGTTCACGCTCATCGACCTGCTGGCGAAAGACTTCGACCCGCAGAAGTACGGGGACGCGTACCGCGAGGCGCTGATGCGGGTGATTGAGGCGAAGCTGGAGGGCCAGGAACTGGCGGAAGCAGCCGCGCCGCGACCCGCGAAGGTGACCGACCTGATGTCTGCGCTGAAGGCCAGCGTGGAGGCCGCGCGCAAGGGCCGGAGCGAAGAGCCGGACGAGGAAGAGCGCCCCGCACGACGGCGGAAGGCCGCCGCAGGCTAGGCCCCCGGGTCGTAGGGACGTAGTAGGGACGTAGGGACAGACCTTCAGGTCTGTCCAAATGCCTGCGCCCCGGCGCGGGTTTTGTTGCGCCCCCTGCCGCGACCGGATGGCGCCGGGCGTCTGCCATAATGAGACGGCATGCTGGAGAAGTACGGGGAAAAGCGGGACTTCGGGAAGACGCCGGAGCCGCCGCCTGGCGAGCGCGAGGACGAGGGCCCGCTGCTATTCGTCGTCCAGAAGCACGCCGCCACCGCCCTGCACTATGACTTCCGCCTGGAAATAGACGGCGTCCTCAAGTCGTGGCCCGTGCCGAAAGGGCCCTCGCTTGACCCGAAGCATAAGCGGCTGGCGATGATGGTGGAGGACCACCCGCTGGACTACGCTTCTTTCGAGGGGGTGATCCCGAAGGGCGAGTACGGCGGTGGGCAGGTCATCGTCTGGGACGCCGGCACGTACTCTCCGGACGAGGGCGGCGAGCTGCTGTTCGGGGACCGCGAGGAGGCGCTCCGCCGTATGCGCGAGGGGCTCAAGCAGGGCAAACTTTCGTTCTTCCTGCGCGGCCACAAGCTGAAGGGGTCGTGGACCCTGGTGAAGACCGCGCGGGGGGAGCGCGACTGGCTGCTGATCAAGCACAAGGACCGTTTCGTGGACTCCGAGCGCGATGTGCTGGAGGACGGGCGCTCGGTGCTCTCGGGACTGACGATCGAGGACCTGAAGGGGGGCCGCCTGCCGGAGCGCGGCCGCTGGGACCGGCTGATCGTGAAGCCGTCGGACATCGCCGAGGCGAAGCGCGCGCCGTTCCCGAAGTCCCTCGGGCCCATGCAGGCGACACTCACGGAGCGCGCCTTCTCCGCGCCGGGGTGGCTCTTCGAGCCGAAGCTGGACGGCGTGCGGGCCATCGCGCTCGTGAACGAGGGGAAGGTGCGCCTCTTCTCGCGGCGGGGGCTGGACGCCACGAAGCAGTACCCATCCATCGTGCAGGAGCTGACGGCGGCCGCAGGCGGAGAGCGGCAGCTCGTGCTGGACGGGGAGATCGTCGCGCTGGACGAGCGGGGCGCGCCGTCCTTCCAGCGGTTGCAGCGCCGCCTGAACCTGGGGCGCGAGGCCGACATCCGCAAGGCGGAGGCGGAGACCCCTGTGCACTACTACGTGTTCGACCTGCTGTACGCGGGCGGGTACGACCTGCGCGGCGCGCCGCTGGTGGACCGCAAGGCGCTGCTGGGGCAGGTATTGCTGCCCACGGACCGCGTGCTGCTGCTGGAGCACTTCGAGGAGGAGGGCGAGGCGGCGTACGAGGCGGCAGTGAAGCACGGGCTGGAGGGGGTGATGGCCAAACGCCGCGACAGCGTGTACGAGTCCGGGAAGCGCTCGCGGGCGTGGCTGAAGGTGAAGGGCACGCGAGAGGACGAGTTCGTCGTCGGCGGGTTCACGGCGGGCGCGGGCGGACGGTCGGACACGTTCGGCGCGCTGCTGCTGGGGCAGTACGACGGCCGGGGACGGCTGGTCTACGCGGGCAATGTGGGCAGCGGCTTCGACGACCGCACGCTGACGTCGCTGCGGAAGCGGCTGGGCACGCTGGCGACGGACGAGTGTCCGTTCGCGGAGAAGCCGTCACTCGGTGGCCTGCAGTTCGGGCGGCCGAAGAACGCGCCGGTCACCTGGGTGCGCCCGGAGGTCGTCGCCGGCGTCAGGTTCGCGCAGTGGACGGACGATGGCCACCTGCGCGCGCCCAGCTTCCGGGGGCTGCGCGAGGACAAGCCCCCGCGGGAGGTGCGCCGCGAGGTGGCGGTGCCGCCGCCTGCCGGCGCTGGCGCCCCGGCCGGGACGCGCGTGACCCGCCTCAGGCGGGAGACCGGCGGCGTGCTGGAGCAGCTCTCGCAGCCGCGGGACAAGCTCGTGCTGAGCGTGCAGGGCGAGAAGGTGCACCTGAGCAACCTGGACAAGGAGTTCTGGCCCCCGTTTGAGGGCCGCCGGGCGCTGACCAAGCGCGACCTGCTGGTCTACCTGGCGCAGGTATCGCCGTACCTCCTGCCGCACCTGCGCGACCGGCCGCTGACGCTAACCCGCTATCCGAACGGCATCGCCGGCGGCCACTTCTACCAGAAGCACTGGGAGGCGCCGCTGCCGCGCTACGTGGACACGGTGCGGCTCTTCTCGGAGCACAACGAGGGCGACCAGGAGTATCTGATGTGCAACAACCTGCCCTCGCTGCTGTGGCTGGGGCAGATCGCGGACATCGAGCTGCACACGTGGTACTCGCGCGTCAGCCCGGCGCCGGACGGGCACGGCCTGGGGACGGTCTTCACGGGGTCGGCGGAGAACATCGACGCCTCGCTGCTGAACTACCCGGACTTCATCGTCTTCGACCTGGACCCCTACATCTACTCGGGCAAAGAGGCGAAGGGCGACGAGCCGGAGCTGAACCGCAAGGCCTTCCGCAAGACGTGCGAGCTGGCGTTCTGGCTGAAGGACGTGCTGGACTCGCTCTCGCTGTCGTCGTTCGTGAAGACGACGGGGCGCACCGGCCTGCACATCTACGTCCCCATCCGCCGCGAGTTCGGCTACGACAGCGTGCGGGCGGCGGCGGAGACGATCGGCCGCTACCTCGTGCAGTCGCACCCGCGCGACGTGACGATGGAGTGGGCGGTGCCGAAACGGACGGGCAAGGTGTTCTTCGACCACAACCAGAACGCGCGGGGCAAGACGCTGGCGTCCATCTACTCGCCGCGCCGCAGCCCGGAGGCCGCCGTCTCCATGCCGGTGCGCTGGGACGAGCTGCGCGACGTCTACCCCACGGACTTCACGCTGCTGACGGCCCCGGAGCGCCTCGCGCAGACCGGCGACCTCTGGGCGGACATCCTGGCGCAGAAGCACGACCTGGCGGGGCTGCTGGGGCGGGAGGAGCCGGCGAGCAGCGGATAGGGCGCGGAATCCGCCGTTTACCTAAAAATAGGTATTGACGACGACGATCATCGTTGCTAAAGTGCGGTGTGCTTGGGTTGAAAACAGGGGGCGGGACCTATGTCATCGACTGGAACAACGAGGCAGACGCACGGAATCGTTCTTCTCGCGACTGCCGCTGCCGTCGTGGTGGCATTCGGCATGGCCTTGGTTCTCTCCTCCGGGCCGACCTCTGCCGCCGGTACCATCAACTTCGTCGGCCTCGATCTGGTCACTACCAGCAACACGAGCACGCAGATCAACGGCCACACGGCCGGCAGCGTCGTCCTCAGCAGCGACGTCCAGAGTTGCATACAGGTGCAGAACGGCTCCGCTTTCTCTATAGACGTTGTGCTGGACGGCCTGCCGGCGAACACGGATGCCTCCCGGCGGCTCGCCGGCGCCAACTACGACGTCGATTACGATGGCTCGATCGTCAAGATCGGGAACGACGACGACGTCGATAGCCTCTACGACGAGGACACCCAGATCGGCGACGGCGACCAGGACGCGGACAACTTCGACGGGGAAGAGGGCAACGACGACCCCAACGGTACCGGCGCCACCATCGGCCACAACATCGGGTTCATTCTTACCGGCGCCAACGATCTCAGCGACGGCAACGGCAACGACACGGTCACCTACAGCGACTGGACCGCGACGTACTTCAAACTCTCCAGCTTTCCGAACGGCCCTCGCAGCGGCGTCCTTGAGCGCCTGCAGGTCACGGCCGTGGGGCTCGGCTCGACCGACCTCACGATCCGGGACTTCTACGCCACGGACAACGCAAACTCCAACCCCACCCTCCAAGACGCCAAGGCTGTCAACTTCGACATCGGCACAGTGGGCAACGCGCGGATCGAGGTCGTCGCGGGCGCACCGGGAGCTTGCACCTTCTCAGGACTCGTGGCGGCGCCAACCGAGACGCCTACGTCATTACATACGGCGACGCCTGCGCCCATGGATGCCCTAGGAGGGTTCGATTTTTTCTCGGCTCAAGCAGATTTCAGTACGTGGTGCAGCCTGGTGGCCAATCCCTGGCCAGTACCACCCGGCGATGACGACTGCGACGGCTTCGCATCATCGCGAGAAGACTTTATGACGACGGAGAAGACCCTTACCTGCGGTGACACTCCCGGCGGCAACCGGGACGCATGGCCACCAGACAATAATAGGGACCGACGTGCGGGCCTCGCGGACGTCCTCGCTTACATTCCCGTCTTTAACACGAGTCCTCCAGGCCCCCCGTACGTGAAGCGCCTCGATCTCACGGCCGACGACAGAATCAGTCTTGTGGATATCCTCGCCTTCATTCCCTTCTTCAATGGCAGTTGCGCTAGTGGAAAAGCTCAGGTTCACCCAGGCACCACGGGGCCGATTCAGACTACTACGCTAATCGCCTGTTTCCAACCGGTGTGCGTTCCGACATCCGTGTCCTGGTACATCACAGGTGACACATGGGGTTGGTATACTAACACGTGGTTCAACCAATACTTCGTCGAGCAGGGAATTTACATCTATGACTACTGGCACTTACCCCTCCCGGGTGACCTCGGATACTCCCTAGGCATGCGAGTCACAGCCGACAATATACCGCCTGGGGCGACACCGATCGGTTCGAGCACCTACTGCCCGCCCATAATCTACAACTACCAAGATGACCTGTGGGATTGTCGCGCTAGTTACGATGGCCAAATATTCGTTTATCCCATCTACAGTTCGCATGGCGCCGTGGCTGGCACAGGGAGCTTGTTTGGTGGTTCTGATACTGCGATCGGGTTCAGTCCTGTTCCATGAGTGCCCAAATTCGACTCATCGCCGCTGGAGTTGTCTGTCTCGCGGTCGTATTGGCCGTCTACGGGATTGTATGGGGAGAGGGCGGCCATCAAGCACTGACAACCGATATCGTGACTCAGATCCTAACCAACCGGAACGAGTTTCCAGATATCGTGGCTACCGTTAATGGCGATCCCTTAACGGGCGCCGCACTTGCGAGGCAGGTACAAATAGCCAATCTAAACGCCGGCAGTAGCCTCACTCCTGATTCTGCAGTTGGCGCGGCGCTGAACGGGCTGATCCGCAATGAACTCCTTGTGCAAGAGGCAAAGAACCGTGGTTTATGGCCCTCGCCGGACGACGTTCTTTCCAAGACTCGACGGTATATCGAATGGCTGAAGAGTCTACCCGAGGGCTCCGGCGAACGCAAAATATCCGAACAAGTATTTCAACTTCAGGGAATCGACACCAACTCGCTTGATGCTAACCCGGACTTCCTCCTCTATGAGGCTCGTGAAATTGCTGTCACTCGATTGAATGGCGCCGTAAGAGCATCCCTCCCGGCCCCACAGCAGCGCGATCCTCAGGTGGTGCGAGCCGCCATGGATCGTCTCGTTGACGATCTCATTGAGCAGGCTACAATCCAGCTTTTCGTGTATGCGAGTCCAGCACCGCCCTTCCGAGCGGGCGAATCGACGAATCGAGACGGATCGTCGGGTGGCGGCATCGACATCAATAGTCTTTCCACGCCGTCAACTTCGCAGCCGAGATGAGGGCGACTCGCCTGTATCAAGGGCTCCTTCGGCGAGCCCTCCTGTCGCTCTGCCCGCTTGGGTTGTTAGTGGGCGCCCTCGCCTGCGGTTCGGGATCAGGGGGCTCTGGGCTGCCACCGATCGCGCAAATACAGCAGCTTGATTTCTCCTTCTCCCCGAGCTACGTCTTTGGCTTTGCTTCGGCCAACACAAGCACGATCTCAATAGAAATCGAGAACGCTGGTTCGGTGCCTCATACATTCACAATTGACGAGTTAGGTGTCGACGTGACGCTTGATCCGCAGTCGAGGCAGATCGTGCGGTTCGGTAACGATGCCGGTTCGTACGCCTTCTACTGTCGGTTCCATAGGGAGCGCGGCATGGCTGGCAGCCTGTTGATTGGGGCCACCATGCGTCCGAAGCGGCCATAGCCTGCCGCTGCGGCTTCTATAACCCCCCGCCATGCTCATCGCCGCCGTCCTCATCGCTGCTGGTGCCGGGCAGGTCGAAGAAGACGAGCACTGCGATGTAGGCGCCGGACCCCAGCGCCCAGTACCACTGGCCGGTCGTGACTGCCACGGCGAGCCAGAACACCGTCACGAACACGTGAAACACAAACCAGCCGAACGACGAAAACACTACTCCCGCGCCCAGTCCAGCCGGCAGCTCGCGGTGGGGACGTCCGGGCGCAGCGCCTCGAAGACCGGGAAGCGCAGCGTGCCCTCGGGCGTCCAGCCGCCGAAGCGCACGGTGGCGGCCAGCTCCGGCCGGCACCAGGACACCAGCCGCCCGAGCGATGGCTCCCGCGCGAAGGGGCACCCGGGCGCCACGATCTGGTCCAGCGCGCGCACGGCGGCCTCGTCGCCGCTGACGGCCTCGAAGCCGCCGGTCGCCTCGCCGGCGTACTGGAGGGCGCCGGATGCGTCGAACAGCCCCAGCAGAAGCGAGGCGAACGGCGGGCGGCGGCGCTTCGGCGGGGGGCGGACGCCGCGCCACTGGCCGCCGTAGGTGAAGCCGCCGATCACGAACTCGTCCTTCTGGTAGACCTTCAGCTTCAGCCAGGCGCGCGTGCGCTGGCCGGGGACGTAGCGGCTGTCCCACTCTTTGGCGATGATGCCCTCCAGGCCGTGCAGCCGCGCCGCCTCGAAGAAGGCGAGGCCGTCGTTCGCCACGTGGTCCGGCAGGCCCACGGCGCCCCCGGGCCGCAGGACCTCTCGCAGCAGCTCCTTGCGGCGGCGCAGGGGAAGCGACATCACGGCGCGCCCGTCGCGGTAGAGGAGGTCGAAGGCCTGGAAGCTGACCGGGACCTCGGCGGCGAGGCGGGCGGCCTCGGCGGCGTCTTCCACGGCGGCGCGCCGGAGCAGGCGGGCGATGTCCGGCACTCCGTTGGCGTCCAGGGCCACGATCACGCCGTCAATGGCCAGCCCGCTCCCCTTCCCACCCGAGGCGGAGGCCGCCAGGGCGCCCAGCTCCGGGTAGCGGGTCGTGACGTCGCGCCCGAAGCCGTCCTGCAGGCGCACGCGGCCACCCTCCACGAAGGCGACGGCACGCACGCCGTCCCACAGCACCTCGAACACGTGCGCGGGCGAATCGAAGGGGTCGCCGCCGGCGACGGCGAGCATGGGCTCGACGATCTGCGGCAGGCGCCCGGGCGAGGCGGACGGCGCGGCCGGGGCCCGCCTGAGGCGGGGAAGACGGCCGGCGGGCTCCCGCCTCATCCGGCGGGGGCCCCGGGGAGCGCAGGCAGTGGGTGCATCAAGGCGAAGATAGCCCAGGCGGCGGCGCGCGTCCAGAGATGCGGTGCCGCCCGCTGACCCCTGACCCGCTGACCCCTGACCCTCACCCAAATCTTACCCCCGTCTAACCGGCGTTTAACCGTCCGCGGGCCGCACCAGCCTACGATGAACTCAGCGCGCTCCTGTGTCTCACCGCCGCACCCCCGCGAGCCTAGGACCAGGGTGCGCTTTCCTCTAGACGGAGCAGGGAGATGGGACGAAAACCGCAGGTGCACGGATGGTCGCTGCTTTCCAGCCGCGGCTCGGTGCTGTTCTTCATCGCCTTGCACCCCGATTCGACGATCAACGACATCGCCGGCAGCCTCTCGCTGACGCGGCGGGCGGTGTGGGGCGTCCTGGGCGACTTGCGGCGGGCAGGCCTGCTGCGCGTGGGACGGGGCGGCCGCGAGCATCGCTACAGCGTGGACCCGGACGGCCCGTTCCTGCACCCCACCATCAAGGACGTCCCCGTGCGCGTGGTCCTTGAAGGCGTGGCGCCGCGGCCGGGCGCCCGCGACGGCGCCAGCCGCCCCGGCCATTAGTCACTGCAAGAGCCGGCCGAACTACCCCTCGCCAATGGCCGCCTGGCACTATGGACGCGCCCCGGGCAACCCTCACACTGATGCTGTGACGTACTACCAGTGGGAGGACGGAGGAGCAGCGAGATGAACGCGACACAAACGGCAGGCCAGGTGGAGACGGTGATAGTGACCGTGCGCGGCCGGATCCTGGATTCGGCATCGTTCGGGGCCGGCGCAGAGGCGGAGGCGTACAAGCGCGGCGTGCGGCGGTGGGCTTTTGAGAAGGGGATTGTGATTGGGCTGTGGAGCCGCCGCCGGGACTGGGACTGCGTGGAGGAAGGGACAGAGGCCCCGCGCGCGGCCTTCGCAGCGGCGGGCTAGCGCGAAACAGGCCTGACGTACCTGCCCAAAAGAGCCCATTGGACATGGGCTCTTTCCTTTCACTCGCGCTACAATGTGCACGGTAATGCAATCGAGCGCCCGCACGCCGTGGAGAAGGAGAGACGACGCCGATGCCTGAGACTGGAAACGGCGACACCCTGACGGTCACCGACAACCGTACGGGCCGCACCTACGAGATACCGGTGAACGAGGGGGTTGTGCGCGCTTCCGAGTTCCGCAAGATGAAGGCGCACGAAGGGGACTTCGGGCTGATGGTGTACGACCCGGCGTTCACGAACACGGCGTCTTGCCGCAGCGCCATCACGCACATCGACGGCGAGCAGGGGATTCTGGAGTACCGCGGCTACCCCATTGAGGAGCTGGCGGAGCAGAGCAGCTACCTGGAGACGGCGTACCTCCTGCTCTACGGCGAGCTGCCCACGAAGTCTCAGATGGACGAGTGGACGCACGACATCAAGTTCCACACGTACGTCCACGAGAACATCAAGAAGTTCATGGAGGGCTTCCAGTATGACGCCCACCCCATGGGCATGCTGGTGGGCACGGTGGCGGCGCTCTCCACCTTCTACCCGGACGCCAAGCACGTGGCGGACCCCGTGTCGCGCGACATCCAGACCATGCGCTTGATCGCGAAGATGCCGACGATGGCCGCGTTCGCGTACCGGCACAACCGCGGCCTGCCCTACGTCTACCCGGACAACGACCTGAGCTATACCGGCAACTTCCTCTCCATGCTCTGGAAGATGTCCGAGCCGCAGTACAAGCCGGCCCCGGCTCTGGAACGGGCGATCGAGGTGTTGTTCATCCTGCACGCGGACCACGAGCAGAACTGCAGCACCAACGCCATGCGCTCGGTGGCCAGCTCAGAGGCGGATCCGTTCTCCGCCACCGCCGCCGCCGCCGCCGCCCTCTACGGCCCGCTGCACGGCGGCGCCAACGAGGCCGTCATCCGCATGCTGGGCATCATCGGCGACAAGAAGCGCGTGCCGGAGTTCGTTTCACGCGTGAAGAGCGGCGAGGACCTGCTCTGGGGCTTCGGGCACCGCGTCTACAAGAGCTACGACCCGCGCGCCAAGATCATCAAGCGCACGGCGGACGAGGTGTTCGAGCTGACCGGGCCCAACCCGCTGCTGGAGATCGCGCTGGAGCTGGAGCGCATCGCCCTGGAAGACGACTACTTCGTGCAGCGCAAGCTCTATCCCAACGTGGACTTCTACTCCGGCATCATCTACCAGGCGCTGGGCTTCCCCGTGGACATGTTCCCGGTGCTCTTCGCCATCCCCCGCACCGTGGGCTGGCTGGCGCAGTGGCGGGAGATGCTGGAAGACCCGGAGCAGAAGATCGCGCGGCCGCGGCAGATCTACGCGGGCGCGACGCGGCGCAGCTATACGCCGATCGAGCGGCGCTAGGCTGCACCGTCGCCGAATCGTGGCGACACCGGCAGGATTTCCGAAGGCCGCCGGCCCGTTCGCTTTGTCAGCCTGTCCGTAGACGGGATCTGGCGGGGACTGGGTCCTGTTCCCAAAACGGGGAGTCGCTTCCCCACCCCACCAGATTCTGGCTGCGGCCAGAATGACAGCGGTGGGCTGGGCACATCTCGGGAGTTAGTATGCGCTAGGCTTCGACCGTCTTTTCGGGCGGGCCCCGCCGGGAGAGCAGCTCCAGCGTCTGCTTCTTGACCTTGATCTCCAGTTCCGCCGTGAGCTGCTCCAGGCGGCGGTTCAGCGTCAGGTTCTCGTGCAGCGTCACCAACTGGCGCCCGAACGTCAGCGCCACGATCCCGAGCACGCCTGCGGTAATCAGCACGCCGCTGCCAAAGAGCAGCAGGACGCACATGGGCGCCGCGATGGCGTAGAGGCCGGCCGTCTGCCAGATGGATGCCGGGTGCTCCTCCGTCCGCTGGCGGGGGTCCGGGTGGGGCCGCGGGCCCAGCCACAGGAGCGCGGAGAGAGTGACCAGGTTGTAGCCGGCCAGCCAGCCGATGTCTATGTAGCTGCCGGTGGCGTACTTCCCTATGGCCGACAGGTAGATGTACAGGCTGTCCGAGAAGGCGGTGGCGGCGAAGGCGGCGCCCAGCAGCAGCAGGCTGGAGGTGGACCGGCCGGGAGTGGCCCGGGCCAGCAGCACCATTACGCCGAAGACCACTGCCAGGTCGCTCAGCGGGTAGGCCACGCTGATGGCCTGCGCCAGCCACGATCCTGAGCTATCAACCAACACGCGGCCGATGACGAAGTTCCAGCTCACCAGGCCAACCGCCACGATGCCGACGAGCACGTCCAGCGTCAGCGTCAGGCGGCGCAGGCCGGCGGCCGGCGCCTGCGGCATGAGCAACAGGCCCAAGAGGACCGGCACGTACCCGCCCAGGTAGCCGGCGTCCGAGACGGACGGGAACGGCACCTCCTTGCCCATCGCCAGTTCCTGGATGGCCCACGTCGTGTCGCCGAAGGCGAAGAGGAAGAGGCCGCAGGCGATGAGGCCCCAGGCCAGGGCGCTCTTCGAACCCCAGTAGCGCGCCACGACCGCCAGGGAGACAAGACCTGCCACCATAGGTGCGATGGCGACGGAAATATCGTCGAACCAGACGGTCGCGTCTTCGCCGGCCGGCTGCGCGAGCAGCCACCAGATGAAGACCGCCTGGAACACGGCGAGCGCGCCCGCCACCGGCCAGCGCCAGTCGCCGGACGTGTTGCCACCCAGGCGGGCGTATACCATGGCTCTTTGACCGTTCATGCTATTGGGTATGACGCCGCGGACCGTGACCCGTTACACGGGCATCGCGGCAAGGCGGGCCACGCAGGACTGACCGGCCGGGTTCCGGTAAGATTACTGCCGATGAGACCGCGTGCCTTCATCGCAGCTTTGTCCCTCGTGGCGGTGCTCCCGGCGCTTGTCTGGGCGGCCCTCGCCCACACTGATGCGACTGCGCAGGAGGACTGGGTGATACGGTCCTTCGACGCGCGCTATGAGATCGCGCCGGACGGCACGGTGGCAGTCACCGAGGACCTCAGCGTTGATTTCGGCGGCCTGGAGCGGCATGGCATCTTCCGGGACATACCGGTCCGCTACCAGTACGACGACGACAACGACCGGCTGGCGGCGATCAGCGGCGTCTCCGTGGACAACGGCAGCGAGCCCTGGCCGTTCGAACTGATCTCGTCCGGGGCCAACCTGCGGATAAAGATAGGCGACCCGGACAGGCTGGTGACCGGCGCCCAACGGTATCGCCTCCACTATGCGATCAGCGGCGGGCTCAACCCCTTCACGGACCACGACGAGCTGTACTGGAACGTCACCGGCGACCAGTGGGAGGTGACCATCGAGCGGGCGACGGCGACGGTGGCGGTCCCTTCCCCGGCGATCCAGCGCATCGACTGCTTCCAGGGTCCGGCCGGGTCCACGACGCCGTGCGAGTCCTCTTTCGACGCAGCCACCGCTGTCTTCACGGGGGACCAGCTCTCGCCCGGCTCCGGGCTGACCGTGGTGGTGGGCATCGAGAAGGGCGCCGTGCAGGTGGGCCCGCCGGCCCTGGCGCCGAAGCTGGAGCAGAAAGACTTCCCGGACTACTTCCGGGTCACCCCGCTCTCCGTGGCGCTCATGATCGCGCTCTCCGCCGCGGCGCTGGCGGCCATCGCCCGCCTGTGGTGGGTGGCCGGCCGCGACCGCTGGTTCGGCGACATGGCCCATGCCATGGCCGATCCCGAGGCGCAGACGATGCCGCTCTTCGCCCACGAGACCGTCGTCGTCGAGTACCAGCCACCGGAGGTCTCCGGCAGCGAGCGCAGGCGGCTGCGCCCGGCCGAGATCGGCGTGCTGGTGGACGAGCGGGCGGACACGCTGGACGTGAGCGCGACGATCGTGGACCTCGCCGTGCGCAAGCACCTGCTGATCAAGGAGGTGGAGGAAGGCGGCATCTTCGGCCTGTTCAAGAGCCGCGATTACGAGCTGACGCGACTGGAGACCCCGGCGGACGGGCCGCTGCCCTATGAGAGCAAGCTGCTGGCCGCGCTGTTCGAGAGCGGAGAGACGGTGAATCTGAGCGAGCTCAAGAACAAGTTCCACGAAGATCTGGCGGAGGTGAAGGAGGAGCTCTACCTGGACGCCACGAAGTCGCTGAAGCTCTTCCCGCGGGACCCGGAGAAGGTGCGCAACCTCTACCGCATCGCGGGGCTGGCCATCGCGGGCGCGGGCGGCGGACTGGCGTATCTGCTGGGCCGGTGGGCCGGCGGCGCTCTCGCGCCGCTGCCGCTGGCCGGCGGCGGGCTGCTTCTGCTCTTGCTGGCGCCGCTCATGCCCCGGCGCACGGCGCAGGGACGCCAGATGTACCGCCGCTGCCTGGGCTTCCGCCTGTACATGGTGACCGCGGAGAAGGAGCGCCAGCGCTTCGCCGAGCGCGAGAACATCTTCCACGACTACCTGCCGTACGCCATCGTCTTCCAGTGCGTCAAGAAATGGGCCGAAGCCTTCGAATCGCTCGGCAACCAGCAGACGGCGCCAGGCTGGTACGTGGGGACGGGCGCGTTCGTGGCGTCGGATTTCGCGGACGGTGTGAGTGACTTCTCGAGCAGCCTGTCAAACGTGATGGCCTCCACGCCGGGCGGCCGCGGCGGCAGCGGGTTCGGCGGCGGCTCCTCCGGCGGCGGTGGCGGCGGGGGATCGTGGTAGGCACAGCCGCCACGCCCCGCCCCGTGGAAGGCTGAAGCCATCCGCTACAGAAGGCCGCCCCTTGCCGCTCGTCCTGAGGCTCTCGCAGGCCTGTCCTGAGCGCAGCCGAAGGGACGAGCGGAGCACAGACCGCGATTCCGCCGTAGGGGCAGGTCTCAGACCTGCCCCTACGCGGGTCGTCATCGCTGCGTTGCATCTGGCACCGCTTTGCCGTAGCCTCTGTTCTACCTGCACCTGAAGGAGCACCAACGACCGTACTTTCCTGTCATTCTGAGCGCCGACCACGTCCTTGTCCGCAGCGCCGCATCTTCGCGAAGGAATCTGGGGCGGGGCAGATCTTCGCGCGCGGCACCCGATACACGCCCTGTCTGAAGGAGCAACAATGACCGCAGATAGCCTGAACTTCGGCCCTTCGACCCGGCTCAGGACAGGCATCTTCATGGCCCCCTTCCACCGGGCCGGCGACAACCCGACGCTGGCCCTGCGCCGCGACCTGGAGCTGCTGCAGCGGCTGGACGAGCTGGGCTACGACGAGGCCTGGATCGGGGAGCACCACTCCGCGGGCTGGGAGACGATCGCCAGCCCGGAGGTGTTCATCGCGGCCGCCGCCGAGCGCACGCAGCGCATCCGCCTGGGCACGGGCGTGGTCAGCCTGCCCTACCACAACCCGTTCCACGTGGCGGACCGAATCGTCCTGCTGGACCACCTGACGCGCGGCCGCGTGATGCTGGGCGTCGGCCCGGGGGCGCTGCCGAGCGACGCCCACATGCTGGGGCTGGACCCCACGGTCCTGCGGCCGCGCATGGACGAGGCGCTGGGCGTGATCATCCAACTGCTGACGGCGGACGAGCCGGTGACCTACAAGAGCGACTGGATTGACCTGCGAGATGCGCAGCTGCAACTGAAGCCGTTCCAGCGCCCAACCATGCCGATAGCCGTGGCCAGCACGCTGAGCCCGGCGGGGATGACGTGCGCGGGCAAGCACGGTGCGGGCGTACTGTCCGTCGCCTCGTATGCGCCGGAGGGGTTGCAGTCGCTGACGAACCAGTGGTCGTTCTCCGAGCAGGCGGCGGCGGCGGCCGGCCGGCCGCCGCCGGACCGGGCCAACTGGCGCATCGTCATGCCGTTCCACCTGGCGGACTCCCGCGAGGAGGCGATCCGCGACATCGAGGACGGGGTGCTGGCCTGGAACAACGACTACTTCGTGGGGACGATCGGCGCGCCCATGCAAACGCCGGCGAAGGACGGGCGCGAGATGGCGGAGCGGCTGATCGCGTTCGGGGCCATCATCGGGACGCCGGACGACGCGGTGGCGAGCGTCCGCCGCCTGCAGGAGGTGTCCGGCGGCTTCGGCTGCCTGCTGGGGCTGGCGCACGAGTGGGCGGACCGGGAGAAGACGCTGCGCAGCTACGAACTGATGGCCCGCTACGTGATGCCGCAGGTGCAGGACACGGTGACCTGGATCAACCGCTCGCAGCAGTGGACGAGCGAGCGCAAGCAGCAGTTGATGGGGGGCGCCACGCAGGCGGTGCTGAAGGCGATCGCGGACCACACCGCCGCCAAGGCCGTGGCCACGGAGGGCGCGGCGTTCACGCTGCCGGGGAGTGTCGCGGCGGGGGGGCAGGGGGCCGAGGAGGGGGAGTAGCTCCTACCCCGCGATATCCCCCACGTGGCCCTGCACGTGCACGACCGCGATGGCGTGGATGACGGTGGCGAGCGGGCCGGTGATGCCGCCGGCGGAGCGCACGGGCACGCGCAGCAGCGCCTCGTCCGCGGCCTCGACGGCGGCGATGGTGGCCGCGCGGTTCTTCTCGAACTCCGCGATCAGCTCCTCGACGCCGGCGTCCGCGCGCTTCGCGACCTGGCGCTCGTTGTAGTCGTTAATGCCGCCGCTGAGCGGGGGCGAGGCGCGGAGAGCGGACGGGGACGCCGGTGCCGCCGCGCCCGGCGGGTTGCGGGCGAGGTCGAGGAGGCGCGGGTACGTCCACTCGATCGACGCGATGTGGGCCAGGATCTGGCGGGCGTTCCAGCCGTTTTCGTAGCGGCCCTGCTCGAAGACTGCCGGCGCGAGCGCACGCAGCCGGGCGGTGGCCTGCTGTCCGGACGAGCGGAGCGCCTCCAGCAGCTCGGCCTTGGCGGGGATGGTCTGTTGGGTCATGGCGGGCCTCCTGTTCTGGCGACATTCTATCGCGGACGCCGTTGGCGGGTTCAATTGCGAGATCTTGTCGCTCCGCTCATCCTACGAGAGCCTCAGGATGAGCGGGAAGGAACGTGGCCGTGGCGATGCGTTTGGCGGGGGGGGGTTACGATGGCGCGGCGTTGAGGGCGACCACACAGGGTCGCCCCTACGGCGGGCATCGCGCCACCCAGGAGGGGCGACCACGCGGCGTCGCCCACCCCGCCGGGCGGCCACGCCGGGCCGCCCCTAGCGGCGCTCGCCGTCATCCCAGCGGCGCTCTACGTCGCGGATGAATCGCTCCAGCTCCGGTGAGAGCTGGGCGGCGGGCTCCTCGCCGGACGCGGGCGCGGGCTCGGCGTCGTACAGCGCCTCCAGCTCGCGCACCCACTCCTGGACGCGTGGGGCCTGCTGCACGTTCTCGTCGATCGCGGCCACCTGGCGCTCGCTCTCCAGGCGCAGGGCGTCGAGGTTGAGGGAGAGGCCATAGAGGCCGGACAGCAGCTGGAGCATCGCGTGCAGGCCCCGGTAGTCGCGCTCGATCTGGGCGTAGGCTGGGAGCTGGAGGACGACGGTGGCGGAGGGGATGCCGTCGGCCCCGGCCAGGCCCGGCAGCAGGGAGAGGATCGTCGTCGGGCCTTCGTAGCCGCTCTCGCGCACGCCGCAGGCCTGCAGGCGTGCGCGCAGGGCGCCGTCTGTCGAGCCGCCGCTGGCGACGGGCGGCCGCGTGTGCGGGACGGGTGCGTACATGGACCCCACCATGAAGTACTCGCTGACGCCCAGCCGCCGGAACAGCGCCATCACCCCCTCCACGTACTCCTCGCCGCGCGAGTGCGGTTCGAGCGCGTGCAGGACGAGCCAGTCGCGGTCGCCGGGGCCCTGGGCGTAGCGGATGAAGGTGTTGGGGACGGTGACGTGGCGCTGGCCCTCGCGCCGGTAGAGCATCGGGCGGTAGCGGGTGAAGTCGTAGAAGTCGCCGGGGCGGGCGAGCTGCCCCAGCGGCTGCGCTCCCCACGCCTCCTCGAGGAAAGTGAGGGCCATGGTGCCGACGGAGCCGACGTCGATCCAGGGTTGGAGACAGAGGAAGACCCGGGGGCTGCGGAGCTCCGGGACAGGCTCCTGGAGGACGAACGGGCCGACCGTCACGGGCATGGCCTCATTGTGGCACGAAACGCCTGGGCGCGCCCGGGCGGGCGGCGGGCAAGCGGACCGGCAGTCCGAGCGGGCCGGCCGCGGCGTATAATCTGAATAGCGGCGGGATCAGTCAGGCAGCCCCGCCGCGGGATGAGCCGACCGGGGAGGATGATGGCCGCACTCGTTACAGGGCCCGCACCCGCCGCCACCGGGGGTCTGCGCCTTGCGTAGGCTGGTGAGCACGCTTCTGTGGACGGTGGGAGGCACGGCGCTCTGCGCCGGGGCCGTGCTGCTGGCGGTGGGCCTCTACTACACCTTCAACGGCAATGACGGTGCGCATCCGCCGCGCTCGCTGGCGCTGGAGTCCGGGCGGGACCCCGGCGGCATCTACGACGTGCCCTCCCTGGCCCCCACTCCCAGCCCTGCGCCGAGCGCGCCGGCGCCGCCGCTGCGCGATGCTCCCTTCCGCCTGGTCATCCCGAAGATCGCCGTGGACGCGGCGGTCCTCACTTACGGCCTGGACGCGAACAGCGTGCCCGAAGTGCCCCTGAACGCCCAGGAGGTGGCGTGGTACGACTTCTCCGCCAGGCCGGGCACAGGCGGCAACGCGGTCTTCGCCGGGCACGTCACCTGGAACGGCGCCGCCGTGTTCTATCGCCTGGACGAGCTGGCGGCCGGGGACCAGGTGGTGCTGAGGGGCGAAGACGGCACGGAGCTGGCCTATACGGTGACGGACACCTTCCTGGTGGACCCGAACGACCCCTCCTCGCTCTCCGTGATGGGCGCCACGGAATCGGACGTGATCACGATCATCACCTGCGGCGGGACGTTCTTCTACACGGGCGACCCGGTGTTCAACGGCGACTACACGAACCGCCGCATCGTGCGGGCGGGCCTGGCCGGGATCTCCACGCCGCCGTCTGCGCCGCAGGCAGCGGCCGCCGGCGCCCGCTAGGCGTAGTGTCTCAAGAACAGCCTTACCACGGCGCACCCTTGAAGTGAGAGACGGTACACGAGGGGTTCGGGCGCGCCATCGTCCCTCGCTCGCAGGTCTGCCCCACCCCCAGATCCCTTCGCGAAGCTGCGCAGAGCCACGTGGCAGATGTCGTCGCGCTCAGGATGACAACACGGGATGGGGCCGCGCTCAACGTACCACGGGATACAGTCAAGGTATTTTGGAGACGGTACACTAGCTGTGGACCCGGCTTACAACCCCGGCCCGCAAGGCGACCGCGCTGCCCTCCGCGGACAGCATCGCAGGTCAGGTTGCGGACAGCTGATGCGGGCTCGTCACCAGTCGTAGTGCTCGCGCTGGAGCGCCACCGACATGCCCATGCCGGCGCCCATGCACAGCGTCACCAGGCCCCATTCGGCGTCGCGGCGGTTCATCTCGTAGGCGATAGTGCCGACGAGGCGCGCGCCGCTGGCGCCCAGCGGGTGGCCGATGGCGACGGCGCCGCCGTTGGGGTTCACCCTGTCCCAGTCCCAGCCCAGCTCGCGGCCCACGGCCAGCACCTGGCAGGCAAACGCCTCGTTGATCTCGATGAGGGCGAAGTCGTTGAGGTCCATGCCGGTGCGCTTGAGCAGCTTCTGGGTGGCCGGCGCCGGGCCGATGCCCATGATCGTGGGGTCCACGCCCACCGTCGCGGCGTGACGGATGGTGGCCAGCGGCTTCAGCCCCTTCTCCTTCGCCATCTGCTTGTCCATGATAAGCGTCATGGTGGCGCCGTCCGTGCGCGGGCAGGCGTTGCCCGCCGTCACCAGGCCATCCGGCCGGTACGAGGGCTTGAGCGAGGCCAGCTTCTCCAGCGTGGTGTCCGCCCGCGGGTTCTGGTCGGTGTCGAGCGTGACGCTTGACCCGTCGGCGTACTCAATGGTGAGAGGCTGGATCTCGGCGGCGAAGAGGCCTTCCTTCTGGGCGCGGATCGCCTTGCGGTGGCTGTCGAGGGAGAAGCGGTCGGCGTCCTCGCGCGAGACGCCGCGCTCCCGGGCCAGCTTCTCGGCGGTGGCGCCCATGTCCATGATCCAGGGCTCGGTGGCCTGGTACCAGCGCTTGTTCCACTTGGGCGTCTTGCCGTCGGGCCAGTCCGCTGGCAGGAACTCGCGGGCCATGACCTCGGCCGTCTGCACCTGGCCAAAGTTGGTCTCGTCGCCGGGCTTGATGGGCTGGACGCGGTCCATCGTCTCGATGCCGCCTGCCAGCACGACGTCGGACATGCCGGCCATCACGGCGAAGGCGCCCTGCGCGGCGGCCTGCAGGGAGGACCCGCACTGCTTGTTCAGGTCCGTGGCGGAGATGCTGAACGGCAGCCCGGCCTCGAAGACGTAGTGGCGCGAGCGCGTGAGGAGGCCGGCGATGCCGACCGAGCCCATCAGGATCTCGTCCACCTCTTCGGGGGCCACGTGGTTGCGGGCCAGGATGCTCTTGAGCAGGGGAACGACGAGCTCCACGTGGGTGATGTCGCGGAAGACACCGCGCTGCCCGGCCCTGCCGAACGGCGTGCGCACCATGTCTACGAGCACTGCTTCCCTCATGTTGGGCATGTTGGGCGACCTCCTTGCTTTCCTTAACGCGAGCAGGCGCTAGTCTAGCATATGACCGTGGTGGGGTCATCGCGGCCGAGGAGTCATGGCGCTTACCACAAAGGCACTAAGGCACAAAGATTCAGGATCAGTAGGGGTTCTTCGTGTCTTAGTGTTCCAGGGACGCTGTCTCCCGAAGAACCCACGGTGCTCACCACAAAGGCACTAAGGCACAAACATTCAGGATCAGTAGGGGTTCTTCGTGTCTTCGTGTCTTCGTGTTTTTCAGTGACTTGTCTCCCCAAGAACTCATGGCCCTCACCACAAAGGCACTAAGGCACAAAAGTTCAGGATCGCCATGAACAGACGGAAAGGGCCGGACGTTAACCGCGCCTGAACATTCACCCTGTCTTCACCCAGGACAGTGTTCAGTTAACCGTTCCGTTAACCCTGGGGCATGAGAATGGGAAGCGATGGCCGGGGAACCAACCGCAAACGCGAAAGGACGGGGGGAGACGGCAATGACGAGCCCGAGGGAAAGAATGACGAATGGGGAGCGCAGGTTGCACGAAGAGCCGGCGCAGGAGACGGCGGACATGGTGCAAAAGACCAACGCCATGCTGGGCGAGGTCTCCAAGGTCCTCCAGGTCCAGCGCTGGACGGTGCAGCGGGAGCCCTTCGCCGGATTCCGTTCTCCTCCCGGCCGTTTCTAACTTAGAGCCACAGCCACCTCATTGATTGAGGGCCCTGGCAACAGGGCCCCCTTTCTTTTGTTCGCGGGCGCCGCCCCTTCCCCGGCGGCGATCAGCGCGTGAGGGCGCCAAAGGGCTCGCATTTGTTGACATACTTGCCGCGTCTGCTACACTGAACTTGCCACCGATCCGCCTGAGGCGGACGGTGAGCCGAATAATCGCGCCATACCCGCTTGGATCGGGGCCGCCGACCGAGACGGAGCATAGAAGCGGATGCCGCTTTCTGCCCTTTCGGTTCGCCGGCGGGGTTTTTTTGATGCCCCGGGGCCCGGGACCGGCGGGAAGGCCAGGGGAGCGCCAATGCGGACGATGCTCAAGAGCAAGATACACCGGGCCACGGTGACCGGGGCCGACATCAACTACGAAGGGTCCATCACCCTGGACCCGGCGCTGATGGAGGCGGCCGGCATCCTGGCTTACGAGCAGGTCCACGTGCTGGACGTGAACAACGGCTCGCGCCTGGTGACGTACGCCATCGAGGGCACGCGCGGCACCGGGCAGGTGGTGATCAACGGCGCGGCCGCCCGTCTGGTGTCCGAGGGCGACACGGTAATCATCATCAGCTACCGGGGCGTGGCGGACGCCGATCTGGCATCCCATAGGCCCAGCCTCGTATACGTAGACGGCGACAACCAGATCGTCAGGGTCGCTCAGGAAGTGGCCCTGTAAGGAGGAGCAATGGCGAAGCAGAGCGCGCTGATCACGGGCACGTCCACGGGCATCGGCCGGGCGACCGCCGAGCTGCTGGCCGGCAATGGCTACCGGGTGCTGGCGACAATGCGCAGCCCGGACAAGGGGCGCAACCTGGCGGACGCCGCGAAGGCGAAGGGCTGGGACCTGCAGGTGCTGCCGCTGGACGTGCGCGACGAGGCGTCCGTGCAGGCGGCCGTGCGGCAGGCGGGCGAGATAGACATCCTGATCAACAACGCCGGCTTCGAGGTCTGGGGCCCGCTGGAGGAGATGAGCGTCGCGGACCTGCAGGACCAGTTCGAGACGAACGTCTACGGCCCCTTCCGGTTGATGACCTCGGTGCTGCCCGGCATGCGCAAACGGGGGCGCGGGATCATCGTCAACGTCTCGTCGCTGGCAGGCCGCGTGGCAGCGCCGCTCAACGGGCTCTACTCGGCGTCGAAGTACGCGCTGGAGGCGCTGAGCGAATCGCTGCACTATGAGGTGGGGCACTTCGGGATACGCGTCCACCTGGTCGAGCCGGGCGGCGTGGAGACGCCGTTCGCGCAGAACCGCCGCGTCGTTGGCGCCGCCACCGGCGACAAGTCCTCGCCCTACGCCGAGATGGTGACGCAGTGGGAGGCCTCGGCCGAGCGCTTGAACCCGGGCGGCGAGCGGGCGCAGCCGGAGGCCGTGGCGGCGGTGATCCTGGAGGCGATCGAGAAGGGCGACAGGCTGCGCTACCCCGTAGGCCAGGACGCCAACCTGGTGCTGAATGTGCGCAAGCAGATGACCGACGAGCAGTTCGAGTCCGCCATGCGGGCGCAGCTGGGGTTGACGTGGTAGGGAAGGAACTGGGAACCAGGAACTAGGAACTAGGAACTAGGAACTGGGAACATGTTCATCAAGAGGTGAGAGATGGACAAGCGCACATCAGTCACGGACCTGAAGGCGATGAAGAAGCGCGGCGAGAAGATCGCCATGCTCACCGCCTACGACTACCCCTCGGCGCGGCTCGTCGAGGAGGCCGGCGTCCCCATCATCCTCGTCGGCGATAGCCTGGGCATGGTCGTGCTCGGGTACGACTCGACGGTGCCGGTGACGATGGACGAGATGCTGCACCACGTGAAGGCGGTGGTGCGCGCGACGAAGCGGGCGCACGTGGTGGCGGACATGCCGTTCATGAGCTATCAGGCCAGCCCTGCGGACGCCCTGCGCAACGCCGGCCGGCTGCTGAAGGAGGGCGGCGCGCAGTCCGTGAAGCTGGAGGGCGGCGCGCGCGTGGCGGAGACTGTGCGGATGATGGTGGAGGCCGGTATCCCGGTGATGGGCCACGTGGGCCTGACGCCGCAGTCCGTGAACCAGTTCGGCGGGTACAAGGTGCAGGGGAAGACCCCCGCTGCCGCCGTGCGCCTGCTGAGCGACGCCATGGCCCTGCAGGAGGCCGGCGCCTACGCCATCGTCCTGGAGACGATCCCGGCGCAGGTGGCGGAGACTATTACCGGCAAGCTCAGCATCCCGACCATCGGCATCGGCGCGGGGCCGGGCTGCGACGGGCAGGTGCAGGTTTTCCACGACCTGCTGGGCCTGTTTACGGACTTCACGCCCAGGCACGCCAGGCGCTACGCGGAGGTGGGCGAGACGATCATCAACGCGGTGCGCAACTACGCCTTTGACGTGCAGGAGGGCCGCTTTCCGACGGATAAGGAATCCTTCATCATGTCGGAGACCGTATTCTCAGATGTGACGCACCTGGCCTGAGTAGTCAGGCGGGCGCGCCCCGGCGCCCGAAAGCTGCCAACTCCCATCCGGCATCGCCCCGCACTCGCCCCCTAGTAGCGGGGCGATGCGGATTTCTGGGGCGGCACGAGTCCCCGCAGAACAGGCCTTCAGCCTGTGCGGCCGGGCTCAGGGCGCGGCTTGCGGGTGGCGCGGGACGGCGGAGATCACGTCTCCGTATACTGGTGCCTGATGGAGGTCCTCAGCACCGTAGCCGCGATGCAGTCTGCCCGTGCCGCCACGCCGGGAAGCGTCGCTCTCGTCCCCACCATGGGCTGCCTGCACGAAGGGCACCTCGCGCTGGTGCGCCGGGCGCGGGCGGAGAACGAGCACGTCGTCGTCAGCATCTTCGTGAACCCCACCCAGTTCGGGCCGCAGGAGGACTTCGAGCGCTACCCGCGGGACCCCGAGCGCGACCTGCGCCTGCTGGCGGCGGAGCGCGTGGACGCGGTGTTCATGCCCACCGTGGAAGAGATGTACCCGCCCGGCTTCGACGAGTGGGTGGAGCTGCGCGGGCCCCTCACGGAGCGGCTGGAGGGGGCGGCCCGGCCCGGGCACTTCCGGGGCGTCGCTACCGTGGTGGCGCGCCTCTTCCGCATCGTCCAGCCGCACCGCGCTTATTTCGGGGAGAAGGACGCGCAGCAGCTGCAGGTGATCCGGCGCCTCGTGCGGGAGCTGCACCTGCCCGTCGAGATCCTGTCCGTGCCCACGGTGCGGGAGCCGGACGGGCTGGCGATGTCCAGCCGCAACGCGTACCTGTCAGCGGAGGAACGGCGGGCGGCGCTGGCGCTGTCACGCTCGCTGCGTGCCGCGGAGCGCCTGCTAGGCAACGGGGTGACGGACGCGGAGACTCTGAGGCGTGCCGCGCGCGACGAGATAGCGCGCGAGCCCGGCGTCAGGCTGGAATACGTCAGTGTCTCGGACGGCGAGACGTTTGAGGAGCTGGAGCAGGTGGAGCGGCCGGCGCGCCTGCTGGTGGCGGCCCGGGCCGGCCGCACGCGGCTGATCGATAACGCGCTGCTGGCCCCTTGAGCGGCCGGCTCAGCCGAGGCGCATCTCGCTGGAGTGGCCCGGGAAGAGGCGGGACTTGGGGTCCAGCTTGGTCTTGGCGGCGTTGGCGGCGATGGCCGCCTGGCCGAAGCCGGTGGCGATTAGGTTCATGGGCGACGAACCATCGATGGCGGCGATGTCGCCCGCGGCGAAGACGCCCGGCAGGTTCGTCTCCATCAGGCCGTTGGTCCGGATGTGGCGGTTATCGGCCATCTCCAGCCCCCAGGAGGTGATGGGCCCGAGCGCTGCCTTGAAGCCGATGTTCATGAGGACGATGTCCACCGGCAGCGTGCGCTCCTCGCCGATGCGGTTTTCGAAGATGGTGGCGCTGCGCACGGTCTTGTCGCCGTCCACCCGCTTGAGCTCCCAGTGGGTCATGATCGGGATATCGGTCGCGCGCAGCGCCGCCAGGCTGCCCTCGTGGGCGCGGAACTCCTCGCGGCGGTGGATGAGGGTGATGTGAGCGGCCCAGTCCTTCAGGTTCAGCGCCCAGTCCACGGCGGTATCGCCGCCGCCGACGATGAGGATGCGCTTGCCGCGGAAGGGGCGCTTGTCCTTTATGAAGTAGTAGACGCCGTTGCCTTCGTAGTCGGCCACGCCGGGACGGTCCAGCTTATTGGGGACGAACGCGCCGATGCCGCTGGTGATGATCACGGTGCGGCTGCGGTGCCCGCGGGTGGCCGTGCCCAGCCGCCAGACCTCCTCGCCGTCCACCGCAGTCCTGGTGAGCACGTCGATGCGTTGCTCGAAGACTATTGTGGGCTGGAATAGCTGCGTCTGCTGGAGGAGAAGGCCCACCAGGTCCTTGGCCAGCACCTTCGGATGGCCGGGGGCGTCATAGATATACTTCTCCGGGTAGAGGACGGCGAGCTGACCGCCTGGCTCCGGCAGCGCTTCGACGATCTTCGTCTTCATCTCACGCATACCGCAATAGAACGCCGCGAAGAGGCCCGTTGGGCCGGCGCCGATGATCGTCACGTCGTAGATCTCGTCCAGGCCGGACACGGGTTGCCCTTGAAGCTCTCTACGGCTATTGTCGCTCAATCCGCCCCCTATATTGCCAGCTTGCGCCTCTTGCAGATAGTGCCGAGCCTCAGCGGGCGCCGCGGCGCTGCCAGACCGGGATCATCCGGCGCACCTTCTCGATGTCCTCGCGCGTGCCCCACACGCCGGGGCGGTCGATGACGCGCTCGATCTCGTCAAGCATCGTGGCACCGGCCCAGGCCTGGAACGGCCGGTGGTCCGGCATGGGCCCCGCCTCCCGCTCATAGCCCGCACGCCAGAAGCGCATCATCGCGCTGCGCATGAGGTTGAGCAGCGCGCTCAAGGGCCCCGGGGGGACGGGAGCCACTTCCATGGTGACGTAGGTGCGGGCCAGGTCTGCGCGCGGGTCGCCGGCCGCCGCCCCTGACCAGTCGATCACGCCGGTCACGCCTGACCCATCGCTGATGACGTTGAGCGGGTGGTAGTCCAGGTGGATGAGGGCGTCCGCGCGTACGCCCAGGCCGGACAGGCGGCCGGCGAGTTCAGCGTACTCTGGCGTCGTGCGGGCCAGCCAATCGCCGGGGGCGCCGGCGGCCAGCTCTGGGGGCGGCGTGATTGCGTGGAAGCGCGCCTGCATCTGGCCAAAGAGACGCGAGAGCCGCAGCAGCAGCCAGGGTTTCTTCTCTACGTACGAGAGGATGGGCGCGCCGGGACACCACGATAGAACCAGCGCCGGCAGGTCCTGGAAGACGCCCGCGCCCTCTACGCGCGGAGCGGGAAGGCCGGCCGCTGCGCACGCCTGTAGGGCCAGGCGCTCCCGCCACAGCATCTCCTCGCGGCCGGGCAGGAAGTACAGGCGCAGGGCATGGCGGCGTCCGTCCGGCGTCTGAAAGCGCCAGATCAGTGTGTCCCAGCCACCGCGGATGCGCAACGGTTCTGACGTCTCGGCGTAGCCGAGGGCGGCAAGCGCCTGCCGCGGGTCGATCTGGTCCTCTATGTTTGCCGCCTCGGCGCGAGACATCGCTACGTCAGGCTGAGGTCCTGCCCCACTTCGGCGATGGCGCCGTCCAGGGCGTCCAGGACCTCGTCCACCTCTTCCGGCTGAATAATCAGCGGCGGCATGAGCTGGAGAATGTGACGGTTGAAGCCGGAGAAGACCGCAATCACGCCGCGCTTGGCCAGCGCCCGGCTCAGGCGGGGGCCGCAGTCTGCGTTGGCGAAGATGAGGCCGATCATGAGCCCCCGCTGGTTCCAGCCTTTGAGGATGGCCGGGTGCTTCTCACGGAGGCCGGCGAAGCCCGCTGCGAAGCGGTCGCCCATCTCGCGGACGTGCTGGAGGAACGGCGGCCGGCTGATGATATCGAGCATGGCGAGGCCGGTGATGCAGGCCAGGTCGGACCCGCCGGCGCTGGACAGGTGCGCGAAGGCGTCGGCGTCGAAGAAGGACTGCAGCGGGCGGCGGTAGGTGGCGGAGGAGAGCGGGTAAGTGGCGGCGCTCATGCCCTTGCCGAGGACCATGATGTCCGGCACAACGCCCCACTCCTCGTAGGCCCACAGGCGGCCGGTGCGGCCCAGGCCGGCCTGCACCTCGTCCAGGATCATGATCACGCCGCGCTCGTCGCAGAGCTTGCGGATGCGCGGGTACCAGTCGTCCGGCGGGATGGTGAAGCCCGCCGTAGCCGGGATCGTTTCCATGATCACGGCGGCGGTATTGTCGTCCACCGCCGCAGAGAGGGCGGCGAAGTCGCCGAAGGGGACGCGGCGGAAGCCGGGCGCCAGGGGGCCCCAGCGCTCGCCGTACTCATCGGTGGCGGCCAGGGCCAGGCCCGTGTGGCCGTGGTAGCCCTTGACGGCGGAGACGACGCCGGAGCGGCCAGTATAGCCGCGGGCCAGCTTGATGGCGAAGTCTATCGCCTCGCCGCCGCTGGCGCCGAACGTCGTGTACTGGAGGTCGCCGGGGGTCAGCTCCGCCAGCCGCTTCGCCAGGCGGGCGCGGTAGCCGCTGGCCAGCATGTGGTCGCCCATGTCCGCCTCCTCGAGGCCGCGCTTCAGCGCCTCGATGATGGCGGGCGGGCGATGGCCCAGGTTGAAGACGCCGCCGGCGGTACGGCAGTCTATCCAGGAGCGCTTGTCCTCCCAGTCCCAGACCCGCACGCCCTCGCGCCGCCCCGGTATGAAGTCCCAGCCAATGAGCCGGTAGCCGGCCACCTTCTGGGGTGAGACGTGAGCGGCGAAGTCGTCCAGCAGTTCTTCCTGCGATGGCCTGCGGGTCATAAGAAGCCTCCGTCTAGCGCCTGTGGCGGGCAGTATGAGATAGCCTGGGCGCAGCCAGTATACAGCAGGCCTGAGGGTTAGTTCTTGGGGAGATACTTGGCGGGTTCGGCGTCGAAGGCCTGCTTGCAGGCCGCCGCGCAGAAGTAGTAGGTCTGGCCCAGGTGGCTGGAGACGGCGGCCGCCTTGGTGGCGTCCACATCCATGCCGCAGACCGGGTCTTTGCCCGTCACGAGACCCTGGAGGGCCTCGAAGTTAATGCTAGAGGTAAACATCAGCCAACTCCTCGCTCATAATCATATCACTCACGACGTTAAGCGCCCGGCGGCGCGGTGTCAGTCGGGTAGATGGGGGCTTTCCTGTAGGGAGATTCCCCACTTGCCTGCCTTGCAAATAGCGTACCGTGGTTCCGTTCCCGCCCACCCGCCCTCGAAATGTTTGAGAATGGGGGGACACCCCCCAGGCCTCCCGTCAGGGGGCCGGCTGCCCCCTGTACCCCCGCTGTCTCGGGGACAATCATGCGCACACCCATCTTCATCGTTCAGGGTGCCACCCCGTGGGCATAAGCATCTAACAGAGTGCTGAAAAAAAAGGGGAGTACAGAGGGGCAAAGCCCCTTTGACGGGGGTCTGGGGGTGTCCCCCAGATTCAATTTTTTCGTGGGCGGGGTGGGGGGTGGCACTAGGACTCGTTTTTCAGCACCCTGCTAATACGAATCGATAACGCGGCGGGCCCCGGCCAGCGAGAGCACTTCGTTCGTGCCGTCCTCGATCATGGAGGCCCGGGCGTCGCGGAAGAGCTTCTCCACGAGCACGCCCTTGGCCAGGCCGATGCCGCCGTGGAGCTGGATGGCGTCGCTGGCTACCTCGAAGGCGGCCTGCGTGCAGAAGACCTTGGAGGCGATGGAGTACTGCGTGGCCGGCGGGCTGGTGACGGTGTTGTAGACCATGGCTGCGCGGGAGATGGCGCGGGCCGCCTCCACCTTGATGAACATATCCATCAGCTTCAGCTGCACGGCCTGGTGCTCGCAGATGACCTTGCCACCCTGCACGCGCTGGCGGCTGTAGTTCAGCCCCTCCTCGAAGGCCGCGCGGGCGACGCCGGTGAAGATCGAACCCATCCCCGCGTTGGCGCCGGCCAGGACCGAGTCGATCACGTAGGGGTAACCCTCAGAGGTGACCAGCATGTAGTGCCGGGGGATGCGCACGTCGTCCAGGAAGATTTCGCCCTGGTTCAGGCCGCGCTGTCCCAGCTTGTTCAGGGGCGGGCCCTTGCTGACGCCGGGCAGGTGGAGCGGGATGAGGGCCACGCCGCCGCCGGAGCTGCCGCGGCTGCGGTCTATGCCCAGGAAGGTGAGGGCGTGCGTGGCGATGGTGCCGTTGGAGACCCAGGCGGACTTCTGGCCGCTGATCACCCACTCGTCGCCGTCCTCCCGCGCGGAGAGGTCGAAGGCGGTATCCGGCTGGCGGAACTGCTCCGAGCCGATCAGCAGGCTATCGGAGCCGTGCTCCGGCTCGGTGATGGCCCAGCAGCCGACGAACTTCGCCTCTTTGTCCTGCGTGAACGGGATCACCACGTCGCGCATGATGTCCGCGTTGCCGCTCATGGCCGCGAAGGAGAAGGGGAAAGGGGTGACGCCCAGGCCGATGGCGAAGTCCGCGCTGGCCCAGCCCATCTCTTCGCCGTGGATGTGGCGCGCCAGCGGCGATATGCCGGCGCCGCCCAGGGCCTCCGGCAGGCCGGAGGTGTGGAAACCCAGCCCGTACGCTTTGCGGAACACCTGCCAGAGGACCGACCCGTCCGCGATGACGTCCTCCGGCGGCATCTGGTCCAGCTCCGCGGCGGCGGGGCGCAGCACCTCCACGCCGAAGCGGTGGATCTGCTCCTTGATGTTGGCTTCGTCGAACGTGAGTTGCTTGTTCAGCTCCAGGTAGGTTGTCATCTTAGCGCTCCCCTGCTGGTGTAAAGGCCGTCCGGGCTAGAGTCTGCGATGGCCAGAGTACCATTTCTATCCGGCATTCGCCTATCGTCCGTAAGGTTTTCCCCCATTTGCGGGAGGGCGGTCAGAGCGCCTGGAGGAAGCGCTGAAACTCCGCCGGCAGGCGCTCGCGGTCTTCGCGCGCCGGCTCCGGTGGGGCGGGGGCGATGGCGTTGTAGGTGTGCCAGTAGAGCACGCGGCCGGGCAGCGCGCCGCTACGGCGCAGGTGGATGAGGGCGGCCATCGTCTTGGCGGTGTAGGTGGAGTCCAGCTCCAGCCCCTCACACTCCCGCAGCATCACGCGCGCCTCCTCGCCGGCGAAGCTGGCCCGCCCGAAGCCGGGGGACAGCCAGTCGCGGCTTACCTGTACGTCCCTTCCCCTGAAGGGTTCGATGTCCAGCCGCGCGCCGCGGCGGGTCAAGAGACGGGCGGCGGCGTTCGCCCGACGGGCGACCGCGACCGCCCACGCCGTGGGGGCGCGGGTAATGGCTACGGGCAGCAGGCGGCTGCGGAGGCCGGCTATCCGCAGACCCAGGAGGAGACCGGCGGCGGTGCCCGCCGAGCCCAGCGGCGCCAGGATCGTGTCCGGCTCCGGCAACTCGCCGGCGTCGATCTGGGCGGCGAGCTCAAGCGCGGCGTTGACATAACCCAGCGCGCCGAGAGGGGTGGAGCCGCCGGGCGGCAGGATGTACGGCCAGCGCCAGGGGCCGCGAGAGGCGTATCGCAGGATGTAGTACGGAGCCAGCAGGACGGTGCGCGGGAGCGATCCGGTGTAGTGGAGAACGGCGCCGGCGCGTTGCAGGCGGCAGAGCTGCCGCGCGACGTCCGCGCTGGGCTGCTCGTAGGTGAGGAGGAGGACAGCCTTTAGCCCGAACTGCGGCGCGTAGAGAGCAGTGGCCAGTCCGTGGTTGGTACCCAGCGCCCCCGTGGTGAGGACAGTGCGGGCGCCCCGGCGTTGCGCATCCGCCAGGAGGAACTCCAGCTTACGCGGCTTGTTGCCGCCGTAGAGCGTGCCGTAGAGGCCATCGTTCTTGATCCAGATCTCGTCCCCGCCCAGGCGCCTGCGCAGCGCCGCCAGGGGAGCGACCGGGCTGGCGCCGGGGGAGAGCGGCACGCGTGGGACTGCCGCCTCCAGCTGCGGGAAGCGCTGGAAAAGCGGGAAGGCCGTGGTTGCCGGCGGCGAGCTGTTCACCGCCGGCTCACCAGCCGCGCCACGGGGGTGCCGGCCCGCGGCGCGCACAGTGGACCGCGCAGGCGTCCGGCGTCACTGCGCCGGGGATGATCGCGTGCATTCGTCCGGCGACCGGCACACTCGCAGGTGGCCCCTCAGCCGCGCCGCATCCTACTTCCAGACGAGCTCCGCCGGGTCTTTGGAGAAGGGCCCCAGGGCGTCCTTCCACTCGTACAGGATGAGCGCGTCCATGACCTCGGAAGCCTCGCCGCGGCGCTTCTTCGCCAGCTCCGCCTTGAGGTTGGCCAGCGCCCCGTGCACGTCCTTGCCGAAGAGCGATTCCAGGTACTGCGGCGGGATGCGGTCCGCGTTTTCGTTGGCGCTGCCGTCCGGGTTCAGGGGTGCGGGCGCCAGCGGCGGCACGTAGAAGACGTTGGGCTTGGTGCCGTACTCCGGGTGCAGCGGCACCGCCACCTTCCACTGGTTCACGAGGCGGTGGACCAGGCTGGTCTCGTCGTCGATGAAGCCGACGAAGGCGGCGCGGCCCGGGCACTGGCGGACGCAGGCGGGCGCGACGCCCTTCTCGATGCGGGGGAAGCAGCCGATGCACTGCTGGCTGACGCCGCGCGGGGCGTTGAAGTATATCTTCTTGTAAGGGCACGCCGCCGCGCACAACTGGTTGCCCTCGCAGACGTCCTCATTGCGCAGGACCAGGCCGTCCTCCTCGCGCTTGACGAGGGCGCCGACGGGGCAGGCCTCCAGACAGGAGGCGTCCGTGCAGTGGTTGCAGAGGCGGGGCAGGTAGAAGAAGTAGGCGTTGGGCCATTCGCCGCCGCCTTCGTCCTCGTCCCAGTTGGGGCCCCAGGTCTTGCTGCCGGCGATCTTCTGCAGGTGGACGCTGCGACCCTTGCCGCCGTGCAGCACCTCGTCATAGTTGTAGTCCCAGCCGCCGCCAAACTCCTCCGCGGTGGGTAGCTTTCCCAGTTGCAGCTCGCCGTTGCTGTAGCCGCCGCCCATGCTCTCCCAGTCCTTCGGGGTGCCCTTGCCCGGCTGGGTGTTGACGGTCATCCACCACATGTGCTCGGAGCCCTCATCACCCTCGTTCCAGAGGACCTTGCAGGCGACGGAGCACGTCTGGCAGCCGATGCACTTGTTCAGGTCAAAGACCCAGGCCACCTGGTGTCCGGCGGTTGCTTTCTTGCCGTTGGTTGCCATGGCTTGTCTCCTTTAGCCGGCCTTCGCCGTCGCCGGCAGCTTCTCGATGTCCACACCCACGCCCCTGTCCACGGGCACCGGTTGCCAGTGCCACGGCCGGTACTTCAGGTGGCCGTAGCCCGCGGCCAGGTGCAGCCACTTCACCATGCCGGGTTCCACGTCTCCCTGGGCGTACCACTCGCGGTGCTGGTAGGGCTCGAAGCCGTTGTAGAGGATGATCTGGCCCGGCCGCACAGAGGCGGACAGCTTTGTCGTAATGAGCATGGAGCCCGCGTCGCTGGTCAGGCGCACCTCCTCGCCGTTCTCGATCCCCCGCCGGGCGGCCTCGTCCGGGTTGATGAAGATGAACGGTTCGCCGCGGTGGGTGTTGAGGATGATGTTGTTGGTCATGTTCATGGAGTGGATGCTCCAGCGCGGGTGGCCGCTGGTCAGCCGGAAGGCCCTGTTGCCGCCGTGGTGCGGGTTCTCCTTGTGCACCGGCAGCGCCTCGCCCCCCTCGATGAACCAGTCGTGGTCGATGTAGAACTGGGCGCGGCGCGTCAGCGTGGGGTAGGGCACCTTGTCCTCCGTGTGCCAGCGGAAGGGGTTGTGCGTCTTGTCGGGCTCGATGGTGGAGGCCTGGGCCAGGCCGAAGCCGGCGATGCCCCAGGCGGTCCAGCGCACGTGCCCCTTCTCGCGGAGGGTCTCCAGGCTGTTGCCCTCGGGAATGATGCCGTAGGCGGCCGTGTCCTTGATGGCCTCGTCGAACTCCGTTTCGTCGTCCTTTAGGAAACCGTTCAGCGTCATGCGGTCGTAGGCGCCCTGCAAGGGGATGGTCTGCCCGGCGTGGTTCTTGATCTCCTTGATGCCGCGCTCCTGCGCCCGTTGCTCCAGCGCCTTGACGAGCATGTGGCCGATCTGGCGGTCGGACTTGGCCTCGCCGGGCGGGTCCACGGCCTTATCGATGAGGACGAAGTTCAGATGGTGGACGGAGGGCATGCTGTTGCCCAGCTTCTCGTAGTGCTGAGCGGCGGGCAGGATGTAGTCCGAGTGCAGGCCCGTGGTGTTGATGCGGAAGTCAATGGAGACGATCATCTTGAGCTTGGGCCAGAGGTGCTTCAGCAGCATCACCTGGCCGCCGCGGTGGCGGCGCAGGACGTTGCCGCCGGCCTCCACCAGCACGCGCGGCTCCACGTCCTTCCAGACCTTGGCCATGTGGTTGTCCCACCAGCCCTTGTCCATGGCCTCCTGGTAGTACTCGTCGAAGCTGCGCTTCATGGTCGGATCGGACCAGTCCTCGCGGTTCCAGCGTTCCTTGTAGCCAAACTGGTGGTACCAGAGGAAGGCCGGCGGGATCATGCCGCCGAAGCCGGCCATGCGCCCGGCGCCCATCTCCTGAGCGCGGTTCAGGACCATCTCCATGGTCATGGTGGGGTCTTCCTGGCTGAGCAGGCGGCGCATGGCGAGCGTCTGACGCTGGAACTCGCGCGCGGCGTCCTGCCCCGGCTTGCCCTTGGAGGTGAGGAAGGCCAGCCCATCCAGGCCGCTGATGGCCCAGGAGCGTGTGCCTGTGCCCTGCTTGCCCCAGTTGCCGGTGAGCGCCAGGAGCAGGGCCATGGAGCGCTCCATGAGGTCGCCGTGGTAGTACTTGCCGGAGTTCCAGCCGCTGAAGATCTTCGTCCGCTTGACCGCCGCCTTGCGCGCGATCATGCGGATCATGTCCGCGCTCACCTCGCAGACCTTCGCTGCCTCCTCGGGGTCGTAGTCCTTGAGAGACTCCCGCAGGCGTTCGAAGACCGGCTGCACCTCCACCTCGGAGCCGTCCACCAGCCTGGCCTTGTAGGTGCCCTCCAGGGCCGGGTCCACATCGCCCATGGCCAGGGTGCCCCTGGGCGCGGGGACCACCTGCCGCGACTTGCTGTCCAGCCAGAAGAACTGGTCTTCGCGGTCGCCGGCGTTCACCTCGTTGCCGCGCAGGAAGTGTCCGGTGTCCTTGCGCACAAGCATCGGCAGGTCGGTCTGCTCCTGGATGAACTTCTTCTTGTAGAGGCCCTCGTCGATGACCACCTTGCACATCGAAAGCGCCAGCGCCGCGTCGGTGCCGATGCGCACCGGCACGTGGTGATCCGAGTGGATGCTGGAGGGGCTGTAGTCCGGGGCGATGGTGATGACCTCGCCGCCGTTGTAGCGCGACTCGTTCACGTAGTGGAACCAGTGGATGTTGGTGTAGACGGGGTTGCAGTGCCAGATCAATGTTAGTTCGGCCAGGAACCAGTCATCCATGGAAGAGACGGGGTTGAACTTGCCCCAGGTGAGGTAGTAGCCGGGGCTCCAGTCCTGAAACTCCGCGTTGCCGTCGGTGAGTGGAGAGCCGAGCACGCCCATGAAGGCGCGGGAGGGGGCGGCGCCGGGCTCCGGCGTCATGAGGGTGATGATGGACTCCGGCCCCTGGTCCACTGCGGCGTCCAGCATGGCGTCCGCGATGTCCTTGAGGGCCACGTCCCAGGAGACGGGTTCGAACTTGCCTTCTCCCCGCTCGCCCACGCGCTTGAGGGGCTGGGTAACGCGATCCGGCCCGTAGTGCTGGTAGCCCCAGCAGGCGCCCTTCTGGCAGCCCATGGGGTTCATGTCCGGCACGCCTGCCTGGACGACGTCGAAGGAGCCGGACTGCTCTTCACGCATGATCTTGCCGTCGCGCACATAGACGCGGTACGGGCAGCCGCCGGGGTAGCAGTCTACGGAGTGGCTGCCCCAGGTGACCTTGTCCCACTTCCACTTGTCGCGGTACCGCTCGGCCCACGCTCCGTTGCCGTTTGTCTGGGCCCTGGTCACCATGTGTACCTCCCGGCGTTGTCTGGGTTGCGTGTGATCGCACTTCTTCTGAGCTGCCCGCCCGGTCTGGCGGGGCGCTCCCTACGAGTATCCGCAGCGCGAGGGAGGCGGTCAGTCAGGCAGGCACGGATTTGTCTGTCGGGTTTTCCCCCACCCTCACCCCCAACCCTGTCAGGCGATGCTCGTTTGCGTAGTGGCCCGGCGCCGGGGCGGGATTCCCGGCCGGGCGCCGCAGCGCTCACTTGCAGGAGAGCTGCCGCCGCGGCTTGAGGGCGAAGCGCTGCTCCAGGAAATCGGCCACGGCCGGGGCATCGTCGAGGTCGAACTGAGGTGTGTTGAGGTCGAAGGGATGGTCGGTGACGATGGCCATCAGGTCATCCAGGCGCGCCGTGAGCACCGTGCTGTGGGCCCGGCGCGACACCTCGACCTTAAGCGCGGAAGCGCCACGGTAACCTTCTGTGACGACGATGTCGGCGCGGTCCGAGACCATCTCCGCCAACTGCTCCAGGGTACGCTCATCCCGCACGTCTTCCATGAGGGCGAGCCGGCTGGGGGAGGACAGGATAACGACATCGCTGCCGGCCTGGGTCAGGCGCCACGAGTCCTTGCCGGGGTAGTCCACCGTGAAGTTGTGGACATCGTGCTTGATGGCAGCAACGCGGTAGCCGCGCGCCTTGAGCACGGGGACAAGCTTCTCCAGGAAAGTGGTCTTGCCCACGCCGGAGTTCCCTACAAAGCTGATGACCGGTACCATCCGCGTCCCTTTCTGAGCGGGCAGCCGTGGCGGCCTCGCCCCTGTCTGGCACCACATTAGGCAGCGGGACGGGGCGGCGTCTGTCAGGCGGAGCGGGACTTACGGTCGGAATTTACCCGACAGTGGATGTGGGGTTACTCCTGGGGAACCAGGAGGCCCTTGCGCAGCGCGTAGCGGACGAGCTCTGAGCGGTGGTGCAGGTTCAGCTTCTCCATGATGCGCTGGCGGTAAGTGTCCACCGTCTTGGGGCTGATCACCAGTTGCTCGGCGATCTCGTTGTTCGTGAAGCCCTCCGCCGTCAGCTTCAGCACCTCGCGCTCGCGGCTGGTGAGGACGTCGCGCTCCTCCCGGCCCTCGCTGCCGCCCTTCAGGTACTCACCGAGGAGCTTCTTGACCGCCGAGGGGTAGAGGAAGACCTCTCCGCGGTGCGCGGTGCGGATGGCGTCTATCAGTTCGGTGTCGGCGGAGCTCTTGAGGACGTAGCCGGAGGCGCCGAACCTGAGGGTTTGAAAAAGGTAGTCCTCGTCGGCGTGGACGGTGAGCATGACGATCTTGGAGGCGAGGCCGGTGTTGTGCATCTCCTGCGCCGCCTTGAGGCCGTCCATCTCCGGCATGGAGATGTCCATGACGATGACGTCCGGCTTCAGGGTCCGCCCCATGTCCACCGCCTCGCGGCCATTGGACGCCTCGCCCACCACCTTCAGGTCCGGCTCCATGTTCAGCAGAGCCTTCAAGCCGGAGCGCAGGATGGCGTGGTCATCTGCCAGGAGGATGCGGATCTTACTTTCCATCGCGACCTATCTTGCAGCCCCGGCCCGCCCGCGTAAAGAGACGCGGCCCGTAATCCGGGCGCCGCTGTCCGGCGCCGAATCGATCTCCAGCGATCCGCCGACCAGGCTCATGCGCTCGCGCATGCCGAAGAGGCCGAGCCCGCCGCCGGACGACGGCGTCAGGTTGGCCGGGTCAAAGCCGCGTCCGTCATCTCTGATCGTCAGGGTCACAATGTTGTTGCGCCTGCCCAGGGAGACCTCAGCCGAGCTGGCAGAGGAGTGTTTGGCGATGTTGGACAGGGCCTCCTGCGCCACGCGGTAGAGCACCAGCTCGACGTCCGGGGGCAGCCGGCGCCGGATGTTGGTCGTGGAGAAACGCACCTGCACCGGCCAACTGGAGCAGAAATTCTCGATGTAGGAGCGGAGGGCAGCTTCCAGGCCCAGGTCGTCGAGGGCCGTGGGGCGCAGGTCCACCGCCATCCGCCGCACGGAATCGAGCGCCGTGCCGGTCAGGTCGTGCAGCTCCTCCACCTTGCGCCGCGATTCGCTGCTCTTCAGAGAGCGCTCCAGCAGCCGCAGGCGGACGAGGATAGAGGTAAGGGACTGGGCCGTATCGTCGTGCAGCTCGCGGGCGATGCGCTTGCGTTCCGCCTCGTGGGCGGTCAGCACCTGCGAGGAGAGCTGGAGCAGGCGGGAGTGGTAGGCGCGCGCCTCGCGCAGCACGGTGTCGAGGTCGTCCAGGACCTTCGCCACGAAAGGGGAGTTCTGGCAGGAAAGGCAGGCGTCAGGCGCATCGGGAACGCGAATGGTGAACACGTCGGCGCCGTCGCTGCCGGCCAGGACCGGGCGTCTGGCGCCGCCGGGCGGAGGCGTCAGCAGGCGGACCACGGAGGCACTGACCAGCGCTACCGCCTGCTGGTCCAGCTTGAAGCGCTCGCCCTCAGCGCTGGGATAGGAATCCACCAGGCCGGCCGCGGTGAGGGCGCGCAGCTGGCGACGGGCCTGCCCGGCGCCGATCGCCAGGGCGTCCGCTATCTCCCCGGCGGTGGCCTCGCGGTTAAGGAGGAAGCGCACTATCTTCAGTCGCTCTCCGTGTGCGAGCGCCTGTAGGGTCTGGCCAAGGTCCACCGCCCGGACCGCGGGCTCCCACATCTTCTCTGCGTTCACTACCACATTAAGTTCCACTTCTTGCTGGCAGCCTGATTATAGCATCGCGGTGGTGGAGGCCGGTGGGGCGACGCCCTACCGCAGATAGGGGCTGCCTTACAGGGAAGTCTACCATTGCCCGACAGACAGGGAGACCCCTGCGGCCCGATGCTTGGGGTTGATCAGCCGTGAGTATTCAGAGGAAATCCGGACCTTCGCCATCGGCGCGCGGAGGGTGCGCCCCGGTCCGCGTGCTGATTGCCGACAGGAACGCGCATTACCGGGAGACCCTGCGCCGCGTGCTGAGCCACCACGCCCACTGCAACATCATGGGTGAGGCGGCCACGCTGACGGAGGCCGTGAGGCTGGCCCGCAGGACCGACCCGGATATCGCCCTGCTGGATTTCGACCTCGTAGTCAACCAGAGCGCCGCGCGTCTGCGCCGCCTGGCAGATGCCTTTCCCAGGCTGCACGTGATCGTCCTCCTGAGCGAGTACTCCGACGATTACCGGGAGGCCGTGCGCAAGCGCTGGGGCTACACCTGCATCGCCAAGGAACAGGCGGAGACGCAGCTCGACGAGCTGGTGGCCGAGAGCTGGCCGGCCGCCGGCTGAGGCGGCGCTGGTTATTCGCCGCTAGTTTTGGCCGTAGGGCGGCCTGCCGCTGGGCCAGCTGGTGTCCACTTCCCTGGCGTAGATATCGTAGAGGACGTTCACGAGGTCGGCGTGCCGGATCAGGATGCGCATGTCCCCGGTGATCTTGATCGTCCCCTTGAGCCCGGCGTTGACGGGGTCCACCAGCCCGGCCGCGATGCCTTCGAAGATGGAGGCAGGGACCTCGAAGATGAAGTCGAAGGCCTTGCGCGGCGGCGCCTCCGTCACCTCCTGGTACTCCGTGCAGCGGCCATCGGTGAGGTCCACCGTGAAGAACCGCTGCTCGCCCTCCTTCAAGTAGGGCGAAGAGCCGTCCCCCAGTATCTCCGCCAGCACCCTGTACTTGCCCCTGGGGGCATTCCTCTCCACCTCCGGGTTGCCGTTCAGGAGCTCTTTCAGCTCCTCGTACCACTGCGTTGTATAGATTGCAGCCATTAGACTCCCCTTTACCTCCTGGTGTAGTGTCTCAAGAACAGCCTTGCCACGGCGCACCCTTGAAGTGAGGGACGGTACACGAGGGGTTTGGGCGCGCCATCGTCCCTCGCTCGCAGGTCTGCCCCACCCCAGATCCCTCGCGAAGCTGCGCAGAGCCGCGTGGCAGATGCCGTCGTGCTCGGGATGACAGACGGGATGGCACCGCGCTCAAAGTACAGCGGGGTACAGTCAAGGTGACTTGGAAACGGTGCACTAATAGATGCGGTCCTCCCGCTGCCAGACCTTCGCCAGGCCGTTGTCGTCGGCGATGACCTTGAAGGCGTTGTAGCCCGGCGCGGCGCTCAGGCCGCCGCCGCCCGCGGAGGCCCCGCACATGTACAGGCCTTCGATCTCCGTCCGGTAGCTGTAGGCGCGCGGGACCCCCAGCACCATGGAGCCGGGCCGCCCGTGCGAAAAGTCACCCTCCGGCATGCCAATCTTCTTCTCGATGTCGAAGGGGACGTACAGCTTCTCGGCGATGACGTTCTCGCGGGTCATATTGGGCGCGTACCGGGCCCAGAGGCTCAGGAAGCGGCTGTTGTAGGTGGAGCGCACGTCGTCCCACTCGGCCGGCGTCAGCGAGGAGGCCTTGGGGAAGAAGAACCAGCCGTTCATGGCATGCTTGCCGGGCGGCGCCTGGCTGGGGTCCCACAGCGTGTTCACCCAGGTGCCGGCGCCGGGCGTCTCCGGCACGCGGCTGCCGTACGCCTGCTCTATGTAGTTGTTGACCTCCTGGGCGTTCTCAAAGCCGACGATCGTGTAGAAGCATTTGTTGATGGCCGGGTCGCGCTTTGCGGACTTGTAGTCCGGCGGCTCGTGCAAGGCGAAGGAAGGCGTGCCCAGGACGTGCTCCGGGCCGAAGCGCCAGTTGGCCAGGCGCTCCTTGCGGAAGAGCGAGAGCTTGTCCCAGCCGATCATGTCCATGAACGTCGTCCGCGGGTCCGCGTTGGAGGCGACGATCTTCGCTTCGATGACCCGGCCGTCCTTCAGGCGCACGCCGGTGGTGTGGTTATTGGTGGTCAGAATCTGGGTCACGGGGGCGTTGTAGCGCAGGTCCACGCCCTCATGCAGGGCGGCGCTGGCCATGGCGTGGGCGAGGGTATGGGTGCCGCCGACCGCCATGTAGTGGATGCCGCAGAGCCAGATGACGGAGATGATGAAGCCCACGCCGTTGCCGGAGTGAAGGTTGGACCCCCACTCGATGCACTGCCGGTACATGACCGCCCGCATCTCCGTGGACTCGAAGAGGTCGTCGATCAGCACTTTGGGCGACTTCTGCAGCTCGCCCGGCTTGAAGCCCAGCTCCATCCACAGCTCGAACAGCTTGCCGGCGATCGCCCCGGCCGTCTCGCTTCTGGACTCGTCGGGCGGCGGGGTATAGAGCATGGCGGCGAGGTACTGGTCCTTCGCCAGCACCTTGCGCCGGACCTCCGTGAAGACCTCCGCGTCGTGCTTGGAGAACTGCGCGATGCTCTTGTACGTCCGGTCTTCGAACTCCGGCGTGTAGATGACCAGCGGCGGCCGGCCGTCCGCGAAGGCGATGCCCACCTGGGCCTCCGGCTTGATCATGCGGGCGCCGAACTTGGGCAGCTCAAAGTCGTGGTAGAAGGGCATGTAATCGATGAACTCCATGTACTGGGCATGGAGGTTGTGCCAGAAGCCCGGCACCGTGGCCTCTTCCGTGTGAGCGCCGCCGCCCTCCTCGTGGCGGCGCTCGAAGACGCCCACCTTGAGGCCGGCGCGGGCCAGGTAGGCGGCGGTGCAGAGGCCGTTGTGGCCCCCGCCGATCACTATCGCATCGTATGTGGCGTCCGGCATGTCAGACCTCCCTCAAGTGAGCAGGAGAGCGGCCGCGACCGCTCCCGAGATTGCTGCGGCCGCCAGGCCGGCCGCCGCTGCGTAGGCCCAGAGCGGGCGCGCCCTGGCCTCGCGCTCTACCGGTGGCAGCTTCATCAGGCCGTGCACCCGCAGCGGGAAAAAAGGCTTGCGCAGGCTGGAGCGCACGCGCAGCCGCCCGCGCAGGTGCTCGACGAGCGGGTGCGATTCTCCCTGCAGCAGGCCGACCAGCGAGCGGTAGGGGCCGGCGATAGAGGCGTCCAGCGGCGCGCGCTCGCCGTCCCAGATGCTGATCTGGTCGCCGGCGAACTCCAGGGTGACGGTAACCTCGTGGTCCACGGCCGTCATCGCCAGCTTGCCCCGCAGGCGCGAGGCCCGCCGGCGCTTGCCCTCGAAGTCCGTCAGGTCCTGCTCGAGGAACTGCTGCACCATGCTGGCCAGGCCGCTGCGGGCGCCATCGGCCAGCCTCACCCGCACGGCCGGGGCCGCCAACCAGCCTCACCTCCACCAGCGCTCAAGCCCGTAGTCGTCCGCGATGACCTGGAGGGCGTTGAAGGCGGGCGCGAAGGTGACGAAGCCGTGCGGATGCTGGGTGGCGCCGCACATGTAGAGCTTGTCGATAGGGCTCTTGTACTGGGAGAGCGCCGGGAAGGGGCGCTGGTCCAGCATGTTGTCCAGGTCTATCAGGCCGCCCATCCAGTCGCCGCGGACCATGTTGGGCATGCGGCGGGAGATGTCGAGCGGGGTGTACGTGGCCCAGTCCAGGATGGCGCCGTTGTTCAGGTTCGGGGCCGCCTCCTGCCACTTCTCTATGCAGCGCCGGCCGTAACCTTCCGCCATCTCGTCCCAGGCCTCGGGGCCGCCCGTCGCCAGGCTGAACGGGGCGAAGTGCCGGATCAGGCCGGTGTAAGAGCCGTCTGGCGCATCGGTGGGGTCGAAGAGTGAGTTGACGGCGACGTTGGGCCGCGGGTCCGGCAGCTTGCCGGCGCGCACGTCCCGCCAGTGGCGGTTGATGTCCTCCGGGGATTCGTAGCCCAGGTTGATGACCCAGGCGTCGTTCACGTCCGGATCGAACTGCGCGGCCTTGTAGTCCGGCTTGCGCGCCAGGGCCAGGTGCACGCTAAAGAAGGACCAGTCCATATGCGGGAAGCCCTGCACTTCCTTCACGAACTCTGCGGCCAGCAGTTTGGGGTCTAGCATCTGCAGGAAGGTCTGCTCCAGGCTGATGGAGCTGGCCACCAGGTGGCGGGCGCGCGCGACGCTGCCGTCCTGCAGCCTGACGCCTGCCGCCTTCCCGTCTTCCACCAGGATCTGGTCCACACCGTGGTTCAGGAAAACGCGGCCCCCCGCCTGGGCGAAGGATTCCCAGATGGCGTGGGCCAGCGCGTGCGAGCCGCCGATGCAGAGGTGCCAGTTATCGATCTTGCCGATGAGCAGCGGGAGAGATACCGCCAGCCCTTTGCGATCCGTAGAGTAGCCGGCCACCGAGGCGTGAAAAGCCAGGTGCGCCTTCACCCGCTCGTTCTCGAAGTGCTGGTCCAGGAACTCGTTGATGCTCAGGCGCCGCAGGTGGACGCTCAGGAACTCGCTCTTCTCCTCGATGCCCCACGACACCAGGGCCTTGGTGATGTCGCGCATGGAGATCGGCGGGGTGTACATGAGGGTGAGGAGGATCATGTCCAGGTAGCCCTTCGTCTCCTGGTACAGGCGGCGGAAGGTGTCTGCGTCCTTCGGCGAGAAGCGGGCGATGGAGGCGCACGTCTTCTCCAGGTCGGTGTGCACGGTGAGGGCGGTGCCATCGCTGAAGATGGAGGCCATCTGCACGGGGGGCCGCACGTAACGCAGGCCGTGCTTGTCTGCCAGCTCCAGGTGGTCGTAGACGGGGCAGACGCCCACCAGCGTGTGGTAGTTGCAGTGGAGGTTGTGCAGGAAGCCGGGGCGGGTCAGCTCCTCTGTGCAGAGGCCGCCGCCCTCCTCGGCTCGTTTCTCGAAGATGGCGACGTCCCAGCCGCCCTTGGCCAGGTAAGCGCCCAGGGCCATGCCGTTATGGCCGGCCCCGATGATGATGGCGTCGTAGGTCGCGTCGGGCATCGCCGCCTCCTAGCGTGGGACGTTAATTCCTGGGTGGGTCGAGGAACGCCTTAAGCAGCGGGTGCATGCGGTCGCGGCGGTCTCCGAAGCCGGCCACGTCCAGGCGATGCATGTACTCGTTGACCTGCTTGCGGCGTACGGCCATCGCCATCGGGATGCCGCGGTCCAGGTTGCTCAGGCCGCCGGCCATGAGGATGGCGAGCGCCTCCGAAAGGTCCGCCGCGGCGGGGCTGTCGTCGAAGCTGAAGACGCCCTCGGCGCGGTCCAGGTAGTAGTGCACCTCCTCGCGCCGCTCGGGCTCGTTCTCCCCCAGGTACTTCAGGTGCATCACGCCGTAGGCCACGTGGCGGGACTCGTCCTGCGCGCAGAGCCGGAAGATACGCTTCTCCGCCTCGTTCTGGGCTATGTACTCGCCCATGCGGAAGACGGACTGGATGAAGCCTTCCGCCAGAACGTGCATGAGGGCCGACATCTCCGAGTAATTCGTGGACTCCAGGATCGCGCGCAGGCCCAGGCCGGGGCCGCCGCTGAGCAGGCCGCCGCCGTTGGCGAAGGCCCGCTTGCGGAAGACGTCCAGGTGGCGGGCCTCGTCCATGATCTGGGTGAGCAGGAAGAGCTTGATCTCGTGGTACTCGCTGTTCACTTCCGGCAGCCACATGCCGGGCACGTCGCCGGCGATGAACTCGATCTCCGTGAGAAACGTGCAGAGCTGGCACATGGCCCGCTCCATGTCATCGGGCAGCGGTTGCAGGGTCTCCCAGGGGATGTCAGTGGCGGAGGACCACTGGCGCTGCACGGCCTCTTCGTAGAGCATGGCCGCATTGGCCGCCCAGACCTCTGACTTGGCCGTGTACGGGTGCCCCACCCTGGGCGCGGCGCTGCGCCGGAGCGCTCCGCGCGTCCGCGCGCTCTGGTTGTCGGTGGTCGGCGCCGGGGCGTTCGGGCCGATCTCGATCTCCTCCAGCGTGAGGCCCCGGCGCCCGGGCTTGGCGCGGACACCCCAGGTGTTCTCCAGGTCCAGCCAGCTCAGGTCCAGGGGCTGCGCCTGTGCGGGCGCGCCCTCTTTCAGATCGATGGTCATAGCCTGCTCCTCGCCTAAGCCCGCTGCGGGGCTGCTGCCGTCTCCTTACCGTCAGGTCTCAGTCTCGTGACCGGCGTCGGGGCCTGTCTATCGGGCAAACTGCGGCGTCAAGGGTCAGGCTTTTCCCCACAGGCCAATGACTGGCGCTGCCCGATAGACGGGCCTCTGGGGCGGCGGCCAGACTGGGGTTGTGGTTAGGGTCAGGCGTCTCAGCGCTGATAGCTCCCGGCTGCTGGACCCCGCCGCCCCCGAATGGCGGCCGGTCCCCCAGGAGACTGTGCTCCTTGAACCGACTCCATTGGGCGCTCAACCGTCCCTCTATGTCCAGGCCTCCTGGGCGGACCGGCCTTACGGGGTAACGAAGCAGGTGGCGGTGCAGGCCGCGCACAACGAAGCAGCCATCTTCTTCCGCCTGAGCTGGGCGGACGATACGAAGGACGACGAGATTGCGGACACGGACCAGTTCCCGGACGCGGCGGCGGTGCTGCTCCCGGTGAAGGGCGATGCGCCGCTCCTGAGCATGGGCTCCCCGGACTACCCGGTGAACGCCTGGTACTGGCGGCCCGACCTGGAGGCGCCGTTCAGCGTCACGGCCCGCGGCCTCGGGACCACGGTGCGCAGCGCGAACGGCGGCGTCAGCGGCCGCGGCGTCTACGGCGCCGGCGGCTGGAGCGTGGTGATTTCGCGCCGGATGTGGGCGGAGACGGCGGACGTGGCGGCGCTCCACCCCGGGCAGCAGGGGAAGGTGGCGTTCGCCGTGTGGCAAGGGTCCGGCGGCGAGCGCGCCGGCCTGAAGGCGGTGACGCTGGAGTGGCAGCCGCTGGAGATTGAGGGCTAGGGCCGTGCCCGTCCAGCCGCCGCCAGTCAAGAGACAGCTGGCCGCTGTCTTCGACATGAACAAGTGCCTGGGTTGCCAGACCTGTACCATCGCCTGCAAGACGCTCTGGACCGACGAAGAGGGTATGGAGTACATGTGGTGGAACATCGTCTCCACAATGCCCGGCGAGGGCACGCCCAGGGGCTGGCAGAAACTGAGCGGTGGCTTTCAGGACGGGGAGCCGCGCCCCAGCCGGCTGCCAAAGCTGAGCGAGTTTGGGCACGCCTGGGAGTTCAACTACGAGGATGTGCTCTACGGCGGACAGGGCATGAACCAGCACCTGCAGCCGAAGACCGGGGACGACAACTGGGGCCCCCTCTGGGACGAGGACCAGGCCAGCGGCGCCTACCCCAACTCCTACTTCTTCTACCTGCAGATGATCTGCATGCACTGCACCAACCCGGCCTGCCTGGCCGCCTGCCCGCGCCAGGCCATCTACAAGCGCGTGGACGACGGCATTGTGCTGATAGACGAGGAGCGCTGCAGCGGCTATCGCTTCTGCATGGAGGCCTGCCCCTACAAGCGCATCTACTTCAACCAGGCGAAGAAGGTCTCCCAGAAGTGCATCCTCTGTTACCCGCGCATTGAGCAGGGCGTGGCCCCCGCCTGCTTCCGCCAGTGCCCCGGCCGGGTGCGCTTCATCGGCTTCCTGGACGACGAGGAGAGCGCCGTCCACAAACTGGTGAAGGTGTGGAAGGTGGCCATCCCGTTGCACCCTGAGTTCGGCACGGAGCCCAACATGTACTACGTGCCCCCGCTCTCGCCGCCGCTGTTCGACGACAACGGCGACGTTATCGAAGGGTCGGAACGCATTCCCCGCCAGTACCTGGAGTCGCTCTTCGGGCCGGACGTGAACCGCGTGCTGGACACGCTCCGCACCGAGATGGCGAAGACGCGGCGGGGCGAGAAGTCCGAGATGCTGGACACGCTCATCGCGTACGAGTGGAAGAGCATGTTCGGCGGCTTCACACGGGACCCGGGCACGCTGAAGAGGCCGGTGTGAGCTACCTGGCCCGGATCGCCGTGCAGGGCCCCGGCGAGACGGCGGCGGCTGCCCGTAGCCACGTCTACGGCCTGCTGGCACGCGCTTTCGATTTCCCGACGCCCAGCCTCGCCTCCGCCAGCCTCGGCGACGACCTTGCCTCCGCCGCGGCGCACCTGCCGTTTGAGCTGCCCGCGCTGGGAGAGCTGGGCGCAGCCGGCGCCCGCGGGCGCGATTATCCGGCGCTGGAGCACGACTACCTCCGCCTGTTCGAGGTGGGGGCCGGCACGCCGTTCTGCCCGCTCTACGAGGGATCGCACCGCGCGGGGCGGATGAAGATCATGGAGGAGTTGGTGCGCTTTTACGAGCACTTCGGGCTGCAAGCCGGGGCGGGGGACCGGCCGGACCACCTCTGCACGGAGCTGGAGTTCATGCACTACCTCGCCTTCAAGCAGGCGGCGGGCGGCGGCACCAGCGCGGAGCTAACGCTGGCGCAGGCGGACTTCCTGGGCCGCCGCCTCTGCCGCTGGCTGCCCCGGCTGCGGGACCGGGCGGCCGCCGCCGCGGAGCCCTCGCTCTTCTACGGCGCGCTGCTGGACTTCGCGGGGGAGTTTTGCCGGCGGGACCTGGAGTGGCTGAAGGAGTGTAGGGAAAACCCCGACCTTCAAATCCGGCCTTTGCCCGACTGACGCCCCGGAGCGCTATGAACGATAAAGAACGCGAGCCCAAGACGAGCTGGAGGCCAGTCTAGCCGGGGAGAAGCCTGATGAGAGCAGTTAAGTTACAGCTTGCCACGAAGACCCTTTTGAATTCGGGCGCCTTCCAGTGGAAGAAAGTGCCGGCAGAGGAGCTGCGTATGGCGGGCGCCCGCGTGGACCTGCAGCCGTCGCGCTACGTCCGCACTGTCTGGGCCGGGCGGCCCGTGGGCGCCGTGCGCAACCTGAAAGTGCAGACGGCCCACAACTCCCGCGACATTCTGTTCCGCCTGGAGTGGCCCGACGAATCCAAGGACACGGACTTCGGGGACGGCTCCGTGTTCCCGGACGCCGCCAGTGTGATCTTCCCGCTGAAGGGCGACGCGCCGCTGGAGACGATGGGGTCCCCGCGCTCGCCGATCAACGCCTGGTACTGGCGGGCCAACTTCGCGACAGATGAGGCCCGGAACAGGTCCTGCCAGGGCTACGGCACCGAGGAGGACTCACCGGAGCGCCAGGTGCAGGCGCGGGCGCGCTGGGAGGACGGGCGCTGGTACGTGGTGTTCGCCCGGCCGCTGTCCGCGAACGGAAAGACGAACGTCAAGCTCAGTTCCGCGCATCCGGCGAAGGTGGCCTTCGCCGTGTGGGAAGGCTCCAGCCAGGAGCGCGGCGGCCTGCACTCCTGTTCCCGCCAGTGGCTGGACCTGGTGATTGAATGAACGTCCAGCGCCGCGCAGAGCAGCGCGATAACCTGCCCGGCCCGGCCCGCGGCGCAGAAGGGGGTAACCCGCAATGACGAAAGCGAACGGAAGCGGCAGCGCTGCCGCCCGGCAGGTGGCGATGGTCTTCGACCTGAACAAGTGCATCGGCTGCCAGACGTGCTCTGTGGCCTGCAAGGTCCTTTGGACGCGCGACGAGGGCAGCGAGTACCAGTGGTGGTGCACGGTCAACACGCTGCCGGGCCGTGGCCACCCCAAGGACTGGGAGGCCATGGGCGGCGGCTATCGCGAAGGCGTGCCGCAGCCCGGGCGGCGGCCGCTGCGCGAGGAGTGGGGCGGGGGCTGGGACTTCAACTACGACGAGGTCCTCTACGGCGGCAAGGGCCAGTCCGTTTACCTGCACCCCATCGGCGAGGAGCCGAAGTGGGGCCCAAACTGGGACGAGGACCAGGGCGCCGGTGAATACCCCAACTCCTACTTCTTCTACCTGCCGCGCCTCTGCAACCACTGCACCAAGCCCGCCTGCGTGGAGGCCTGTCCGCAGGGGGCCATGTACAAGCGCAAGGAGGACGGCATCGTCCTGCGCGATGAGTCGCGCTGCCAGGGGCACCAGTTCTGCCTGGAGGCCTGTCCTTACAAGAAAATCTACTTCAACTTTGTGCGGCAGGTCAGCCAGCAGTGCATCATGTGCTTCCCGCGCGTGGAGCAGGGCGTGGCGCCCGCCTGCGTGCGCCAGTGCCCGGGCCGGGCCGTCTGGTTCGGCTTCATGGACGACGAGGCGGGCCCCATTCACAAGCTGGTGCGCAAGTGGGAGGTGGCGCTGCCGCTGCACCCCGAGTATGGCACTGAGCCCAACATCTTCTACATTCCGCCCATCGGTCCGGCGCGCCTGAACGAAGACGGCAGCTTCGACGAAAGCTCCCCGCGCATCCCTACGGACTACCTGGAATCGCTCTTCGGGCCGCGCGTCAGGCCCGCGCTGGAAACGCTGCAGACGGAGATGCAGACCACCAGGAACGGCGGCAAGTCCGAGCTGATGGACACGCTCATCGCTTACTGGTGGAAGGACATGTTCAAGCCGTTCGACCGGGATCCAGCCGACATTCAGTGGGTGGAGCAACGGTGAGCATCGATATTACCCAGGGTAGGGGAGCCTCGTGACAACCGCCACCATCCTGTCACGAGACGGAATTTCCGGTGAAGAGAGCGCTTCGGTCTGTGCCCGAAGCCGCATCTATGCCCTGTTTTCCAGGACATTCTCGTTCCCGGAAGACCGGCTCCATCTCGAGATCCGCGAGAACCGCTGGCTGCAAGACCTTACCACTGCCTGCGCGGGGCTCCCCTACCACTTTCGTATTCCGCAGTCCCTGAGATGGGACGTCCACGCGGACTACGACGTTTTCCAGTCCGGCTACATCCGCCTGTTTGAGGTGGGCGGGCGGGCCGGGCCGCCGTGCCCCCTGCACAGCGGCCACTACGGGCAAGACCGCCTGCGCACAATGGAAGAACTGGTGCGCTTCTTTAGCTTCTTCGGCGTGCGCATCCGGGCCGGGCTAATGCCGGACCACGCCAGCGTGGAGCTGGAGTTCATGCACTACCTCTCGCGCCAGGAGGCGGAGGCGGAGGACGAGGAAGAGCGGTTGTCCTGCCTGCGGGCGCAGCGGGACTTCCTGAACCGACAGCTCGCGGGCTGGTGGCCGGCGCTGACGGCGCGCGTCAAGCGCGAACGCGGCGGCGGCGCGTTCTACCGCTCGGCCGTCTCGCTGGCCGGGCGCTTCCTGGAAGCCGAGCGGGTGTACCTCAGCCGGCAGATCAGCGATAGCTAGGGGGATCCCATGGCGGACTCTACACTGCGGACGCTACAGACAACCGGGGCCGGCGCCACTGCCAAGTACCAGTCCCAGGAGGACCTTTTCCGCCAGAAGTGGAAGTGGGACAAGGTGGCCTGGGTCTCCCACTGCGTGGACTGCTACCCCGGCAATTGCCCCTTCCGCGTCTACGTGAAGGACGGCGTGGTCCTCTACGAGGAGCCGGGCGCCACCTACCAGACGATAGAGGAGGGGGTCCCGGACCTGAACCCCATGGGCTGCCAGAAGGGCGCCATGTGGGGCCAGATGTTGTACTCCCAGGAACGCATCCTCTACCCGATGAAGAGGGTAGGGGAGCGGGGTGCCGGCCGCTGGAAGCGCATCACCTGGGACCAGGCGATCACAGAGGTCGCCGACGCGGTGATCGACGCCATCCAGGAGCAGGGGCCGCAGTCCATAATCCACGAGATGACGGGGGCCCAGGGGGGCCCGATGGCGTTGAGCGCCGTCACGCGCTTCACCGGGCTGGTGGGCGGCATCACGATGGACCTGGACGGCGTCGTCAATGACTTCGCCCCGGGGATGTACCTGACGTTCGGCAAGATCTTCGCCAGCAGCGTGGACGACTGGTTCCTCTCGGAAACCATCATGATCTGGCACATGAACCCCGTCTACACGCGCATCCCCTACTACCACTACGTCTCGGAGGCCCGTTACAAGGGCGCCTGCGTCGTCACCGTAGCGCCGGACGTCAGCCCCTCGGCCGTCCACGCAGACTACCACCTGCCGGTGCGCCCGGGGACCGACGCGGCGCTGGCGCTGGCGATGTCTCAGGTGATCATCGAGGAGGGGCTGCACAACAAGCCGTTCATCAAGGAGCAGACGGACCTGCCGCTGCTGGTGCGCCTGGACAACGAGCGCTTCCTGCGGCAGAGCGACCTGCAGGCCGGCGGCCGGGACGACCAGTTCTACTGGTTCGATGCGCGCACAAAGCAGGTCGTCGAGGCGCCGCGCGGCACGCTGGCCCTGGGCAAGGTGAACCCATCCCTGGAGACGCGGACGCAGGTGCGCCTGGCTGACGGCACGGAAGTAGAGGTGCAACCCGTGTTCCAGCTGGTGCTCAAGCGGCTGGAGGACTACACGCCGGAAAAGGCGTCAGAGATCTGCGGCATTAACCCGGAGGCGATCCGCAAGATGGCGCGCCGGGTGGCGACCAGCCGGACGAACATCCTGCTGGGGTTCAACTCCGGCAAGAACTACCACGCGGACCTGATGGAACGCGCCATGTGCCTGATGCTGGGACTCACCGGGAACTGGGGCAAGAAGGGCTCCGGCATCCGGATGTGGTCCGTGGGCCCCTGGCCGGGCATGATGACGGCCATGAAGATGATGCCCGGCCCGGAGGGCGCCAGCCGGGCGCTGCAGATGGTGGACTCCATCCTGCGCTCGTTCAAGGCCGAGGATCCGACGGTAACGCACGAGCTGGCGGTGACGGAACTGGCGACGCGCGGCGCGGCCATGGGAGAGGGCGCCCCGCCCGCGTTCTTCTGGTACTACCACTGCGGCTTCAAGGAGAACTGGAACCGCCGCGAGTGGCACGACCCGAGCATGCGGCGCGAGTTCGACGACTACTTCAACGAAGCCGTCTCCAAGGGCTGGTGGCAGGGGCACGTCCGCCCGGGGCCGGAGACGACCCCGCGGGTCTACCTCGAAGTCGGCGGCAACACCCTGCGGCGCACGCGCGGCGGCCAGGACCAGCTTTTGAAGCACCTCTGGCCCAACCTCAAGATGGTGGTGTTCATCGACTGGCGTATGAACACGACGGGAATGCACTCGGATATCATCCTGCCCGCGGCGACGCACGCGGAGAAGATCAATTTCCACTTCTCTACCACGCACATGAACCAGATGGTCTTCAACGACAAATCCGTGGAGCCGGCCGGCGAGGCGCTGTCCGAGCCCCAGATCTTCCGCATGCTGACCAAGAAGGTGGAGGAGAGGGCAAAGGCGCGCGGCTTCACCGAGTACACCGACGGTCGCGGCGCGATGAGGCGGCTGGACGACCTGTACAACCGCTACACCCTTAACGGCTACTTCGACGAAGACGAGAAGATAGTGCGCGAGATGATCGAGGACGGCACCGTAGACGGCACGCTGCCGGAGGGGACGACGCTGGAGACGTTGCGGCGCAAGGGATACATCCGGTTCCAGGACTGGGGCCTGCAGCCGATGGCCGTGAACCAGGCGTCTGACTTGAAGCCGAACGAGGTGCACACGCCGTTGCGGCATCACACAGAGCGGAAGCTGCCCTATCCCACCCTTACCCGCCGCGCGCAACTGTACATAGACCACGAGTGGTTCCTGGAGGCCGGCGAGGAGCTGCCCATGCACAAGGACGCGCCCAAGATGGGCGGCGACTACCCGCTGATGCTGACGAGCGGCCACCCGCGCTGGAGCATCCACTCCGCGAACATCATGAACCGCATGATCCAGGACACGCACCAGGGGCGGCCCTTCATGTTCATGAACCCTTACGACGCCGCCGACCGCAACATCCGTGAAGGCGACCTGGTGAAAGGCTACAACGACAAGGGGAGCTTCCAGGTCTGGGCCAGGGTGGCTCCGTCCGTGCGCCCGGGCCAGGTCATCGTCTACAACGGCTTCGAGCCGCTCATGTTCCCCGGCTGGAAGGACCCGGCCAATATGGAACCGGGGATGGCCAAGTGGCTGGGCCTGGCCGGCGGCTATGGGCACCTCCGCTTCCGGTCGCAGTGCTGGCAGCCGACGACGGCCGACCGCCTCGTCCGTCTGGAGGTGGAGCGTGCGAACGGAGCATAGGTCCGCCTGTGCCCAGACGGGCGGGCGTCCGCCCGCGGGCAGCCCGGGCGCGCGCGGCCGGCGCGGGGAACGGCGGTGATGCCCTGCGTCCCGTATCCCGCCGCACCTTCCTGAAAGGCGTCGGCGGCACTGTCGTAGGCCTCAGCCTCACGCGGCTGGGCTTCCGCCTGGCCCAGACCACGGCCGAGGACGAGGTCTACCGCTACTACGCCTACACCGGCTGGGAGGACCTTTACCGCAAGAAGTGGACGTGGGACAAGGTCACCTGGGGCACGCACCTTGTGGACTGCTACCCGGGAGGCTGCTCATTCCACGTCTACACAAAGGACGGCATCGTCTGGCGCGAGGAGCAATCCGCCGTCTACCCGCACATTGAAGACGGCGTGCCAGACATGAACCCGCGGGGCTGCCAGAAGGGCGCCTGCTTCAGCCGCGTGATGTACGGGGCGGAGCGCCTGAAGTACCCGCTGAGGCGCACCGGAGAGCGCGGCGAGGGCAATTGGGAGCGCATCACCTGGGACCAGGCTCTGACCGATGTCGCGGACGCCATGCTGGACGCCATCAAGGAATCGGGGCCGGAGACGGTGATCTACGAGTTCGGTTCCGGCGAGGGCGGCACTGTCAACGGAACTTCCCCCGCCTGGCGCCTGATGCGGCTCATCGGTGGGACGACGCTGGACTCCAACGGCCTCACCTCCGACTTCAACGTCGGCCTGTACCAGACGTTTGGCAAGTTCCAGTTCGTGTCTTCCATCGACGACTGGTTCCATGCAGACCTGCTGCTGATCTGGCACATGAACCCACTGTACACGCGTATCCCTTCGGCGCATTTCATCTGGGAAGCGCGCTACCACGGCGCCGAAGTGGTGTCCATCGCGCCGGACTACAACGCCTCGTCCATCCACGCCGACCTGTACGTGCCGATAGAGCCCGGGACCGACGCGGCGCTGGCGCTGGCCATGTGCAAAGTCATCATCGATGAGGGCAAGGTTAACGAGGCGTTCGTCCGCGAGCAGACGGACCTGGGGCTCCTGGTGCGTCAGGACAACCGGCGCTTCCTGCGGGAGAGCGACCTGGAGGCCGGCGGCCGCGACGACCAGTTCTACTTCCTGGACGAGAAAACCGGCGCCGTGCTCAAGGCGTCGCGGAGGACGCTGGACCTGGGCGGCGCAACGCCGGCGCTCCGGGGGGACGCGCCCGTCAAGCTGGCGGACGGTTCGGAGGTGCGGGTGAGGCCCGCGTTCGAGGATCTAGTGGCCCTCCTGCAGGCGTACACGCCGGAGGCGGCGTCGAAGATTACCGGCGTGCAACCGATGATCATCAGGCGACTGGCGAAGCAAGTGGCCGCGGCGAAGGCCGTGCACATGCTCCAGGGGTTCAACGTGAACAAGTACTACCATGGCGACCTCATGGAGCGGGCGATGGCCCTGGTCATGGCTCTTACAGGCAACTTCGGGCGCAAGGGGACAGGCATGCGCGGCTGGAACAGCGCCCAGTTGGTCCCCAGCGGCCTCCTCAAAACGCGGCCCGGGCTGGAGGGGTTCCTCCAGTTCGCCCGCAAGGCCCGCAAGGTGGAGAAGCGGCTCCTTGACGAGGACGACACGCTCACCGAGGAGATGGTGGCCATCGGGACGGTGCAGGAAGAGGTGCGGGGCAAGACCGTCACGGACATGCCCGCTACGCCGCTAATGGTGCCGCCCGCTTTCTACTGGTACCACCACGCGGGCTACAAGGAGGTCTGGAACCGGCCCGAGTGGAACGATCCGGAGATGAAGCGCACCTTCGATGAGTACATGCAGGAGGCGATGGACCGTGGCTGGTGGGACGGCCTCGTGAGGCCCGCGCCGGACAAGCCTCCGCGGGTGTACCTGGGCGTCGCCGGGTCTACCCTCCGGCGTACGCGCGGCGGCTTCAAGCAGCTCCTGAATGAGGTCTGGCCCAAGTTCAAGCTCATCGTCTCCTGCGATCTGCGCATGAGCACCACCGCCTACTTCTCCGACATCGTCCTGCCGGCGGCCGGCTTCTACGAGAAGGTGGACTTCCGCTTCCCCACGGCGCACATCAACTTCCTGACCTTCACGGACAAGGCCGTGGAGCCGGTGGGCGAGGCGAAGCCGGTGTGGGAGATATTCGCGCTGCTGGCAGCGAAGCTCCAGCAGCGCGCCACGGAGCGCGGCATCGATGAGTACTCCGACGACGGCGGCCGGGCCTACCGGCTGCGAGACGTCTACGACGTGTTCACGATGCACGGAGCGATCAAGGAGCGGGACGGGGAGAAGCTGGCCGAGGAGATAGTGAAGGACACGGTGCGAGTGGGCGCGCTGCCGGAGAAGACGGACCTGAAGAAGGTGCGCGAGAAGGGGATCATCCGCTTCACCGGCCTGGGCGCGGACGCCCTGGGGCTGGCGCTGGCGACCGACATCAAGCCGGACGAGACGATTTCGCCGCTGCGCTGGCACGTGGAGCGCAAGGTGCCGTATCCGACGATGACGCGGCGCATCCAGTTCTACATCGACCACGAGTGGTTCCTGGAGGCGGGAGAAGAGCTGCCCGTGCACAAGCCGAACCCGCGCATGGGCGGCGATTACGCGCTGACGATGACCAGCGGCCACCAGCGCTGGAGCATCCACTCCATCAACGTCGTCAACGAGACGCTGTTGCGCACCCATCGTGGTCACCCCCTGATCATCATGAACCCGGGGGATGCGGAGGCTCGCGGCATCGCGGATGGGGAAGAGGTGCGCGTCCATAATGACTTCGACGAGTTCTTCATCCACACGAAGCTCTCGTCGGCGGCGCGGCCGGGGCAGGTGATCGTCTACCACGCCTGGGAGCCCTACCAGCACCGCAACTGGAAGTCCTACGACATCATCATCCCGGGCATGATCAAGTGGCTGCACCTGGCGGGAGGCTACGGGCATCTCAATTACTACCCGATGAACTGGGTGCAGCAGCAGGTGGACAGGGCGATCCCGGTGGAAGTGGAGAAGATGGTGTGACGGCCGAGACGGCGCCGGCAGAGAGGACCTTCCGCTTCCTTGACCACTTCGCGCTCTGGGCCACGCTGGGCGTGAGCCTGTACCTCATGCCGTTCGGCTCGCTGCTGGTACCGGCGCTGAGCATCGAGCGCGCCGTCCTGGCCACCGTGACCGCCGCGTTCATCGCCGCGCTGCTCGTGGCCGCGGTGGCCAGCCTGGCCGCTCGCAGCGGCCTCTCGACGGCCGGCCTGCTGGCGGGGCTGTTCGGCGAGCGGGCCTCGCCGGTGCTGGCGGCGCTGCTCCTGGTGAGGAACGTGGTCTTCGGCGGGCTGGCGCTCTCGCTCATCGCGGGCGCCGCCGCGCTGGTCAGCGAGCGCGCCCTGGGGGCCGGGCTGCGGCCACTCTGGGTGATCGCCTTCGGGCTCCTGGGGCTGGCGTTGCTGCTGGCCGGGCGGGACTTCGTCGTGCGCAGGCTGCTGCGGCGCGGCGGCGTCTGGCTGGTCCTGCTCATCGCGACCGTCATCGCTCTTTCCGCTTACATGGAGTTCGAGGTCCCCGCCTATCTCAAGCGCCCGGCCGCAGGCGGCTGGCCTTCCTTCTGGCAGGCGGTCGACATAATGCTCGTGGCGCCGCTCCTCTGGCTGCCGCTGGTGGCCGACTACGCGCGCTTTGGCAAGAGCGCGGGCAGCGCCGCCGCCGGCAGCTTCGCCGGACTGTTCGTGGGCACTGTCTGGCTGGGCGTGCTGGGCATCATCTATCTGCCCGCGGTGGAAAGCGGGGACGTGGCCGGATTCGTGGTGGGCATGAAGATGGGTGTCGGCGCCCTCGTGCTGCTGGCGGTGCTACAACTGGACGAGGTCTTCGCGAACGGCTACTCGGCGTCGCTGGCGGCAGGGTCGCTGGTCCGCCTGGACCGCCGCAAGATCGCCGTTGGGGTGGCCGCCATCACGATCGCGCTGGCTGTGCCGTTCGACTTCCTGGACTTCGAGCCGTCGGTACTGCTGCTGGGCTCGGCGTTCGTGCCGCTCTTCGGCGTGCTGATCGCGGACCGCCTGCTGGAGAGCGCCGGGGCCGGCAGGCCCTTCGGTTGGGCGCCGTGGCTGGCGTGGGTCTGCGGTTTCGTCCTGTACCAGTGGATAACGCCGGCCGACATCGGCTGGTGGCGCGACGCCGGGGACGCGGCCTTTGGCGATGCCCTGGGGCTGCCCTTCCCGCTGGGCGATGAAGCCACATGGCTGGGAGCGGCGGTGCCCTCCTTCCTTTTGGGGTTCGCGCTGCAGTGCGCGGGCCGGTGGACCGCCGCCGCGCTCGGGACCCTGCTGGGCCCCGCCCCGGCGGCCGGCACACGCTAACGCGCGGGCGCCCCGGTTCATGAGCCGGGGCGCCCCGCCAAGCCGCCGAGCGTTCGTTCTGGGGTCTACTTGACGGTGATCGTGCCCGTGCTCTCCACGGGGTGGAAGTCGCATTTCAAGTTATACGTGCCGGCCTTTGCCGGCGCCTTCATCTCCAGCTCCGAGCTCTGCCCTGCCTTGATGATCACATCTTTGGAGACAACGTCGTCCGCGTTGTCGAAGGTGTTGTCATCGCCGGCGAAGCGCATGTTGTGAATGGCCACGCCGTTGTTCTTAATAGTGAACTTTACTTCCTGGCCGGCCTTCACCGTAAACGTCTTGGGGTCGAAGAAGTTGTCGCCCAGGGAGATGTCGAATGCAGCGGCGGCGGCCGCCGTCGTGGGCGGGGTCGTCTCCTCGTCGCCGCCGCCACAGGCAGCGGCCAGAACGGCCACGGCTGAAAGGGCCGCGATGGGCAATAAGAGGAAACCCGGGATCCGCTTGCGAGAGCTCGTCATATGTACGTTCTCCTTTTGATGCCAATCTGGATGAGTTTTCGCCGTCACCATCTAGGGTATCTGGTTAGAGACACTAAGGGGAAGGCGAGGGCAGGGCGAGGGGACTCTTGCCAGGCAATTGCCGCTCGCTATTCCGTCCGTCACTCCGTTCCCGGAGCGCCGTCCGCGGGCGTCGAAACCGACGTTAATGCGGCCCACCGCTACGGTCTGTCGGGGTCTGTCCGGCTTTCCCGACGGGTTTTGCCCGACATGACTTCGGCACGCGGGGGGTCGGGACAGGCTGAAGGCCTGTCCTACGGGGGCGGCCGCCGGTGCAGAGATGGGAGCGCGGGCGCCTAGTGGTGGTCGCGCAGGCGGCCGTCTTCCAGCCAGACAACGCGCTGGGCGAACTGGCGGATGCGCTCATCGTGCGAGACGACGATGACGGCGCGCCTGAGCTCCAGCGCTTTCTCACGCAGAAGGGCCATGACCTCCTGCCCACGCTTGGCGTCCAGGTTGGCGGTCGGCTCGTCCGCCAGGATGAGATCGGCGTCCTTGGCCAGGGCCCGCGCGATGGCGACGCGCTGCTTTTCGCCGTCGCTCATCTTGCGCGGCAGCGAGTGCATGCGGTGGCTGAGCCCGAAGACCTCCAGAAGGTCCATGGCCCGGGCCATCGCCTGCGCGGCGCCGGCCCGCGAGCCGTTGTGGATGACCAGCCGCACGTTCTCCACGGCTGAGAGCGCCTCCAGCAGGTTAAAGCTCTGATAGATGAACCCCACCTTGGTGCGGCGAATGGCGGCTAGCCGTCCCTGGTCCATCTCCGTGACGTCTACGCCGCAGATGCTCACGCGTCCCTCGGTTGGGCGGAGCAGGGCGCCGGCGATCGTTAGCAAGGTGGTCTTACCGGAGCCGGACGGACCCATGATGGTGATCATCTCGCCGGCGTGGGCCTGCAGACTCACCTTGTCCAGGGCCCTCACGCTGAACTCGCCGGAGCGGTAGACCTTGCTGACGCCCTCCAGGTTCAGGACCAGACTGCAATCACTCACGCGCGAAGGCACCTAGCCTTTGAAGACTGTGACAGGGTCAATGCTCGCCATGCGCCGGATGGGGATGTACGCCGCGATCAGGGCCATGAGGAGGGTGACGCCCGCTATCGCCAGGATGTCCTGCCAGCGAATGAAGACCACGAACTGCGGCACGTTGTCCTGGGCGATGGGCGCTACCAGCACGGTGAGGCCCGCGCCCACCAGGAACCCCAGCAACCCCGTAATCAAACTCTGCTCAAAGACGACGCGGTACAGGAACGAGTTCGTGAACCCCTCCGCCTTCAGGATGCCATATTCTCGCGACTTCTCGACGGTGGCAGTGTAAATCGTCAGCCCGGCGACGGCCAGGCCCACGACGAAGGCGACGATGAGCACCACGATGAGGATGGGCAGGATTTGGCCCAGGATGCGATCCCGGGTCTCCTGGGCAAACTCCTCGCCGCTCATCACGTGCACGCCCGGGATGGTGAGCTCCAGCCGCAGGGCCACGTTCTCCCGGTTCGCCGGGTTCTCCAGCTTGAGGAGCAAGAACGTGCGCTGGTCCTTCGGCTCCAGGTCCAGGAAATCGATGGCGGTGGGGATGGTGACGAACGCCACCTGCGTGTAGACAAAATCGCCGCCGCTGGAGTAGCCCACCACGGTCACGGCTTTGGTGCCCCGCACCAGGCTGTCGCCTATCATCACTCCGTGGCGCCTGCTCATCTCCCTGTCCACGATGATCTCGTCCGGGCCGGGCGGACTCTTGCCGCCCACGATGCGGAGCGGGCCCCCCAGGCCGACCGCCGGGTCGTAGCCGACGAACTGGACGTCAAACGTGTGCCTGGGATCGTCGCCTGCCCGGTACATCGCCATGGGCCGCACTATGAGCGAGCTCACCGTCTTTATTTCCGGGACGAAGGCGAGTTGCGTGGCCAGGCTCTCCGGCACGATAGACGCGGCGGTGACGAAGTCCGTCGTGCCGTCGCTGGTCACCCACAGGTCAGCAGGGACGTCTTCCACAAAGCTACCCACCTGCTGGCTCCAGCCGCGGAAGAGCGAGAGCAGGATGCCGATGAGGAAAACGGAGAGGGCGACGCCGCCGACTGAGATGGCGAGCCGCGTCCTCTCCGAGAACAGGTTCTTCCGGGCGACCAGTAGCATGAAGAGGTACCGTGGGATTGTAGTTTACGTCCCGAACGAGTTAGCCTGCAATGAGAAAGCGGGCCGTTTGGACGAAAGTTGACAGAAGACTACGCCGGACTAAGAATCGCTAGCGACTCTTGTCTTCCCTGTCCCTGACCAGGCCCGCCTCACGAGCCGCCGCCCCGGCCGCAGCGTGTCTGCTGCTCGTCGTGCTTGCGTTGACGGCGGCGGCCTGCGGGGAAGAGAGCGGCGAGCCGATCCAGGCGGGCACGCCGCAGCCCACTCCCACGCGCGCGGGGGCGGACTTCCTGGCTTACGTGTCCGCTGGGCAGGTGCGAACGCAGATCTACACCGTGAGCGAGTTCGGCTACGGCGTCACGAGCCTCTCCGGCAGAACCGGCTTTACCAACGGCTATGCCAGTTGGTCCCCGGACGGCGCGCGCATCGCCTTTGGCTCCGCCCGTGAGGGGGACGCGGACATCTACACCATGAACTCGGATGGCTCCAGCCAGGTCCGTCTCACCGCTAACCCCGGTCTGGACAGCCTGCCGGCGTGGTCACCGGACGGGAAGCGCATCGCCTTCGTCTCCGAGCGCGATGGCAACACCGATATCTACCTGACTAACACCGATGGCTCCGGCGAGACCCGGCTCACAGACAACGCCGCGGCGGACAGCTTCCCGGACTGGTCGCCGGACGGCTCGCGCATCGCCTTCGAGTCCACCCGGGACGGCAACCTGGACATCTACCTCATGAACGCAGACGGCTCCGACCCGGTGCGTCTTGTAGACAGTCCGGCCGCGGATGTGGAGCCGGCCTGGTCGCCGGACGGCTCCACCATCGCCTTCGCCTCCGACCGCGCCGGCAACACTGACATCTTCACCATCAACGTGGACGGCACGGGGCTCACACAGCTAACCAACGACCCGTCTGCGGACGGAGATCCGGACTGGTCGCCGGATGGCTCGCGCATCGTCTTCTACTCGGACCGGGACGGCCGCCGCGATATCTACAAGATGAATCTGGACGGCTCCGGGGCAGCGCAATTGGCCACGCGCAAGTCGTCCGCGTTGTTCGCGCCGGCGTGGTCGCCGGACGGTCTGCGCATCGCCTTCTCTTCCAACCAGAGCGGGCGGCTGACGGTGGAGATCGTGGACGCCAACGGTTCCCCCCTGACCCGCCTCACAGACAGGCCGTCCGTGGACCAGTCTCCCGCCTGGTCGCCCGACGGCGTCCGCCTGGCCTTCCAGAGCAACCGTGACGGCAATGACGAGATATACGTCATGGACGCGGACGGCTCTAACCTGGTGCGGCTGACCAGCAACCGGGTGCCGGACAACCACCCCCGCTGGTCGCCGGACGGGGCGCAGATCGTCTTCGAGTCCGAGCGCGACCGCTTCCCGGAGCTGTACGTCATGACGGCGGACGGCACGGAGGTGAGGCGGCTGACGGAATCGCGGGGACGGGACTACGCGGCCGCCTGGTCGCCCGACGGCGCGCTCATCGCCTTCGCGTCGGAGCGCGACGGGGACAGCGACGTCTACGTGATGCGGCCGGACGGCGGCGGGCTCCGGCGGCTGACGGACAGCCCCGGCCCGGACGAGGACCCCGTCTGGTCTCCCGACGGCGCGCGGCTGGCCTTCGAGTCCGAGCGGGACGGGAGCCGCGACGTGTACCTGATCAACGTGGACGGCACCGGCCTCGTCCGGGTCACGGACGGCCCCGGCAGGGACTCCTCGCCGGCCTCGTCGCCGGACGGCGCGCGCATCGCCTTCAACTCCGATCGCGACGGGAACAGCGAGGTGTACCTGGTCAACGCGGACGGCAGCGCGCTAACGAACCTGACGCAGTCCCCCGCCGGGGAGACGACGCCGCGGTGGTCGTCAGACGGCTCGCGGCTGGCGTTTGTGTCGGACCGGGACGGCAGCCAGGAGATCTACGCCGTCAACCCCGACGGCTCCGGCCTGACGCGGCTCACCAACGACCCGGCCGCGGATTCGGACCCCGTATGGCGGCCGCGGTGATGACCACCGCGCTCCGGGCCGTCCGCGCCGGCCTGCTCCTGCTGGCTTTGGCAGGCCTGCTCGCTGTCCTGGGCTGCGGGGGCGCCGGAGGCGCGCCCACGAGGTTGATCTTCCTGCCGCGGCGCGACGGCGAGTACGAGATCCGCATACCGAACACCGGCAACAGCCGGCCCTACCCCCTGACGCAGAGCCTGCGCTGGGACAGCGCCCCCGTCTGGTCCCCGGACGGCACTCGCCTGGCCTTCTACTCGGACCGCAACTTCAACATCCGGGACCGCGACGACAACGTGGACATCTACGTGATGCTGCTGGGTGGCTCTGGGCCGGTGCGGCTCACCGACGACCCCCGGCCCGACGCCTTCCCCATCTGGTCCCCGGACGGCGCCCGCATCGCCTTCTACTCCGAGAGGGACGGCGACGGCGAGGTCTACACGATGAACGCGGACGGGAGCGACGTCCGCCGCCTGACTCACGAGCGGGGGATCGATATCCCCTACTCCTGGTCGCCGGACGGCACACGCATCGCCTTCGGCTCTGCGCGCGGCGGCGACCTGGACCTCTTCGTGATGGACGGCGACGGCGGTAACGTCAAGCGGCTGACCCGCGGGCCGGGCCACGACTTCTCCGCCAGCTGGTCCCCGGACGGCACGCGCATCGCTTTCGAGTCCAACCGCGACGGTAACGGCGAGATCTACGTTATGGACGCGGACGGCTCCCGGCAGGTGAACCTGAGCGTGCGCCCGCTGGACGATGTCTACCCCGCGTGGTCCCCGGACGGCGTCCGCCTGGCGTTCGTCTCCGACCGGGACGCCAGTGCGGATGTCTACGTCGTGGACACGCAGTTCTCCTTCCTCACGCGTGTCACGTCGGCGCCGCGCGCGGACATCTGGCCCAGCTGGTCCCCGGACGGGACGCGCCTGGCCTTCATCTCCAACCGGGACTTCAACACGGAGGTCTACGTGGCGAACGCGGACGGCACGGGCCAGGTCCGGATCACGCGCGACGAGGGCTTCACCTCCTGGCCGGCCTGGTCTCCGGACGGCTCCCGCCTCGCCTTCTCCTACGGCCACGACGGCCGGCGGGACGTCTACACCGTGAACGCGGACGGCACGGGACTGGTGCGGCAGACGAACGACACGGGCCAGTCAGAGGCGCTGCAGCCGTGAGCGCGGGCAGACGCCCGCCCGTCGGGGCGGATCGCCACGTGATGCCTCAAAAGTGCGGGTTACCGAACTTATGAGGCAGACCGCCCTCTTGACAAGTCCTGACAGTTGACTACAATGACGACGAACTGAAGATTGGGGGTGTGGCCATGTCGGCTGCGACTGTCTCTGGTTTGAAGCGCCGAACCAGACCCATATCGGGTCTGGGCCGGCGGTTTTTCTTTTTTTGGGGTTCAGGCCAGAGTTGACGGCATGGTGTCCGTCACGCAACCATGTTCCCGTCCTCTTCTATCTCCCCCGGCTGCCAACTTTGGAGGTGTCCCGTGCGGATACGCGCTCCCGTTGTCCTGGTGTTTGTTTTTGGACTCTTGCTGATTGGGCGCGGACTGGTTGCCGAAGCGGCGACTGGATCAGTCCTCAAGAACTATGCAGCACCCTCCACCACTAGCCAGTCCGGTCGAGGGCTTGCTTTCGACGGGACAGACTTATGGTGGACGGCTGACGCTGACACCAGACTCTTTAGAATTAACCCCCAAGACGGATCCCTGATCGGCACTGTACAAACCAATCCTGCCATAACACTGCGCGCACTGACCTGGGACGGCACTGAACTCTGGGGAAGAGCACCAGATACGGATGGGGAACGTTTCTACACCATCGATCGAGCCACCGGAGTTCTTAGCTTCAAGTTCCCTGTCGACCTAACAGGAACAACCTCTTCAAGTTGCTCAACAGGATTCACCTTCCAACCCGCTGGCCTTGCCTATGATCCGACATCCGGAGCGTTCTTCGCAATGAGCCAGAACAGCAAGACAGTCTTTCAGATTTCGCAGTCCGGGCAGGTGCTTGATCAAGGGGACGTCTTTGGTTCGTGCGCCACCAGTGTGGCCGCCAGCGGCGATGACTTCTGGTTGTTCACAGCTATCTTTAGCCCTCCTTCTGCTCGGCACTTCCAGCAGTACGATCTCGACGGTTCATACACCGGCACTCTCATCTCGGTAAACAGACTCTATGCTGATGGAGACTTCGATAGAGTCACGTTTGCTCCCTTGTGCGCAATGTGGTCGACCAACGTATTCGAGACTGGCTTTCCCTCAAGGATTGTGGCCTGGGAGGTCCCATGCCAGCTCTCAAATTACGTGGAATACCACAACGGCGCGCCGTCGTTTGGGGCATCAGCCACCTCGCTTGATCCGGTTAATCTCGCCTTCGGGAATTACACCCACCAGAACACCGACATCAACATACAGACAGTTGGGCCTCCACTGGGTTTCACTCGAACCTACAACTCCTCGCGGGCATCGATCGATGGTCGATTGGGCTTCGGTTGGACGGACAACTTTGATATGCATCTGGTGTTCGACGGTTCGGATGTGATCGTGGTAAACGCCGACGGTCGAGAAGACAGATACCTCAATTCGTCAGGTTCCTACTTTGGCCCTCCGGACATAGCTGACGTTCTGACTTCCGCCGGCGGAAACTACACGCTCGTCTCCACTGTCCAAATGACCTACACATTCGACTCGGCCGGGAAACTGACGCAGATCGTCGATCGGAACTCGAACACTCTGACCCTTGCGTACTTCACATCCGGTCCAGATCTTGGCAAGCTTCAGTACGTCCAAGAGCCTGGCACAGACCCCGACCGCCGGAAACTGACGTTCGCGTATTCGGGCGGACGCCTCTCGACAATTACTGACACCCTGCCATCTCCGAACACTCGAACAGTTGCAATAACGTACGACGGGTCAGGCAACCTGCTTACATTGACGTCACTCGGGGGTGCCATCACAACTTTTGACTACGCCACGCCGTCCAACCATCTCCTGACCAAGATCACCGACGCGAACAGCCGTCTGATTGCAAAGAATTGCTACGACACGTCTAACCGAATATATAAACAGTTCGGCGCGCCATCTTCGACGCCACCGGCGGAGCCCGATTGCACTCTCGCAAGGACCGATCCGTCTGTCGCTCTATACGGAATACCCATTACGGAGTTCTTCTACCAGACGCCGGCCGGCGGGCAAACGACCCTTCGGGATCCTCGCGGCTACGACACCGTCTACAAGTTCGACAACTTCTTCCGTGTCACGCGCGTGCAGGATCCGCTGGGAGGCGTCACTCAATACCAGTACGACAGTCACAGCAGCAAGACCTGTGTCACAGATCCGCTCGGTCAGAAGACAGCATTTGGCTACGACGCTAAGGGCAACTTAACGCAGAAGGTAGATGCCCTGAACACCGACGCCAACTGCGCGTTGATTCAGAACGGCAAGGTCTGGACAAACACGTACAACGCCCTAAACGAGATCCTCAGCGAGACCGATCCCCTCAACCGGTACACCCAGTACATCTATGATTCATCGACGACCGGCAATCTCACGAGGACCGTTCGGAAAGACGCTCAAAATGGGACCGTCAAGGCCCTGACCTGCGCCACATTCAATAGCGCGGGACAGCCTATCGCCTCAGTTGAATCGACGGACTTGATTGTTCCACCTGGGCCGACTGATCCGTGCACAGGCAACAAGACAATCTTCGAGTACAACGACGCCTACAAGAACCTGACCGGCGTCGTCAACCCAAGATTCTCCGGCAGCGGCTCGCCAAAGACGACCTTTACGTCCGACGCTGCCGGCCGCGTCACCTCGAAGACAGACGAGTTAGGACACACGAGTTCTTATGTGTACGATGCTCAGAACAACGTGACCAAGGTTCTCAACCCGTTGCGGCAAGTGGCTGGCGTCTCTGCCGAGAGCGGCCTGCAATGCGGCACTTCCGGGACGGGCAACGGTGTGAACGATGATCCTGGGGATGACACGGTTGCTGATGACGGGTGCCCATCTACGATCAACACGTATGATGCGAAGGGGAATCTTAAGACCGTTACTGATGCCAATGGTAAGACTACTCAGTACAATTATGATCCCGGGGATCACCTTGTGCAGGTCGTCGACGCGCTCAATAAATCGACGACCTATGCCTATGACGCGAACGGCAACCGGATATCGATCACCGACGCTAATCGCCAGGCCTTCGGCACGTCGGAGGCCAGCATTGCCAATGCGTGTGGCTCGGGGACCGGAAACGGAGTGGATAACGACAGTCCGCTTGACGGCGTCATCGACGACGGCTGTCCGTCAACGCTCAATGTGTATGACGCGCTGAACCGCTTGCAGTCGACAACTGATGCGCTTGGACGCACGACCACGTATCAGCCCTACGACTCCGCATCGAACCTCACGCAGCGCACGGACGCGCTCGGACGCGTCACCAAGTATATAACCTACGACAAGCTGAATCACCTGACGCAGCTCGAGCACTGGAATGCCGGCGCCACTACGCGAGTCGATTCGGTTGACTACACCTACGACGACGTCGGCAATCGCAAGTCGATGGTCGAGAAAACGTACGACTCATCGGCGAATACCCTCTCGACCAGGGAGACGGACTACACGTACGATGCACTGAATCGCTTGTCATGCACGTGGGCCGGACCGGCGACGCCAGTGTGTCCATCAGGAAGCGTGAGTTACCAGTACGACTCAACCAGCGGACCTGGTGCGCCGTACCCGGGCCAGCGAACCAAAATCAACTACCCGGACGGGAAGATCGTCTCATACACCTACAACGCCGACGGCAGTATGGCCACGGTGACCGACTGGCTGAACAAGATAACCTCATACAGCTACTACGATGACGGAACATTGCTGACCACTACCTACACGGGAAGCGTGGGGTCCGTTAGCTACCAGTACGACGCCGCCCGTCAGGTCACAGATGTCACGCACAACCCCGGCAACTTCTACACCGAGGACTTCATCTACAATACGGACGCCGCGGGTTACCGCACTCAAATGACCAGGACCGGTCGTGCCCCCGAAACTTATCAGTACGACGACCTCTACCACCTGAAGAGGGTGGACTACGCGGATTCAACATTCGCCCAATACAGTTATGACGCCGTCGGCAACCGTACCCAGCAAGTTTCCGGGGGCACCACACAGTACACGTACGACGCAGCTAACCAACTGACCCTAGCAGGATCGACGCCATATACCTACGATGCCAACGGGAACCTGACGGCCCGAGGAAACGAAGCTTACGTGTACGACGGCGAGAACCGCCTGGACCGGATCCGGTTCAATGGCTTCGATCCGGCTTCCACTCTACCTCCTCCCGCTACCAGTCCGTGTTATGACCTGAACGATGACGGGAGGGTAGGTCTGAACGATGTCCTCATGTTCATACCTGTGTACAACGCGACTGGCCCCAACCCGCCCTATAATCCGTTTTTCGACTTCAACAATGACAACAGAATAAACCTCACAGACATCCTGCAGTACATCCCGCAGTTCAACCAGACCTGCCCGCGATACTTCAAGTACAATGCAGATGGGCTGAGGATGTCGCAAAAGACCGGCAAGTTCGTCACCAACTACACCTGGGATGTGGGTTCTGGCCTGCCGCTTGTGCTACAGGAAAAGAGGGCGCAGATCCTGCAGGACGATGGTACGATATTCACCACGGGAAGCGTTGTCTCGCCTACGCCTGTGACGTACGTTTATGGACTCGGTCTCATCTCGGCCACGGACGCGGCCGGCAACCAGCGCTACTACTTCCCGGATGGGCTGGGCTCGACGATAACGACGGTGAACCGTGCTACCCGCCAGGTTGTTGGCCAGTACGAGTACGATGTCTTTGGCAACCTGCGCGTGGGAAGTGCCACGGGCGAGCCGTTCCTCTTCACGGGCCAACAGTTCGACAATAAGGCGCGCGACACCCAGAGCGGCCTCTACTACCTGCGAAACCGCTGGTACGACCCCACCATCGGCAGATTCTTGACGCAGGACCCGCTCCCCGGCTCCGCTCTCAGCCCGCAGTCGCAGAACCGCTATGCGTATGTCCAGAACAACCCGGTGAACCGGGTTGACCCGACGGGGCTGGATTCGGAAGGTGGCGGGGGCTGCAACGTAGCCAAGGCGGTGACGGGGGGACTGTTGGTTGGCCTAGGGCTCCTGATTGAAGTTCCAGGTCTCATAGCCCTGTTTAGTCCTGGGACACAATTTGCTGGTCTTGTGCTCTTAGAAGTCGTTGGGTTGCCGGTTCTAATAGGGGGCGTTGTCGTAATTGCGGACTCAGGGTGTGTAGATTAGGTGGCGGAAAGAAAGCAGGCGGCTAAGGCCGGGCCAAGGGGCTGCTAAGCAGGATGACATTGTCTGTTTTTGCTGCATGGGGCGTGTTGTCGGCTGTTATCATCCTTCTAATTCTGTTCGTCGGCACCGCGTACTCTGTGCTGCTGATGGCGTTGTTGTTCCTTCTCACCGCACTATGGATAACTTCGGAGGGACGATGGCGGTCGCTCCTTCAGTTTGTGTGGGGAACCGAAAAAAGCTCGCGGTGGGCAGATACTCCTTGGACACCGAGATACTCTCTTTTGGTGCTAGTTCATGGGCTCATTTTGCTCGTCGTAGCGGTGCTTTTTTTCCTGTTTGCCAATATCAGATTAGCGAGTCTGTAGGGACCTCGATGCCCTCCCCCAGGGCGTGGTACGCTGACCCCAGCATCGGCAGGTTCCTGACACAGGACCCGGTCCGGGGCTCCGCTCTCAGCCCGCAGTCGCAGAACCGCTATGCTTATGTGGAGAACAACCCGGTAAACCGCGTGGACCCGACCGGGCTGGATTCGGAGAGTAGTGTTGGGCAGGCGTGGGGCAAGTTCCCACTAACCTTGAATTGTTTGGGTCTCGTAATCAGCCTGTTTGCGACCGCAGCCCTCGCGGCGTTCGGACCTTGGGGGGTGCTAGTCGGTGCTCCGTTGTTCGTAGCTGCGCTTGCGATTGATGCGAGCCAGCCCGACTACGCGGGGTTGGCGATCGACGCATCGACCGAGACGAGCGTTCCATTGCAGTTCGCGAAGTTCTCGCCGCTGTTACGATCCATCAGCTTCCGTGCGGGTCTTCTCTCAGTCGGCTACGGTCTCGTCACCTGTTTGAATGACGCGAGGCGAAGCGCTTGAGGTTCGTTGCGCTCTGGGTCGTGCTGGCTGACGCGGCGCTGGCGGCGGCGGCCGCGCTTATCCTCGGCTTGCCGTTCTGGCTCTGGTTGGCAATCGGCGCGTCGATTGGATGCGGGCAGGCCATATTGATCGAAGCCGTACGAATATTCAACCGAAGATACCTCGCTCCGGAATCAGCGACCTACATAGAAGCCGAGAAGCCCGGTGACCACGACGTCCTCATGACCGCCGCGACCCTGGTTATCATTGTCCTTGTGTTTGGATTCCTTGGCGGTTTCACCGCATGGCAGTGGGCCGTCGCTATTCCGACTAGCATCGCTATGGGCATATTCTTGGGTCTTGCCTGGAAATTTGGCCGCCGCTTCCGTGAATGATCTTCGGAAGGGTCGCGAGGTCACAGCCTCAACACGTCCGGGACGGTGACCGACACGTACTCCTACGACGTCTTCGGTGCCGTTCGCTCGCATGGTGGCAGCTCGACGAACTACTGGCAGTTCGCCGGCGAGCAGACCGATTCGCCGAGCGGGCTTCAGTACCTCCGCGCGCGTTACTATGATCCGGCGACCGGCCGTTTCATGACGCGAGACCCGCTCCCAGGCTCCCTTCTCAGTACGCAGACGCAGAACCGGTACGCATACGTGGAGAACAACCCGGTCAACCGGGTGGACCCGACGGGGCTTGATTCGGAGGGGCCGCCAACCCTACTCACCGCAAACCCCGACATCTCCGAGTTCATACGCAGGGTTACGCTGTGCCCCGAAGCCGCTGAATTCTTCGTCGTAGGGGCAGCCGCTCTCATCGCTGGCGGTGTGTACCAGCAGCCAGTGTTGGCGGTGGCAGGGTTCCTAACCATCATGATCGGGCTACTGGAATACCAGCAAGAGTGCCTTCCTCCTGACGGGAGCGGCCCATGACCGTCCTCGCTGTCTCTACGGTCGCCGGCGTGATACTGATTTTGGTTATCTTGCGCGGCGGGTTCCGGGGCGAGAGGATTCCGGCGGCCCGTCCTCCCCGGAACCTGTACATCGGCTTGTCCCTTTTGACGGTGACGCTCGCCGTTGTCGAAACAGTCTCGTTCGCTGTTACCTCTCAGTTGCGTGCTCTGGGATTCTCAGCGGGCGCCTGGATAGCCACTGTGTACTTCTTGTGGAGCGCTTGGCGAGCAACCTAATGACCAGTGTCAACCTGAGCGTGCTCGCCTCCAGGACGCTTCGGTTCCGACGATAACGACGGTGAACCGTCTTAACCGCCAAGTTGTTGGCCAGTACGAGTACGATGTGTTTGGCAGCCTCCGCGCCGGCAGCGCGTCCGGCGAGCACTTCATCGGCCGCTACTTCGGGCAGCGGGCAGTGGACATTACGCCTGAATTGGTGCAGCAGTACTGCGAGGCGGTGGGGGACTTCCATCCCTGGTACACGGGGCGGTCGCCTTTCGGCGGGCCCGTGGCGCCGGCGCTCATCCTGCATTCGGAGGTGTACAGGGACCTGCGCTGGTACCTGCCGAACATCTACGGCAACCTGCACGCCAGACAGGAGTGGGAGCTGTACCACCCGCTCACGGTGGGCGAGACGGCGACCACAAGTTCGGTCATCGTGGACCGCTATGTCCGGCGCGGGCGGGACTACATCGTGAAGGAGGTGTCGTGCTACGGCGCGGACGGGCGGCTCCTGAACCGCGGGCGCACGCACCAGAGCTTCCTGCTGGAGACGAAGCCTGAGGGCGTAGTGGTGGACAAGGAGCGCGAGAAGAGGACCGACCGGCGCGTTGAGACGGACGAGGGCGAGGTGCTGGAGGAGTTCGCGGGAGCGGAGAAGCACATTAGCCTGGAGATGTGCCAGAAGTTCTCCGGTCCGCACAAGAACTACCACAACGACGTGGAAGAGGCGCGCAAGCTGGGCTTCCCGGACATTGTGGTGCAGGGCATGATGTCCCTCTGTTTCCTCTCCGAGTTGATGACGGACCGCTTCGGCGAAGGCTGGTACGCCGGCGGCCGGATGAACGTGAACCTGGTGAACGTGCTCTGGCAGGGGGAGAGCGTGCGCTGCCTGGGCCACGTCATGGACGTGGTGCCCTCCGGCGCCGGGCGGCGCGCGCACGTGCGCGTCTGGTGCCAGAAGGCGGACGGGACGAAGGTGGTGGTGGGGACGGCCAGCGCGCTGACGGGCTGACGGCCGGACGTACGAAGGACCCGGCCTGATCCGGTGCTCCGGAGTCCGCGCTCAGTCCTCGTTGTGCGGCAGGTGTTCGACGATCATGTCCAGCGCTTCGCCGCGGCGCACCCAGCGCATCAGCTCGCGGCGCAAGAGGGTGCTCACCTTGTCCAGCGCCTGCGCGCGGTTGGAGTCGTGCTGGCGGGACATCGCCATGTGCACCTCCCGCAGCGCGCCCTCGCAGGCCGCGGCCATCCTCCAGGCAAAGAACCAGCGGCCGCTCAGGTCGGCCCAGGCGTCGTCCGTGCTGCTCGCTCGCTGTGTCGCCGTCATCATGATTGGTCTCCCCATCCCTGTGTCGTGATTTCTCAATATGAAGATGTGAGAGAACGGGAACCTGTTACAGTGGCCGGCCGCCGGAGAGCGTAATCATGCGACCTGCTATACTGAATGCACCCATCAGTGAAGAGGTGACTGCAACTTGCCCAGACAGCGCAGGCGGCGGCGTGGCCCGGCGCAATACGAAGGACCCAGGAAGGCAAAGCCGCCGTTTCCAATCAACCTGCTCTTCAACGTCAAACTGTTCTACGTCACGTTCATCGTGGTGATGATCGCCAGTATGGCCGCCGTGGGGCTGGGCTCCGGCTTTGGCAGCTCCAACAGATCCAATCTGCCCCCAATCGATGACACGCAGTCCACACCCGAGCCGACGCCGGCGTCGGCCGTCTTCGCCGATGGGCCGGCCAGGACCATCGACGGGACGAGGCCGTATATCGCCACCCTGGAAACGAACAAGGGCAAGATCAAGATCCAGCTGGCGACGGATGCCCCTTCCGCGGTCAACAGCTTCGCCTTCCTGGCCGGCAAGGGTTTCTACGACGGCACCGCCTTCTTCTACGTGAACAAGGGCCTCGGCGCTGTCGCCGGCGACCCCACCTGCTCCACGGGCGGGCAGGCCGCCTGCTCCGGCCTGGGCGGCCCGGGCTACTCCCTGCCCCTTGAGGCGGGCGGGGAGAAGCACGACCAGTGGGCCGTAGCGGCGCCGCCGCTTTCCGAGGGCGGCCAGGAGGTGCACGGCAGCCAGTTCCGCATCCTCCTGGCGGCGGACGCCAGGCTGGACGGCAAGGAGACGATTTTCGGCAAGGTGATCGCCGGCCAGGATATCCTGGGAGCTCTGCCGGACTACTGCGCCATAGTCAACGGCGAGATGAACGGGCAGCAGTGCGACCCGTCTCTCGTCTCGCAGCTGGTCATCGAGAAGGTCGTAGTGCAACCGGCGTAAGCGGCCCGGCGGCGAACGGAAGAGGCCGGCCCGCTGGGCCGGCCTTTGTGCTTCTTGAGGATTCCGCTTCTAGTACCTCGTTGCGGAACACCGCGTCAGAATCACTGATGTCAGTGTCGCACCGGCGCCACGAAGGATGAAAGCGGACCGGCGCCCTCCCGGTTGCATACGTCTTCTGTCCCACCCACCCGCCCGGATGTTATCCAGGGGACACCCCTGGACGCCCCCGGCAGGGGCGGAGCCTGTCCTGAGCGCAGCCGAAGGGCCCCCGCACCCCGCTAGCCCTCTGCCAGGAGACACGCAATGGCTGTTTTCGGGGCAGTGACCAGGTAAAAGTTGTTGGCGGAGCACAGGGGGCAGCAGGCCCGCCTGACGGGGGGCATGGGGGGTGTCCCCCCATTCTCAATCATTCCGAGGGTGGGCTGGGCGGCAACGGCACCACGGCACACGGTGTCAGGCGCGATGCGAAGCCCGACTTTCGAGGCATTAAGGGCGTGCCACCGGATTCAGATTTGCTTGCGCTGATTCAACGCAAGCGGGTACTAATGCTGGTTGTAGCTCTGGTCGTCCGGAGTGTGGGAGCTGGAAGAGGTTACGGTGGGCACGGGCGCAGGCGGCTGCGCGTCCTTCGCACCTTCTTCCGGCTTGTCGTCGTCCTTCAGTTCCCGGCGGAAGTCGCGGATGCCGCGGCCGATCCCTTTGCCGATGTCACCGATACGGGTGGCGCCAAAGAGCACGACGACGATGGCCAGGATGATGAGCAGTTCAGGAGCGCCGAGACTTTGAAACACTGTGTATCACCTCGCAGCGCCAACAGCATAACACCGGCCACGTCTTCTCACAACTGATTATCCTTCCGCCGCGCGCTCTATGGCGAACATCAGCAGGAGCATCAGGGCCGTGGCCCCGAGGCTGGCGAGCGCATAGAGCCAGAGGGCGCCCACCAGGAAGAAGATGGCGGCGGCGCCCGCGAAGCTCATGACGGTGACGATGGTGATGCGGGCGATGACGATGCCGAGCGGCATCTGCGGCCCGGGCGGCGCGAGAGCGTCGTCCTCACCTTCCTCGTGGAGGGGCGCCTGCTCTTCCGTCATGGGGTCCGGCGCTTCCCGGGCCCGGCGGCGCCCGGCAGGGGGTTGCGCTCCGCGCGCTTGCCGGCCTCCCGTCCGCCTGGGGCGGAGCGCACCCTGGCCTGGAAGTGGGGTGGCCCGCCTGAGGCGGGTGGCCCGCTGCTACGAGTCGCCATGAGAGAACGCTGGAAACACCTGTGTCACAGGGCCATGGTACGGGGCGGACGGACAAGCGTAAAGGGCGGTGAGAGGCGGAGGCGGCTGGTCGGGGTGGGCGGATTCGAACCGCCGCCCTCCTGCTCCCAAAGCAGGCGCTCTAACCTGGCTGAGCTACACCCCGGATCCTGAATTCAGGTTAAGGGGGGATCGCCCGCCGCGTCAATCGGGCGGCCGCGTCACCACTACACTGCCTCGGCGCCCATCCGCACGACGTTGACGGTGCCGGCAAGGTCCGGCGAGCCGCAGTAGTAAGCGGGGACCGCGTCCGCCAGCGTGCGTGCGGCGCGGTCCAGCAGCGCCAGAGGCAGGCGGTTGTGGTCGAAGATATCGCCGGCCAGCAGGAGCACGTCTGCCCGGACGCCACGCGCGGCGGCGATCACCTTGCACAGCGGGTGAAACGAGTCCGAGGCGTCCGCCTTAGGCGGATCGATGTGCAGGTCGGAGCTATGGGCGATCGTGAGCTCGCTCATCGCCAGTCGTCCAGGAATGCCCTGACGCGGGGCAGCCCCGCCCAGCGGCGGTGCTGCGGCTCCAGCGCGTAGGCCGCGAACATCTCGATGAGGAGGCCCAGCGTCGTCACGTCCTGCCAGTGCGCTCCCACCGCCAGCGCCTTCTCGCGCAGGCGGTCTGCCTCCAGGGCCTCTACCCAGCGCGACCAGAAGTCCGTATCGGTGCTCTCGGGCGCGGCCAGGTAGGCGATGGCCTTCGCCACCAGGTAGCGCGCGTCCTGGCCCCATTCCACCTCCGCGCCGGCCAGCCGCGGCGTCAGACGGACGGCGGGGCGGGACTCAATGCGGCCCAGGCTCAGCGCCTGGCTGCCGGGGGCGCGCGCGGGCCGCGGCTCGATCATTAGCGGCAGGTTGCGCACGCCCAGCTCCGCCATGCGGCCCGCCAGGAGCTGGAAGGCCCAGCCGGGGATGGCCCGGAGAGCCGTCTGCACCTGCGCCTGTACCCTCTGCCGCTGCTGTGCCGTCAGGTCAGACCCGAGGATGTAGATATTGAGCCGGGGCTCGCCCAGCATCGGCTGACTCCGGGGCGGCCAGGGCCGCTCCCACGATCTGGCGCAGGTCTTCGATGCCCTCGGCGCGCATGAACTCCTCCACGCCCTCGATGACGTCCAGCGGCGCGCGGGGGTTGAGGAAGGTGGCCGTGCCCACCTGCACGGCGCTGGCGCCGGCCATCATGAACTCGACGGCGTCCTCGCCGCTCATGATCCCGCCGCAGCCGATGATGGGGATGCGCAGGGAGCGGGCGACCAGGTAGACCAGGCGCAGGGCGATGGGCTTGAGGGCGGGGCCGGAGAGGCCGCCGGAGCCCCAGCCCAGTGCCGGACGGCGGCGGCGCACGTCGATGCTCATGGCGGGGAAGGTGTTGATGATCGTGAGCGCGTCTGCCCCGGCGCCGGCGACGGCGGCGGCGATGTCCACGATGTTCGAGACGTTGGGCGTCAGCTTGACGATGAGCGGCAGGTCCGTGCGCCGCCGGACGGAGGCCGTGACTGCGGCGGCGGCCCGCGGGTCAACCCCGAACTCCAGGCCGCTCTCCACGTTAGGGCAGCTGACGTTCAGCTCGATGCCGCTGACGCCGGGCGTTCCGTCCAGGCGGCCGGCCAGCTCCGTGTAGTCCGCTATGCTCTCGCCGGCGATGTTGGCGACGACCGGCACGCGCCACGTGGCCCAGACGGGCGCCACGTCACGGAGGATGGCTTCGATGCCGATGTTCTGCAGGCCGATGGAGTTGATCATGCCGGCCGCCGTCTCCGCGATGCGGGGCTGCACGTTGCCGCGGCGCGGCTTCAGGGTGATCGCCTTACTGACGATGGCGCCCAGGCGCTGGATGTCGAATATCCGCGCGTACTCCAGCCCGTTGCCGAAGGTGCCGGAGGCGGTCATCACGGGGTTGGCCAGGGAGAGGCCGCGCTTATGGCCGGGCAGGAGGTCTACAGAGAGATCCACGCTCTCCCTAATATACGGCACGGCGGAAGGTGAAGACAGGGACGCCCCGCCGGGCCGGCGGGGCGTCCTTCGCTTGCGAGGGCGGTCTCAGGCCATGACGACGGGTGCAGAAGGGGAAGAGGCGCTAACCTCGTCGTCGTCGATGGCGGACCTGGGGGCGGAGCGGGCCCCGCGCCAGGGGTTGTAGCCGCTACCGGACTCGTCCTCCCAGACGTGATCGGTGGCGGAGTTGCGGAACTCCCTGTCCTCGCCGCAGCGCTTGCAGCGGCCGTGGCTGGTGGAGCCCCTGGGCGTCTCAATCAGCCAGTGGTGCTGGCAGGTGGGGACTTCCACCGGCGTCTCTACCACGGGCCGTCTCTCTTCGACTACTGCTGCCTTACCCATCATTCCACCTCCGGAATTCCGTCATCGTTTGTGATGAAGATGATCGCTCTAGGTAATACGTTACAGATCGCCGGGCGGATTATACCCGGCTGGGGTATATCTGTCAAGGTTTGCACTGTATAGACTTTCTAAATGCTATTTCACTGCCGGCCGCGGTTGTGTATACTTATAACGGCGCCGGAGGGAAAAAGGTTTCCACATGCAATCTACAAAAGAGAGTATTCTTTCTCACCTGAAGCGCGCGGGCGACAGCACGGTGGATGCGCTGGCCAACGAGTTCGGCCTGGCCCGCATGACGGTGCGCCAGCACCTGGCAGTGCTGGAGCGCGACGGCCTGGTAGTCTCACGCGAGGAGAGGCAGCGCAAGGGCCGCCCACATCTGCTTTTCAGCCTGAGCGACGGCGGCCAGGAGAGGTTTCCCAAGCGCTACGACCGCCTGGCCAACCTCGTGCTGGAGGAGGTTGCCTCCCTCCAGGCGGAGGACATCGCCGGCCTCAGCGCCCCGGACAAGAAGCGGCTCCTGCTCATGCGCATGGCCGACCGCGTCTACCGCCAGCACGAGTCCCGCGTGCGCGACAAGCCGCTGGGGGAGCGCGTGGCCATCGTCGCGGACATCCTGCGCGAAGAAGGCGGTTTCGCGGAGTGGACGGGCGACGGGCGGGAGTTCGAGATCGCGGACCACAACTGCGTTTACCGGCGCGTGGTGGACTCCCACCGGGACCTGTGCGACTGGCACCTCTCCCTCCTGGGCAGCCTGCTGGGCCGCGAGGTGGAGTGCACGCAGTTCCAGAGCGAGGGCGCGGACTCCTGCCGGTTTATCGTCCGTGACGGGGCCCGGCAGGCAGCGTCCGGCCTTCAGTAACCCCACATTCGGGAAGGAAATCAAATGGCACAAGAGAAGGATAGCCAGGTAACGGCGGCTGCCGTCCTGGCGGCGCTGAGCCAGATCCAGGACCCGGACCTGCACCGCGACATAGTCAGCCTGGGCTTCGTCTCCGAAGCAGACGTCAACGTCTGCGGTGACAACGTGAGCGTGAAGATCGTGCTGACCACTCCGGCCTGCCCCGTGCGCGAGGAGATGAAGAAGCAGGCGCAGGACCTGATCCTGGCCCTGCCCGGCGTCGGCCATGCGGAAGTGACGATGGACGCCGCCGTGCGCTCGACAGGCGTGGGCAGGGGCCCGAAGGTGATTGAAGGCGTGCGTAACATTATCGCCGTGGCGTCGAACAAGGGCGGCGTGGGCAAGTCCACCGTGGCGGTGAATCTGGCGCTGGCGCTGAAGGACTTCGGCGCGCGCGTGGGCCTGCTGGACGCGGACCTTACCGGGCCCAACGTACCGACGATGATGGGCATCCCACAGGGCTTCCAGGCCGACAGCGGCCTCGCCTTCGTGGAGCGCTACGGGCTGCGCGTTGCCTCCCTGGGGTTCGTGCTGCGCCGGGGGCTGCCGGTGGTCTGGCGCGGGCCGATGATCGGCACGGGCGTGCGCCAGCTCATGCACGACCTGCCGTGGGGCGCGGAAGGCGAGCTGGATTACCTGATCATCGACCTGCCGCCCGGCACCAGCGACGCCTCCATGAGCGCGGCGATGGAAGCGCCGATCGCGGGCGCCGTCATCGTCACAACGCCGAACGCCGTGTCCCTGGAAGACGCCGTGAAGGCGGTCTCCATGTTCGAGAAGCTGAGTGTGCCGGTGTTCGGCCTGATCGAGAACATGAGCTACTTCGTCTGCCCCCACTGCGGCGAGCGCACGGAGATCTTCGGCCACGGGGGCGTGCGCGAAGCGGCCGAGGAGCTGGGGCTCGATTTCCTGGGGGAGATACCGCTCCAGGTGGACGTGCGCACCGGCGCGGACCTCGGCGTCCCGATCGTCGAGAGCGACCCCGGGTCGCCGGTGGCGCAGGCGTTCGCGGCGATCGCCCAGAAGGTGGCGGCGAAGACCAGCGTCCAGCACTTCTTCGCGGAGCCGGCGCCGGCGGGCGCGTAGGGGAGCCCCCAGCCTGGCATCCCGGCCCTCGCCAACTGTCGTTCTGACCGTAGGGAAGAATCTGTCCAGGGCATGCACCCTGGCAGTGCATGCACGCCTCGGGACTCTGACCGACGCAGCGATCATCCAGAGTCCCGGAAGGGCGTCTCGGTGCGTGGCCTCGTCGCAGGGACAGATCCTTCCTCCGTCAGGGTGACAGAAAGGGCCCTACAGCGCCCGGAAGACCCGTCTGCCCTCCAGCCGCACCAGCCGGCCGAAGCCGGGCTCCGGGAAGTGGCAGAAGGCTGCGAGCAGGCCCTCCGCCTCCAGGCGGTCGCAGACCTTCGCCCGCGTCCGACCGGCCGCCGCCGGGTCCGTGTCGAAGCCGGATGACCATTCCGTGCGGTCCACCTGCGCCGGGTGGTGCGCCAGGTCGCCCGTAACGAGCGCCCCTTCTCCGCCGGATGAGACCAGCAGGCTGCAGTGGCCGGGAGTGTGTCCGGGCGTCGGCAGCGTCGTCACCTCGGGCGTCAGGGTCAGCTCTCCGGAGAACAGCTCCAGCCTGCCCTGGTCGTGGAGCGGGATAACCTGTGCCATCTGGGGGTTCGCGTCCAGCGCCTTGCGGAAGAAGTCCCAGTCCGCCTGGGGGGCGTAGTACTTCGCCCGCGGGAAGTTCGGGGCGCCGTCCGCGGAGAGGTTCCAGCCCACATGATCGCCGTGCAGATGCGTGTGCACGACGATGTCCACGTCGTCCGGCTGCACGCCCTTCGCCCGCATGTCCTCCAGCAGGCGGCCGCGGATGCCGCCCAGAAAAGCGATGGGCCCAGGCCCAATCCCGGTGTCGCAGAGGATCGTCTTGCCCTGCGACCGGATGGCGTAGCAGACGGCGTTGGTGTGGAAGCCGGCTGGCCCGAAGGCTTCCGGATATCGGCCCCGGTACGGCTCGAAGTCCGCCGGGCTGTTATTGGGGAAGAAGAGGTTCCAGGGGAACTCCATGGGCGTATCGACCAGGGAGATGATCTCGGCGTTGCCGACACTGACTTTGGCTGGGGCCATGGGGTGCGTCCTCCTGATATGAGATTGCGCGACAATTAAAGGCTGCCCGCGCAAGCGGTGTCAACGTTAGCGCACGGTCAGGATGGCCTTCATGGCGGGGTGGACCGAGCAGAAGTAGCCGTAGGCGCCCGGGGCGTCGAACGCGATGGCGGCGGACTCGCCCTTGTCCAGGATGCCCGTATCCCAGCCGCCGTCCGTGTGCGTGGCCGTGTGCGGCGCGGAATCCCGGTTCGTCCAGGTGACGGTGGCACCGGCGTCGACGGTGAGGTCTCGCGGGAAGTATTCGAAATTACGGATCTCGACCGAGACCTCCGGCTGGCTCGCCACCACCGGCGTCTGAGGCGAATTGCCGGCGCGATTCATCATGCCGCCCATGTGGCCCTGCATGTTCCAGCCGCCGAAGCCGCCGCCCATGGCGATGGCCACGATGACGCCGCCGACAAGGACGGCGGCGGCTACGGCGACGACGGCCGCCGCGAGGGCGACCGTGCCGGCGGGACCGGGACCGGGATGGGCGTGCATGGGAAGCTTCAACCGGATTATATCAGGGGCGCTGCTCAGAGACGCCCCGCCGGGGGGTCTCTACGTGAACACCTCCCGCAGCTCGAAGCGCGGGCCGTCCCTGCAGACCAGGCGCACGCCTTTGCGCGTGAACACAGCGCAGCCGTAGCAGACGCCTGTACCACAGCCCATATGCTCTTCCAGCAGCGCCTGTACGGGCTTGCGGGAGCGCGCCTGTCGCATCGTGTTCGCCATTGCCGCGAACATCGGGCCGGGGCCGCAGGCGAAGACCTGGTCCGCCCACGGGAGGTAGCCGGGCAGGATCTCCGTGACATAACCGTGGTGACCCTCGCTGCCGTCGTCTGTGGCGGAGACAGCCTCGACCGCGGTGGGCAGGAGGTGGGCGGGGAAGAGGCGCGCCACGGTGCGGGCGCCCTGCAACAGGGTCACGGCCTTGCCGGCGGCGATGGCCTCGTCCGCGAGCGCCACAACGGCGGCCACGCCCAGGCCGCCGGCGACGAGCAGGACGTTCTGCGCCGCCGGGCTCAGGCTGTAGCCCCGGCCCAGTGGCCCGAAGACGCGGATGGCGTCGCCGGACTTGCGGGTGGAGAGCCAGGCGGTACCGCGGCCGCGGACGTCGTAGAGGATGGCGAACTGGGTTGCGGGCTGTGCCCCACCCCGCTCCCCTGTCAGGCTGAGAGCCTGACCCCCCGGTGAAGGTTGGCGGCTGAGAGCCTGACCTTCGGGTGAAGGTTGGCGGCGGAAGCGGTGGAAGCTCATCGGGCGTGGCAACAGCGGGTCGTTGCCGTCAGAGCAGCGGACCATCAGGAAGCGCCCGGGCGAGGCGCCCTTCGCGACGGGCGGGCAGGAGAGCCACATCAGGTAGGTGTTCTCGTAGACCTGCTCCTGGGAGACGACGGTGGCGCGCTCGAGCCGTATCACGGCGCCAGGTAGTCCCGCAGCGGCTGAATCGTGAAGTGCGGATCGCCGGCCACGAGCGCGGATACGGCGGCGGCCGCGGTATCGATGGACGTGAAACAGGGGATGCGCTTTTCGGCGGCGGCGCGGCGGATGTCGAAGCCGTCGCGCAGGGTGGCCGTGACGCGGCCCTCCGGCGTGTTGATGACGGCGTCCACGAGGCCGTCCTGGATGACGTCCACCACGTTCGGGTGGCCCTCCTCAATGCGCTTGGGTACGCGCTCCACCGCCAGCCCCAGGGCGCGGACCATGGCGGCGGTGCCCTCCGTGGCGTAGATCTTGTAGCCGGCCGCGGCCAGGCTGCGCACCGCCGGCATCGCCTCGGGCTTCGTCTGGTCCGCGAGGCTGAGGAGGACGGCGCCGTGTTTCGGCAGCGCCATGTCGGCGGCCTGCAGGGCCTTCGCCAGCGCCGACTCAAAGGTGTAGTCCACGCCCATCACCTCGCCGGTGGACTTCATCTCCGGGCCCAGGTACGTGTCCACGCCGATGAGCTTGGACATGGAGAAGACAGGCGCCTTCACGGCCACCAGGTTCTGCCGCGGCCAGAGCCCGGACCCGCAGCCCAGCTCGCGCAGCTTCTTGCCCAGCATCACCTGGATGGCCAGGCGCACCAGGGGCACGCCGGTGACTTTCGAGATGAAGGGAACTGTGCGGCTGGCGCGCGGGTTCACCTCCAGGACGTAGACGTTGGAGTGCCCGGCCGCCCCGGAGGACAGACCTGAAGGTCTGTCCGTACGTTCGCCGCGGGAGCCATCGGAGCGGGTATTGGGGCGCATGATCACGTACTGCACGTTCATGAGACCGCGCACGCCCAGGGCCACGCCCAGGCGCTGCGTGTAGTCCACGATGGTGTGCACTTCCTGGGACGAAAGGTCAATGGCCGGGTAGACGGCCAAGGAGTCGCCGGAGTGGACGCCCGCGCGCTCGACGTGCTGCATGAGGCCGGGGATGAGCACCTCTTCGCCGTCGCAGACGGCGTCCACCTCGGCCTCGATGCCTTCGAGGTATTTGTCGATAAGGATAGGCTTGCCCTCGGCGATGCTGGCCGCCTCTGTCACGTAGCGGATGAGGTCGCCCGCGCTCTGCACGATCTCCATGGCGCGGCCGCCGAGCACGTAGCTCGGGCGCACCAGCACCGGGTAGCCGATGCGCTGGGCCGTGGACAGGGCCTGCTCCACGGTGGTGACGCCGGCGCCGGGCGGCTGCGGGATGCCGAGGCGCTGGAGCAGGTCCTCGAAGCGCGAGCGGTCCTCCGCGAGGTCGATCGCCTCGGCGCTCGAGCCCAGGATGGGCTGGTTGGCGCGCGCGAGCGGCCCGGCGAGGTTCACCGCGGTCTGGCCCCCGAACTGCACGATGGAGGGCGGTCCGCCGCCGCCGGCGCCGTTCGGGCTCTCGTTCTCCAGCAGGTCGCGCAGGCCCTCCTCGTCCAGCGGCTCGAAGTAGAGGCGGTCGCTGGTGTCGAAGTCGGTGGAGACGGTCTCCGGGTTAGAGTTGACCATGATGGCGGCCACGCCGGCCTCCTGCAGCGCCCAGGCGGCGTGCACGGCGGAATAGTCGAACTCGATCCCCTGGCCGATGCGGATGGGCCCGCTGCCGATGACCAGCGCCTTCTCGCCCGGCAGCGGCGGCGCCTCGTTCTCCTGGTCGTAGGTGCTGTAGAAGTAGGGCGTCTCGGCCTCGAACTCGGCGGCGCAGGTGTCCACCATCTTGTAGACGGGGACGATGCCCCACTCCTGGCGCAGCTGCCGCACCTGCTCCGGCAGGCGGTCCGCCAGCGTGCCGATGACCCCGTCCGAGAAGCCCCTGCGCTTGGCCTCGCGCATCAGCTCGGGCGTAAGCGGCTCGCCCAGGAGGCGCTGCTCCAGGCGCACCATGCCGGCCATCTTGTCCAGGAACCAGGGGTCGATGCCGGAGAGCTTCGATAGCTCCTCCGTCGTGGCGCCCCGGCGCAGGGCGGCGAAGATCGCCCAGATGCGCTCATCCGTCGGGATGGCGACGTGGTCGCGCGGGTCGATATCGCGCCAGGCGTGGTCCTCCCACAGCAGCGAGCGCGAGCCGAACTCGAGCGAACGCACGGCCTTGCCGAGGGCCGCCTCGAACGTGCGGCCGATGGCCATCACCTCGCCCGTGGCCTTCATCTGCGTGCCGGTGCGGCGCTCGCCCAGCGGGAACTTGTCGAAGGGCCAGCGGGGTATCTTCACCACAACGTAGTCCAGCGCCGGCTCGAAGGCCGCGGTGGTCTTGCCGGTCACGCGGTTGGGGATATGGTCCAGCGTTTTGCCCACGGCGATCTTGGCCGCGACGCGCGCAATGGGGTAGCCCGTGGCCTTGGAAGCGAGTGCCGAGCTGCGGGAGACGCGGGGGTTGACCTCGATGACGTGGTACGGCGGGCGGCGACCGAGCCCGTCGGTGGCGGGACCGGGCTCCCAGTCCGCCAGCTCGCGGCGCGGCGCCAGCGCAAACTGGATGTTGCAGCCGCCCTCGATGCCGAGCGCCCGGATGATCTTGAGCGAGGCCGAGCGCAGCATCTGGTATTCCTTGTCGGAGAGCGTCTGGCTGGGCGCCACGACGATGCTATCGCCGGTATGCACGCCCATGGGGTCGAAGTTCTCCATGTTGCAGACGGTGATGCAGTTGTCGGCGCCGTCGCGCATCACCTCGTACTCGATCTCCTTCCAGCCGAGCAGGCAGCGCTCCAGCAGCACCTGGCGAATGGGCGACGCCGCCAGGCCGCCGCGCACGATGTGCTCCAGCTCGTCGTGCGTCTGCGCGATGCCGCCGCCGGTGCCGCCCAGCGTATACGCCGGGCGGATGATCAGCGGCAAGCCCATGCGCCTGGCCACGGCCCGCGCCTCCTCAATGCCGGTCACGATCTCGCTCTCCGGCACCGGCTCGCCGATCTCATCCAGCAGTCGGCGGAACAGCTCCCGGTCCTCGGCCTTGCGGATCGTCTCGATCGGCGTTCCCAGGGAGCGCACGCCGTACTTCTCGAGCACACCGGCGTCCGCCAGCGCCACCGCCAGGTTGAGGCCCGTCTGCCCGCCCAGCGTCGGCAGCAGCCCGTCCGGGCGCTCGCGCTCGATGATGCGCTCGATCACGGGGACGGTGAGCGGCTCGATGTAGACGGTGTCGGCGATGCCCTCGTCGGTCATGATCGTGGCCGGGTTGGAGTTGACGAGCACGGTGTGCACGCCCTCCTCCCGCAGCGAACGGCAGGCCTGGGAGCCGGAGTAATCGAACTCCGCCGCCTGCCCGATGACGATGGGCCCGGAGCCGATGATGAGGACCTTGCGGGGCCTAGCGGTCAAGGGTTTGACCGCCCTCGGGACGGGAGGCTAGGATGCGGGCATGAAGCCGGAGACGGAGCGGTGGCTAGCCCGAGCGGCCGAGGATGTGTCGGTCGCCGAATTCGCCTGGCAAGCGGGTTATACGCTGAGTTGTCTGTTCCACCTGCACCAGGCGATAGAGAAGCTGCTGAAAGCAGGGCTGATCGAAAGGAAGGGCGCCTACCGCAAGGTTCACGACCTACCCCGCCTGGCGGCTGAGCTCGGCCTGGCCATATCTCAGGAGCAATTGGCTCTGCTCGCCAAGTTGACCGAGCAATACATCCCCAGCCGGTACGGCGATGAGCCGCTTGAAATGCCAGCCGATACGACTGAGAATTACTACAGGCAGTCGAATGAGTTCTACGCGTGGTTGTTGCAGCGACTGAGCTAGAAGCGGTAATCGGCGAGTTCGTGCGGCTCCTGGCGGCGGCGATAAACGTCGACGCTATTGTGCTGTACGGCTCGTATGCGAACGGCAGACCGCACGAGGATAGCGACATTGACGTAGCGGTCATCTCAACAGACTTCGAAGGGGTGCCCATGTGGAAACGGCAGGAGATCATTGCCCTGGCTAGCCTGGATCGCGATCGGCGGCTAGCGCCCATCGGCTACCCGTCCAGCGAGTACCATAACCCCGGCCGTCACTCCTTCCTGCGCGAGATCATCCGCACCGGCCGCGTGGTGTACGAGGGGCCCCGCGAGTAGTGGAACCGCCGGGCGCAGAGCGATGGGCCCGGCGGTGAGAGCGCTGGCGGGCTTCACGCTTATAATGTCGACCCGCCAAGAAGGCCAAACGCCCTAACCTCACGAACCACTTTGACGATTGCCTTCTCCATGTTGCTGTCACTGAAACGCTCCCAAACCTTCTCGCTGACGTTCGAGGGAAAGGCGGCTCCTTCCTCCAGAAGGTAGATGATCCGATGCGGGAATCGCTCCTGGAACCGCCCGATCTCGATGTGGACGTTAGCGCGTGGCTGAAGCTTGCCGTCGACGACGTCGTCCCCAGTTGCGAGGACAACGGCACAGTCAGCCATGTCCAGGTAGTGCTCTACATTTCCGTTCACCGACCGACCTTCGCTGGGCAGGCGCTCGACGACCAACGACTTCAGGCCAAGTTCGTCGAGAAAGTTGCACAGCTTGTTGAGAGCCTCCGATTCGCCTCCGTGTGCGATAAAAACTCTTGGGCGAATGGGCGGTGATGGCTGCGTCTCCTGATGCATGTCTGGGGCACCGAATGTTTCAAGCTCGCTGATGATTGCCTCCAGCGTGCCCCTCACTTCCGGAAGTCTTGCCTCGAACATGGCCTCTAAGTAAGTGACTTGCGCTCCCAGTGTTATCATCGTGTTGGGCCAAGGAAGGTTGCTCGCAGCTATGTGCCACGCGGTTCTAAGTCTCATTCCTCCTGAGCCCAAGCCTCGCGCAAGGATACTATCAACCGATGTCGCGAAAGCGCGGAAGGTGCCTCCTGAGAACTGCTTGACATCGGGATTCTCGTCGAATTCTTTGAGTTTTTCTCTCAACAGTTGGATGACCGTCGCGGCATCGGCGGCTTCGTCGCTCATTACGTTATCTCCTCACAGCGGCAGCTCGTACTCCATGCCTTGGCCCACCATCTGCGCGAGGCTGCCGATCTCGCCGAAGAACGAGAGCGCGCTCTCGTTGCCTTCGGGGATGGTGCCGCGCAGCTTCTGGTAGCCCGCCGCGCGCGCGAAGTCCGTGGCCATCAGCGCCAGGTCCGTGCCCACGCCCTTGCCGCGCGCGGACGGCGCCACCCAGACGCCCATCACCGCCTCCCGCGGGTGTGGAGCCTGCCCTGAGCCTGCCGAAGGGTCCGGCTGCACGGCCGCGAAGCCGCAGAGGCCGCCGCCCGCGTCGCAGACGAACATCGCACCCTTGGCGCCCCACTCGGAGAGACGGCCGCGCACGCCGTCGTCCGTCATGCGGCCGGGCAGCCCGCTGCGCTCGCCGAACTCGTCCCACACCAGCGCGCCGATCGCGGCGATGGCGGCGGCGTCGTCCATCGTGGCCTGGCGGTACGTGGGGTCAGGCATCGGAAGCCCCCTTCGGCTTGTACAGACGCAACCCAGGAATGCGCTCGAAGTGGCGGTCGCGGGTGAAGACTTCGTGCCCCTCTTCGATTGCCAGCGAGGCGATGAAGATGTCCACGACCGGTATTCGCGTTCCCCTCCTGTCGAGGTCGTGTGCGATCCGGCCGGCCCGCACCCAGGTCTCACGGCTCATCTCGACGTACGGGACCCCACTTAGCATCTCCTTGAGTTCCTGAAGCTCGTCGTCACCCTGCGTGCCTCGCACGAGTTCGGCCAGGACCGGTTCTGCAACAGCCGTGCGCCCGCTTCGGATCAACCGATCGAGCGCTTGGCCGGTCCGTGATGACGAACGTTCGAAGTAGTCTATCCAGACATCCGCGTCGGCGATGACCACCTTCTGCTCCTCTTGTGCTCAAGTTCGACCTTGAGATCAGCTTCTTCCCATTCTTCGTGTTTGACATGCAGGCGGAACTTGCCGCGTGCGGCCAGCAGTTTTTCGACTGCCTTCCGGCGGAGGAACTCATCCATGGCGCGATCTACGGCCTTCCCTTTGTTCCTCTCGCCCGTAATCGCAACCACCTTTTCGAGGAGTTTCGGATCGATATTCAGCGTCGTGCGCATCAGTTCACCTCATCACATATTGATGCGCTTATTGTACATCACCTATCGCCATCCATCATCTGCACGAAGCGGTCGAAGACGTAGACGTTGTCCAGCGGCCCCGGCGAGGCCTCTGAGTGGTACTGGATCGAGATGACGGGCTCCGTGCGGTGCCGCAGCCCCTCGCAGGTGCCGTCGTTCAGGTGCACCTGCGAGACCTCGATGTCCGCCGAGAGACCGTCGGGATCCACCGCGTAGCCGTGGTTCTGGGCCGTGATGTGCACGCGGCCCGTCTCCAGGTCGCGCACCGGATGGTTAGCGCCCCGGTGTCCGAACTTCAGCTTGAAGGTGCGCGCCCCGAACGCCCGGCCCAGCACCTGGTGGCCCAGGCAGATGCCCAGCACCGGCGCGCGCCCGATTAGTTGCTTGACCGTCGCCACCTGGTAGTCCAGGAAGGCGGGGTCGCCCGGGCCGGGGGAGAACACGACGCCGTCCGGCTTGTGCGACAGCACGTCGTCCGCGGAGGCGTGCGATGGCAGCGCCGTCACCCGGCAGCCGCGCGCCGCCAGCAGGCGCATGATGTTGTACTTGACGCCGCTGTCGATGACGACGATCCGCCGGAGGGCGGACGCAGCGTGGCGCCGCTGGGTGTCAGGCTGAAGCCTGACACCCAGCGGGGGATAAGGCTGCCACTCGTAGGGCTTGTCCGTGCTCACCTCGCGCACGAAGTCCGTCTCGCCGTACCCGGGCAGCGAGCGCAGACGGGCCAGCGCCTCTCCCGCCGTCTCGTCGGACGTGATGGCGCCCATGGTCACCCCCTCGCGGCGCAGGCGGCGGGTGAGGGCGCGCGTGTCCACGCCGGCGATGCCGGGGATGTCCTGCGACGCCAGGTAGTCGTGCAGGGTCATCTCCGACTGCCAGTGCGAGGGCCGCTCGCAGGCCTCGTGCACGACGAGGCCGCGCACCTGGATGCGCTTCGACTCCACGGCCTCCGGGTTGATGCCGTAGTTGCCGGCCAGCGGGTAGGTGAGCACCAGCACTTGCCCCGCGAACGAGGGATCCGTAAGCATCTCCTGATAGCCGGTCATGGCCGTGGAGAACACCACCTCGCCGTGGGAATGGGCGGGCGCGCCGAGGGGCTTGCCGCTGAAGACGGTGCCGTCCTGGAGGACGAGGAGGGCTTTAGCGGTCATCGAACACCACCCGTCCCCCGTACACCGTCGCCACCACGCGCCCCGTCAGCCTGCGTCCCGCCAGCGGCGTGTTCTTGCCCTTGCTGGCGAACGTCTCCGGCTCGACAACCCACTCCGCCTCGGGGTCGATGATCGTGACGTCCCCCTGTGCGCCCGGCGACAGCGTGCCCAGCCCCGCGATGCGGGCGTCGAGGCCGAGCGTCCGTGCGGGGGCGATGGTGAGCGCCTCGATCAGACGCTGTAGGGGCGGTTCGCGAACCGCCCCTACGCGGGTTGTCAGCAGGAGCCCCAGCGCCGTCTCCAGGCCGCTGATGCCGAAGGCCGCGGCGTCGAACTCGCACAGCTTGTCCTGGACGGCGTGCGGCGCGTGGTCCGTGGCGATGCAGTCGATCGTGCCGTCCAGCAGCCCGGCGAGGCAGGCATCCGTATCGGCCGGCGTGCGCAGGGGCGGGTTGACCTTGGCGTTGGTGTCGTAGGCCAGTCCGCCCGGCGTCTCTCCGGGGCCGGTGAGAACGGCTTCGTGCGTCAGCGCCAGGTGATGCGGCGTCACCTCGGCCGTGACGCGGACGCGACGCGCCTTGGCATTGCGGATGAGGTCCACAGCGCCCGCCGTGCTGACGTGCGCGATGTGGACGTGCGACCCCGTCTGCTCGGCCAGAGCGATGTCCCGCGCCACCATCGCCTCTTCGGCCGAGGCGGGGACGCCGCGCAGGCCCAGGCGGGTGGACACCCAGCCTTCGTGCATGACGCCGCCCGCGGCCAGCGAGGGGTCTTCGCAGTGGTCGATGACGGGCACGCCGAGCATGCCGGCGTACTCCAGCGCCCGCCGCATCAGGTGGGCGTCGGCCACAGGCGCACCGTCGTCGCTGAACGCGATCGCGCCCGCCTGCGCCAGCTCCGCCAGCTCGGCCAATTCCCGCCCGGCGCGGCCCTTCGTGACGCAGGCGATAGGCAGGACGCGGACGGCGCCCTGGGCCTGCGTGGTGCGCAGGACGAACTCGACCGCGCCCGCGTTGTCGATTGGCGGCTCGGTGTTGGGCATGGCGCAGACGGTGGTGAAGCCGCCGCGCGCCGCCGCCAGCGTGCCTGTCGCAATCGTCTCCTTGTGCTCGAAGCCTGGCTCTCGCAGGTGCGCGTGGATATCGACGAACCCCGGGCAGACGACGAGCCCGCGGGCGTCGATCGTCTCGGCGGCGTCCTTGCCGGCGTCCGGCCCGACGGCCGCGACGCGCCCGTCGGCAATGACCACGTCGGCGACGGCGTCAACGCCGTTCGCCGGGTCGATCACCCGCCCGCCGCGAATGGCTAGGCTGGTCATCCGCGACCTCCTGGACATCGTGGGAAGGCAAGCGGTTGTAGGGATCGTTCGCGAACGACCCCTACGGCGTTGCGCATTGCCGGCAGCCGCCCCGTCACGACAGCTTCCCCCGCGCCATCAGATAAAGCACCGCCATGCGCACGGCGACGCCGTTGGCCACCTGCTCGTCCACCACGGACTGCAGACTGCGGGCCACGGCGGGCGAGATCTCCACGCCCTCGTTCATCGGCCCCGGGTGCATGACGAGCGCACCGGGCCGGGCGAGCGCCAGCCGCTGCTCCGTCACCTGGTAGAGCGTGGCGTATTCACGTATCGAGGGCAGCAGTCCGGACTGCATGCGCTCCTTCTGCAGGCGCAGCGCCATGACGACGTCCGCTCCGGCGATGGCGCGCTCGATGTTGGTCTCCACCTCCACGCGTGGCAGGGCGAGCGGCTCCTCCGGCCCGGGTTCGCCCGGGCGCATCCCGGCCGGGAGCAGCGTGGGCGGGGCGCAGAGCACAACCTCCGCGCCGGCCGCGGCCAGGCCCCAGATGTTGGAGCGGGCGACACGGCTGTGCGCAATATCGCCGACGATGACCACGCGCCGTCCGCGCAGCTCGCCCAGGTGGGCGCGCATGGTGTAAACGTCCAGCAGCGCCTGCGTGGGGTGCGCGTGCCAGCCGTCGCCGGCGTTGATCACGCTGCACTCCACGTGCCGCGTGACCAGGTACGGCGCCCCCGACGACGGGTGGCGCATGATGAGCACGTCCGCGCCCACCGCCTGCAGCGTGCGCACGGTATCGATAAGCGACTCGCCTTTCTCGACGCTGGAACCGCCGGCCGCGACGTTGATGACGTCGGCGCCCAGCGCCTTGCCGGCCAGCTCGAAGGACGCGCGGGTGCGGGTGCTGGCCTCGTAGAACAGGGTGATGATCGTCTTGCCGCGCAGCGCCGGCACGCGCGGTACCTCGCGGCCCAGCACCTCCTTCATGGCACCCGCCGTCTCCATGACGGTTTCCATCTCCCCGGGAGTGAAGTCGTCAAGGTCCAGCAGGTGGCTGCGCGTCCAGCCGGCGCGGGGTTTCGTCTCGATAGCAGGGGCGACCGGCCCGCCTGAGGCGGGTTCCGGGGACAAGCGTTCCCGGCTCATCTTTCGCCCTCTCCGCGCACAAGGCGCACTTCATCCCGGCCGTCGGCCTCCTCCAGGCAGACCTCCACCTCTTCGTGCAGGGAAGTGGGGATGTTCTTGCCCACGTAGTCCGGTCGGATGGGCAGCTCCCGGTGGCCGCGGTCCACGAGGACCGCCAGCTGGATGCTGGCCGGGCGGCCGAAGTCCGTGAGGGCGTCCAGGGCGGCGCGGATGCTGCGGCCCGTGTAGAGCACGTCGTCCACCAGTACCACGCGCTTGCCGTCAATATCGCCCGGCAGCTCCGTGGGCTGGATGTGCGGCCGCAGTTCCAGGGAGGCGATGTCATCGCGGTAGAGGCCGATGTCCAGCGTCCCGACGGGCACGGCTGCCCCCTCGAACTCCTGGATGGCGGCGGCCAGCCGCTGGGCCAGCGGGACGCCGCGCGTGCGCATGCCCACCAGCACCAGGCCTTCCAGGCCGCGGTTCCGCTCCACGATCTCGTGGGCGATGCGGCGGATGGCGCGGCGGATATCGTCTGCGGAGAGGACTACGTGGCCGTTCAAGAGGCGCGGCCCCCGCAACAAAAGGCCCTCCCGCAACAGGGGGAGGGACCGCCGGCCGGCCTGTATGTGTTCTTAGCGGGGACGCAGGTCTGCGTCAGCACTATCGCTCCTTGGCAGCCTCACGGGACCGCCTTAAAGGTCAAGACAGCAGCACTGTCCAGCGCATGGTAACACGGCCGCAAAGGGCGCTGCAATAGAGCCGGTGGCCTGTTATGATTGCGACACCGAATACTTCGCTTATGCAGGAGGAGCTGGCATGGCCGACTACGTGAAGGTGGCTACTGTGGACGAGGTGCCGCCGGGCGAGATGAAGATTGTGGAGGTGGGCGGCGAGGAGGTGGCGATCGCGAACGTCAACGGGGAGTTCGTCGCCTTCAGCAACACCTGCACGCACCGGGCCGGCCCCCTGGGCGAAGGTCTGCTCGTGGATGACGTTGTGGAGTGCCCGTTCCACGGCGGCCAGTTCAACGTGCGGACGGGAGATGTTGTGAGCCCTCCGCCCAGCGAACCCATAAAGACGTATCCCGTGCAGGTGGAGGGCAACGATATCAAGGTGGCGCCGGCGTAGCGCAGGCGCTCACGGTGCCAGCGCCAGCACCCCGCCCGCCTTCTCCAGGACGCCGGCCGAGGCGTTGGCCTCACGGGCGATGATCCCGGCGTCCAGCTTGCCCGTGAACTGGCGCTCCAGCTCCACCATGCTGAGGCAGAGGTCCCGGGCGAGCCCCGCAGCGGCTGTTCTCAGGGGCCTGTCGATGTCGTGGGTCAGGTTGTGTGAGCCGCCCTCGTAGAAAACCACTCGCGCCTGGTCGCTGTCTCCCCTGCGCGCCGCCTCTCCCACGCGCCGCATGTCTGCGATCGCCGCCTGCAGGCGCTGCTCAGTTACCGGCTGCGAGGTGACGGGCGGGAGCGGGCGATTGCAGAGGGCCGCGTTCCCGGCTGTGCCGCCGTCGCCGCCGCCCGAGAGGCTCGAGGCCAGGAAGAGGCCGCCGGCGAAGACGCCGGCCACCGTGAGGCGGGGCAGAGAGGCGCGCAGCCAGGCCGCCGCCCAGGCCCCGCTCCAACGCGTAACGCCCTCGGGCAGCCTGCCTACAGCAAAACTGAACACGAAAACGAGCACGAAGGCGACTGAAACCATGAAGGCGGCGGTATAGGTGCCGGCGCCACCGAAGTGCAGGAGGACGGAAAGCGGCATTAGTCTGGATGCCGGGCCGGCGGCTGGCCCCCGCCTCTAGCGCGGGCCCAGCCAGCCGAAGAAGCGGTCCAGGTCCGGCAGGATGTCTGACGCCCGGAGGAGGAAGAACGTCCCCACGACCAGGCTGAAGACTGCCGCGAAGATGCCCGCCGCTACGTAGATCCACTGCCGCTGACGCGAGGAGACGAAGCCCGCGGCGCTGATCACGGTGACGACAGAGTTCGAGATGATCAGGCCGACGAGGAAGCCGGCGAGGGCGACGACGCCCATCAGCTGGCTGCCGGCGCCCACCGCGGTCGTGATCACCAGCACCTGCGTCCCGGTCTCCGCGCCGACGCCATGGATCATGCCGATGCCGTAGGCCGTGCGCACGCCGTATCGCTGCGCCTCGTGGACGTGATGGTGTGGCCGCCCCAGCAGGCGGGACCGGATCAGCTCAAAGCCGTTACGGACAGCCGCGAAGACGAGCATCCAGCGGCTTCTCATCTGGAACTCGTCGCCGCCGCGGAAAAAGCGGTAGATAGAATAGAAGAGGTACGCCGCCAGGAACAGCAGCGTCACGCCCACGACACGCTCCATCACGGGGTCGATCCAGTCGGGCAGGAACTCGCGCGCCAGGAGGGCAAGCAGCCCCAGCGCGAAGACGACGCTGCCGTGGCCCAGGGCGTACATGGTCCCCAGCAGCAGGGCCGGCCGTTGTTTGCGCACGAACGTATCGATGGTCGCGCCGAGGTGACCGTTGCGCGCGGTCGCCGGCCCGTTGTGGGGGTGGTGGAGGACGGACAGGTGCCGGTGCGTGTGAGACGGCTCTCCCTCCTCCACGGCGACTTGCGCGGAGGCCGTGCCCGCGGACGCCGCCGCGCCTGCGAGCTTGTGATGGGACTCGTCCGTGAGCATCACGCCGGGCTCGCTGACCAGCCACTTCTCCCCGGTATCCACCGCAGCGGTCGTGCTGGTGATGTCCGTGATGGCGGCGATGTGGTCCCAGTCGATGCCGTGGCGGATGCCGAGCGCGATGGCCGCGCCTATTACGCCAGCGGAGCCGGCGATCGAGAGGGCCGGCGGGGAGAAACCGAACGGGGTGGAGGCGGAGAGCAGCTCGAACATCGCTTCGGCTCAGTCGCCTGCTGCTGCCCCGGACCGGGCCCGGCACGGCGCGCAGACGCCGAAGATGGCGAAATGGCCGAGGTCCGCCCGGAAGCCAAGCTCGTCGTAGAGGGCGGTGGCCAGGCTATCCAGGTAGCTGTTATCGAGCGAGGTGACGTCACCGCAGGAGCGGCAGATCAGGTGATGGTGGCGGTCCTTGCCGATCCACTCGTACTCCGTGTCCCCGGCGCCCATGTCCGTCTCGCTGACGAGCCCCAGGGCCGCCGCCGACGAAAGGGTGCGGTAGACGGTGGAGGGATCGAGGAAGGGATACGCGCGGCGCACCTCCTCGATGAGCCCGGGGGCGGTGACGTGCTCGCGCGCATGACGCACCGTGCAGAGGATGAGCATGCGCTGGGGCGTCACCTTCTGCCCGGCGTCCCTGAGGGCGATGGCGGTCTCTGTCTCACAGCTCATGGTAGGTCCAGTTTGTTTGGCAATTTCGCAGTGCCGGAGCTATCAATGGCAACTGCAACTGGTCGCATTTGCAAGGCTAGCGCAAGCGCAAACCGTTGTCAACAATTTGACGGCAGCGGCCGGGCAATTGTTACTGAAGCTGTAGCTGCAGAGTCAGCCCTGGGGCGTCGGCGACGGGCTGAAGATCCGGGGGTGCTCTTAACCGCCGGCGATCGGCGGGATCAGCGTGACGCGGTCGCCCTCGCTCAGCTCGTACTCCAAGTCCGTCGCCGTGTTGCCCACGACGACGACGTTGGCCAGTTCGTCCGGCACGCCCAGCTTGCGCACAAGGTCCCAGACGCGCGCGCCAGCCGGCAGTTCGCAGTCGAAGACGCCCCGGCCGTCCGGCGCGTACTGCTCGAGGTAGGCCTGGAGCTCGACGGTTATCTTCATGGCTGCTTTGTCCGGGTCTGCGGGTCCCCGCTGGCCGCGCAGCGAGGGTCTGCCCCACCCCAGATCCCTTCGCGAAGATGCGTGATCGCCACGAGCAAGCGTGTTCGGCGCTCAGGATGACAAGTGGCGTTCAGGTCGTACTGCTTGAGGTGGGCCTGGAGCTCGACGGTTATCTTCACGGGACTATGTTATCGCTAACCTGTCACCCTGAGGAACGAAGGGTCTGTCGTGGCGCCTGCGCTCCCCCGCCGTCGCCGGGTGCGACCCGGGTGCTGGGTCCCGGAGCGCGCACTGTCCTCCGAGCGGGTTGCACGGACAGATCCTTCGTTCCTCAGGATGACAGGCGCGGCGGTCATTTCCTTACCGTCTCGAACGCCAGCATGCCGTAGTTGATGCGCTCGCCCTGCATCCAGTGCCGGAAGCGGGAGACGTCCGTGCGGCGGCGGATCATGGCCTGCACGACGCCCAGGTCCTGCACGTGCTCGGCGCGGCCGATGACCACCGCGCCCACGATGCGGCCGCCGTCCAGCAGCAGCTTGCGGTAGATGTTCGCGGCCGGGTTGTGGAAGACGATCGGCTCCAGCCCCGGGCGATCGCGGAACTCGCCCACGGAGGCGCTGGTCAGGCCGAACAGCTCGGTGACGTTCCAGCTCAGGCTGCCGGGGTAGGTCTGCGAATCACCCGCCATGTTCGCGCCCGCCACGCGGCCCTGGTCGATGGCCGTGGGCCAGATGGCGTGCACGGCGCGCTCGCCGGACAGGAAGTCCAGGCCCTCCGCGCAGTCGCCGGCGGCGTAGATGCCGGGCACGTTCGTCTCCTGGCGCTCGTTCGTCAGCACGCCGCGGCCCAGCTCGATGCCGGAGCCCTTCAGGAAGTCCACGTTGGGGCGCACGCCGGTGCCGCAGACGACCATCTCCGCCTGGTGCGTCCGGCCGCTCTTCAGCGTCACGGTGTAGCCCCCATTCCACCGCTCGAGGGCGGTGACCGAGTCGCCGAGTAACACCTCGATGCCCTTCTCACGCATGCCGCGCTCCAGCGCCCGGCCGCCCTGCTGGTCCAGGAGCTGGGGCATCACCTGGTCCGCGATCTCGACGACCGTGTACTTGAGCGCCGCGGCTTTTATCAGGGCGCTGACGGTGAGCAGGCTGATGAAGCCGGCGCCGATGACGAAGCAGCTCTTCGCCTTCGCTCCGCCAGAGGCGGACGCTGCCAGCTTGCGGGTGTCGGCCAGCGTCCAGTGGTAGCAGACACCGGCGTCCTCGATCCCTTGCACCGGCGGCACTCGTGAGAGCGAGCCGGTGGCGATGAGCAGCTTGTCATAACCGATATCACGGCCGTCTTCCAGGCGGGCGGTGCGGGTCTTCGCATCGAGGGAAGCCGCGCCGACGCCGGTTACCAGCTCCACGTTGTTGGCCTTGAAGTAGTCCGGCCCCTGGAGCGTGATCTGCCGCATGGTCTTCTCTTTGGAGAGGATGTAGGGAAGGGCGACGCGCGAGTAAGTGGCGTCCGGCTCGCGGGAGATGAGGGTGATCTGGCCGGACCTGTCGCGCTGGCGGATGGCGTCGACGGCGGACAGGCCGGCGGCGGAGCTGCCGAGGATGACGTAGTGGGTCATGCGGCGCCCTCCGGCTGCTCAGAGGAGCATGGAACCGGGGCACCCTGCGCCCGGCCGCCGGCTCGCCCTGTTCCAGTGCAGTGTCTCAAGGCCGGCCTTACCACGGCGCACCCTTGAAGAGAGAGACTGTACACGAAGGATCCGGCGCGCCATCGTCCCTCGCTCGCAGGTCTGCCCCGCCCCAGATCCTTCGCGAAGCTGCGCAGAGCCACGTGGCAGATGTCGTCGCGCTCAGGATGACAACAGACGCCACGCTGGACGTACCACGGGATACAGTCAAGGGATTTTGGTGAAGGTGGTCCTGGTTCCATGTCCCTTGTTCCTTCCGTCACTCGATGCCCAGCCGCGCCAGCGTCTCGGCCGATGGATTGCCGTCGTCATCCCAGCCGCGCAGGCGATAGTACTCTTCCAGCATGGGCGCCAGCTCCACCACCTGGCCCTGCACAGCGCCGTTGGTCAGCGGCTCGCGGGTCATGCGCGGGGGCAGGCTATCGTCCTTGCGGCTGAGGCCGGCGCGGTTGTTGAACAGGCGCTCGATGTTCCAGATGCGCTCCCCGGCGGTCATCCAGTCCCCGAGGCTCAGGTTCTCGCCGGTGGCGGCGTTGTAGATGGGCGCCAGCTTGTCCGGCGTCAGCCCGCCGAAGGCGCTGAACGTGCAGATGCCGGCGGCGTCCTCGCAGCCGGCTTTGTGCTGCAGTTCCAGCTGGGCCTTCGCCTTGCCCTCGATAGTAAACGGGTCCAGGCGCATGTCCGGAGGGGCGAACCACTCCACCGTCATGGAGTAGCCGCGCAGGTGGCAGGCGCCACGGTTGGAAGTGGCGTAGCCCAGGCCCATGCCCTTGGCGCCGCGGGGGTCGTAGGCCGCGAAGTCCTGCTTCTTGGAGCCCATGAACAGCTCCGGGTGGCCATAGTGCTCCGCCAGGCGGTAGCCGCCCTCCGCCATCAGATCGCCCAGCTTGCCCTGGCGGTAAGTCATCATCTCCAGGCAGCGCATGACTGCATCCGCGTTCCCAAACTTGAGCTCCGTCCCCACTTCCTTCAGGTCTTCCGGCGGGATGTAGCCGCGCTGGGCCAGCTCCATGGCGACGGCCACGGTGCCGCCGGCGGAGATGGTGTCCAGCGCGTACTGGTTGCACAGGTAGTTGGCGTAGAGGACGGCGTCCAGCTCACCCACGCCGCAGTCGCTGCCCAGGCCGAAGATCGTCTCGTATTCCGGGCCCTCGCCGTGCCCTTTCCACTTCGAGGCGCCGCTGGTCTCCGTCACCCGCGCGCAGCCGATGGGGCAGGAATAGCAGCCCTTGTTGCGCTTCAACACCGTGCCGGCGATGGTCTGGCCCGAAATGGCGTTGGCCTGCTCGAACTGGCCGCGCTGGAAGTTGTCCGTGGGCAGGATGCCGACCGAGTTGGTGAAGCCGACGGTGGAAGCGGTGCCCATGCCGCGCAGGGCCATCGAGGTGGTGGGCGAGGCGTTGATCTCCTTCATCGAGGCGAAGACCAGTTCGCCGAACTTGAGAGGGTCGGCCACCTCAACGGCGCCGGTGCCCCGGCAGACGATGGCCTTAACGTTCTTGGAGCCCATCACGGCACCGACGCCGGAGCGCCCGGCCGCGCGCGACTTATCGTTGATGACGCAGGCCACGCGGTTCAGGTTCTCGCCGGCGGGGCCGATGCCGGAGATGCGCGCCTGTGGATCCGTTTCCGCGCGCAGGGCGTCCTCCGTTTCTTCGATAGTCTTGCCCCAGACGTGCGCCGCGTCGCGGATCTCGACCTGATCGTTGTACACCCAGACGTAGACGGGCTTCGGCGCGCGGCCCTCCAGGATCACCATGTCGTAGCCGGCGAACTTCAGCTCCGGGCCCCAGTAGCCGCCGGAGTTGGAGCAGGCGATGGCGCCGGTCAGCGGGCTCTTGCACAGGACCATGTAGCGGCCGCCGGTGGGGGCGTAAGTGCCGCTCAGCGGGCCGGTGGCGAACACCAGCTTGTTGGCAGGGGAGAGCGGCTCGCAGGCGGGGTCTATCTCTTCGAGGAGGTACTTCGTGCCGAGTCCCCGTCCGCCGATGTACTGGGCCGCCCATTTCATGTTCAGCGGCTCCTTCTGCGCGGAGCCGTCCGTCAGGTTGATGCGGAGGAGCTGACCCTTCCACCCGTATGGCATAGTGGCCTCCTAGCCGGCAGCGGCAGCGGGCCGCTCCGCCTGGTCCAGCCGCAGCATCCAGTCCACGGGCTCGACCTCGGCGTACTCCAGCGCGCCGTAGACGCATATCTTCACGCACTGCGGCTCGCCGCCGCAGAGGTCGCAGTTCTGGGACACGTTCTTCTCTTCGTGGAAGCCCATGACGCTGAAGGGGCAGGCCACCATGCACATCTTGCAGCCGATGCACCTGTCGTCGTTCACCTGTACCATGCCGGTGAGCGAGTCGCGGGTGATGGCGTAGGTGGGGCAGTTGCTCAGGCACGGCGCGTCCTTGCAGTGGAAGCAGGCGACGGGGACGTAAACTGCCTCATCCACGAAATCATGCACGAAGATGCGCGTCCTGGCGGGCTGGAAGGCGCCCTCATGCTGGAAGGAACAGGCCCCTTCGCAGAGGTGGCAGGCCACGCACTTCTGAGGGTGGGCGAGGATCATCTTCACGGACGCGCTCCGTCCTGGCTGTGCGAGAACAGTGCTATTCGCTGAGACCGTCCCTCAAGATACGGTGGCAGGATTGAGCGTGTCAATCGAGACCATGGGGGAGCAAACAGGAGACGAGATCAGATGTTAGGGGGTCGAGCTGGCCCTTCCTGGGGGGTCAGGCTCCTCAGCCTGACAGGTCTGGGCGGGGGGCAGCCGCCGCCGCGGACGACCACACGTACGCCTCCGGCTCGCGCGCCAGGCCGGCAACCACCGGGTTGTAGTGGACGTAGTGAATCGCCGCGACCAGCTCCTCGCCGCTGCGAAGGCCTCTCTCATGGTAGCGCGACTGCCATACGGGGCCGGCGCCAAGACGCGACCGATTGTACCTGTGGGCGAACCGCCCTTTGATGAGCTGCATTACTCGGCCGAGCCGAACGCCGGGAGGCAACTGAAGGACCAGATGCAGGTGGTCAGGCATGATCACCCACGCGAGCAGGTCGATCCCCTCCTGCGGCCGTACCCCGGCAATCGTCTCGAGAAGTGTTGCTGCTGCGTCGGGGGACCTAAAGATCGGACGCCGCTCGGCGACGTTGGTTGTCACCAATGACGGGTAGCCGTGCCCCTCGAATCGTCGCCAGACGCTCATCCTGGCACCGAGCTTAACGCCGCGGAACGTCACTTCCTATGGCGTGGTGTCACCCTACCCCGCCCCGTGTCAGGCTGAGGAGCCTGACCCCCCGAGATCACGCCAGCGTCCCCCGGCGCGCGCCGCCCCGTGCTATACTCGGCGCTGCCCCGCGTGTGGGCGGGAGACAATGCGGAGGTGAGCGCATGCCCACTGCCAGCGTGAACGGAATCGAGCTGAACTATCGCGAGGCCGGGGAAGGCTTCCCCATCGTCCTCATCCACGGCTTTACCGGCAACCTTCGCAACTGGGCGCTGACGGTGCCGGCGCTCGTCCAGCAGTTCCGGACGATATGTGTGGACCTGCGCGGGCATGGGCACTCCCACAAGCCGACGCGCGCCGAGGACTACACGGCGGAAGCGATGGCGGAAGATGTCCACGGGCTGATGCGTCATCTGGGCATAGCGCAGTGCTACCTGGCCGGCCACTCGATGGGCGGGATGGTCGCCCAACAGCTCATCCTGGCGCACCCGTCGCCGTTCCGCGCGCTGGTGCTGGTGGACACGGCCGCGGAGATACCCGATAGCCTGCTGCACCACGAACGAAGGGCGGAAAGGGAGCGGCTGGTAGAGATCGCGCGGGAGCAGGGCATGGAGGCGGTGTTCGAGGAGCAGCTAAAAGCGAGCCCGCAGGCCCCGCTGCTGAGCCCGCAGTTCCTGAACCTCTGGCGCGAGCAGTTCCTGCTCACCTCCCGCGATGCCTACATCCACTGCGCGCAGGCGATGGGCAAGCGCAGGCCGCTGCTGGAGAAGCTGCCCGCGGTGCAGGTGCCGGCCCTGATCATCTGCGGCGAGAACGATGAGCCCTTCGTCGAGTCCTCGCGCCGAATGCACGAGCGGATCGCGGGCAGCGACCTGGTCATGATCGCGGGCGCCGGGCACACGCCGCAGATCGAGAAGGCGCAGGAGTTCAACGCCGTCCTCACCGGCTTCCTGGCTCGGGTGCACCAGACGGTGGCCGCGGGCGGCTAGCTGTAGCCCGCACGCAGGTTCTTGGCAGTCAACGAAGGCAGGGAGCGCATTCGCTTGTATCGCGGCGTATTCCGCCGCTCGCCCTACGAGTGCCTCAGGGCGAGCGGGAGGGGAGGTTGGCCCGAATCCACAGCCAGCCAAAGGGCCCCCGACCCGGTCATGGTGAGGTACTCGTACCATGAGCGGCTGCCGAACACTCCCCGCCTGAGGCGGGCGGCTTCCTGGGGACGCTCCCGTCGGTGGGAACTACAGCCGTAGCCCGCACGCCGCGCGGCTCTACGTCAATCAGTGTGGTTTTGGCTGAGGATCCTTAGCAGAAAGCTCCTGTCGTTTCGGTAGCCGTATCCCCTCCTTTTCAAGGTCTTCACGCGGTTGTGCTTGCCCTCGACGAGGGCGTTGGTTATGGGGTAGCG
>JAUSFE010000101.1 GCA_030649945.1 Dehalococcoidia bacterium | reverse complement strand
GAGCTGGCGAAGGTCGCCGAGGAGCCCGTGCCGGAGGATGAGATGACGAAGGCGCGCGACTTCACGACTGGCAGCTTCCGCCTGAGCCTGGAAACGCCTATGGCCCTGGCCCAGCGCGCGGGCGAGCAGCTCCTCACCATGGGCGAGATAGAGTCCATCGAGACAGTCGTCGAGAGGCTGGCGTCGGTCAGCGCGGAAGACGTCCTGCGGGTGGCGCGCCGGGTGCTGGTGCTGGAGAGCGCCACGCTGGCGGTCGTCGGCCCGGACCTGGACGACGAGCGGTTGCTGGCGCTGCTGCCCGCCTGACCGTCAAGGCCCAGCCCCTCGGAACTCCACGTCCCAGGCTGGCTCAGCCTACGGGTGTCGGCTCTGGCGTCGGCTCTGGCGCCGCCGTTGGTTCTGCTGTAGGCGTCGGTTCCGGCGTCACTTCCAACGTTGGCTCCGGCACCGCCGTTGGTTCTGCCGTAGGCATGGGTTGCGACGTAGGCGTGGAGGTTGGCTCGTCGGTAGGTGTCGGCTCCGGCGCTGTCTCTGCGGAGCGCTCCGGATCCACCACCTTTACCGTGTCGCTGCCAGCGAAGATGCGGTTGGGCGGGTTAACGATGCCGGAGATGGTGAAGCTGACAGTGGCAGGGGGTATCACGCTCTCCACCAGGGCGATCACTGCCGCGCGGTCGAAGGTTACCTTCAGGTCGGGGATGCCGTCCTTGTCGGCGTCGCCCACCTTCGGCTTAGCGCCGCGAGCGCCATCTGGCGGCACGCCATCGGCGCAGGGGTTAGCGCCGACGCATAGCCGTATGCTGCCGACCTGGATGTTCGCTACATCGAAGCCCGAAGGTAGCTCGATGAAAGCGGTGACAGCCTGGCCATGGCTCCTCTTCTGGAGGCTCTCAGGCTTGATGTCCACGGTGGCGGGGACGGGGCCAAGGCCGCCCGGGAACGTGAACACCTGCAACGTGCCCCCGTTGACGGCTAACTTAGCAGCCGAGGCCGGCGCGGCGACCACCAGGCTTGCCGTCAGGATGAGTAGCAGCCATAACATTAGGCCGGGCGGTAGCCGGAGGCGGCGGGGGCGATCGGGGCGCTTGGCGGGTGACACCTCGCGGGGCCGGTTCTTTTCCTCCCCACCGATTAGGACGAGGAAGACGGCCACGCCGCTTGCCAGGCCCGCCAGGAGCAGGGGCGAGTGGAGGACGGCCAGGGAACGACTGGCGCCGGGGACGCTGAACCACATCTCGCCAACGACGTCATCTTTGGTGGGCTGCCAGGAGTCCGGCCCGTCCTTGTTGTCCCCCTGCATGACGAAGCCTTCGTCCGGCGAGCCACCGACGATGCGGTGGATAACGATGGCCCCCTCGCCGGGCTCACCCTCCGGCACGTGGAAGGCGACGATGTCACCGTTGCCGTAGTTGCCCTGCTGGCGTAGCAGGACCAGGTCGCCGCTGTCCAAGGTGGGCTCCATGCTCTCGCCGCTGACCATGACGTAGGAGGCGGGCCCACCCAGGAAGGTTGGGCGGAAAAGCAAGAGCCACGCGACACTCATTGCCAGCAGGGCGACGGCGAACGCGACGCGGATGACGCTCATGGGCTAGTTACTGCATCCTCCTAATCTGACCCGAAAAAGAAGATATTGGTGCCTTCGACCTGGGAGATGGGCACGGCGGCGAAGGATATACTTTGGGACGGCGCGTGGACAGGGAAGCCCGTGATGGTGGTTGTGGGCGCCTCAGTTTTGAACAAATTGAAGGTGAAAGCCAACCCGTCGCAAGCAGGGTCGATGCCGGTAATCTTTGCTCCTGTGGCGTTGACGCCCGCCGTCACGTACGAGAGATGGACCCCGTCTTCGTCGCAGACGAGGCTGTCGCTGCCGGTCTGGAAGACGGCGTCGGACAGGGACAAGCCCGCCGCCTGCCCGACGCCTATCCCCAGTGCCGTAACCAGTAGGAGCGCCAGTACCGCGCGCATCTCTGCTCGCTCAACAGCGCCGCTTACGGGCCCCAGTCAGCCGGGCTGGCGATGTTTACGAAGCTGGTAGTGACTTCCAGCACACTGCAGGTGTCAGCCTCGGTTGTCCCGAGGGGCAGGACGAGGCTGTTGTCATCGCTGCCGATGCCGTTCGCCGCGATGGTTGCCTCCGCCTCATCGCACTTCGTGCTACCAGCGAAGAGCTCGACCGTGAGCACGTCACCCACGCAGTCGTCATGGATGCCCCCGACCTGCGCCTCGGTGACCATATCATTGTCGGTGGCGGGGTCAGCGTCCGAATCGGAGAAAAGGTAGCCTAGGGTGACGCCAGTGCTGTCACAGGTCGCGTCTACGGCGCTGCTCATCTGGAGCGTGCCGCCGTCCACGTCCAGGGTCGCCGCGGCAGCCCAGACGGTCCCGAACACCGCCCCGCCTACCAGCAGGGCCCCGATAAGTCGTTTCATTTTCTATCTCCTTGTTGGTCCTTCTGCTGTTGCTTGCGGTACACAAAACGGCCGTGCGTTAGGCATCACCTCCCTCGGGGTGCTGCCCCGCACGGCCACAAGCACGAACAGGCCCGACCCCTTTGCCGATAGAGCTGGGCCTGCTCTATAATTAGAGACAGCAAAGGGCTCTGGTAACGCGGCGTCCTCTTGCTTGCCCCGTATGGTTGCGGCCGTGCGGGGCTGTTCTTATCCGGGCTGTACTATCGTTAGCGCCCTCCCGCTAAACAAAAATCGGCGACGAGCCGTCGCCGATTCCCCGCTCCGAAGGCAGGGCACTCCTCCGTATTCCGCCACCTCATTTCGGTGAGCGGCTCAAGACACGATTGCGAGCGTCAGCGTTGTACCACAGGGCTGGTAATGCGTCAATCAGGCAATACCCCACCTACTGTGGGACAATACCCCACAAAAGCGCGAGGCCCTCCGCCCGTAGACGGAAGGGCCTCATCGCCGCACCCCTTCGATGCCAATGATGGCGAGTGGTAGGGGAGATGTGCACGCACCCCGAGTCCTAACGGACGCTTCACCAGCCCCGCAACCGGTGAACTGAGAGAAATCACATCTCCCCTATATACCAGAACACTTCAGATGCGCGCGCATTACCGTCGTTTACCAATCCTTAACTTTTCGGTGGGGAGCGGCTCGCGGTCGAAGGACGGGGACGCGGGCGACCAGAAGGTCGCCCCCACCACAGCGATAAGCTTCCGTGCGCTGCGAGCGCGGCTCCGCTATACTACGCCGCGCAGGCCCCTGATGCCGAAGGAGGAGACCCGTGCCCGATCAGTTCGACAAGCTCTCCGAAGGAGTCCGGAGTCCTTCGGACACTACAGGTTTCAAGAACATCATCTACGAAAAGAAGGGCCGCCTCGCCTACGTTACCCTGAACCGCGAGGAGCGCCGCAACGCCATCGACGGCGCCACCTCCCAGGAGCTGCTGGACGCCTTCACCGACTTCAAGTCCGACGATGAGGTGTGGGTGGCGATCCTCACCGGCGCCGGCGACGTCGCCTTCTCCGCCGGCGCCGACCTGGTGGCGATGGCGGAAGCGTTCCGCGGCGGCCAGGGTATGCGCTTCGAAGTCCCCTTCGCGGGGATCACCCGTGGCTACGAGTGCTGGAAGCCGATGGTCGCGGCGATCAACGGCTACTGCCTGGCCGGCGGCCTGGAGCTCGCCCTCTGCTGCGACATCCGCATCGCCGCCGAGCACGCGACGTTCGGGCTACCGGAGCCCAAGCGGGCGATCATCCCCGGCGCCGGCGGCACCCAGCGGCTGCCGCGCGCCGTTCCCTTGGCCTTCGCCATGGAGCTGATGCTCACCGGCGAGCGGTTCGACGCTCAGACGGCGCTCAACTTCGGCCTCGTCTCCCGCGTGGTCCCGGCGGACCAGCTCATGCCCACGGTGGAGGGGATCGCGGCGAAGGTCCTGGAGTGCGGACCGCTGGCCGTGCGGTCGGTCAAGCAGGCGGTCATCAGGGGGCGCGATATGACGCTGGAGGAAGGGCTGAAGCTGGAGTCCGAGCTGGCCGGCAAGATCTTCGCGAGCGAGGACGCGCGCGAGGGCCCGACGGCGTTCGCTCAGAAGCGCAAGCCGGAGTATAAGGGGAAGTAGCGGCCACGGCGTCGCCGGTTAGCCGTCCCCTGGGGCGGCTTCTGCTTCCGGTTCCGGCGCCTCGGCCGGCGCCTCGGCCGGGGCTCCCTCGAGGCCCTCGTCAACGGTCTGAACCGCAGGCGACTCCAGGGGTGTGAGTCCGGACGCGGCTTCTTCCGGGGGCAGGGCCGCGGCGGGAACGCGCACGGGCACCAGGGCTGCGGCGGAGCCGGCCGAGCCCGCGAGAACCATAGCGACACCGCCGATGAGGATCATGTAGAGACCCTCGGCGGCCACAAGCTCAATGGGGACTTCTTCGCCACCGCTTGCCAGCTTCTCCAGATCGTCCAGCACCCCGGCGGCTCGGTCCATGTCCGTCATGTTTAGCGCTGCTACCGCGATGAGTGCCACACCCGCCAGCGCCAGCGATGCACTGCCAAGTATGGCCCTGCCCTGGTCAAAGATGTAGTAGGCCAAAGCCCACACCGCTGCCAGCCCAAGAGCGAGCGTGATAATCCCGTCGCTATCGTCTTCCAGGCCCCTCTTTGTGAACTCTCCGAAGGGTCCGGTTAACCTCACCCATGGCAGGAACGATCCCAGCAGCACAACCAGAATAGCGATGGCTGCAACGGTGGCATAGACACGCTTATCGCGCATCGTACGGACCCCCTTCCGATACGGC
>JAUSFE010000095.1 GCA_030649945.1 Dehalococcoidia bacterium | reverse complement strand
GAGCTTGACGATGGCGCCGTCGTAGTCGATGTCGTAGTTAACGCCCGCAAGCCTGTCGCCGCCCGTAGTGGGCGTTGCGTCCGCGGGCAGGCCGTGGAGCACGACGTCTATCTCGAAGGTGGCGTCGTTAGCCACCTGGATGCAGGTCTGGACATCGGTGGCGAGGACGACCGCGGCGACCAGGTGGCCGTTGATTTGCGTGGCGGTGTTGCCCGTGGTGACAACGTCTATGCCGACGAAGGTGATGGTGCCGGCGGCGCTGGCGCCGCGCCCGAAGAACCCGATGGCCGCCACCGTCACCACAATCGCAATCAGCAGCGCGGTGACAGCCGGCACGAATACAAAACCCGTGAGCCTACGCATGGCATCTCCCCTGTGCAAGGTTCTTATCTGGTAAAGCTTTCATTAAGTTTCAGTAAAGACAATCGTAGTGGGCGGTTTTGGGGCCTGTCAAGGAATAGAGGGGCCGGAAACTGCACATAACGCGCAGCAAAGGTGACAATTCACCGCTAATTAACCTTCGCCGCGGCGCCTGGCCGTTCTGAGGGCTAACCCGGCTACGAGCCGGCGTGCGCTGCCCTTGAGGGCAGCAGGCAGTCACTGAGGGCTAGCAGGGCCGCCGCTCACTGACGACCTGGCGGTCCCTGCGCACGAGCGTGCGACTACCGCACGCGGCTAGCCGTTGTGGTGGGGCGTGCGAGTCGGTGTCGGGAAGGGGCAGTGACTGCCGGGCGTCTCGTGGCCCAGGCGCGCCTCAATGTCGTGATTGTCGTGGTCACCGTCGTCGTCGTCGTCCTTTTGGCAAGGTGTGGGCCTTGGGGTTCGCGTGGGGGGGCAGCGTTTGATGTGGTCGGGTTGCTCAGGGCAAGGCTTGGGCCTTGGGGTCGCCGTAGGGGTAGGCGAGGCGGTAGCCGTCGCCGTGGGCGAGGTGGTAGCCGTCGCCGTGGGCGACGGCGGGGCCGTCTGCGTGTTCGTGAAGGTGCAGGAGACGGACTCGCCGGCCGCCAGGTCAATGCTGGCCGTCCGCGTGCCGGCGTTGACGGTGGTGCCGCCGGAGGGGTCGAAGCAGACGAGGGCGGTCAGGCTCCAGCCGGCGGCCGGGGCGCCCTCGATGACGGTGCAGGCGCCGGGCGCGTGGCCGGCGGTCCTGGTGTTGGAGAGCGTGGCGTTCGCGTCGTCGTCCAGGGAGAAGGCGGCGAAGCAGGTGCCGGAGAAGGAGAAGTCTTGGGCGGCGTCCGGCACGGCGTCCTTGATGATGGTGATGGTGCCGTCCTTGGTGTTGGTGAAGGTGCAGGTAACGGTTTGCCCCGCGGCCAGCGTGAAGCTGACGCTGTTCGTCCCCTGCGTCGGGTTGCCGCCGTCGCATGTGGCGCTGCCGAACGCCCAGCCGGCCGGGACGGTCTCCGTCAGCGTGTAGCTGCCCGGCGCCTTGCCCAGGAAGAACAGGTCCGTGGCGTCAGCCACGTTGCCGGCGCCGGTGGACGTGCCGCTCAGGGTCATCCCGAATAACTGCGGGTCGCCGGCGGGGTCCGTGGTCTTCTGCACGGCGATCGTGCCGTTCATAGTGTTGGTGAAGGTGCAACTCACCGTCTCGCCGGGGGCCAGGTTAATGCTGGCCGTGCGCGTGCCCACCGTGCCTGTGGAGTTGGTCGTGGGGTCGGTGCAGACGATGGCGGTGAGGATCCAGCCGGCGGCCGGGGCGTCCTCAATGACCGTGCAGGCGCCGGGCGCGTGGCCGGCGGTCTTGGTGTTGAGGAGCGTGGCGTTGGCGTCGTCGTCCAGGGAGAAGGCGGCGAAGCAGGTGCCGGAGAAGGAGAAGTCCTGCGCGTCGTCAGGCACGGCGTCCTTGATGATGGTGATGGTGCCGTCCTTGGTGTTGGTGAAGGTGCAGGAGACGGACTCGCCTGCCGCCAGGTCAATGCTGGCCGTGCGCGTGCCGAGGTTGACGGTGGAGTTGGTCGTGGGGTCGGTGCAGACGAGCGCGGTCAGATTCCAGGTGGCGGCCGGGGCGTCCTCGACGACGGTGCAGGTGTCGGCGGCGTGGACCTCCGTCTTGGTGTTGAGGAGCGCGGCGTTGGCGTCGTCATCAAGGGAGAAGGCGGCGAAGCAGGTGCCGGAGAAGGAGAAGTCCTGCGCGTCGTCAGGCACGGCGTCCTTGATGATCGTGATGGTGCTGCCCCTGGTGTTGGTGAACGTGCAGGAGACGGTCTCGCCGGGGGCCAGATCGATGCTGGCTGTCCGCGTGCCAGCGCTCGTCGTCGTGCCCCCGGAGGGGTCGGTGCAGACGATGGCGGTGAGGTTCCAGCCGGCGGCCGGGGCGTCCTCGATGACGGTGCAGGCGCCGGGCGCGTGGCCGGCGGTCTTGGTGTTGAGGAGCGTGATGTCGGTGTCGTCGTCAAGGGAGAAGGCGGCGAAGCTGGTGCCGGAGTACGAGAAGTCCTGGGGGTCGTCAGGGACGGCGTCCTTGATGATGGTGATGGTGCCGTCCTTGGTGTTGGTGAAGGTGCAGGAGACCGTCTCGCCTGCCGCCAGGGCGATCGTGGCCGTGCGCGTGCCAACGCTCGTCGTCGTGCCGCCGGAGGGGTCTGTGCAGACGAGCGCGGTGAGGTTCCAGCCGGCGGCCGGGGCGTCCTCGATGACGGTGCAGGCGCCCGGCGCGTGACCCGCGGTCTTGGTGTTGAGGAGCGTGGCGTTGGCGTCGTCGTCAAGGGAGAAGGCGGCGAAGCA
>JAUSFE010000087.1 GCA_030649945.1 Dehalococcoidia bacterium | reverse complement strand
GAGGAATTAGCCCCGTCATTTTCCGAACCGTTGTATCGGAGCGGATTCGTGCATCAAAGCGCCGGAGCGTCTGCTCATCGAGCGATGATAATGGAGGGGCATTCGACAGAAGTATTTACTTGCGTCGTCTCCGGTCTATTCTGCCTCCCATGTCTTTCCTCAATTGCACGGCCGTTAAAGTGGTTTCATGCCCTTTTGACACTGCCGGATCCAGATCATTGACGAAGTGGCTTTTCTGCCTGCCAAGAACCGGCAAGTTTTTTTCCGTGACCGTCCTGCTCATCGGACTGCTGTTCCTGGTCACGGGTTGCGGCACTCTTTCCACGCGCGTCGTCTCCGACCCAGCCGAGGCAGTGGCGCGGCTGCAAGCGAAGGGAAGCGTTGACGCGGAAGTGGACCGCCTGGCGCAGCCAATCATCGACAGCGGCGAGATCTACGTCGAGGGCGTGAACCTCGCGACGATGTCGGACAACAAGAAGACGGAGCACCGCGCGCGCCGCATGGGGTTCGTCTTCCAGTTCTACAACCTGCTGCCGGTGCTCTCTGCCGTGGAGAACGTGGAGCTGCCGCTGCTCGTCTCCGGCGTGCGTGCCAAAGAGGCTCGGCGCCAGGCGGTTCAGGCGCTGGAGGTTGTGCACCTGGTGCCCTGGGCGGATCACAAGCCCGCGGAGCTGTCCGGCGGCCAGCGCCAGCGCGTCACCATCGCGCGGGCGCTCGTCAACGAGCCGGCCATCGTCTGGGGTGACGAGCCGACGGGCGACCTGGACAGCCAGAACGCCACGGAGATAATGGACCTGCTGACGGACCTGAACGAGAGGCACCACCAGACGTTTGTGCTGGTGACGCATGACCACGGCGTGGCCCGTCGGGCCGGGCGCCTGATCCGCATGCAGGACGGCCAGATCATCGGCGACGAGCCGATCGCGCGCGAGCCCACCGCCGGGGCGCCCGCCCGCACGGCCCCTGGGTCCTGAGGGCACTTTGAACGCGCTTTTCGGCATCCCCATGAACTACATCATGATCGCGCTCTTGATCATGCTGGGCGTCTGCCTGGGGACAGTGGCCTACGTGGCGCTGCGTAACGGCATCATCTTCAAGATGGGGCTTCGCAACATGCCGCGGCGGGTGGCCCAGACCGTGCTCATCGTCCTGGGGCTGATGCTCAGCACGCTCATCATCTCCGCCGCCTTCGCCACCGGCGACACCGTGGACTACAGCATCAGCGGCCAGGCGTACTCCCTGCTGGGGCACGTGGACATCACGGTGGAGCGCCAGAGCGAGAGCGATCACCCCAATGCCCTGGCGGGTTCGCGCGACGTGCCGGGCGACCAGTACGCCGGCTTCAAGGCCGCGATGGCGAACGCCGGGCCGCCGGACGTGGACGCCTACATGGGCGTGCTCTTCGAGGAGGTGCCGGTCGTCAACGAGGAGAGCCGCCTGAGCGAGCCGTCGGTGGCGTTCGTGGGGCTGGACCAGGACCTCTTGGCCGGCTTCCCGGATGTGGTCTCCGCGAGCAGCGGCCGGGTCCTGGACGTCTCTACCCTCGCCCCGGACCAGGTGTTCATGAACGAGACGGCCGCGGACGAGCTGGGCGGCGCGCCGGGGCAGCGCCTCCAGGTGTACATCAACAGCGTGCCGCACGAGTTCACGGTTGTGGACATTGTGCGAGACAGGGTGATCACGGGCACGCGCGATGCGGAGAACCGCGAGGGCTTGGTGACCAGATTGGACACGCTGCACGGCCTCTTTGGGCACGACCGCGTGGGCTTCATCGCGGTGTCCATCAACGGTGGCGTGAGAGACACGCTGGCGTCGGTGGAGCGGACGGAGAGCGACCTGAAGGCGCTGTTCCGGCGGAACAGCCTGGATCTGGACGTGGGTGACAGCAAGCGTGATGCGGTGGACCTGGCCGAGCAGTTCGGCAACTTCATGACCACGTTCTTCCTGCTCATGGGCCTCTTCTCCATCTGCGCGGGGATGCTGCTGATCATCATGATCTTCGTGATGCTGGCGGCGGAGCGGAAATCGGAGATGGGCATGGCGCGGGCCGTAGGCATGAAGCGCGGGCACCTCGTGCAGATGTTCGTGGCGGAGGGGACGGTGTACAACATCCTCTCGGCGATGATCGGCGCGGTTCTGGGAGTGCTGGTGGCGTTCGCGCTGGCCTACCTCATGGCCGCCATCTTCTCGGAGTTCGGCATCTCCATCACGCCGCACGTCACCCTGCGCACGCTGGTGATCTCCTACAGTCTGGGGGTCGTGCTCACGTTCCTGACCGTGACAATCGCCTCGTGGCGGGTGTCCTTCCTCAACGTCGTGGCGGCTATCCGGGGGCTGGAGGATCCGCGCTCCCGGAGACAGCGCCGGCAGGCGCGCTGGCTCTGGGTCTTGCTGGGCATTCCGGCCCTGGCCCTGCCGCCGCTGGGCCTCTGGCTGATCATGCGCAAGGGGCTGGACATCCAGTGGGGCGTCGTCCTGTCGGTCGGCGGCGTGCTCCTGGGGGCGCTGCTGCTCACCCTGGGGATACAGGCGGGCCAGGCGTTCCCGTTCGCGCTGGGCTTCTCCCTGACCGCGGCCGGGGTCGCGCGGCTGCTGACGGTGTCCAGGGCGCCGGACCGGCCCGTGTACACGGCGATGGGGCTGGGGCTCGTCATCTTCTGGGGCCTGCTGGCGGGCAGGCGGCTGGAGTTCCTGTTCGGCGAGTTCGATGCCGGGATCGAGATGTTTTTCCTGAGCGGGGTGGCGATGGTCACCGCTTCGACCTTCGTCCTCATCTACAACGCGGACGTCATCCTGGCGGTGGTGTCCCGCGCCGGCGGCGTCTTCGGCTCGATTCTGCCGGCGTTGAAGACGGCCATCGCGTATCCGCTGCACAACCGCTTCCGCACGGGCATGACGCTGGCGATGATCTCGCTGGTGGTCTTCGCGCTGACGATGATGTCCACGATGAACCTGAACTTCGACAGGCTGTTCCTGCGGGACGAATCGCGCGGGGGCTGGGACGTGCAGGTGGTGGAGAACCGCAACAACGCCATCGCGGACCTGCCGGCGGCGCTCGCCGCCCAGGGCTCGCAGTCGCCGCAGGGGTTCCGGGCCGTGGGCCGCATCGAGATGGAGGGTGGGTTCAACGCCGTGGAGGTGCGCAGCGGCGAGGGCGCGAAGTTCCAGAACTACCTGGTGAAGGGCGTGGACGACGCCTTCATTGACGGCGGGCAGATCCCGCTGGAGGCGCGCGCCCGCGGGATGGCGAGCGAGGCCGAGGTCTGGCAGGCGCTGAAGACGCAGGAGGACGTAGCGCTGATCGATGCCTTCGCGGTGCGGTCCGGCTTCGGCCCCCAGGAGTTCACGCTATCCGGCGTTGAGATCAAGGACGACGTCTTCGACCCGGTGCCCGTGGAGGTGCGTGACCCCGCCTCCGGCCAGACCAGGAAGCTGACCGTCATCGGCGTTATCGCCTTCGGGTCCAGCAGCAACTTCCAGGGTGTCTTCATCAGCGACCGCACGTACCGCGGGGTGTTCGGCGAGGCGGAGTTCTCCGTGCACTACGTGGCGCTGAACAGCCCCGGCGAATCGAAGGCGGTGGCCCGGGAGATCGAGTCGTCGCTGTTGACGGCGGGGGTGCAGGCGAAGTCTCTGAAGGAGATCGCGGACAAGAACCAGGCGCTCTCGCGGAACTTCCTCTACCTGATGCAGGCGTTCATGGGGCTGGGGCTGTTCGTGGGCATAGCGGCCGTGGGGGTGATCGCCTTCCGCACGGTGGTGGAGCGGCGGCAGCACATCGGCATGCTGCGGGCCATCGGCTACAAGCGCAGCATGGTGGCGCTCAGCTTCCTGCTGGAGTCATCGTTTGTGACCCTGATGGGCATCTTCTCCGGCATGGGACTGGCGCTGTGGCTATCGTATTTCCTGGTGACGAGCGAGGAGTTCCCCGGCGACGGCAAGAGCTACTTCGTGCCCTGGCTGCAGATCGCCGGCATAGGCGTCTTCACCTTCGTGGCGTCGCTGCTGATGACGTGGATCCCTTCGCAGCAGGCGGCGCGCATCCCCACGGCGGAAGCGCTGCGCTACGAGTAGCCCTCACCCCCGGCCCCTCTCCCGGGCGCGGGAGAGGGGAGATGAGGCCAGCGGTCAATCAGGCGGGTTTCCGTATCTAATTTCTGATTGACCGGGGCGGTTTGTATCTGCTGGTTGATTGTTGTGCGGTGAGTTTGTTTGGCATTTTCGCGGTTTTTCCGCCTCCGCGTATCTGGACGCGGGGCCTCTGCGGGGCCGGGCAGGCCGGTTGGTTTGATTGAACGGTGGGTAAAGCCTTCGGGCGCCCGTTCAATCAATAGGCCAGGCGATGGGAACGCGCGGGGGCTACTCTGAGGATAGCGAATGGGGCGCGGAGCGCGAAGGGGGCGGTGGCAGTGAGTGGCCAGCAGGCCAATCTAACGTGACAAGGTGGCCCGCAGTTCCGCTACCGCCTTTTCGACTTCGCGTCCCTTGTCCTCGATGATCTGGAAAAGCTCTTCCGGCGTGCGAGTATCTTCGACGGGCTTGCGGTTGGGGTTGACGGCTTTGAGGTCGTAACTCTTGGCCTTTAGCTCTTCTGCCGGTACAGACCAGCTGCGGTCACTGTCGGCACGGGTGGGGAGTAGCGTGAGGAACTCGTCAAAACGGTCGAGCGTGAATGGCTGTCGCTTGGTGACTTTGACATCCGAAACGTCGTAGTACCAGATGGACGCGGTAGGAGGGCCCTTGGTGAAGAAGAGGAGGTTCGTCTTGGCCGCCGCACCTGCGTTCATGAAGACGCCGGCAGGGAGAGAGACGATGCACGAGACATCGAACTCGTCGAGGAGCTTGCGCTTGGTCTGGACGAAGGCGGTTTCGTTGGTGCGGAACAGGAAGCCCTCGTCTACGACGATGCCGCAGCGCCCGCCCTCTTTCAGCTTCTCCATCACTTCCTGAAGGAATAGGACCTGCGTCGAGCGGGTCTTGTAGGGGAATCTGGTCTGCGCCTCTGGGCCCTCCCTTCCGCCGAAGGGCGGGTTGGTGAGGACAACATCGAAGGTTGCCGGGGCGCCTTCCCACAGACCCGAATAGGCCATCTGCTCGGTAAGCGTATTGCCGTGCCAGATGTGGGGCTCGTCGATGCCGTGGAGGACGAGGTTCGCGAGGGCTACAGGGTAAGCAAGGTCGTCCTTCTCCTTGCCGTAGAACGTGCCCTCGCCAAGTGTCTGAATCGTCTCGGGGCTGTCGGCTTGGGTGCGCATATACTCGTTGGCCTGGGCGAGGAAGCCTCCAGTTCCGCAGCATGGGTCGTAGACAGTCTCGCCGATCTTTGGATCGACGGCGCGGACCATAGCACGGATAATCTCGCGAGGCGTGAAGAACTGGCCGCCATCATTGTTCTTCTCGCCCATCTTGAGAAGGAGGCCCTCGTACACCTGCGAGAGGGTGAAGACGTGGGTATCGTCTACCGAGTCCGGTTCGAGGGCATCGAGTTTGTCGATGATGTCGAGGAGGTTCTTCTCGGTGTCGATGCGCGTGCGCGCAACTGATGAAAAGACTTGGGAGACCACCTTCTGGCGCGGCGTGGCGTCTGGAGCAAGATGGAGGGTGCCGATGTGTGGCAGCAGCCCGCCGTTCACGAACTGGACGAAATCTCCTGACGCGCTGCCGCTTCCGGTTAGAGCTTCGCGCTTCTGGCCGTCGAGGGCCGCCCAGTCCTGCCAGCGGTAAGGATAGGTCAGGGATGGAGTGAAGGCTGATCCTACGGCAGTGGCGCGTGCGGCGTCCTGCTCTTCGCGGTCATCCAGGATGCGTAGGAAGAGCATCCAGGTGAGTTCAGGGACGTACTGTAGGGCGCCGGCGCAGTTGGCACGGCGCATGATGTCGCAGATGGACTTGATGTAGGAGTTGAGGGATTGGGGGCCGTTAAGGCGGCCGTTTGGGGCAACCATTACAGTTCCCCGGCGAAGGCCTGGCGGAGGAGGGACTGGGGGAGAGCGTCGATGACCGCACGTTGTGTTTCGGCGGCGTCGCGGGCGCGGCGGACGGCGTCGAGTTGGTCGCGGAGGACGGCGGCGATGCGGCGCTGCTCGGGGAGGGGAGGGAGGGGGATGGGAATCGAACGCAACTGGCGATCAGTAACCGCCGGATAAAGCAAGCCGACGACCATGTCCGAAACGGCCTCAATGAAGGTTTGCGTTCGCGCGAAAGCGAACAGCCATTCCGAATCGATTCCGGAGGACGGTCTGAGCACTGAGAATCCTGTGGTGCAGATTGCGCCGTCCAGCTGTCGTGGAACGAGTGCCACGGCATTCAAGTTTGGTCTCGTGCCGGACACCAGCACATCACCCGACCTAACTACTTGCCTGGCCCGGCTGGGCGCGGAACCGTTAGGTATTTGGGTTGGCTCGGTGATTATCTTCCGGATTGAATCGATACTCGAGATGTCGATGTATTGGAACGTGCCATCCCCTAATCTTCGCGGATCGACCGTGTCGGGGCCGGTGGTAACTTCGCCGAGGCGGGCCCAGCGCCAGCCGGGTGGGAGAGGCTTCGCGATCATGCGGCGAAGAGGCGTTCTTTGGTCTTACGGAGGATAACGTCGGGCCGGCCAAGCTTCTGGAGGGAGGCGAGGCCGCCCGCCCGCCGGACTTCCTGGACATCGAAGACGTGGGGGTTTTCGAGAGCGTCGGTGCCTCCGCGGGTGAACTGGGCGGCGAGCGCCTCGAGCGTGCCGGACGCGGGTGCTGGCATGGTGCGCAGCCAGCGTTTGTTCTTGTAGCCGAAGGCCTGGCAGCGTCCGGCACGGGTGCGGGGTGACATACCATAAGCGGCGTCGCCAAGCACGTCGTAGAGGTCGTATTCGGTCATGTCGGTGATGTCTTGGAGCAGGCGGGCGCCGGCTGGCCCGTTCGGCAGGCGGCGGAGGAGCGAGCGACGCTCGTCCGGGACGATCCAGAGCCGCCGGAACTCCTGGAGGCTAGGCGCCTCGGCGGTGAGTGTCCGGGCGATGCGCTGGCGGTACTCGTCGACGGTGATGGGCATGGCGCGACCGTTCTCGTTGACGACGATGTAGCGGCCCTCACCTGAGATGTGGACTTCGAGGCCGTCGTCGACGCGGACGACGCGCTCACGCGGGCGGTCGCCTCCCGGCGGCTCCGCGCGTTCATGGGAGGGGGAGACGCGGGTGATGAAGCGGTGGCCGAAGAGGCGAGTGGCTTCCGTGTAGTCGTAGACGCGAAACATGAGCTTGCCCGTGGTCTCGTCGATGCGGGTGCCGCGGCCGACCATCTGGTAGAAAGCAATGGGGGAGCGGACGTACTTGAAGAAGACGATGTTGCGGATGTTTGGGACATCGACGCCGGTGGTCAGCAGTTCGACGGTGGTGGCGATGAAGTGGGAGCGCTGGAGGCCGCGAAGATCGCCGATGTAGTCGGCGCCGCTGACAGAAGCAGTGCATTTGAAGGCGTAGGGATCGCGGCGCGCGACGCCGGTGTCCTTGCACCAGCGCGCGTAGAGGTTGTTCAGCTCTGCGGCGACGGCATCAGCATGAGTGTCGCGGACGCAGAAGATGATGGTTTTTTGCTCGGGACCGCCGGTGGCAATGAGGTGGCCGAACAGGTCGCGACACATGGCGTCGACGCGGTCAGGGAGCTGAATCCTGGCCTCGTAGGACGGCGCATCGTAGCGCTCGCGGGCTTCCGCGGCGCGAAGGAGTTCACCGGTCTTGGCATCGGTGAGCCGGAGGGTGAGCTGCGCTATGTCGTCACGGGTGATGCCGTCCTGGTCGATGTCGACGACGCGGCGGACGATCTCGCAGGCGGCGAGGTAGCCGTCCTCGATGCCCTGCGAGAGGTCGTATTCGTACACGGGCGGACCGAAATGGCGGACGTTATTGGCAGAGATCTCTTCGTCCTCGGCGCGCCCGTTCATTGTGCCGGAGATGATCTCGCGAGGGGTTGCGGTGAGGCCGATCTGGTAGGCGTTGGGATTGCGGGTGAGAACGATGCTCCAGCGCCCCCAGGCGGAGCGGTGGCACTCGTCGATGATGATGTGACTGAAGTAGTCCTCCGGGTAGTTATCTGTAAGGAAGCTGGCGTCATCTTCGTCACCGGCAATGTTGAGCGTCTGGTAGGTGGCGATGATGATTCGTGCGTTCATCTCAGGGTTGCGGGAAGAGGCGACGGCGGCGTTGTTGCCGAACCAGTTCTGGAGCTGGAGGTGGCCCTGCTGGCGGAGTTCGTCGCGATCGCAGACGAAGAGCGCGCGGCGGAGCCGGCCGGCCTCCTCGATCTTTTTGAGAAGCAGGGCTGCGATGCGGGTTTTGCCCGTGCCGGTAGCAAGGGAGAGAAGGGCGCGCCTTTCGCCGCGGGCAAACTTCTCGAGGACGGCGCGAATGGCAGCGTCCTGGAAGTAGTAGCGAGAAGCCTCGCCGCCCGGATAGCGCTGGAGGAGGGGTCGCGCGCGCTCGTCATCCAGGGAGAAGCCTTCTGCGTCCTCGTACCAAGCGCGGAGGTCGCGTGGCATTGGGAAACGCGAGAGGGAGCGGGGTTTGGTAGTGAGGCCGGAGCGGCAGTCGTACATTACGTACTGACGGCCATTTGAAGCGAAGACGAAGGGGACGTTGAAGCGGGCGGCGTAGCGTTTGCATTGCTCGAGGCCGAGACCGGGGGCAGCGTCTTCGGGTTTAGCCTCGACGAGGGCAACCGCGACGGGCTGTGCCTCGGGGTTGACGAGCACGCGGAGAAGGTAGTCGCAGCGGGCGCCGCGCGGGCTGCGGCGGGCGCGTCCCTCATCGATGATTACGGGCGCGGCCGTGATTTCGCGCCGAATGAGGTTTTCGGTCCAGCCGCGGTCGTGTAGCGCCGGGTCGATGAGTTTCGCGCGCGTATCGGCTTCGGAGAGGCCCATGGTAGCACGATTTTACGGCGACGGGTGCGCTGCACGCAAAGTTGCAAGCCCTGCCCCCCCTACGGTATCGCCCCCGCCTCTTTCAGCGCGATGATGCGGTCCCAGTCGTAGCCCAGCTCCAGCAGCACTTCTTCGGTGTGCTGGCCCAGCTCCGGGGCGATGCCCCTGGGCTGCCAGCGCGTGGTGGAGAAGTCCGCGGGGGTGGCCACCATGGGCACGCTGCCGCCGTCCGGGGTGGGGACGTCCACGAAGGCCCCCGCGGCCCGCACCATGGGATCCTTGATCACCTCCTGCACCTGGTTGACGGGCGCCCACCAGACGTTGTGCGCCTTGAAGGCCTCGGCCCACTCCGCCAGGCTCTTTCCGGCGAACACGGCGTCGAGCTCGTCTACCAGCGCCGGGGCGTTCACGCGCCGCGTCTCGATGTTCGCGAAACGCTCGTCGCCCATCAGGTCCTCGCGGCCCAGGGCGGCGCAGAGGTCGCCCCAGTGGCGGTCCGCCTGCAGGAGCAGGAGCCAGAACCACCTGCCGTCGCCCGCCTGGTAGCAGTCGATGATGGGGTTGATGGCGTGGCGGCGGTCGTAGGTGAGGATGGGGACGCCGAGGCGCAGGGAGAGCATCGTGTCCCAGCCGATCATGTAGACGCCGACGCGCACCAGGGGCACGGAGACGCGCTGGCCCTCGCCCGTGCGCTCGCGGGAGTAGAGGGCGGCGCAGACGGCGCCGGCGCACGCCTGGCCGGTCATGTGGTCGCCCATGCCGCCGCGCTGCTGGGGGATGGCGCCGCCGGGCGCGGTGAGGGCCATGGCGATGCCGGCCTGCGACCAGAACGCGCCGATGTCGTAGGCGGCCGTGTCGCGGGCCTCGGTGTCGGGCCCGTAGCCCGTCACCTGGCCGTAGACCAGGCGCGGGCAGCGGGCATGCAGCGTCTCGTAGTCCAGCCCGTACTGCTCCAGCACGCGCGGGCGGTTGTTCGTGATGAAGACGTCCGCGCGGTCGATGACCTGGTAGGCGATCTCGCGGGCCTCCGGCTTCTCCAGGTCCAGGACCAGGCTGCGCTTGCCGCGGTTGTCCAGCTCGAAGGGCGGGTTGACGGAGGCGGGCGAGCCCATGACGGAGGCGAAAAGGCCGCGGAACGGGTCGCCGGTGGGTGGCTCGATCTTGATGACGTCGGCCCCCCAGTCGGCCAGGATGGCGGCGGCGGCAGGGCCGGCCACCCAGAGGCCCATCTCCACAACCTTGACGCCTTCAAGCGGCCCTGGCATTCGCGTTACTCCTTCTAGCGGGCGGACGGCCTGGATGGACCCGGCGGCCGAAAAGGCTCACCTTGCGCCGGACGTCCCCGGAGAGGTTTTGCGGGCAGTATAGCATGGGGGCCGCCGCTCAACGGCGTGCGGCCCGAGCACTCGCGCGAAATGGGGCGAGGGACGATGGCGCGCCCGAACGAGCGCGGCGCCATCCCGTCTGTCATCCTGAGCACGACGACATCTGCCACGTGTCCCAGCGCAGCTTCGCGAAGGCCTGTCCTGAGCGTAGCCGAATGGAATCTGGGGTGGGGCAGACCTGCGCGCGAGGGACGATGGCGCACATGGCAGCCGTTGTGCGGCGAACGGGGTGTAGGGGCGCAGCACACGCGGCAGCGGCCGGATATCACGGCTTCCTCAGGTCAAGACGATGCGGCTCAGACAGCGGGGACCGGCGTGTGCTGCGCCCCTGCGATGGGTTGAGACACGGCAGCTAGCGGGGAGGATAAAGAAGAGCGGCGCGCGGTTTGCACGCCGCCCTTCTCAGGGGGTACCTGGAACTATCCAGTGGGGGCCGGCAGGTGGGCGCCGGGGGTGAAGGGCTGCCGCGCGGGGGCCTTCTCGCCGGCGGTCTCCGGCTGGCGCAGCCAGAACATGACCGGCGCCAGCATGAGGATGTTGCTCAGGCCGATGACCATCATGAAGACGCCGAGGCCGACCACGAGGTCAGACACCTTGAAGCCCATGACGGCGAGGTTGAGCGCCGTGCGCAGCGAGACTCCGTTCACGTACGTCTGGCGGTTGGGGTCCGCGCGGTCCAGCCCGCTGTAGGGGCCCCACTCGCCGCGCGTGTGGGCGGTGATGGCCGCTTCCTGTGCCCTGGCGGTGTCCACGCCATCGACGGCAACGCCGGGGATGGCGGCGTCGCTCGCCGTGGTCACCTGCTCCGCGACCAGTGCGTTCCGCACCTCATCCTTGGCGGAGCGCCCTTCGGAGATCATGTAGCCGCCGGCGGCGATGAAGACGATGCCCAGGAGCACCGGGGCCACCCACATGAACCGTCTGATTGTTCCTAGCAGAGCCATCTCATCCTCCTTTTCTTAGGCCTGTGGCCCTTTTTGTCTTCCGATCTGGCTCTCTGTACTAAACGTAACAGGAGCGCGCCGGGGGGGAATGGCCCGGACGGCCTGTTATAGACGGGACTTATGGCCCGAGGTTATGCAAATAGGTACAGCCGATAGCTGTACGAGTGGAAGGAGCGGCGTGAGCGCTTGCCGCGGAGGGGAATTTCTGGTGCCGGGGGGCAGAGTCGAACTGCCGACACCGCGGTTTTCAGCCGCGTGCTCTACCACTGAGCTACCCCGGCACCGGGATTCCATTCTAGGTACGGCGCAATAAGAGCGCAACCGAAGCTGACCGCGGGACGGCCCGCCGCGGCTGATACAATTCCGCCGGAGATCGAGAGTTACGCCTGGAGGAAGCGATGAAGGTAGGTACGATTAAGGAAACGAAGATCGAGGAGTACCGCGTGGGCCTGACGCCGGCCGGCGTGCAGGCGCTGGCGCAGGCGGGCCACGATGTGCTGGTGGAGCGCGATGCCGGGACGGCGGCGGGCTACAGCGACGACCAGTACGCGGCCGCGGGCGCGCAGCTCTGCGCGACGGCGCAAGAGGTGGCGGCGGCAGTTGGTCTGCTGGTGAAGGTGAAGGAGCCTCTGGCGGCCGAGTTTCCCCTGCTGCGGCCCGGCCTGCTGCTGTTCACGTACTTGCACCTGGCGCCGGCGCCGGAACTCACCCAGGCGTTGCTGGCGTCGCGCACGAACGCCATCGCCTACGAGACCGTGCGCAAGGCGGACGGCTCGCTGCCGCTGCTGATCCCGATGAGCCAGGTGGCGGGGCGCATGGCGGCGGAGATTGCGGCACAGTTCCTGAAGAAGCCCGGACCCGGCCGCGGCAAGCTCCTGGGCGGCATCGCCGGGGTGGCGCCGGCGCGGGCGCTGGTCATTGGCAGCGGCAACGTGGGAACGGCGGCCAGCCGCGTGCTCGTGGCCCTGGGAGCGCGGGTGACGGTGACATCGAAGGACCTGCAGCGCCTGTCGGCGCTGGAAGCGCAGCTCCGGGGGCCCATCGCCACTCGCGTGACGAGCCCGGCCGTGCTGACGGAAGAGCTGTCCGGCGCGGACATCCTGATCGGTGCCGTGCTGGTGCCGGGCGGCATTGCCCCCAAGCTGGTGACACGGGAGATGGTGCGCTCGATGGGCGCGGGCGCCGTCATCGTGGACGTCTGCATAGACCAGGGCGGCATCGCGGCGACCTCGCGGCCGACGAGCCATACGGCCCCCATCTACGTGGAAGAGGGCGTCATCCACTACTGCGTGCCGAACATGCCGGGCGCCGTGCCGCGCACGTCCACGGAGGCCCTGACGGGCGCCACGCTGCCGTATGTGCTGAAGCTGGCGGACGGCGGCCTGGGCGCCCTGCGGGGGGATCCCGCTCTGGCGGCCGGCGCCGGCACCATCAACGGGCGGCTGACGGCGGAGGCGGTGGCGGCGGTGCAGGGCCGGGAGTACACCTCGCTCGAACAGGCGTTGTAGGGGTGCGGCTGCTATCGGGCTTTCGGGAGGAGGAGCGGCAGTACATCCCGTTCGTCTTCGGGGCGATCTTTTTCGCGCTGATCTTAGGGTTCCCCCTCGGCTTCACAGCGGCGCACGCTGCGGCCCAGGGCGGCACCCTGGCCGGCCGCCTGCCGGCCGTCACGCAGTTGCACGGGCATCTGCAGCTGGTCGGCTGGTTCGGCCTCTTCGTGACGGGCATGGGCTTGCGGCTGGTCCCTCGCTTTACGGGCGTAAAGGTGCGTCCGGCGTCACTCGTGCCCCTCACGTTCGCGCTGATGGCGGGCGGCCTCGTCCTGCGGGCGGTCTCGCAACCCTGGGCCGATGAACCGCCGCTGAACGTCCTCTTTGCCGCCTCGGGCGCCCTGGAGGCCGCGGCCGCGCTCACCTTCGCCTGGGTCATACTGCACTGCGTTCGCCGCGGGCGCCCCGACGAGTTCCACTACTCGGAGTTCTTCGCCGCCGCCTCAGTGTGGCTGGTGGTGGCGCTCCTGATCAACCTGGCGCTGGTCCTGGATGCCGCCGCCGGCCCGGAAGCGACTGTATCCGTCACCCGGTCGAACGCCGTCACGTTCGTGCTGCTGTACGGGTTCGTATCGCTGTTCGTGTTCGCGGTCTCCCTGCGCACGTTCCCCATCTTCTTCGGCCGGCGGCGGGCGGACCCGCGCCTGGTGATGGCCGTCTGGGCGCTGGCTAACGTGGGTATCGGCGGCTTCGCGGCCGCCGTCATCTGGCGCTCCTACGAGGTGACGACCGGCGAGCGGGTGCTGGAAGCCGTCTCCTTCGCGGCCGTCGGCGCCGCCTTCCTGTTGCTCTTGGCCGCACTGCGGATCTTTGAGGGCACGCCACACCGTCTGCGGGAGTCGGCGCGCCGCAGCATGGCGTTCGTCCGTTGTGCCTACGCCTGGCTGCTGGTGGCCGCCGGCATGCAGGTCTTCTTTGGCCTGCGCGCTCTCTGGGACGAGCGCCCGCCGGCGCATTACGAGGTGGACGCCGTGCGCCACTTCCTGGCGCTGGGGTTTGTCACGAGCATCATCCCGGGCATGGCGCTCCTTGTCATGCCCCGGCTGGCCATGCGCCGGATGCAGGGGCAGTCCTCGCGCCTGGTGGCGCTCTCCCTCCTCGTGCTGCTGCAGGGGGCGGCGGCCGCCCGCGGCGCCGGGTCGCTCATCGCCAATGAGACGCGCTTGGAAGAGGGTTTCTGGACGATGACGGCCGGCGGCGTTCTTGGCATCCTGGCCATGGCACTCTTCGCCGGGTATCTCCTGCGGAATCCGCAGCCGGCGGAGATCCCGCTGTCCGCGCGGGCGCCGTAGGGTGCTTGTGCTATAATTCACCAAGTCATGCCCGCCCTGCTCCTCGTTTCCCCAGAGCCCTGCGCCGGCAAGACGGCCATCGCGGCGGGGCTGGCCCGGAAGCTGCGGGAGGCGGGCAAGAGCTTCTCCTTGACGCGGCTGGAAGGCGGCGATAGCGCCGACGCCGACGCGCAGTTCTTCGCCACATTTCCCGGCGCCCTCACCGAAGGCGCAGACGTGGCCCTCATCGAGGCCGCCGCCGGCGACTTCGCGGCCGCTCTGGCGCAGGCCCCTGACGCGCGGGTGATCGCGATCGCGGCGGGCGCTGCGGACGCGGGCGCCGTCCGCCAGTTCTGCGCGCCGGCGGGCGAGCGGCTAGCCGGTGTGGTCCTGAACCGCGTGCCGGCGCGGCGGCTGGAGGCGGCGCGGGCGGCGTACGCGGCGGCGGGCCAGCCGCTGCTGGCGCTGGTGCTGGAGGACCGTGTGCTGGCGGCGCCGGCGCTGGGCGCGGTGGCGGCGGCGCTGGGGGCAGAGGCGAGCTTCCTGGCGGGCAACGAGCTGACGCCGCTGGACCGGCCGCTGATCGCGTCCATCTCGGCTGACCCCGGCCAGGGGTACTTCGACCGCTACGGCGCCACCGCCGTGATTGTCCGCAGCGATAAGCCGGACCTGCAGCTGGCGGCCCTCAACGCCGGGGTCGGCTGCCTGATCGTGACCGGGGGCCTGCCCATGCTCTCATACGTGCTGGACCGCGCCGCGGAGGACAGCGTCCCACTGCTGCGCACGGATCTCGACACGATCAGGACGGTCGAGGTGATCGAGGCGCTGTTCGCCACCGTGCCCTTCGCGGGCGGTCCGCCTCAGGCGGAGCGCGCCTCTGAGCTGCTGGACGGACTGGACGTGGCGCGGCTCCTGGCCTGACGCCGCTCGCGGGTCCGGCGCGTCCTCGACCGGGCAGTGGGTGGGGTTTCGTCAGCGCGGGGTGCGGGTGCTGGATGGGAGCGTCTCTTCGCCGGCGGGCTGCGCGGCGGCGCCGTCCCCGGCGCGGGCGGGTGGGCGCTGCGGGGCCCCGGCTTGGGCTGCGGCGTCCGTCTCCATCCGTTCCGGGGCGTTCTGCGCCGGCGCCGGGCGGGGTGTGCCGCAGTAGGGGCAGGCCAGCCAGGCGAAGCTGAGCAGCTGCGCGCACTGGCGGCAGACGTCCTTCAACTGGGTCTGGCAGAAAGGACAGGTCTTCCAGCCGCGCTCCACGAAGCGGCGGCAGGAGGGGCAGACCCCCTCATCGCCGATCTCTCGCAGCAGCGCCTCTTCCTCCAGGGAGCGCGCGTACGCCTCTTCCAGGCTCTCCCTGGGGCGCAGCATGAGGTAAAGGGCCAGGCCGGGGATGTTGAAGCCCGGGAAGAACATCATGACCACGAACACCGCCAGCACCTGCAGCCCCAGGTCGCGCGTGCGCTCGCGGACATCGCGGTAGACCCAGACGATGATGCTGAGCCAGAGGAGGAGTGCCCAAACGCCGCCTACGAGGCCACCGAGGATCGCGTACTCCATCTAAAACCTGCCCTCTGCGACTTTGATCAGGATTTCCGACATTATACCATCGCGCCCGCCCCGCCTGCCTGCCGGTAGCCGGGGCCGCCACGCTACGATATCGCGCGGGCCCAGGTTGGCCTCCGGTGGGCGCCTCTATAAACTGAGGTGGAGCGAATTTGACATGCCCAGACGCAGGCGCGAACAGGTGGTCGGCCCTCCGGAGCGGCTGCGGGTTAGGCTGGAGGACATGGCGTTCGAGGGCGGCGCCCTGGCCCGCGACGGCTCACGGGTGATCTTCGCCGGCTATGGCATCCCCGGCGAAGAGGTGGAGGTAGACGTGGACCGGGAGCGGGCCGGCGTGGCGTTCGCGCGGGTGGCGCGGGTGATCGAGGCGTCGCCCGATCGCGTCGAGCCGCCGTGCGAGTACTTCGGGCGCTGCGGCGGCTGCCAGTGGCAGCACATCGCCTATCCGCGCCAGCTCGCACTGAAGCGGCACATCGTGCGGGAGCAGCTGCGGCGCATCGGCGGCTTCCCGGACCCGCCGGTCTCGCCCACGCTGGGCGCGGACGACCCCTGGGGCTACCGCAACCACGTGCGCTTCACCGCCAAGCGTATGGGGGAGATCGGCTTCGTGGAGCGGGCGACCCACCGTTTCCTGCGCATCGACCGCTGCCTGATCGCGAACCAGTACATCAACGAGGCCATCCCGAAGCTGCAGGGCCGGTGCGGCGGCCTCCACCAGGTCGCCTTCCGTCTGGGCGTCAACACCGGCGACGTGCTCATCCACCCGGACCTGAGCGCGATCGAGACTGCGCCGCCCTCCGGGCAGAAGTTCTACTACGAGGAGCTGCTGGGGCGCCGCTTCCGCATCTCCGGCGCCTCCTTCTTCCAGACCAACACCCCGCAGGCGGAGCGGCTGATTGAGCTGGTGCGCGAGCGGCTGCAACTCACCGGCGGCGAGACGCTTGTGGACGCCTACGCCGGGGTGGGGACGTTCGCGGTGGTGCTATCGCCCAGCGTGGGCCGCGTCATCGCCATCGAAGAGTCGGCGGCGGCCGTGGACGACGCCATGTGCAACATCCAGGGTTCGCCGAACGTCCAGTACTACCGCGAGAAGGTGGAGGCGGCACTGGCGGCGATCAGCGAGCCGGTGCACGCGCTGATCCTGGACCCGCCGCGCCAGGGCTGTCACCCCGGGGCGATCGAGGCCGTGCTACGCCTGGGGCCGGCGCGCATCGCCTACGTCTCCTGCGACCCCTCGACGCTGGCGCGGGACCTGCGCCTGCTGGCGGACGGGGGCTACGCGCTGCTGGACGTGACGCCGGTGGACATGTTCCCGCAGACGTACCACATTGAATGCGTGGCGACGATGAGCCGCCCCAGCCCCGCTGCCTCGCCGTGAACCTAGAACCAGGAGCCCAGAACCCAAAGGAGAATGGTTCCAGGTTCTCGGTTCTTGGTTCTCCGAAACTGATCCTGGCATCCGCCTCTCCCCGCCGCCGCGAGCTACTTTCGCGCCTGGGCGTGCCGTTCGCTGTCCAGCCCGCCGAGATCGAAGAAGACGTCGCCGGCGATGGCGGCCGGCCAGAGCGGGCGGCCCGGCGGCTGGCGGCGGCCAAGGCCCGCGCCGTCGCCGAGCAGCACGCGGGCGCCCTGGTGCTGGCCGCCGACACCGTCGTGGCGCTGCGGGGCGTCCTCCTGGGCAAGCCCGCCGGCGCGGAGGAGGCCGCCGCCATGCTGCGCGGCCTGCGCGGCCGCACCCACCGCGTCGTCACCGCCGTCGCCGTCGCCGTCCCTGTAGAGACGCCCCGCCGGGGCGTCTCTATGCTCGTCGGCCACTTTCGGACGGTTGTCGCGATGCGCCCCTACAGCGAGGAAGAGATCGCCGCCTCCATCGCCCGCGGCGACCCCTTCGACAAAGCCGGCGCCTACGGCATCCAGGACGCGCTGTTCGCGCCCGTTGAGAGCTATGATGGCTGCTATTGCAACGTCGTGGGCCTGCCGCTGTGGCCCGCGCTCGCGCTGCTACGGCGGGCCGGGCTGGACATAACGCACGTGCGGGCGACTGACCTGCTGCCCCAGTGCGCCGGCTGTCCGCTGCGGCCGCCCTCGTGAGATCGCTGCCGCCCGGCTGCGCGCTATAATCGCCTGAGCAACCCACCCCCATTTCTGAGAGGAGCGCCGTATGGCAGTCGAAATCGCCCCCGTCAACCCAGGGCAGGTTGAGGAGCTGGCCCGCATCTGCTACGACGCCTTCAAGGACATCTCGGACCGCCACGGCTTCGCGACCGACTTCGACACCCCGGCCTTTGCCCAGATGGTCCTGACGAGCCTTGTCCACGATGAGGATTGCTATTCCGTGGCAGCCAGCGCCGGCGGGAGACTGGCGGGCTCCAATTACCTGACGGCGCACGACGAGGTGGGCGGCATCGGCCCTGTGAGCGTGGATCCTCCGGCGCAGGGAATGGGTGCCGGCCGGGCGCTGATGGAGGACGTGCTCAAGTACGCGCGGGAGAACGGGATAGAGCAGGTGAGGCTCATGCAGGACTCGTTCAACATGATGTCGCTGGCCCTCTACGCCTCACTGGGCTTCGATACGAAGACACCCGTGGTCATGATGGAGCCTGTGGGGAAGGCAGACCCGCACGTGCGTGAGGCGACGCCCGACGACCTGCCGGCGGTGGAGGAGCTCTCCCGCCGCATCTACCGCGTCAGCCGCCGCAACGAGGTGGCCCACCTTTTCGGCAGCCCCTTCCGGCCGTTCGTCCGCGAGCGGGCCGGGCGCATCACCGGCTACTTCCTCCTGGGCATCGCGGGTCACGGCGTGGCCCAGGCGGAGGAGGACATGGTGGCGCTGGTCCTGCACGCCGCCGGCCTCATGCCGCCGCAGATGGCCCGTTTCTTCTGCCCGCTCACGGAGGGCAGCCTCTACCGCCGGTTCCTGGCCGCCGGCTGCCGCAACCGCAAGGTGATGAACCTGATGGCGCTGGGGCCGTACGCGGAGCCGGACGGGGTGTGGCTGCCGTCTGTGTCGTGCTGACGCCGCGCCGCTGACGCCCACCCGGTTTCCACTCCAACCTCAAACCTCCAACCTCTAACCTCTAACCTCTAACCTCTAACCCCAAATCTCCCTTCCGTCCCGCACTCGCACACCTGTATCATCCGAGGTGGCATGACCGAAGCCCCGCCGTCCATCCTGGGGAACCTGAACCCGCGACAGCGCGAGGCCGTGGAGCAGACGGACGGGCCGCTGCTCATCTTGGCCGGGCCCGGCTCCGGCAAGACGCGCGTCATCGCCCACCGCATCGCCTACCTCATCCGGGAGAAGCGCGTCCGCCCGCGCCGGATACTGGCCGTGACCTTCACGAACAAGGCCGCGCGCGAGATGCGGGACCGCATCTACGGGCTGGTGGGCGAGGACGTCGGGAGCGACCTGACGCTGGGGACGTTCCACGCCGTCTGCGCGCGCATCCTGCGCATCGACGGCGAGCACATCGGCATCCCGCGCACCTTCACCATCTACGACAACGCGGACCAGATAGCCGCCGTCAAGCGCGCGCTCGACGATATGGGCCTCGACCCCAGGCGCATCGCCCCCCGCGCCGTGCTCTCGGCGATCTCGCGCGCGAAGAGCGAGCTGCAGGGGCCGCGGGAGTTCGCGGCGCTCGTGGGCGATTACTTCCAGGAGGTGACTGCGCGTGTCTTCGCGCGCTACCAGGACATCCTGGAGCAGAACGAGGCGCTGGACTTCGACGACATCCTGCTCAAGGTCGTGCGCCTCTACCAGGAGCGCGATGACGTCCTGGAGAAGTACGCGGAGCGCTACGCCTACGTGCACATAGACGAGTTCCAGGATACGAACGTGGCGCAGTACATACTGGCGAAACAGTGGGCCTGCCGCCACCGCAACATCTGCGTGGTGGGCGACCCCGACCAGTCCATCTACTCCTGGCGCTCGGCGGACATCCGCAACATCCTCAACTTCGAGCACGACTACCCGGAAGGGCGCGTGGTGATCTTGGACCAGAACTACCGCTCCACTCAGACCATCCTGGACTCGGCGCACTCCGTGATCGCGCTCAACAAGCAGCGCAAGGAGAAGAACCTCTGGACGGAGAACGGCCCCGGCGGCCCGGTCGTCGTCCACGAGGCCTACGACGAGGAGGACGAGGCGGCGTTCCTGGCGGAGGAGGTCAAGCGGCTGACGAAGCAATCAAGCAATCAAGAATCAAGCAAACAAAACTCCGGCGCGAGGGCGAATCATGACGCGTCCCTGCGCTGCCAGGACATCGCCGTCATGTACCGGACGAACGCGCAGTCGCGGCCGGTGGAGGAGGCGCTGATCCGGCGCAGCATCCCGTACCGGCTGGTGGGCGGCACGCGGTTCTACGAGCGCCGCGAGGTGAAGGACCTGCTGGCCTACCTGCGGCTGGTGCAAAACCCCTTCGACTCCGTGGCCCTGCTGCGGGTCGTCAACGTTCCGCATCGGGGCATCGGCGATCGCACCATCGCAGAACTGAACCGCTGGTCCCGCGAGCGCGAGATCCCGCCCTACGCCGCCCTCCAGCTGCTGGCCGACAGCGAGCGCGACTCGCCCGAATATCCCTCCGCTCACCCTGAGGCTCTCGAAGAGTCGCCCGACCGCGGCACCCCCGGCCGTAGAGACGTTCCGGTGGAACGTCTCCAAGGCGCCCCGGTGGAACGCCCTCCAGACGCCCCACCGGGGCGTCGCTACACGGGCGGCGGCATGCCGGCGGAGCACCCGTTCCAGAAGCGCACGGCCGGGGCGCTGCTGCGCTTCCTGGGATTGCTGAACGAGCTGATCGCGCTCTCCAAAACGGCCTCGCTCTCAGAGCTTACGGACGCCATCATCGACCGCACGGAGTACAAGGCTTACCTGCTGGCGCAGGACGACGGCGAGGAGCGCTGGGAGAACGTGCAGGAGCTGCGGGCGGTGGCCATCCAGTACGACGAGCTGAAGCCGGAGCACGCGCTGGCCTCCTTCCTGGAGGACGTGGCGCTGATCACGGACGTGGACGAGTACGACGAGAAGGTGGACTCCGTGACGCTGATTACGCTGCACGCGGCCAAGGGGCTGGAGTTCCCGGTGGTGTTCATCATCGGCATGGAGGAGGGCTTGCTGCCGCACATGCGCTCGCTGGAGAGCGGGAACCCGGAGCAGCTGGAGGAGGAGCGGCGCCTGTGCTACGTCGGCATGACCCGCGCCAAGCGGCACCTCTACCTGGTGCGGGCGTTCCGGCGCGCCTTCAGCGGCCACAACCCACCCTCGCGCTTCCTGGCGGACATCCCGCCGCCGCTGATGGCGCAGAGCCAGCGGGCGGCCGCGCCGGCGATGTTCCCGGCGCGCTACCGCTACGCAGTGCACAGGGGCCCGGTAGGGGCGCCGCTTGCCGCGCCCGGCTGGGACGGCGGGCCGGACGCCGTCCGTGCCCCGCAGACGTTCGCCCCCGGCGACCACGTGCGGCACCCCAAGTTCGGGGAGGGCGTCGTCGTCTCCTGCGAGCCCTCGGGCGCGGACTGCCAGGTGGTCGTCGCCTTCCAGGGTGAGGCGGCGATCAAGAAGCTGCTGCTCTCCTTCGCGCCGCTGGAGCGCGTGGAGGCGTAGCGGCGCCGTGACCATCGACCGAGATACTCTGCGTGCCGAGCCAGTGCCTTACCTCGGTTGGTATCTGGAGGGTGAGCCGGGCACTCCAAGCACTGGAACGTACCGATGGTATGCGAGCGAGCATCAAGGGCCCGGTGCCTTTCGTCTGACATTTGATGTGGGTCGATCTTCTGGAAACCTAGGAGATCGATACAAGGCAGCGATGAGCACTGGACTCGCCTTTATCAAGGCATGGCTCTTTCTCGACCTCAGGCCAGAGAACGAAGATGTAGTAATCACTCTTCCTGTACCGCATGGGTTTACCGGCAAAGAGCTGCGAGACGCATTGCTCAGGGGGTTGTACCGCTGGCGCGAGCGCGGATTCGCCGACGGCTCGTTTGAGGTGGACTTGGAGGGCCTGCGGCTGGCCTGCAAGGTTCCAGCAACGACAATCCAACAGGAGGTCAAGTACCTGCGCGATGAAGGTCTGATCACCAGCCGTGGCACGGGAGAAGCCGATTGGAGCACTGGAAACTTCTGGCTGACGACGGCCGGCGTTAAGCACATCGAGGCTGTGATCGAGAGTCGAACCGGTGCCAGTAAATACCTCACACGTACATTCATGTTTACTGACTTGGTTGGTTCGACTGAATTGACAGAGCAGCTTGGGGACGAGGCGGCAAGAGCGGTCATGCGTGAATACGACAAAACAACGCGCGAAGTCGTAGGGATATATGACGGCCAGGACGTCAAGGGGACAGGCGACGGTCTCATGGCTGCATTCGGCTCTGCTACCAAGGCCATTAGGTGCGCGGCGGCGATCCAGCAACGCGTGCAGTCACTGGCAGACCGCACCCTTATGAAGTTGGGTCTCAAGATAGGCATTAACGCAGGTGACGCCGTCGAAGAGGACGAGGATTTCTATGGCCGTGCAGTTAATATCGCGGCTCGACTCTGTGATTCGGCTGAGGCAAGTCAGATACGGGTTTCGCGCGTAGTGGTGGAGCTAATCGGACCTGCAGAGTTCACCACCGTGAAACTCATGCCAATTCACCTAAAAGGCATCGTCGAACTGCAAGAGGTGTTCCTGGTTCTGTGGCCGGGCCAGGGATCCGCCGGTGTCGGGTTCGGCGTTGGAGACACCGTTCGTCACCCCAAGTTCGGCTTGGGCAAGGTTCGATCACTCACACCGAGCGGGCGTGACCACATAGTAGTGGTCGCCTTCCAGGGCGAGGCGGCCATCAAGAAGTTGCTGCTGTCCTTCGCGCCGCTGGAGCGGGTGGAGGCGTAGGGCGCCGGCCACCGCGCGGCGCGAACCTCACGCGTGGCACCTTCGAGGCGATGACGTGGCGTCGTCCCTCCACCTAGCGCGCGCTAAAGTGCTACCATTGGGCCGACAACTTCACCGGGAGGGAAGCTCATGACTACAGCCGCAGCCGAAATTCAGGGGACTTGCGACCGGCGCTTCCAGGGCGTGAAGGAGGCGTTCGCGCAGAACTTCGCGGACTTCGGCGAGATCGGGGCGTCGCTCGCCGTCATGGTGGACGGCAGGACGGTGGTGGACGTCTGGGGCGGGCACGCGGACGCCGGGCGCACGCGGCCCTGGGAGCGGGACACCATCGTCAACGTCTTCTCGACGACGAAGGGCATGACGGCCATCTGCGCCAACCGCCTCATCGACGAAGGCCAGCTGGACCCGGACGCCCCCGTGGCCCGCTACTGGCCGGAGTTCGCGCAGGCGGGCAAAGATAAGCTGCCGGTGCGCCACCTGCTCAGCCACCGCGCCGGGTTGCCGGCGCTGCGGCAGTTCCTGCCCTCCGGGGGCGCCTACAACTGGGAGCTCTTCACCGCCGCCCTGGCCGCCACCGAGCCCTGGTGGGAGCCGGGAACGAAGCACGGCTACCACGCCATCACCTTCGGCCACCTGGTGGGCGAAGTCATCCGCCGCATCACGGGGATGAGCGTGGGCGCGTACTTCCGCAAGGAAGTGGCGGCGCCGCTGGGGCTGGAGTTCCACATTGGCCTGGGGCCGGAGCACGACGCCCACACGGCGGACATGGTGCCGGCGCCGCTGCCCGATCTCGACTCCAACCACCCGCTGGCGCAGGTGTTCGCGGACCCGGACTCGATGAACTTCAGGTCGTTCATGATCAGCCTGGACGCCATGGCGCAGCCCGGCTACATGAACACGCGCGAATGGCGGGCCGCGGAGATCCCGGCGGCGAACGGCCACGGCAACGCCCGCGCGCTGGCGACAGTCTACGGGGCGCTGGCGCACGGCGGCGAGCTGAACGGGGTGCGAGTGCTCTCGCGGGCGGCCATTGAGCAGGCGACGGTGGAGCAGTCGTACGGGCCGGACGCCATTCTGCTCATGCCCACCCGGTTCGGGCTGGGCTTCATGCTGGACATGCCGGAGATGCAGGTCAGCCCCAGCGGCAGGCTCTTCGGGCACGCGGGCATGGGCGGCTCCTTCGGCTTCGCGGACCCGGCGGCCGGGCTGGGGTTCGGCTACACGATGAACAAGATGATCTTCTCGCTGGACCTGGTGGACCCGCGCTGGCCAAGGATGATCGAAGCCGTCTACGCAGCGCTTTAGCCGCGCTGGAAACCGGCGGCAGCATGGAGCCGCGCGGTGGTGGCCGATGGTGACGCGAAGCAAGCGCATCACCCGCGCAGTGGGCCCCGAGGAGTTGCGGGGATTGCTCGAGCGGCCCCCGCGCGCGAGTCTCGCCTTCGGCCGTGAAGGCGCGATCGAGGCGCTGCCCGTAGCCTTCCGGTACGAGGACGGGCGGTACTGCTTCGGCGTCTCCGCGGGCGACGCCGGCGCACCGGGCGAGGGGCCCGTGGCGCTGCTCATCGACGACGGCTGCTATCACTCAGAGCTGCGTGGGCTGTCCGTGCGCGGGCGGGCCGTGCCGGTTGCCGGTCCGCCCGGCGCTGACGGAGCGCTGCGCTGGTTCGAGGTCGTGCCCGGCAAGGTGAGCGCCTGGCACTACGGCGCCATGCGCGAAAGGGAGAGCGGGTGAGAGCTGAGAGCGCCGGTGTCCGGCAGTTTCTGGACCGCTCGATGGTGGTGAGGCTGGCCACCCTTTCGGCCCAGGGTCAGCCGCACATCACGCCGCTATGGTTCGTCTCTGACGGCCGGCGCGTCTACATCACTACGCGCAACGCCTCGCCGGCGGCGCGGGATGTGACGGCGACCCGGCAGGTCGTCATGCTGTTTCACGGCGAGCGGGCTGCCGGTCCGGCGCGGGTGCTGCGCGTGGCGGGACGGGCGAAGTCCGGGAGGCGGCTGCGCCTGTCCGTGCTCCTGCGGTTCGCGCTGAAGTACCACCTCTCGCCGGGCGGGCTGCGCAACCTGGCCGGCGGGCTGCGCACGCTGTCCGCTCGGGTACGCTACTACGCTGAGCGCTACGGCGAGGCCGGGGTCATCGAGGTCTCGCCGGAGAGCGCCGGGTTCCTGACCGGCACTCCTGTTTAGCCGCAGAGGCCCAGTGTAAGATGTCCGGAGAAGAGTAGCCGGTAAGGTAGGGGCAGTGACACAGCAGTTGGCCGCAGAAACGGATGCACTGACAGGCGAGCCGGTGAGACTGCGGACCGGGCAGTTCGGGCAGGCCGCGCGCCTGCTGGCGCGCGCCTTCGACGACGAGCCGGGCGCGCTGTGGCTTCTGCCCAGCGACGCCAGGCGCCGCCGCTTCCTGCGCTGGGCCATGGCGCGCGACCTGCGCTACGGCCGCGCCTACGGCCACATCTACACAACGCCCGTGGCCCCCGAGGGCGCCGCCATCTGGCTGCCGCCGGAGCAGCCGCGCTTCACCGTGCTGGGCCTTCTGCGCGCCGGCTACCTGGCCCTGCCCCTGAAGCTGGGCCTGGCGCTTCCGCGCTTCCTGGCGAGCCTCGGCCTCCTGGACCGCCTGCACCGGCGCGACATGCCCGGCCCCCACTGGTACCTGGCCGCTCTGGGCGTGGACCCGCCGCGCCAGGGCCGGGGCCTGGGCAGCGCCCTGATTCAGCCGGTGCTCCGGCGGGCCGACGCGGAGCGCCTGCCCTGCTACCTGGAGACCGGCCGCGAGATCAACGTCACCTTCTACGGGAAGCACGGCTTCGAGGTGGTGCGGACCGGCAACGCGCCCATGGGCGGGCCCCGTTACTGGACCATGCGCCGGGAACCGGCCGCCTAGTGCCCCGTCTCACTAGTACCTTGCACATTGTGGACAGTTGCATACGTCGGTGCCTGATGGCGCGCGCTGCTTCGGTTCCGTTGTCGCCACAGCGGGAACGTCACGGCGCAGCAGGTGCAAGGCGAGACGATGAACCCGTCAGCCATCTGTCTCGAGAATAGACGCGTGGCTCATAGCCGGGGTGCAGGGGGCGCAGCCCCCGCCGGGGTCGTCCAGGGGTGTCCCCTGGATAACACTTCGAGGGCGGGAGGGTGGGACAGAAGACGTTTGCAAGCGGACAGACCCTCAAGCAAACCTCGCGCCATTCTTGATGCCTGGTGGGCCCGGTGCGCACAAGCAGGCAATTCTGAGACGGAGACCTAGCCCGCCCGTGCCGGAGTTCCTCCGCCACTACGCCAAACAAGAGTACCTGACCCCCGGCGCCGCCCTCACCGTCGAGCTGATCGCCGAGACGGTCCGGCCCACGGAGGACTCGCTGCTCCTGGACCTCGCTTCCGGGAAGGGCGAGGCGGCGGCGACGCTGGCGGGCCGCTGCGCCTGCCGCGTCCTCTGCGTGGACCTCTATGACCCGCTCATCCACTACGCCGCCGCGAAGTTCTGGTTCTTCAACCTGCGCGACCTTGTGTCCATCGTGCGCGCGGACGGCAAGCGTCTGCCCGTCCGCGACGCCGTCTGCGACGCCGCCTACTGTATCGGTGCGCCTTCGATAGTGGGCCTGCGTCCGGCCCTGCGGGAGCTCGCCCGGGTCACGAGGCCAGAGGGGTGGGTGATCGTTTCGGACATCGTCTGGCGGACGAAGCCCGACCCGCCGCTGGGGCCGGAGTGGCGCTGGCTGGCGGGGGAGCAGCCGCGGCCCTCGCACGACGAGTACGCGGCGGAGATCGCAGCGGCGGGGCTGCGCATCGAGCGCACCCATCTGCATGCGCGCTCGGACTGGGAGGACTACTGGCGGCCGCTGCTGGCGGTGGCGCAGGAGGCGAAGACAGCGCAGCCGGCGGACGTCTCCTTTGCCGATGACGTCGAGTCGGGCGTCGAGCTGGAACGCCGCGCGGCCGATATGTATATCGACTACGCGACGTTCATCGCGCGCAAGCCGTGAGGCGCGGGCGGACGGCGCCGTTGGGGATTGGCTAGATGACACACCCTAGAGCTAGGGTAGGCAGGAATCGGTCATGTGAGCGCCTGCGTCGTTCACAAGTTGATGGAGGTCGCTGTCTGATCGGTTCTGGGAGACTCCTGAGATCGTGTTGAAGTAGTTGATTGCCGCGCTACAATCGGCGGCACTTGGCCTGCCATCTGGCACCACCCAATGGCCGATGGCAACGCCAGCGGCAGAGAACACTAGCGCGGTCAGGAGAACGATGGCAATTAGCCACCTGCGACGCATGGTACCGGAGAGTATACTAGAGACAACGGCGGACGACTTGCAGATCGTCCACGTCGATGCCGATGGTGCGCGCCTCCGGCTAGTTCAATTCCAGCACGGAGGTTAGGCGTTGCGGAGCAATAGTGCCATTTCCCGCTATTGGTGTAGACTATAAAGGGGTATTGTCGGCCCCACGAGAGGAGCCTATGACCCAAGAACCAGAGGGAATCGCCCTTCCGTTCTTCTTCATTGGTACCGAGGATGTACCAATTCAACTCTCGAACTTACAGGTCGTTCAGCACGTACAGCACGAGTTCGTAATCACGTTTGCTCAGTTCTCGCCACCATTAGTCTTGGGGACGCCGGAGGAACAAAGAGCGCAGGTCGCGTCCAAGCCCTACGTTCCAGTGAAGACGATAGCGCGGATCGCGATGGCGCCGGAGCGAATGCTCGCCTTAATCAGGGTTCTTCAGGAGAACTACGACAACTGGCTGACAGCCGGAGGAAAGCCACGACAATGACACAAACACTAATGCATGTCACCGTTCATGCCAGTTCCAGTAACGCCGAACAGCACACCAGCGTCTTACTGAGCGCGACGGCGCAGGATGATGCTGCGCTTGCGAGGCTCAGACAGTTAATGAACGAATCGGACATCATCACGCGAGTTCCAGGCAGGATGGGCGGATCGCCCATTGTGGATGGCCTACGGGTGCGCGTGTCAGATGTTGTGCGTCAGCAACGCCTGCTCGGCGATGCGCGTCTTGCATTTCCATTCTTGACTCCAATTCAAGTAGCAGCTGCCCTGACGTATTACGGTTCACATCGCAGTGAGGTTGAGGCCGAGATCGCCGAAGAAGAAGCGCTGGCGGCGAAATGCCAGCCCGATTCTGCTTAGACCATCACGTTCAGGCTGAGTTGGTGATTCGCTTACGCAACGATGGCCATGACGTGATCACAGCACTTGAGGCTGGCATGGATAGAGCAGACGATGAGCCGTTGTTGGAGTTTGCTACACGCGAGGGGCGGATTCTCTATACGCAAAATGTTCGCGACTTTGAGCCGCTCCGCCGGCGCTGGGAGGCTGAGGGCCGAGAGCATTCTGGGCTAATGTACTCAGCATTCGTGTCAGCTGGTTTGATACATCATTGGATTACGGCTGCCTTGGCGCTCTATCCGGGCATGCACAACGTGACTGTGCCACTCGGCAGTTGGTTGAATGATGTGACATCATAGGCCTGTGACTAACAAGCACGAGGACACTTCCGTATCGCTACACCCGCTCACATTGGAGCAGGCGATAGAGAAGCTATCCCACGCTAGGCGTAAAGGATTCTCAGGCTGAGCCGTCCGGCAGTACCAAGTCAGCCGCCGACCGGCCACCTGCCCGAACAAAGCGGCGAACCGCTCCGCGTCAGAAATCTTCCGGCGATTGAACCGGAAGTCGAACTCCCGCAGGTACTGATCGAGGTAGGGCACGCCCACGTGGTCCCACGTGCCCAGGATGCCAGTTATCCGTGGGTGTCTCAAGTGCCTAATCCATGGCGCCGTTGCCGTAGCCGCCGCCGCCCGCTAAACTCGCGCCATGCCCCGCAGCCAGCTCGTTGGACTCCTGTTCGACGCCTGGGACGACCTCGACCGCGTGCTGGCCGGCCTCGATGAGCGGACGGCCCTCGCCGCCGGCCCCGGCGAGAGCTCCTTCGCCTGGACCGTCGCCCACCTCGCGAACCAGCTGGATGCGTGGACCAACGTCCGCTTCCAGGGCCTGCCGCCGCATCCCCTCATCTCGCAGACCCGCTTCCGCATCGGCGGCAGCGGCCTGGCCGGGGACTGGCCGGCCATCCGCGCGGCCGCCCTGGCGGTGCGTGAGTCCGCGCGGGCCTATGTGGAGGGTCTAGCGGACGGGGACCTGGACCTCACCGTGAGCTACGACGGCTCGCTGGCGCACCTGCGGGAGCGGGGGCTGAACCTGCGCTACGCCCTCCTGCGGACCATAGCGCACCACTACTTCCACATCGGCGAGATCGCGGCCAAACGCGCCGGCCTGGGCCACTCCCCCGGCGATTACCCCGGCCTGCTCACCAACAGCCTCTAGCCGTAGCTCACACGGGCGTTGTTGACGGTGGACGAGGGCAGAGAGGGCGTTCGTCTGAATCGCGACGTCGTGCGCCGCTCGCCCTACGAGTGCCTCAGGGCGAGCGGGAAGAGGTGTTGGCCCGAATTCACAGCCAGCGAAAGACGCCCCGACCCGCTCATGGTGAGGTACTCGTACCATGAGCGGTTGCCGAACACTCCGCACTGACCCCCTGACCCCCGACCTGATCACCTGACCGCTGACCCCTGACCGCTGACCGCTGATCGCCTGACCGCTGACCGCTGACCACTGGCCACTGACCGCTGACCCCTGACCCCTTGACCCACACACCCTCACCCCCGACCCTTATCTCATGTTCACCGGCATCATCGAAGAGTTGGGTGCCGTGCAGCGGGCTGACCGCGGCACGCTGGTCATCGCCTGCCGCACCGTTCACGAGGGCACATCAGCGGGCGATTCGATCGCCGTCAACGGCGTGGACCTCACCGTGGCGCAGATGGACGGCGCCTCGCTCACCTTCAACTGCATGCCGGAGACCTACCGCCGCTCCAACCTGGGGGAGCTGAAGCCCGGCGATCTCGTGAACCTGGAGCGCTCCGTCACGCCCGCCACCAGGCTCTCGGGGCACATCGTCCGCGGCGTTGTCGAAGCCACAGGCAGCCTGGTGGCGCTGACGCCGGAAGAGGATGCCGTGCTCGCGCGGTTCAGCGCCCCGGCGGACATCCTGCGGCATACGGTGGTGAAGGGGCCCGTCACGGTGGACGGCGTCTCGCTCACGGTAGTCGCCAGGGACCGCGAGACGTTCACTGTCTCGCTGGTGCAGTACACGCAGGAGCACACCAACCTCACGCGCAAGCGCCCCGGCGACAGCGTGAACCTGGAAAGCGACATCATCGCGCGGTACGTGGACCAGCTCCTGAGCGAGCGTGAGTCCCGCCCAGATGCCCCGTCCAACCCGCAACGCCCCGCCGGATAAATCTGCGTTATAATTATCCCTGCCCGTACCCACCGAGCGGACGGGACAGACGAAGGAGGCCATCCGGTGCCGGAAGTGGACGGGGAATCCCCGAAAGTCAAGTCTATCGTGCGGCTGCGCGGGGCGCGAAACCCCGCGCGCGAGCCCGGCTTCGCCAGCATTGAGGAGGCGATAGAGGAGTACCGCCGCGGCCGCTTCGTGATCATCGTCGATGATGACGAGCGGGAGAACGAAGGCGACCTCACGATCCCGGCCGAGTTCGTCAGCGAAGAGAGCATCGCCTTCATGCTCCGGCACACCTGCGGCATCATCTGCGTGCCGCTGTCCGCCGAGCGGCTGGACCACCTGCGCATCCCGCTCATGGTGGGCAACAACGAGGCGCAGTACGGCACCGCCTTCACCGTCTCTGTCGATGCCCGTAGCGACATTACGACCGGCGTCTCAGCGCACGACCGCGCGCGGACCATCCGCCTGCTCGGCGACCCGGCCTCGCACCCATCGGACCTCGTCATGCCCGGCCACATCTACCCCCTCCGCGCCCGCGTCGGCGGCGTTCTCGTCCGCGCCGGCCACACGGAGGCGACGATCGACCTCTGCCGGCTCGCCGGGCTACAGGCGGCCGCCGTCGTCTGCGAGCTGATGAACCCGGACGGCACCATGATGCGCTCCGCCCAGCTCAGGAAATTCACGCAGCGCCACGGCGTCAAGATGATCAGCATCAACCAGCTCATCCGCTATCGCGTCCAGCGGGAGCGCCTGGTCGAACGTGTGGCCGCCACACTGCTGCCCAGCAAGTACGGGGACTTCACGCTCTACGCCTACCGCTCCGAAATTGACCGCGACGAGCACGCGGCGCTGGTGATGGGCGATGTCTCCACGCCGGAGCCCGTCCTTGTCCGCGTGCACTCCCAGTGCGTCACCGGCGATGTCTTCAGCTCCCTGCGCTGCGACTGCGGGGAGCAGATCGCGATGGCCCTGCAGCGTATTGCCACGGAGGGCCGCGGGGTGCTGGTCTACATGCGCCAGGAAGGGCGCGGTATTGGCTTTCACAACAAGGTGCGCGCCTACCACCTGCAGGAGACGCAGGGGCTGGACACGGTGGAGGCGAACGAAGCCCTGGGCTTCGCCGCGGACCGCCGCGATTACGGCATCGGCATGCAGATCCTGCTGGACCTGGGGCTGACCAAGATCCGCCTGCTCACCAATAACCCGGCCAAGCGCGCGGGCCTGGAGGGCTATGGCCTGGAAGTTGTGGAGCGGGCGCCGATCATGGCCACGCCGAACCCCCACAACTGGCGCTACCTGGAGACCAAGCGCGACAAGCTGGGCCACTTCATCGACATGCCGGGCTAGGCCATAACCCGGAGGTCAGGCTTCAGGTTAGGCCACAACCGGGGGTCAGGCTTCAGCCTGACACCTCAGTGCTGGGGCGGCGCACTGACCGCTGATTGCTGATCGCTGACCGCTTAGGCCACAACCGGGGGTCAGGCTTCAGCCTGACACCTCAGTGCGGGGCGGCGCACTGACCGCTGACCGCTGACCGCTTATCGCTAACCGCTGACCTCGTTGCCGCGCCCGGCGCCGGCGTTCTAAGATAGATACGTCCGGGGCCAACGTAGCTCAGTGGTAGAGCAGCTGTTTCGTAAACAGCAGGTCGTGAGTTCGAATCTCTCCGTTGGCTCCAGTTTTTATATCTAAATCCGGGGTGTCCGGACGCCATCCGACTGGGCCTCGCCGGCCTCGTCACGCTGACATCCGAGGCTGCCGCCTTCCTGGAGGCGGCGGTCGAAGCCGGACTCAACGTGCTGATCTCAGGAGGCACGGGGTCCGGCAAGACGACCTGCCTGAACGCCCTTGGCTCCTGCATCGCCGGGGCGCACGAGCGCGTGGTGACGATCGAAGAGACAGCGGAGCTCCAGCTCGAATCAATGCTCCCGGACTGCGTCGGCCTTCAGTCGCGCATGCCCAACGTCGAGGGCGCCGGCGCCATCTCGATCCGCAGCCTGGTCAAGAACTCCCTCCGCATGCGGCCGACGCGGATCATCGTCGGCGAGGTGCGCGGCGCCGAGGCGCTGGACATGCTCTCGGCGATGAACAGCGGACACGAGGGGTCGATGTGCACGATCCACGCCAACGGCCCGCGGCAGGCGCTTTCGAAGCTCCGCACCTACGCGATGATGGCGGAGGAGTCACTGCCCGCCCGCTCGGTCACAGAGATGATCGCCGAGGCGATCGACCTGGTTGTGCACCTGCGGCTTGACGCGGCCAGCGGCCGGCGGCTGATCTCCAGCGTCTACGAGGTCACTGGCCTGGAGGAGGACGCCGTCGCCGGCAGCGAGATCTTCGCCCTCACGGACGGCGCGCTCCGCTGGACAGGTATCCGGCCCCGGTCCGCAGCACGCCTTCAGGGCGCCGGCCTGCCGTGGACGCGGCCGCAATCGGATCGGGAAGCATTGGACTGAACTTGGAGTGCGTGACGGCGGAGAGGCCGCGCTCTTTGGACTGAGATTGGAGTGTCCGACGTGAGAATGACAGGACGAGGAGGAGAAACGTGCCGCTGGTACTATCGCTGACACTCGCCGCCGGAGTGCTGCTGGTCTATCTGTCGCTGACGCCGGGCAGAAGGTCAGGAGAACGAGCGCCGTCGGGACGATCGCTGACTGATCGCCTTGAGGAGTCCATCCGCGCGGCCGGCATCGGCATTTCCGCAAGCGACTTCGTGCTCTTGAGCTTAGGAACGGGAGCCGGCCTCGCTGTGGTTGGTCAACTCATGCTCGGCTGGCCCATCGTGACCGTCGTTGCCTTCCTCATCGGCCTCGCCCTTCCGTCGTGGTACTTGCATCAGCGCCAGGAGTCGCGGCGCTCGGTGTTGCAGGCGGGGCTGGCCGAGGCGGTCGATAGCCTCCGCGCCGCCGTACGGGCCGGGATTAGCATCGAGGAAGGGCTCGCCTCCCTCGCCCGCAGCGGTCCGGTCGCGCTCCGCCCGGCGCTGACGGAGCTCGCCAGGGATATGCGCCTGAGCGGGTTTGAAGAGGCCGTGCAGCGCACCCAGGACCGCTTGGCCGACCCGATCTTTGACACGGTTGCGGCGGCGCTGCTCATGTCTCACCGCGTCGGCGGCCGCAACCTGAGTACAGTGCTGGAGGGCCTCAGCCGCTCCGTGCGGCAGGCCGTTCAAGTCGAGCGCGAGGTCCGCGCCGAGCAGGCCAAGAACGTACTCTCAGCGCGGATCATCGCAGCACTGCCCATCTTCTTGATCCTCGGGGAATGAACCCCGCTTACCTCGACGTCTTTTCGACGCCAACCGGGCAGGCAATCCTGGCGCTGTGCCTGCTCAGCACGATAGTTGGCTACGCGGGCATGCTGTGGGCGACTCGGCTGCCCGGCAACGAGAGAGTCTTGCGATGATGGCGGTCCTGATCGTCAGCGCGACGTTCGGTGCCGGTCTCTGGCTGATCGCCGCGGCGCAACCGCTCGGCCGGCCGCGGCCCGATCTCGCGCTCCGCCTGCAGGCGATGTCGGCGCAGGGCCGGACGGAACTGGAGACGGGGGCGCGCCGGCAGGGCAAGCGAGTGTTCAAGTCGCCGCTCCTCGAACAGCTGTTGCGTCCGTTGCTTGAAGATGTTGGCGGGCAAGTCGGACGCATCCTCGCCCGCTTCGGGATCGCCTCCGGGAACGTCGAGCAGCGGCTGGCCCTGGCCTGGCCGGGGGTGACGCCGCCCCAGTTCTACGGCCAGAAGCTGGCGAGCGGAATCCTCTTCCTCGCCCTCTTTCCCTTCATGAACGTCGCCGCCATTCAGCCATTCGGTCCCTGGCCGGTCTGGATCTGGCTCGGCGGATTCGCCGCCGGCTTCGCGATGCCGGACTGGATGTTGCAAGCACGGCTCGAACGAAGGCGGACGGCGGTACTGATGGAGCTCCCGACAGCCCTCGACCTTCTTGCCATCGCAGCGAGCGCTGGCATGTCGCCCGAGCAAGCGATCGTGGAGGCCAGTCGCCAGATGGGCGGGACGCTCGGGGAAGGCCTACGCGGCGTGGTGCAAGAGGCTGGACTAGGAACCGCCACACACGCCGAAGGGCTACGGGCGCTCGCCGAACGCGAAGGCGTCTCCGAGCTCGTCTCGGTCGCCGACGCCTGGCAGTCGGCGCTGGAGCAGGGGCTGCCGCTGGGCCACGCGATGCTGGCGCTGGCCGAAAACGTGCGGGACAAGAAGCGTGCGCGGCTCCTCGAGGAAGGTGGCAAGAGCACCGTGCGCATGCTCTTCCCGGTGGCGACGTTCATCTTCCCTGTATTTCTGGTTGTGTTGCTATACCCTGCCGGGTCCGAGCTGCTTGGACTCGGTCGTTGAACGGACTGAACAGGCAAAAGTAGAAGGAGGTGCCCGATGGAGAAGAAGTTGACAGATGGCCAGTTGCGCCGGGAGGAGGGCCAGACGATGGTCGAGTACTCGATCGTCGCGGCCCTCATTGCGGTCGTTGCGATGGTGGCGGTGCAGGCGCTGGGCGTCGGTATCACGGGGGTGTTCAACGATATTGTCCAGTCGATCACTTCGGTCTAGAGCGCGGGTCCGGCGCTTCATCGGAGGAGACGAGCACGGCCAGGCGATGGTCGAGCTGGCGCTCGTCTTGCCGGTCCTGCTCCTGATCCTGATGGGCATCGTCCAGTTCGCGCTCGTCTACCACGCGCGGGACGTCGCATCGACGGCCGCACAGGAGGGTGCCCGGCTGGCGGCGGCGGAGGGCCGAACTCCCGAAGAGGGCGAGGCGCGCGCGCGTGACGTGCTGCAGTCAGGCCTGGGTAACGCCGGCGCCAGCTTCAGCGTAACGGCCGAGGACACCGGTGAGACCGTGGTTGTCGAGGCGAGCGGCGACTACCCTTTGATCATTCCCTGGGTGACCGGAAACAGCATCCCGATCGAGGCGGAGGCCGAGGTGCGCCGGGAGGAGTTCCGCAGTGGTCCGTAGGATGCGCACGTGGTTGGCTCGCGGCGAGTCCGGGCAGGCGCTGGTCGAGGCGGCGATCGTCCTGCCGGTCCTCCTTGTGCTCGTCTTCGGGGTGGTCATGGCCGGCCGCGTCGTCCACGCCAAGATCGCCGTCCAGGCGGCGGCGCGGGAGGCGGGACGGGCGCTCGCGACGGCGCCGTCGGAGGACCAGGGCCTGACAGACGCCGACGATGCAGCGCGCTCCGCAGCCGATGGGTACGGCCTGGCCGCAGACGGCCTGACCGTCGACCTACAGCCGAACGGCTTCGAGCGCGGCGGGACCGTCAGGGCCACAGTGAGCTATGACGTCGGCCTCCGCGGCTTGCCGCTGCTCGACGCCCTCGACATCACCGTCAGTAGCAGTCATTCGGAGCAGGTCGATCCCTATCGAAGCCGCGAGGCGGTGCACAGGTGAGGAAGCTCATTCGCCGGCTGCACGAAGAAGACGACGGTCAGGTCATGATTCTCGTCGCCATACTCATGGTGGGTATGGTCGCCGTCGTCGGCCTGGTTACGGACGGCGGCATGGTCTTTACCCAGAGGCGCGACCTCCAGAACGTAGCGGACGCGGCTGCCGCCGCCGGCGCCTCGCAGATAGACGAGGATGCCTACCGCGCATCTGCCGGCGCGTCCGTCGTGCTCGACGAGACCGCGGCCTATGACGCGGCAGCCCGGTACCTGGACAATGAGGGCGATCTCGACTACTCGGTGATAGTGGCGCCGGACCGCGTTGACGTCTCTGTGTCCCGGCAAGCAAGGACCGGCTTCCTGCGGGCGATTGGTATCAACGGGGTCGACATCGACGCCAGTGCGACCGCGGAGCCGCGCCACGGGATCGAGACGGCGGGGCCGTAGGATATGAGCATGAAGACGATGCGTGTGATGTTGATGGGGGCGCTCGTTGTCGCGACGGGCGTACTCGCCGCGTGTAACGGAGACGAGGGCTCCGACGGAACGCCGACCTCGTCGCCAGCCCCCTCGGCGGTGGAGACGGCGGAACCCTCAGCGACACCATCTCTTGAGGACGAGGTCGGCGCCGCCTACCTGGAGTATTGGGACGCGTACAGCGCGGCGCTGCTTGAGCTCGACGCATCTCTCGCGGAGGAATTCGCTGTCGGCGGCGAGCTAGATCGAATCAAGGGTGAGATAGAAAGCCTGGCGGTGCAGGGGCTGGCGCTGAGGGTGCGCGTGGAGCACAACTTTGCGGTCGTGGAGGCGTCGGATAGCGCAGCTTCCGTGATCGACGAGATAGTGAACAACAGCTTCCTTGTCGACGCGGAGACCAAGGAACCGCCAGAAGCGGAGGGGAGTGGCGAACGGTTCCAAGACACCTTCGACATGGAGAAGGTTGACGGCCGGTGGGTGGTCGTGAAGACCACGCGCATACGGGTGGAAGGTTGAGATGCGTCCGGTTCTCTTCGTGATAGCGATGGCGATCGTGGCCCTCACGCAGATCGACCAAGCGCGGGGCGATGGACCCGGCCCGGGCGATCCATGGACACCTGGGGAGAATAAAGAGGGGACGTCGATATCTGTCGAATCGAACGACGACGGCGTCACGATCTTCATCGGCATCAGCGACACAGCGGATGGAAGTTCGGGTGATCCTTCATCCGATGGTGGTGGAACCAGCGGCGATTACAGCACTTGGACCTGCACGGCCGACGTGATGAACATCGGGCAAGCGCTACTCGCCTGGTTCCTGGAGGAGTCAGCCAAACATCCAGGTGAAGCTCCCTGGATCGTACGCTGCAATGACGAGCTCATAGGCATTGTCTGGGTGCCCACCGACGCAGATCCAGCGGACGTCGAGATCGTTGTGGGGCCGGGTGACCCGACCGATCCTGCGTCGGTGGCGGCCGAACTGCGCGATCATCTGCCCGTTCCCGACATGGCCATCAGCGCGAACCCCGACACGGGCCTGGTGGCACTAGCATCCTGGTTCTGGGTTGACGGATACGACGGAGCGCCGATCAGTTCGTCGAGCACGCTCGGCGGCGTTACCGTCGAGGTGCAGATCGTGCCGCAACGTTACACGTGGAGTTTCGGAGATGGCGCTACCCTGGAGACGACCTCGCCTGGCAAGCCTTATCCAGAGGAGAGCGACATCCGACATACCTATGAGCAATCTTCTCTCGGTTCCGGCGGGGCTTTCGCCGTAACCGTTGAGATCAGCTTCTCGGCGCAATATCGAGTGAACGGCGGGACGTGGCAATCGCTCAATGCAATCACGCGGTCGTTCACGGGCGACTATCCGGTTCAGCAGCTCCAGTCGGTACTAACTGAGGACTGAGGAGACGGTGAGAACTACGGAGCGAGCGAGGCATGGCCCCCAAGAGGCAACGGGAGGTTCGCAGGGAGCGGGTGGGCTGTTCGCGCTCATCCTACTGGGAACAGCGCTAGGCGGCCTGCTCTGGCGACTGGCTGGTCCGCCTGAAATACCGTCCGGGTTCCCGAGCTGGCACGAGGTACAAGGCGGCCTCGGTGGGTCGAATCTAGCCTACAAGGACGTCATCAACGTCGTGACGGCTGTCGGCTGGCTCGCGCTGGGCTATTTGAGCGTCACGGTCGTACTGCGAATGCTCTGCGAGATTGCGGCGCGGGCGGCGGACGGCGCAGCCTGGGGGCGGGCCGCCCTGCGGTTCAGTGACCTTATCACTCTGCCCCCGGTTCGGCGGATGGTTGATGGCTCTCTGGCGGGTGTTCTGATCGTTTCAGCGTGGCTTCGCACGGATCCGTCAGCGGCATCAGCAGAGCCCGTCGTCGCCACAGTCAACGCTACGGAGCCGCGAGTGTACTACGCGGCGAGTATCGGCCGTCCGGAAACTTTGGAACTGTCAAACGGACATTTCGGCGCTGCAGCCGCCAGCGCCGAGGTCGTGTCGTATACGGTTGCCGATGGCGACACCTTGTGGAATATTGCGAACCGGTTTTACGGAGACGGGTCGCTCTACACGACAATCTTCGAGGCCAACGCGGGTCGAATCATGACAAGCGGCGAGACCTTTTCAGACCCAAGCCTCATCCGGCCTGGCTGGGTGCTAGAAGTGCCGATGCCTGGACAAAATGCCTGTCCGGAAGGCGAGCACACTAAGTACCGCGTCCGCGAGGGCGATTCGCTGTGGCGCATCGCTGAGAGCCTTCTCGGCGGCGGGCTGCGCTGGACTGAGATATGGGAGCTGAACAAGGGTCGAGACATGGGCGGAGGTACGCAGTTCGTCGATCCCAGCCGCATCTTTTCCGGTTGGGTGCTTGAGCTACCAGTCGCTGCATCGCCAAGCGAACCTCCTCCGGCTATTCAGCCAACCCCACCGCCAACGGCGACAATCCTCGCGACCGCATCGCCCACGGCGCAGCCGAGCGTGCCATCTAGTTCACCTGCTCCTCCGATGCCCACCTCCTTCGCGTTGCCCGAGTCGCCCGATGGCGGAACGGGATCATTCGAGTTGCCAACCCCGTTCGGGGGAACCGTGCTCGCTGCGGCCGCGAGTCTCGGTGCCGCCGCCGGCGTGGCCTTGATCGTGCGGCAACTCCGCCAGCGACGGGGTACTGGGAACGGCGCCGTCGCCAGGCACAAACACTCGACTGGTGACGCTGGCAGGGTAGATCTTGCGGCGAGCAGCCTGCTCGTGACACTGCGCGAACTTGGATTCGAAGACGCGCGTCTATTGTTGGTGCGAGAGTGCGAACGTTTCCTTGACTTCACTATCGACTGCGCCCCCGGCGATGCTGACGCGCTCGTGCGCAGTCGTTTTGATGCCGGCCGGCGACTGGCCTGCGCCGTCGACGCCGAAGCCCTCAGTCCGACTCGGGTCCAACTGAAGCTCTCGCGCTTCCAGAGGCTCGCCGGGATGCTCCTCGACCGCCAGGACCCGTCCTCAGCGGTCCTACTTCTTCCGGTTGGTGCGACCGAAGATGGGATCTATTACCTGAACCTTAAGGCAGCCGGGAGCGCCCTAATGACCGGCGGCGAGATCGAGACCTCGCAGGTGATTTCCTCGTGGGTGTCGAGTCTCAGCACTCTCCACCCAGCAGACAAACTGTCGTTGATGGCGGGGGGTTCCGGCCAGGACAACATCGTCGGGCGGATTCCACGTTTCTCTGAGGGGGAGACCGACACGCGTTCGATCGAGCAACTGGCTGCCGACCTGGAAGAGGAGATCGTATCGCGACAGTCGTCCGTCGATAGGGGCTCTCGGCCCTTGATCGTGGCGCTGTTGCTTCTTTCGGGGAAAGGCATGGACGAACTCACCCGGCTTGAAACCGCTGTACACCGTGGTCCGGAGCACGGGATCTTCACGATCTGCGTAGCGCAACAGCCCGTGGATGTCACCAATATGTTCGGCGCACGGGTTGCATTCGAATGGAGCGAGACCAATCCGGACGAATTGTCGCTAACCATCGGCCGGGACGCGCCAATTGTTCTGAAGGCGGTCGAAGTGCGCGCCCAACCGCTCCGGCGTCATGCGGAACCGGAGGAATGGGTCGCGGCCGAGGCGATCGCATCAAACCATTCTGCGGGCGAGACCGCTGGCGCCGACGGACCTGCCGTAGAGCAGATTGACGCGTTGGATGAAGGGCCTTTGGAAGACGAATTGGCGCCCTCAGCAGAGCCCGTCGCGGCGGCGGAGCTACCGGGTCCGGTCAGTGACCCTCGACCGCTCGAAAGTTCCGCAGGCCGGGGGAGCAGACAGGCGGCGCTCATGGTGGCGGATGAGCCTGCGCCCGACGTCGAGAAGCCGCCCACGGAGCATCCGATATTCGAGGTCCGGTGCTTTGGCTCATTTCAAGTATTCACGGGCGACCAAGAGGTAACCGGATGGACGATACAGAAGGCGCGGGAGCTCCTCGCCTACCTCATCGCGAGAGGCGGCACCAAGGTGCCACGGGGTGAAGCCGCGGAAGCTCTCTGGCCCGACGAATCCGCCAACCAGGTCGAACACCTCCTTTCAAACGCTGCATACTACGTTCGCAAGACGCTGAAGGCAGCCGATCCAAGCCCGAATGGCCGGTTGCTCACGATTTCGGAGCAACGCTATCAACTTCTATCGGGCGTCTTCCGGGTGGACCTCGACGCCTTCGACGCCCACCTGCGACGCGCCGAGACACTCCAAGGCGCCGATGCCCTCATCGAGTACGACCGCGCGCTGGCCATCTACAAGGGTGACTTCCTCGTTGGCGAATCCTACGAATGGGCTGACGCTTATCGCCGCGACTACCAACGCCGATTCGTCGCCGCGGCTCACGAAGCCGGTCGTCTGGCTTTGGAGTGTCGCGACGTTAAGAAGGCGGTGTCGTTCTATCAAGCCATCTTATCCAGAGACCCGATCGATGAGGAGGCGGCGCGGGCCCTGATGCGCTGTCAGGCGAGGCTCGGCGACGGGAACAGCGTCCGCCGGACTTTCAAGATGCTCAGGGAGTCGTTGCGACGCGAGCTCGAGGACGGGAAGGTCGAACCGTTGCCGGAAACGACGGCATTGGTGGAACAGCTGACGCGTCGAGCTACGTCGAATGGTGTCTCAGCCTCAAACGATTCTTGATTATTATCAGAGAATATCGGTGCCATGGCAGGGCTCAACCTCCGCCAGACGATCCGCGCTCAAGCTTCGCCGCCAATGTCGCGCTCGAAAGCTTCCATGATCAGATCAGCTTCGAGGGCTCGATGGTCGTGTAGTAACGATGTCAGGCGCCGGCCGCGCCGACGGATCTCGCGGAAGCTGCGCTTTGGATCCTCCGTAATGAGCGCCACGAGCAGTTGATTGGCCTCCCTCGTTAAGCGCGTATGCTGATTCCGTGCGGCCGCGAGCGCCGGCGGACGGCCTAGCACAGCTTCCGCCTCGGCTAAGACGCCGCCTTGATTCTCAGCGGACTCGCGATGCGCCTTCAAAGACTCGATGACCTCGCGTAGCGCAGGAGCTGCGTTTCGCTTCCAAGCCGCTTCCCGGCCCACAGCCGGGGATGCCAACGCCTTCTCGAGTATGTGAACAGCCGTGACGATTGCCTCGTGCTCACGGGCGGCCTTGGCCGCCGTTACATCAGCTCGATCGTTTCGATCTGACAACGTCGGCCTGCCGGTGATCATTCTAGCGGTCCTCGTGTTTTCAGGATGCCTACCGAGGTCTCCGGGGGGCTGACCGGTGTTGGGATTCCCTTCGCTCAACCAGTCGTCCGAGGCCGATTGGTCGTTGGACGGTTCGCCCGGCACCGTGGTCACCCTGAACCGATCACAGGCTAGGACGTCTCTGGGGCTCCGCCCGTTTCCTGCACGACAACGCCAGGGCCGCGACCAGCCTATGTCGGACGTCGGGGGCGAGGGCTCCTGCGATCTTGCAAGCGTCCCGTCGCCGCACCTCCCCTAGGGCGACCGCCAGGTCCCGCTGCCTTACGCTCAGCATCAAGCCCGTCTCAGGAAGGCCGGCGCTCCAATCGCTCATCCCTTTTTCTTGATCTCGGTGATGACGTTGAGGAGGGCCTCGATGAAGACGTGGTCACCCTCTTGCGGGTTGGGGTAGATGTAATCGTGGGCGATGCGGGACTGGCGGAGCGTGTCTGGCTCGTTGGTATAGGAGTAGTGGATCTCGTAATACTGCTCGCCGTGGAGCAGGTAAGGGTTGACGCGGTGGATGACAGCGTCACGGGCCACGAGTCACCTCCGTTCCTGTGGCAGCACGGACTAGGAGCAAACGACCGCTCGGGGCGAGCAGCATCTTGTAGTAGATATTCGCGCAGTTGCTCTTGCTCGGCTTGCAACGGGAACAGGCGATCATCGCTATCCTCCATCTGCTGAGCTATCAGCCTCGCCCGAAGGGGCTTCTCCGTTGGTCTGCGGTTTGCTTCTGAGCGGTAGTCCTCGCTTGAGCAACCAGAATCTGCTGTAGAGTTTGAGCCAGCGAATTCTGAATCGCGTTGCTGTCGATAGCGATCGGTCTCGCATGAGCCGTGGCTTTGCGCCGTCCAAGCTCAAGCCCGCCGGGCCTTGCAGGCGCAAGCCGGCTGCCTCTGGCGAGTTGACCAGCAGGTCTTCTTTCGGCGGCTTGGTGCCCATCACAGCGTTGAGTTCCAGTTTGAGCACCCGTGAATGGTGGGTTAGACCATCAAGATCCAAGACATTGTCGCTTCGGTCGTAGACAGAACTTTGGATTGAAAGGTGACCTGTACCCAAGACAATCGCCTTTTGATACCCGTATCGCTCCTGATCGGTTGGGCAGACCTCTTCGCAAAGGCCGCAGCGCATGCAGCGATTTTCATCAATTAGAAAGCCCTCGGGCAATGTCCTGCGGGGACTGATGTGTTGGCAGCGGCCATTGTTCGCGGCCCGACAGGCCTCTTCATCGTGATCTGTCGGACGGTATCTGTGATTCTCTTTGGGGCCGACGACGGTGATGCACTCTACCGGACACTCCACGGCGCACTGCCGGCAGCCGATGCAGATCGGCTCATCATGTTCGTGATCCCACGTCAACAACGGTAGACCGCGATTGCGGCCGGGTAGCTTCCTGGTCTGATCAGGGTACTGCACCGTGACGGGAGTCCGAAGAGCGTTCCGCGCGGTTGTCGCGAGCGCCCTTAGTATTCCGAGCATCGGCACACCCCGGTGTTGAACGAAGCTGCGGCGGCATCCCGAACACCTACCAACGTCGTCGTGGCTTTCGTCTTCTTCTCAGGCATAGTTTTCTCCCACGCCTGCTCCTGCCCTTCGCGGTGGCGAGATCAAGAGGACGCCTGACCCGCGGCGAATTCTCTGAGGGCCTCCACCCCGACCCGATAGCAGAAGTCACCGAAGCGCTCGCCGGGCTGACGTTGCTCCTTGTACATGACCAGAAGCGGGCCTACCGTCGCGACCAGCAGGTCGGTGGGAATCATCTCTGCATAGAGCTGGTTCAGGCGCGTGCCCTCAAAGTCGCCGCCGACGTAAACGTTGTAGGCGTTGAGGGTCCGGCCAACGAACCCCAGGTCGCCCAGGTACGGCCGGGCGCAGCCGTTGGGGCACCCTACCATGCGAATCCAGATCTTCTCCTGCTCCAGGCCCAACCTCACTATCTCTCGCTCCAGTCCGCGGACCACGGAGGGCAGGGCCCGTTCGGCATCGCTCACGGCCAGGCCGCAGGTAGGCAGGGCCGGACACGCCATGGCGTATCGAAGGGCGTTGGAAATTTCGCTCAACTGGGCGATGTTGTGCTCCCGCAGCAAGGCGTTCACGGCTGGCTTGTGTTCCTCGGCGATGTCTGTGAACAGTATGTTTTGCTGAGGGGTCAGACGGATGCCTGGCCGGAAGGTCTCCACCAGCCTGCGAAAGCCTGTCTTGAGCGTCACGTCCTCGCTATCTTTGATGCGGCCATTCTCCACATATACCCCCAGGTACCAGCGTCCATCCCCTTGGGGGTGCCAGCCCAGGTGATCGTCCACTCCTTCCCACTGGATAGCGGTGGCGGGAGGCAACTGGTAGCCCAGACGCTGGTCCATCTCAGTCTTAAACCTGGCCATGCCCCATTCTTCCACCAGATATTTCATGCGGGCGTGCTTGCGGTTGGCCCGATCACCGTGATCGCGCTGGATGCTGACGATAGTCTCCACCACGGGAACCAGATGGTCTGGTTTGACAAATGCGATGGGGTCGGCCTGGCGAGGGAAGGTTGTCTTGATACCGTGCGTCATGGCCTGCCCGCCGCCCACCAAGACATTGAAGCCTAACAGCTCGTCGCCCTCAAGCATCGCGACAATGCCGATATCCTGGGTGTAGACGTCGATACAGTTGTCCCCTGGAAAGGCGATGCCGGTCTTGAACTTGCGGGGAAGGTAGACCGTGCCGTACAGGGGCTCGACTTCCGGCTCTGTGGACACGACCTTGTCGCCGTTCAGCCACACCTCGTAGTAGGCTCCAGTGCGCGGCAGAAGACGGTCGCTTAGCAAGCGGGCGTACCACTCTATCTGAGAGTGCACTCGGTCCTCCGCTGGAGCCGGGCAGCACATAACGTTGCGCTCCACGTCGCCGCAGGCGCCCAACGTCGTTATCAATTTCTCGTTGATCGCCCTGAGGGCGTCCTTGAGGTTCTGCTTGAGGACCCCATGCAGCTGGAAGTCCTGACGCGTGGTTATACGAAGGCTTCCGTTGGCATAAAGGGACGCGACTTCGTCCTCCGCCAAGTACTGCTCGGGGGTTAAGACGCCGCCGGGGTTTTTGCAGCGAATCATGCAGGAGTAGTATTTCTCCTTGCCCTCTCGCTTGAGCTGCTGACGCAGATCGCGGTCGTCCTGCTGATAAATGCCGTGGAATTTGAGGATCTGCACGTCCTCCTCGGGGAAGTACGTGGCATCCGTGGCGAGTTCCTCTCGGAGAGTGCCGCGCAGGTAGTCGCTGCCTTCCTTGAGAAGTTCGACCTTGGATCTCGTCCCGGCTTCGCCGGCGTCGGAGCTCTTAACTCTCTCGTCCATCTCCTGCACCTACCTGATCTCCCACCAGATGCGCTACCACTGAGGCCAGCCGACACTTCTGGAGGTGGCAAGCGTTCTGACTTCTCCTTTCAACTGAGTTCCGGCATCAGGGAGCCTCCCCGCCATCGCCAGGCTGGCTTGAAACGGAGGAAAAAAGCCAGGCGATAGCGCCTGGCAGATATGAGAGGCCTTCGAGCATAGATGTTTCTCCGGTTTCGGTCCAGCATAGAAACCGCCAGCCTGTGAGCCAAACGACGCGTCTTCCTTGCGCGACAAGCGCGAGCTTGCCCCCGGCGCGTCCCGGCATGACAGCCACCTCTTCTTGATCGATGACTTGGCGGGCGGAGCCCAGGCCATCCCAGGGGCCGTACCCTCTACCAAAGGTCGTCCCTCCGCCAGTAGTCGGAGCTATGCCGCCACAGATCGTTGCTCAACGAATTGAGAAATTCTCGCTCTGCGCCACACTTCTTGCAGTGCCCCTTGCTGCTGGTGCCCTGGGGAGTCTCGATGAGCCAGTGATGTTGGCAGGTGGAAGAGTCGACCGCCGATTCACACTCGCTGCGGAGTGAGGTCTTGCCCATCACAACCGCCTGTCACTCGCAGGGCCGTTACCCATGCATGCTTACCGTTCTACGGGAACACCCACCATACTGCCGTACTCGGTCCAGGAGCCGTCGTAGTTCTTGACGTCCGGGTAACCCAGGAGCTCGTGGAGGACGAACCAGGTGTGGGATGAGCGCTCGCCGATGCGGCAGTAGGCGATGACGGGCCTGTCGGCGGCGGCGCCCTGCGACCCGTAGAGCTCCTTCAGCTCTGCTGGGGATTTGAAGGTGCCGTCCTCGTCGGCGGCCTTGCTCCAGGGGATATTCTTGGCCCCGGGGACGTGGCCCGGGACCTGGGCCTGTTCCTGGGGCAGGTGAGGCGGCGCCAGGAGCTCGCCACGATACTCCTCAGGGGAACGAACATCGATGAAGACAGCCTCGCCGCCCTGTTTCGCTAGCACTTCCTCCCTGAAGGCGCGGATGTTCGGGCGGGGGCCAGCAAGCCTCGGCGGCGTCGCGGCTGGTGTGACTGTGGGCCGCTCCGCTGTCATCGGCCGGTTCTCCTGCTCCCACTTCTTGCGTCCGCCGTTAAGGAGCTTGACGTTGTCGAAGCCCTGGTACTTGAGGTACCAGTAGGCGTATGCAGCGAACCAGTTGTTGTTGCCGCCGTAGAGGATGACGGTGGTTTCATCGCCGACGCCCGAGCGGGCCAGTAGCTCCTGCAAGCCGTTGGAGTCAATGAAGTCTCGGCGCAGTGGGTCGTGCAGGTCCTTCTGCCAGTGCCAGGCGATGGCGCCGGGGATGTGGGCGACCTCGTAAGCGGCTGTGTCCTCGTCCACCTCCACTAGCCGCATACCAGGGTCGCTGGCGTTGGCAGCGAGCCATTCGGTCTCCACTAGGACGGCGGAGTCTGGGTGTTGAGCCATGTGAAACTCCTTTCTTCAGCTCACCGGCTGCGCCTCGGTGAACACCAGGGCGATAGATATCTAAACCGGGTTCAGCTCGTTGACGCGGGCCCGCGCAGCGTCCTTGTCCTTGAACCAGAGCGCGTCGATCTCGGTGTATTCCTTCTGACCGTCAGGCTCATCGTCCTCGGTGAAAATGGCTGTGACCGGGCAGACCGGCTCGCAGGCGCCGCAGTCGATGCATTGGTCAGGGTCGATGTACAGCTTGCGGTCTACGCCTTCCTCGAAGTGGATGCAGTCGACGGGACAGACCTCGACGCAGGACTTGTCGATGGTGCCGATACAGGGGTCGCTGATTACGTAGGTCAAGTCATTTCCTGTTTAGTCTTTCCGCACGCCCGATAGCATTGGTCGGCCAGGTTGAGCGCCGTCTCCTCGGTTAGTTGACGCGCCAGGTTCCCCATCTCGACTTCCACAGTCATAGGGCCGACGAGGTGTGCCTTAAC
>JAUSFE010000086.1 GCA_030649945.1 Dehalococcoidia bacterium | reverse complement strand
CCAGCAGCGCTGGTGGCGGGTGCTGGGGAAGACCTCCGTCAATGCCGCCCACGCCCCCAGGCCGCCGTCGCCGATGCCTAACAGGGCTGGCGCCATGCCCCGATCCCGCAACGACCGCAACACGCCCTGCCAGGACGCCGTACTCGCGGAGTTCGCGGGCCAGGTAGAAAGCCGCGAGTTCCGGTCTATGGCCGCTGTGATTAGAGAGAAGTGCGCGCTCATCCTTGCCGATCCATACGGGGCCTGCCGGTCCGAGCGGCTCAGGCACGAGCTCTCGGGGAAGCGCAGCGCTCGGGTGGATCCCTCTGTTCGCTTGATCTACACCATCTGCGAGGAGTGCCGCAACCTCGGCGACGAAGTGCGGAACCGACTTGACTGCTGCCTGGCCGAAACGTGCGATCTTACCCGCGTAACGTTTCTCACGATCACGCGCCACTATCGGTAAGCGCGAGGGCGAATGGCCGCGAACATGCCAGCAGCGATCACCCCTTCGGACGCCCCCTGGTCGGAGCGCTTGACAATGCGTCTGGGAGAATCAGCGCCGCCCGCGCACCACGCGCTCGCCCCGGCGCCGTACACCGCCCCTTCCCGCTCACCCTGAGGCTCTCGAAGGGCGAGCGGAGCCACCACGCCCCGTCGCCCACGCCGCAGGGGCGATCCGCGTGTCCGCCCCCGCACCACGCGCCGGCCGGGCCCAGGCGCCCCTTCCTGTTCACAGTCCCGTCTGTCCTTGCTCCCACCACGTGGTGCCACATCCCATTTGGCACCACCCCGCAAAACGCGTAAAATCGCACCACACTCGCTTGCCCTTGCCCAACGATGTCAGACGTCACGATCGAAAACCCAATCCTTAACTCCCCGTACGAGGAGCCGCGCCGTCATTTCCGCTTCGAGGAAGACGGGATAACGAACGATGTTGTCGAGACGCGGCGCGTCAGCTCCTACTTCATGCCCATCGCGGCTACGAAGAAGAAGGGCAAGCAGCTCGCTTTCGACACGGAGTGGACGAAAGACCGCGTTGAGGAGAACAAGTTCATCAACCGTGTCCGAGGCCGCGTAGCACAGTGGCGCAGCGGCGGCTACACGGGCATCACTAAGACGACGAGGCAGCTCCTTGAATACTGGCAGCGTCCCGAGCGCGGCCGCAGGCTCTTCTTCTGCCAGATCGAGGCGATGGAGACCGCCATCTACATCGCGGAGGTCGCGAGCAAGTTCGGCGACTCCTGGATCGAAAACGACCTCCGCAACTTCAACGAAGACGCCAATCCCCTCCTCTATCGCATCGCGATCAAGATGGCGACCGGCTCCGGCAAGACCGTCGTCATGGCGATGCTGGTCGCCTGGCACGTGCTCAACAAGAAGGCCAACACCCAGGACGCCCGCTTCACCGACGCCTTCCTGATCGTCACCCCGGGCATCACGATCAAAGACCGGCTTCGTGTGCTCCTGCCAAACGACCCCGCGAACTTCTACCGGGCTATGGATATCGTCCCCGCAGACTGGCTTACGCAGCTACAGGAGACGAAGATCATCATCACCAACTTCCATACGCTGAGGCCGAAGGAACGCGGAGACGCCGCGCGGCTGACGAAGCAGATACTCAACGCCGGCGAGACCAGCGCCTTCACGGAGACTCCCGGCCAGATGGCGCGCCGCGTCTGCCGCGACCTCGGCAGCAAGAAGAACATCATCATCATTAACGACGAGGCGCACCACTGCTACCGGCGCCGCGCCGGTGGGGAAACGGCTGAGGAAGCGCTGAAGGGCGAGGACCGGCGCGAGGCCGAAAAGCGCGAAGAAGAGGCGCGCATCTGGATCTCCGGGCTGGAGGCGATCAAGGCCAAGATCGGCGTCAAGGTTGTCTACGACCTCTCGGCCACGCCGTTCTTCCTGCGCGGCTCCGGCTATCAGGAGGGCACCCTCTTCCCCTGGGTGGTCTCCGACTTCTCGTTGATCGACGCCATCGAGTCCGGCATCGTGAAGGTGCCGCGCGTCCCCGTCGCCGACGATGCTATGCAGCGCGAGGGCCCGATGTACCGCGACCTCTGGCTGCGTATCCGGGCCGGCCTTCCGAAGAAGGGGCGCAAGACAGAGGAAATCGGCGGCGAGCCGAAGCTGCCGGTCGAGCTGGAGGGCGCGCTCAAAACTCTCTTCGACCACTACAAGGGCGTATATGCCCTATGGGCGGACGATCCCCACGCCCGTGAAAACAGCACTCCACCCGTGTTCATCGTGGTCTGCCAGAACACAAACATATCGAAACGGGTGTTCGACTGGGTCGGCGGGTGGACCAAGAAGATGCCTGATGGAAACGAGATCGTCGTCCCCGGTGCCCTTGATCTCTTCAGCAACGAGCAGAACGGCGGTTGGAGCGCCCGCCCCAGCACGATTCTCGTTGACAGCACCCAGCTCGAGTCCGACGAGGCCATGAGCGCCGAGTTCAAGAAGATCGCCGCCGCTGAGATCGAGAAATTCAAGTGGGAATACAAGGCCCGAACCGGCCGGGACCCTGAGGAACTCACGGATAAGGATATCCTCCGCGAGGTCATGAACACCGTCGGCAAGAAGGGGAAGCTCGGCGAGAACGTCAAGTGCGTCGTCTCCGTCTCCATGCTCACCGAGGGCTGGGACGCCAACACCGTCACGCACATCCTCGGCGTGCGCGCCTTCGGCACGCAGCTCCTCTGCGAGCAGGTGATCGGCCGCGGGCTCCGCCGCCGCAGCTACGTGCTTAACGACGACGGACACTTCGACCCCGAGTACGCCGAGGTCTACGGCGTCCCGTTCTCCTTCATCCCCTGCGCCGGCGCTCAGAAGCAGCCACGGCTCGGCGCGGTGCCGACCCGCGTGAAGGCGCTGGAGGAGCGCGCGCACCTTGAGATCACCTTCCCCCGGCTCGTCGGCTACCGATACGAGCTCCCGGGCGAGAAGCTAACGGCGACGTTCACCGAGGACTCGGTCCGCGTCCTTTCGACGGAAGACATCCCGACGAAGACCGAGAATGCGCCGATCGTCGGCGAGACCGTGATCATGACGCTCGACGACCTCAAGCAGCGCCGCGACCAGGAGGTCGCCTTCCTGCTGGCGAAGCGGACGCTGGAGAAGTACTTCCGCGACGAAGACGGAAACGTCCGCCAGTGGCTCTTCCCGCAGCTACTGGGGGTCGCCCGCCGCTGGCTGGCCGAGTGCGTTCGCTGCAAGGACAACACGTTCCCGCAGCTCCTCCTCCTCGTGGAGTTCGCCGACGATGCTGCGGGGCGCATCTACCGCGCGATCGTCGCCTCGACAGAGGGTCAGAAGACGCTGATGCCGGTGCTGACGCCGTACGACACTATCGGCTCCACCCGCTACGTCGACTTCGACACGACGAAGGCCACCTACCAGACCAACGCTGAGAAGTGCCACGTCTCGCACGTCGTCTGCGACAGCAACTGGGAGGCGAAGATGGCCCAGTCACTCGAAGATATGGACGAAGTCGTCTGCTACGTGAAGAACGAGAACCCCGCTCTCACTATCCCCTACACGCTCGACGGGCAGGAGAAGTCCTACCTGCCCGACTTCATCGTCCGCCTGGACGACGGCCACGGCTCAGAAGACCTGTTGAACCTGATCATCGAGGTCACCGGCGAGAAGAGGAAAGACAAGGAGACGAAGTCTGCCACCGCGAAGACGATGTGGGTGCCCGCGGTTAACAACCACGGCGGCTTCGGTCGCTGGGCCTATATCGAGGACTTCGACCCGTGGAACGCGCAGAATGCGATCCGCGAGTTCTTGGTAACGGCGTAAGAGATGGATTTGACGCAGACTGAGGCGGATGCTCTGCTCGCTATGGAGAAGGTGCGGGCCAACGACGACGCGTACGACTTTCCAGGCGTTGCGCGCGGAGTTACCATCCCTTTGGTGTCGAGCAACAAGAGAGAGGACTTTTTGCTCGACATGACAAGAGGGCGGATAGAGCTTCGCCAGGTGACGTATCAAAACCGCGCGCGAGCCATAGTCGTCCTCGCCCGGCTAGATATAGCCGGTCCGCCACACACCAACCCCGATGGTGTTCAGATAGAGTGCCCGCACATACACTTGTATCGTGAAGACTTCGGAGACAAATGGGCGTTCCCCGTTCCCACTCAGTTCTCCAACTTGGCCGACATCTGGCAAGCGCTGCAAGACTTCATGTCGTTCATCAATCTGACTTCACCACCGAACATTCAGAGGAACATGGTGTGATGATTGAAGAGATACAGAGGCTGATCGAGGAATATTCTCGGTGGCTTAAGGAAGGGACTTCGCTCAAGCAAATCGACGATTGGGTTCAAGTAACAACGCCGTATCTTGATCGGCACAACGACCATCTTCAGTTCTACGTGCGTTCCGAAGACGGCGGGTACCTCCTGACGGATGACGGGTACGTGATCGAGGACCTTCGTCGCACCGGGTGCGACGTCGACACCCCCAAGCGCAAGGAACTCCTGCAGTTGACCTTGAACGGCTTCGGGATCGAACTGAAGGACCATGAGCTGATCACCAAGGCCCGGCCAGAGACATTCAGTCAGCGTAAACACAACTTCGTGCAAGCGATGCTGGCAGTCAACGACCTCTTCTACCTGGCAGAGCCTCATGTGGCCAGCGTCTTCTTGGAGGATGTGCAGGCGTGGATGGATTTGGCCGGCATCCGGTATACCCCCCGAATCAAGTTGCCGGGTCGGAGCGGATATGACCACATGTTTGACTTTATTGTTCCGCGATCGCGAGAGAGACCGGAGAGGCTCATAAAGACGATCAACCGTCCAAGTCGCGACTCGGCGGAAACGGCTGCGTTCGCCTGGATAGACGTGAGGGAGATGCGCGAGCCGAACACGTCGGCGTATGCGCTGCTGAATGACACGGAGCGAGAGCCTGGAACGCCGGTGATCGAGGCTCTGACGACATACGGAATTCACCCGGTTCCTTGGAGTCGTCGAGACACAGTGCGTGAGGAACTTGCCGCGTGAGCCCCAAACCCAAGAAACCCACCCACCCCACCCCCGTCGAAGCGACGAAGCACCACGACACGCGTCTGAACATCCCGACCGCTGAGCTGCGCGACTTCGCGGAGTCGTACGAGGCGTCGCCGGGCAAGCTGCTGTACCCGCGCGACCCGTCGCTGGACCCGCAACTGGTGTGGAAGGGGAAGGACGAGCAGGACCGCCAGCCCCTGGAGGTGCCGGTGGTGCCAATCTATATCCAGGAGAGCGTGCAGCCGCGCGCGATCATCGAGAACGTGCGGGCGCAGGCGAGGAAGGCGGCTACGGCTGCTGGCCAGCCCGAGCAGCTCTCGATGGACAACTTCTTCGGCGACTTCAACGGCCTGAGCTTCGACGAGCGCGTGGACTTCTACCAGCACGAGCAGGACTGGACGAACCGCATGGTCCTGGGCGACTCGCTGCTGGTGATGGCGTCGCTGGCGGAGAAGGAGGGGCTGAAGGGCAAAGTCCAGATGATTTACATGGACCCGCCCTACGGGATCAAGTTCGGCTCCAACTGGCAAGTGAGCACCCGCAAACGTGATGTTCGTGACGGCAAGCCCGAGGACATGGCGCGAGAGCCGGAGGTGATAAAGGCCTTTCGAGACACGTGGGAATTAGGCATTCATTCGTATCTGGCATTCTTGCGAGACCGATTCGCGGCCGCTCATGAGCTTCTCACTGAAACTGGATCAATATTCGTGCAGATCGGCGATGAGAATCTTCATCTTGTCCGGACGCTCTTGGATGAGGCATTCGGCAGCGAGAACTTTGTAAGCGTGATCACTGTGCAGAAGATGGCCGGGCTCTCGGCGCGCTATCTGAACGGCGCAGCGGACTACATCCTGTGGTACGCACGCAGCGCCGAGCAGGCGAAATACCGGCAACTGTTCCACGGAAAGGTCCAAGGCGTTGGACACGGCTCCGGCGCACGATACGACCAAGTGATCTCTCCGCGCGGCGACCGTCAGCCACTGCCCAAGGACCCAGAAGACCTTGACGCGAAGCTGCGAGAAGGCTGGAGAGTCTTTCAACCCACGACACTTACGACCTTTGGCTCCGGAGGGTCATCGTTCTTTCCCTTCCTACACAATGGGAGGACGTACTACCCCAGTGCCGGAAAAGGCTGGCTCACGACTGAGCAGGGACTGTCACGTCTGGCTGCGGCTGGTCGCTTAGTGCAGACTGGTCAATCGATTCGTTACGCGAGGATGATCGAGGACTTTCCCTCCTATGAGATCAACAATGTGTGGACCGATATCGCAAGCCCGCCTGACGTCGTCTACGTCGTTCAGACATCCACGCGCGTCATCGATCGCTGTATCCTGATGACCACGGATCCGGGCGACCTTGTCCTCGATCCGACATGTGGCAGTGGCACGACTGCGTATGCTGCCGAACAGTGGGGACGGCGTTGGATCACCATGGACACCAGCCGGGTAGCATTGGCGCTGGCTCGGACGCGGCTTATGTCGGCGCGCTACCCATACTACGTGCTGGCCGACTCGCGGGAAGGCGTGCAGAAAGAGGCGGATATCACCGGCCAGACGCCGCCGCAGTACGAGACGAGGGGCGACATCAAGAAGGGGTTCGTCTACAAGCGCGTGCCTCACATCACGCTTAAGAGCATCGCCAACAACCCGGACATCACGGAAGGGATGACGCGCGAGGAGATCGACGCGGCTATCCAGCGCTACGCCGACACGGAGGTGCTGTACGACCAGCCGTACGAGGACAACAAGCGTATCCGCGTCGCCGGGCCGTTCACGGTCGAGAGCCTCTCGCCACACCGCGTGCTGTCCGCGGACGAGGAGCGGCCGGAGAGCGAGCGGGAGGCTGAACGCTCGGACGCGGCAGGCGGATTCGAGGTCACGATCATCGACAACCTGCGCAAGGCGGGCGTCCAGAACACCAAGAAAAACGAGCGCCTCGCCTTCGACTCGCTGGACATCTTCCCGGGCGTCTACATCGATGCCGCCGGCCAGTACACCGACAAGGCGGGCGTGAGCAGGCGCGTCGCCGTCTCCATCGGGCCGCAGTACGGCGCGGTGGGATCCGACTTGGTGAAGGACGCGGCGAAGGAGGCGCTAAAGGGCGCCGGCTTCGACCTCCTCGTCGTCTGCGGCTTCGCCTTCGACGCCCACGCCGGCGAGACGGCCAAGGAGTTTTCGCCGGATGACGCTCGCGTAGGGGCGCCGCCGGGTGCGGGTGGCGTAGGGGGTGGTGCTGCGCCCTCGGGGGGCGGCGGGGCCGGCTTCGTCGCCGAGGAGACGAAGCAGTACGGCAAGCTGCCCGTGATGCTCGCTCGCATGAACCTCGACCTGACGATGGGCGACGAGGTTCTCAAGAAGACGGGCACCGGCAACCTCTTCATGGTCTTCGGCGAGCCGGACGTGAGCATCGAACGCGTGCCGGCGGGCGCCCGCGTAGGGGCGCCGCTGGGGGTGGGGGGTGGCGCGGGGGGTGCTGCGCCCTCGGGGGGTGGCGGGGCCGGGGCAACCACGCCCCGCGAACAGATCACCGTCGAAGTCCGCGGCGTCGATGTCTACGACCCAACGACCGGCCAGATCCGAGCCAGCTCGACGGACGACATCGCCTGCTGGTTCATCGACACGAACTACAACGGGGAGAGTTTCTTCGTCCGCCACGCCTACTTCTGCGGCGACGACGAGCCGTACGACAAACTAAAGCGCGCCCTCCGTGCCGAGGTGGACGAGGCCGCCTGGTCCACCCTCTACTCGACTCGCAGCTATCCCTTCGACCCCCCGGAGACGGGGAAGATCGCCGTCAAGGTGATCAACCATTACGGCGACGAGGTGCTCAAGGTGTACGAGGTTTAGAACGTACTCCAATTCTAGAATCCCAGCGTAATCCCGCAAACCCTTTTCTACCAAACGAAATCAGCGCCATTTCCCCCTTCCACCTCACCAACCCCCCATGACACCATTGCCTTGACATGTCGCAGACGGGCCCGAAGACCCCCGCTGGCAAAGCGCGGTCCAGCCGTAACGCCGTCAAGCACGGCTTCTTGTCCGTCGCCCCCGTCATTCCCGACCTCGAGAGCGAGGCTGACTGGTGGAGCTACCGCAGCGACATCCTGGAGAGCCTTGAACCCGTCGGCCAGCTCGAGGAAACCCTCGCCGGGCGCATTGCCGAATACCTCTGGCGCCTTCGCCGCGTGCCCGTCTTTGAGGCCCGCAAGGTAGCTGTTGCCCTTGAACTGTTCCCGGAGGGTCTCGCGGCAACCGCCCGCTACGTCGAGAAAGTCCTCGGTAAGCCGGCCACCGAAACGCTCACGCCGGAGAAGGTCAACACGCAGGTCGGCGTACGCTTGCTGCCTGATCGGGACACCGTCGCGCTTATCACCCGCTATGAGGCGCACCTCCACCGCCTCTACATCCAGACCCTCCACGAGCTCGAGGCCATCCAGACCCGCCGCCAGGGCGGCCACTCGCCGCTCGCCCGCCTCGACATCAGCGGCCCGCCCGCCCCATGACCGCCTCCCGCGCGCGCCCTCCTTCGGTTCTCGGCCCTCGGTGCTGGGCCTTGCTCCAATGCTCTCCTGTTCCCCGCCGTTCCATCCGCGTCCAATCCGCGCTAATCCGCGGCCAACCCCCGGGCGGGGCGGCGGGCCCCCTGCCTCGGCCCTCGGTGCTGGGCCTTGCTCTATTGCTCCAATGCTCAAATGCTCAAATGCTCCAATGCTCCAATGCTCTCCTGTTCCCCGTCGTTCCATCCGCGTCCATCCGCGCTAATCAGCGGCCAAACAATCCCGGTGTCGGGCGACGGGGCATCCGCGCGCCCCCTCCCTCGGTTCTCGGCCCTCGGTGCTGGGCCTTGCTCTATTGCTCTATTGCTCCAATGCTCGAATGCTCGAATGCTCGAATGCTCCAATGCTCCAATGCTCCAATGCTCCAATGCTCGAATGCTCCAATGCTCCAATGCCCTCCTGTCCGCCGCCGGTCGTCTGGACTGCCCACATAGGGGGCGCTACGATTGCGGTTGATGACTCCGGTGAATTCCGTCACAGCCTCCGTGCCGGCCACGAGCGCGAACCTGGGCCCCGGTTTCGATTGCCTGGGACTGGCGCTGGACCTCTGGGCCAGCATCCGCCTGAGCAGGGTGGAGGCGCCCCGCGCGGACGAGCCGATGGCGAGCATGGCCCTGACCGCGGCCCGCAGGCTGTTCCAGCAGACGGGCCAGAGGCCGCCACAGCTGTCCGCGCATTACTCGGGCGCCATCCCCATCGCGCGCGGACTGGGCGCCAGCGCCGTGGCGCGCGTGGGCGGGCTGCTGGCGGCTAACGCGCTGGCCGGCGAGCCGCTGGACCGCGAGGAGCTGCTGGCCCTGGCCACGGACCTGGAGGGCCACGCGGACAACGCGGCGCCCGCGCTCTTCGGCGGGTTGCAGGTGTCCGTCGTTGAAGGCGGCCGGGTGTTGCACACGGCGGCGCCGCTGCCGGCCGGCCTCTGGGCGGTGCTCTTTGTGCCGGAGCTGCGCATGCCCACGCGGGAGAGCCGGCGGCTCTTGCCGGATAACCTCTCGCGCGGGGACGCGGTGTTCAACGCGGCGCGGGCGGCGCTCCTCGTAGCGGCGCTGGCCCGCGGGCGCTTCGACCTTTTGGACGCCGCCACGCAGGACCGCCTGCACCAGCCGGCGCGCTCGCAGCTCTTCCCGGCGATGTTCGCTATCTTCGATGCGGCGAAGGCCGCGGGTGCGCACTGCGCCTACCTCTCCGGCGGCGGCTCCACCGTCTGCGCGCTGGCGACGGCGAACCAGCAGGGGATCGCGGACGCCATGCAGGAGGCGGCCCGGCAGCGGGAGACGCCGGGCGAGACGATAGTGACCCGCCCCACGGAGCAGGGCGCGGAAGTGATGGAGACAGAGTGAGGGCATATCTTGAGCCGGGAGCCGGCCGCGTAGGGGCAGGTTTGAAACCTGCCCCTACCGGACGTGTTGGAGATGGCATATGCCCCTGATCGTGCAGAAGTACGGCGGCACGTCGGTCGGCACGGCGGAGCGGATCCGGAACGTCGTCGCCCGGCGCATCGCCAGGCGCGCGGACGCCGGCGATCAACTGGTGGCCGTGGTTTCCGCGATGGGGGACACGACCGACGAGCTGATCGCGCTGGCCCGCCAGATGACCGGCGACCCGGAGCCCCGCGAGCTGGACCTGCTGCTATCGACGGGCGAGATCGTCTCCGCCGCGCTGGTATCGCTGGCGCTGAACGACATGGGGTACCCGGCGGTGGCCCTTTCGGGCGCGCAGGCCGGGATCCGCACGGACACGCGCCACGGGAAGGCGCGCATAGCCGGGCTGGACCCGAAGCGCATCCGCAGTGAGCTGGACGCGGGCAAGATCGTGATCGTCGCCGGCTTCCAGGGGATCACGGAGGAGATGGAGGTGACCACGCTGGGCCGCGGGGCGTCCGACACGACGGCGGTGGCGCTGGCGGCGGCGCTCAAGGCCGGGCGAGCGGAGATCTACACGGACGTGGAGGGGATTTACACGGCGGACCCGCGCCTTGTGCCGGAGGCGCGCAAGCTGAACGAGATCAGCTACGAGGAGATGCTGGAGCTGGCCAGCTACGGCGCCAAGGTGATGCACCCGCGCGCCGTGGAGCTGGGGGCGGTCTACCGCGTTCCCATCTACGTGGCGTCCAGCTTCTCGGAGGCGCCCGGCACGCTCATCCACGGGGACACGGCCACAGGAGGGCGCGGCATGGAGCAACGCAATAAGGTGATGGGGATAGCACAGGACACGGACGTGGCGCGGATCACCATCCGCGGGGTGCCGGACAGGCCCGGGATAGCCGCCACGCTCTTTGAGCCGCTGGGCGAGAACGGCATCAGCGTGGACACGATAGTCCAGAACGCGAGCGTGGAGCGCCTGACGGACCTTACGTTCACGGTATCGCGCTCTGACCTGGAGAGGGCGCTGGAGATAGTGCGGCCCATCGCTCAGCAGATAGAGGCGCCCCAGGTGCTGGCGGACACGCACCTGGCGAAGGTGAGCATCGTGGGGGCGGGTATGACGTCGGGCCCCGGCTACGCGGGCCGCATGTTCCGGGCGCTGTTCGAGGCGCGCATCAACATCGAGCTGATCACGACGAGCGAGATCCGCATCACCTGCCTGATTGACGAGAAGCAGGTGCCGGACGCTGTGCGCGCGCTGCACAAGGCCTTCGCGCTGGCGGCGGAATAAGGGCGCTCAATCGCGCCGCGGGTTCTCTCGTCGCCATCAGCAAGCGTCTGGGGTCTGGGCAATGGTGAGCGCACTAGCGCGGCGGCGCGCGGGTATGTGTGATATTTCACAATGGGCGCGACGCTGCTAAAATGGCCGTGGTGCGCACCGTTGCGCCACCGAGGAGACGAACGCTATGACCACAGCCGAAAAGACGCTCACGGGGCCCAGACTGTGGCTGCAGGCGCTGTACACCATCCCGCGCGTGGACCCGGCGGCGGTGGACCCGGTGAGCCGTTGGCTGATCCTGGGGCGCGTGTCCGTGGTGGTGATGACGGCCATCTCCGCGGTGATCGGCGGCCTGCTGGCGCTGCGGGACGACGTCTTCGACGCGCCGCTGCTGGTGCTGGTGGCGCTGGGGCTGGTGCTGGCGCACACCGGCAGCAACCTGATGAACGACTTCTGGGACTTCCGTCACGGCATCGACACACCGGAATCCCCGCGCACCAACTACGGCCCCCACCCCATGACCGCGTTGCGCAACGGCTACCGCGAGTTTGTAATCATCACGTTCGTGATCCTGGCGGCGGCGACGGCCATCGGCGTCTATCTCACGGTCGCGGCCGGGCTCTGGGTGCTGGCCTTCGCGCTCTCTGGGGCGTTCGTGCTGCTGTTCTACTCCGGCGGGCCGTTCCCCCTCAAGTACATCGGGCTGGGAGAGCTGGGGGTGTTCATCGTCTGGGGGCCGCTGATGATCGGCGGCTCCTACTACGTGATGGCGGAGAAGCTGCCGCTATGGGTGATCCTGGCCTCGGTGCCGTACGGGCTGGGCGTGACGACGGTGCTGTTCGGCAAGCACCTGGACAAGCTGAATTTCGACCGCTCCAAGGGTATCCGGACAATGCCGATCGCCCTGGGGGAGGCGCTGGCCCGCCGGGTGACGGTGGCGCTCTCCGTGCTGATGTACGCATCGGCCGGGGCGCTGGCGGTGTGGCAGGGGATGTGGGCGCTGTTGCTGGTGGCGGGCGCGCTGCCGCTCTTGCTCCTCGTCTTCCGGATCTACGGCCGGCCGAAGCCGGAGGAGCCGCCCCAGGGCTACCGGGGCTGGCCGCTGTGGTTCGTGGGGGCGGCGTTCATCCACAACCGCCGCTTCGGGCTGCTGTTCGTCGCCGGCCTGGCCATCCAGGTGACGGCGGAAGCGGTCATCTGACCCCCGCTGGCGGTGGATCTGGACGTGGCCTCGTGGCCACCCCTCGCCAGGCATCCGCCGGCCGGCACAACATGCCGTTCGGCCCCGCCCATAAAGGGCGTTTGCCCGTACCGGCGCACCGCTCCGCGCGCGAGCATGGGAGATGAGGAGGCGGCAGGTTGTCCTTCTTCGGCCTCATCATCAAGAACCTGGCCCGCCAGCGGGTGCGGACGGGCCTTACGGTCCTCGGCATCAGCCTGGGCATCACCACGGTGGTGGCGCTGGGTGTGATCACGGGCAGCCTGAAGTCCACCGCCGGGGAGATCCTGCAGATGGGCGGAGCGGACTTCATGGTGGCGCAGGAGGGCGCGGCAGACCTGAGCTTCAGCATCGTCTCAGAGGAGGATGCATCGGCGCTGGGGGCGCGCGCGGACGTGCAACGCGCGGAGGGCGCTCTCTTCCACATCGCGCGGGTGGGCTCTAACCCCTTCTTCTTCGTCGTCGGGCGGCGGGCAGAGGACATCGCCGCCAACCCGCCTCAACTCACGGCCGGGCGGACCTGGCGTGCGGACGCCGGCGCTGAGGTGATGCTGGGCGCGCGCGCCGCCTCCAGCCTGGGCGTCACGGTGGGCGACAGCGTTACGATCGAGAAGCGGGACTTCAGCGTGGTGGGCATCTACCAGACCGGGAGGCTGTACGAGGACGGCGGGGCGTACGTGCCGCTGGCTGTGGCGCAGGCGATGGCGGCGAAGGCGGGTGTCGTTACCGCCGTCTTCATCACCGTGAAGCCCGGCGAGGACCCGGTGGCGGTGGCGGCGGGCATCGAGCGCGACTTCCCGAACCTCTCCACGATCTCCAACGTGGGAGAGTACGGGAAGGTAGACCAGGGCGTGCGCATGCTCGATGCCGGCAACCTCGCCATCTCCGTGCTCGCCGTGGGCATCGGCGCGATAGGCGTGATGAACACGATGGCGATGTCCGTCTTCGAGCGCACGCGCGAGATCGGCATCCTGCGGGCGGTGGGTTGGAGCGGCCGCCGCATCCTGCGCATGATCATCAGCGAATCGCTGGTGCTGTGCCTGGTCTCGGCCGTCGCCGGCAGCGGCCTGGGGGTGCTGGCCACGCGGGCGGTGCTGCTGATCGATACGGTGCGCAACCTGCTGGAGCCGCAATACACGCCGGACGTCTTCATCCGCGGGCTGGTGGTTGCTGTGGTTGTGGCGCTCCTGGGCGCCGCGTATCCGGCGTTCCGCGCCGTGCGCCTGGCGCCGATGGAGGCGCTGCGCTATGAGTGAACGGCGCCTGGTAGTGGAGATGCGCGGCGTGGTCAAGGCGTTCGAGGGCGGGCGCGTGCGGGCGCTGGACGGGGCCGATCTACAGGTGGCCGCCGGCGAGTTCGTCGCCGTCGTGGGGCCTTCGGGCTGCGGCAAGTCCACGCTGCTGCACCTGATCGCGGCCCTGGACCGGCCGGACGCAGGCACGATCATCGTCAACGGCGAGGACCTGGCCGAAGAGCGCGACCTCTGCAAGCACCGGGCGCAAGAGGTGGGGCTGGTCTTCCAGATGGACAACCTGCTGCCCACGCTGAGCGCCAGCGAGAACGTGCAGGTGCCGATGTTCGAGATAGGGCTTCCGGCGCGCCGGCGCCGGCAGAGGGCGGAAACGCTGCTGGGGCTCGTGGGACTGGAGGGCAAAGGCCACAACAGGCCCGCGGAGCTGTCCGGCGGCGAGCGCCAGCGCGTGGCCATGGCGCGCGCCCTGGCGAACGAGCCGGGAATCCTTCTGGCCGACGAGCCCACGGGGCGGCTGGACTCCGCGTCCGGCCGCCGCATCCTGGACCTGCTGGAGCAACTGCGCCGGGAACGCGGCTTGACGGTGGTGCTGGTCACGCACGACCCCGCCGTGGCAGACCGAGCGGACCGCATTGTGCGGATGCTGGACGGGCGGATCGTGGAGGAGGCCGGCGCGCGGCCGGCCGGGGCGGCGTCGCGGGCGGCCCGCCCCTGAGCGCTCCTGTGGTGCACAGTGTTCGTGACACTACCCGCTGCCCGCAGGCGCTTGACAGCAGCCGACCGTTCCGCCTATCGTATGCCCATCATGACGACTGGCCTCGCCGGCCGCAGCCCGCGACGCGCCCGACCTACAAGTGGGGGGCTTGCCCGCGCCCGCTGACGACCAGCGTTCAGTAACTGAGACGAGCGTACACGAAGCCCTACCGCTAACCAGTGGTGGGGCGATTTCATTTTCGGAGAGAGCGAATGACGACTCAGGAACCACCGTACCCTCACCCCTGTCCCTCTCGCGCAGGCGGGAGCGCGGCACGGGTGGCGGCAACAGGAGGTAAGCGGCCATGCTGAAGATCGGGATCATCAACGTCACCGGGTACGCCGGCGCCGAGCTGGCGCGGCTCCTCTACAACCACCCGGAGGCCCGGATCACGAGCGTTACCGGCCGCAGCGAGGCCGGCAAGCCGCTGGCCGCCGTCTTCCCACACCTTGCCTGCTATGACCTGACGGTGGAGCCCGAGATCGCGGGCTCGGTCGATTTCGTGTTCTCCGCCCTGCCGCACGCCGCCAGCGCCCAGGCCGTGGCGCCGCTGGTGCGGGCGGGCGTGTCCGTCGTCGATTTGAGCGTGGACTTCCGCTGGCGCAACGCCGAGACGTACGTCGAGTGGTACGGGAATTCGCATCCTGCGCCGGACCTCCTACCACGGGCGGCGTACGGGCTGACGGAGCTGAACAGGGACGCCGTGCGGGCGTCGAAGCTCATTGCCAACCCCGGCTGCTATCCGGAGAGCGCGTTGCTGGCGCTGGCCCCGGCCGTCAAGGCCGGGAGCATCGGCCCCGACATCATTGTCGACTCCAAGTCCGGCGTCTCTGGCGCGGGCCGCGGCCTCGCCCTCCAGACGCACTTCGGCGAGGCGGCGGAGAGCGTCTCCGCGTACGCGCTGGAGGGGCACTTCCACCTGCCGGAGATGGTGCAGGAGCTGGCGCGGATGTGGCCGCAGGCGGAGGCCGACCTTGAGGCCGGGCAGCCGCCGAGCCCGAAGGTGACGTTTACGCCGCACCTGATCCCCATGACGCGCGGCATTCTCTCCACCTGCTACGCGCCGCTCATGCCCGGGCGGCTGCCCGCGGGCGAGGCCGCCGGGCCCGCGGTCCGCGACCTCTACCACGAGTTCTACGCCGGCGAGCCGTTCGTGAAGGTGGTGGACGCCCCGCCGGCAACCAAACACACCCGCGGCAACAACATGTGCCTGGTGTACCCCACGGTGGACACCCGCACCGAGCGCCTGGTGGTGGTGAGCGTGCTCGACAACCTGGTGAAGGGTGCCGCGGGCCAGGCCATCCAGAACATGAACGCCATGCTGGGGCTGCCGGAGACGCTGGGCCTGGACGCGCCCGCCGTGTATCCGTAGGAGGGCACTTGGCTATTGGCTTTGGACATTGGTAGCTCGTGGTTAGGCAGACTAACAGCCGCCCTGAAAGTAAGGTCCGCTCTTCTTCGGGGGGTCAGGCTCTTAGCCTGACTGGGTGGTGGGCGGAGCGCCTCGGGCAGCTAACAGCCACCGCAGGAAGGAGTTGTTGTGAACGAGATTGAGGTCATTCCAGACGGTACGGTGACCACGCCGCGCGGCTTCGTCGCCGGTGCGGTGCAGGTGGGGGTAAGGACGGACTGGGACAAGCTGGATGTCGCCTTGCTGTACTCGGAGGCGCCGTGCGCGGCCGCCGGCGTCTGCACCAGCAATCAGCTGAAGGCGGCGCCGGTGCTGATCACGCAGAAGCACCTGGCGGACGGCCGCGCGCGGGCGGTGGTGGGGAACGCCGGCTGCGCCAACGCCGCCCCCGGCCAGCAGGGGCTGGACAACGCTGTGCAGATGGCGCAGCTGGCCGGGCGCAGGCTGGGGATCGACGCGCACGAGGTGGTGGTGGCTTCCACCGGCGTCATCGGCGTGCAGCTGCCCATGGACCGGATCGCGCGCGGGATCGGGCAGATCACCCTGTCGCCGGACGGCGGCGTCGATCTCGCGCGGGCAATCATGACCACGGACACCAGGAAGAAGCACGTGGCCGCGCGCTGCGGGGGCTGGTCAATCGGCGGCGCCGTGAAGGGCGTGGGCATGATTCATCCCAATATGGCGACGATGCTCTGCTTTCTGACCACGGACGCCGCCGTCGCGCAGCCCTTCCTCGCGTCGGCGCTCAAGCAGGCGGTGGATGCATCCTTCAACATGATCGACGTGGACAGCGACACGAGCACCAACGACACCGCCGTCATCCTCGCGAACGGCCTGGCAGGCGGCGGCGCCATTGACGGCGGCCATCCCCAGGCCGCCGCGTTCGTCTCCGCGCTGACGCTTGTGTGCACCCACCTGGCGCAACTGATGGTGGGTGACGCCGAGGGCGGGACGAAGGTGATAGAGGCGCGCGTAGAAGGCGCCGCGTCAGAGGCCGACGCCCGCAACGTGGCGCGCGGGATCGTCGCCTCCTTGGGCGTGAAGACCGCCGTCTACGGGCACGACCCGAACTGGGGGCGCATCCTGGCGGCTGTCGGCAACGCCGGCGCCGGCTTCGAGCCGGAGAAGACGGCGCTCTACCTGGGGAGCCCGGACGGCAAGGAGCTCTGCCTGTATCGCCAGGGCGCGCCGCTGCCTTACGATGCGGGAGAGGCCAAGGCCTGCTTCACGCCGCGCGAGGTCCGCTTTCGCCTCACCCTGGGCCTGGGCGACGCCGTGGCCACGGCCTGGGGCTCCGACCTGACGGAAGCTTACGTGCGGTTGAATAGCGAGTACACGACATGAGCAACCGGGAATCGCGCGCAGAGCAAGAGGGCGAACTCCTCGTCGTCAAGATCGGCGGCTCCACGCTCGGCAGCCACGATACAGCGCTCGAGGACCTGGTGGCGCTGCAGCGCCGCGGCCTGCGCCCGGTCGTCGTGCACGGCGGTGGTGCCCAGATCAGCGATTGGCTCAAACGCCTGAACGTACCCACTCGCTTCGAGCGCGGCCTGCGGGTCACGGACGAAGTCTCCCTCCAGGTCGTCGTCTCGGTGCTGGCCGGGCTCGTGAACAAGCAGCTCGTGGCGCAGCTCCAGGCGCTCGGCGGCACGGCCGTCGGGCTGTCCGGCGCGGACGGCGGCATGCTGCAGTGCCGGCTGAGCGAAGAGAAGCTGGGGTTCGTGGGCGAAATCATCGCCGTGGACCCCGGGTCCCTCGCCCGCGTCCTTCTCGCCGGGAGCATTCCGGTCATCGCGCCCATCGGCCTGTTGTTCGGGGATGAGAAGCCGACCGGCCAGTTGCTCAACATAAATGCGGACACCGCCGCCGGCGCCCTCGCCGCCGCCCTCGGCGCCCGCTGGCTCGTGTTCCTCACGGATGTCGCCGGCGTACGCTCGGACGGCGGGCAGACGCCGGCGCAGCTGTCGGCGGCTGAGGCGCGCCGCCTGATCGGCGGCGGGGTCATCGAGGGCGGTATGATTCCCAAGGTGGAGGCGTGCCTGCAGGCCGCCGCCGCCGGGGCCACGAGTGTCGTCGCGGACGGCCGCGAGGCGCATCGCCTGCTGGACGTGGTGGCGGGGAAGCCGGCGGGGACCGTTGTGGCCTGAAGGAGAGCGCGCATGAGCGAGAACTGGATAGAGCTGGAGAAACAGTATTTCCTGCCGGTGAGCAAGCGGCTGCAGGTCACGCTGGTGCGCGGCGAGGGCACCAGGGTGTGGGACCTGGAGGGGCGCGAGTACCTGGACTTCGTGGCCGGCATCGCCGCCGTCAGCCTGGGCCACTGCCACCCGGAGATCGTGGCGGCCGTGGAGCGGCAGGCCCGGCAGCTGATGCACACTTCGAACTACTACTACACCATCCCGCAGGTGAAGCTGGCGCAGCTCCTCTGCGATAACAGCGGCCTGGACAAGATCTTCTTCTGCAACAGCGGCGCTGAGGCCGTCGAGGGGCTGATCAAGCTCGCCCGCAAGTGGGGCAAGGTGAAGCGCGACGGCGCCTACGAGATCATCGTCGCGGAGAACGCCTTCCATGGCCGCACCATGGCCACGGTGTCCGCCGCCGGCAACGAGAAGTACCGCGCGCCGTTCACGCCGCTGCTCGAGGGGTTCGTGCGCGTGCCCTTCAACGACGCCGAGGCGATCAGAAAGGCGACCACCGGCAAGACCGCAGCCGTTCTCCTGGAGCCGGTGCAGGGCGAGGGCGGCGTCAACCTGCCGGACGCGGACTACCTGCCACAGGTCCGCTCCTGGTGTGACAAGGCCGGCATCCTGCTCTTGCTGGACGAGGTGCAGTCCGGCATCGGCCGTACGGGCAAGCTGTTCGCCTTCCAGCACTCGGGGATCGAGCCGGACGCCATCGCCGTGGCGAAGGCGCTGGGCGGCGGCTTCCCCATCGGCGCCTTCATCGCCAGGGACCACTGCGCGCTGCTGGGCCCCGGCGAGCACGGCACGACCTTCGGCGGCAACGCCCTGGCCTGCGAGGTGGGCTACGCGGTGCTCAAGTACATCCTGGACCACGACCTGCCGGCCCAGGCCGCACGCCGCGGCGAGTACATGGAGCGCCGCCTGCACTCGCTCGCGGACCGCCACCCCATGGTGACGGAAGTGCGCGGCAAGGGGCTGATCTGGGCGGTGGAACTGGATAGCCCAGTGGCGGAGGAAGCCATGGGCATCGCGCTCGGGGAGGGCCTTCTCGTGAACAACGTGAAGCCCACGGCGCTGCGCTTCATCCCGCCGCTGACGGTGACGGAGGAGGAGATCGACCGCGCCGTGGAGATCGTGGACCGCGTGCTCTCGCGGCTGGAGGCGGGGACGCCGAAGTGAGGACGCATGACTGAGAAGATCATCTTGGCATACTCCGGCGGACTCGACACCTCTGTCGCCATCCGCTGGCTGAAGGAGGAGCGCGGCTACGAGGTCGTTGCGCTCACAGTAGACGTGGGCATGGACCGCGAGCGCGAGACGCTGCAGTCCCGCGCGCTGGCTGCCGGCGCCTCGCGGTTCGTCTGGCGGGATGCGCAGGAGACGTTCATCCGCCACTTTGCCTTCCCGGCCCTCGCCGCCGGCGCCCGCTATCAGTGCCAGTACCCGCTGGCCACCGCTCTCTCCCGTCCGCTCATCGCCCGCGAGCTGGTGGAGGTGGCCAGGGCCGAAGGGGCGGCGGCGGTGTCGCACGGCTGCACCGGCAAGGGCAACGACCAGGTGCGCATCGACGTCTCGGTCCAGGCGCTGGCGCCGGAGCTCAAGATCGTGGCGCCGCTGCGCGAGTGGGAGATGGACCGCGAGTCGGAGATCGCCTACGCGGAGGAGCACAAAATACCGGTCAGCGTGACCAGGGCCAGCCCCTACAGCATCGATGAGAACCTCTGGGGCCGCAGCATCGAGACCGGCGTCCTGGAGGACCCCTGGCAGGAGCCGCCGGCGGACGTCTACCAGTGGACGAAATCGCCCTCCGGCGCGCCCGCCGAGCCGGCGTACGTCGAGGTCGGCTTCGAGCGGGGGATGCCCGTCTCGCTCGACGGCAAGCAGGCCGCCCCCGTCACGCTGGTGAAGCGCCTGAACGAGCTGGCCGGCGAGCACGGCGTCGGGCGCATCGACAGCATCGAGGACCGGCTCGTGGGCATCAAATCGCGCGAGATCTACGAGGCGCCGGCCGCCGTCACCCTGCTCGCGGCGCACGAGGCGCTGGAGCAGATGACGCTCTCCAAGGACCAGCGGCGGCTCAAGGAGCGCATCGCCCAGGAGTACGCGGAGCTGGTGTACAACGGCCTCTGGTTCAGCGCCCACCACCAGAATCTGGCGGCCTACATCCAGTCCACCCAGCGCCATGTGACGGGCGCCGTGCGCCTGAAGCTCCACAAGGGCAGCGCCACCGCCGTCGGTCGCAAGTCGCCGTACAGCCTGTACGACTTCTCGCTGGCGACGTACGACAAGGGCGACACCTTTGACCGCACGGCCGCGGTGGGCTTCATCAACATCTGGGGCCTGCCGGTGCGCGTGCAGTCCCAGGCCCAACTGCTGCACGACGATTGACCGGCCGGCCCGGAGCGGGGTAAGATAACCTCCGTAGGCATCCGGAGGTTTCGCAATGGCCAAAGATAAGCGGGTGGAGATACTGTTCGACGAAAGGGACTACCGGCAGCTGGCAGAAGCCGCTCGCAGTCGCAGGCAGTCGGTCGGCTCAGTGGTGCGTGAGGCGGTGGCTAAGTACGTGGTGCAGCCGACGCAGGAGGAACGCCAACGGGCATGGGAGCACTTCTCATCGCTCCAGGGGCAAGGTGGGCCGGTTGGCACGCCGGAAGAGATCAAGGAGTTCATTACCGACTCCCAATTCCTCGATATGCTGAAGAAACTGGACTATCCGGAAGATACAGATCTGATCAAGAGCCTTGAAGAGAAGCTAGAGAAGAACCCTCTGAGCCGGCGTGAAACTGATTGACGCGAACGTCTTCGTCTACGCGCTGGGCGAACAGCACGAATACCGTGAGGCATGCCAGCGATTGATCGCAGACGTTCGCGCGGGGAGGCTGGCAGCCACGATCGATGTCGAGTTGTTGCAGGAACTCCTCCATATCTATCACCGGATCGGCCGAACGCGCTTTGCCCACGATATCGTCCTCGACATCTGCGGTATGTTCCCGGAACCGCTGATGGTGACGCGGGGAACAATGCTTGCCGCGGTGTCTGTGCTTGCAGTCCACCCCAACCTTGAATCACGCGACGCCGTTCACGCTGCCGTAGTCCTGGAGAACGGGCTCGAAGGCATCATCAGCGCCGACCGCGGCTTTGATAGAATCGAGAGCATAACGCGGTTCGATCCGCTGGAAATGGGGAAGAGCTGTTGAAAGGGACCGTAGTCTCCATACACATCACGTCGCAGGCGGCGGCGCCCATGCAGGCGGTGCCCCAGGCGCGCGCCGTCCCCGGCCGCGGCCTTGAGGGCGACCGCTACTTCGCGAAGACGGGCACTTACTCGGACCGCCCCGGCACCGGCCGTGAACTCACCCTGGTCGAGAGCGAGACGGTTGAGGCGCTGGAGCGGGAGTACGGCGTGAAACTGTCGCCCGGCGAGACAAGGCGGAACATCACCACGCGCGGGGTCGCCGTGAATCATCTCGTAGACCGCGAGTTCCGCGTCGGCGAGGTGCGGCTGCGCGGCGTCCGCCTCTGCGAGCCCTGTGCGCACCTGCAGAGCCTGACCCACGAGAAGGTGCTCCCGGGCCTCGTGCATAGGGGCGGCCTGCGCTGCGACATCTTGACCGAGGGCGTCATCCGCGCCGGTGACACAATCGAGCCGCTCTAGTCCCGCACAGCGTTTCGTTCGGCCGGCCCGGCGCGTTCTAACTCTGAGAGCACCCATTTGTCCCGCCTGCCGGTTTACCTGGTCGCTGCGGCCCTCATGCTCGCCGTTGGGTGTGGTGGTGACTATGGTCGCGCCCCCAGCCCCACCCCGATAGAGTAGGAAGCAATGACTGACAGCATCACCACCGTTCTCTTCGACCTCGGCGATACGCTCTGGCACTTCCCGCAGATGCCGCCCGTGGAAACGATCCGCCGGGAGACGATGCGCCGCATCCGTGAGACGGTGGAGCGCTGGAGCTACGACCTGGACGGCGAGCGCTTCTACCTGGGGCGCGATATCCGGCTGGCCGTGGAGGAGGAGACCAGCCGCGCCTTCCACGGCGATTGCGTCGATCCCGGTTACCCGGAGCTCTGCCGCCGTATCGCGGCCAGGCACGGCCTGTATCTGACACCGGAGCAAGGCGCCGAGCTATGGGAAGCCTGGAACCTGGGCGGCCCGTTCCTGGGGCGCGTGCTATTCCCGGACGTGCTGGACACGCTGCGCTGGTTGCGAGAGCGTGATTATCGTGTGGGCGCGGTGACGAATCGGGGCTACAGCGGGCCCCGCTTCCACGACGAGATGCGTGACCTGGGCCTGGCGGACCTCTTCGAGGTCACCGTCATCTCCTGCGATATCGGCTACATGAAGCCGCACCCGCGCATCTTTCAGTACACGCTGGAGCGCCTGGGGATAGAGGCGGAGCAGGCGGTGATGGTGGGCGATAACCTGCGCGCGGACGTGGAAGGGGCGAAGACCCTGGGCCTGCTCGCCGTCTGGCGCAGGCCGCTGCTGGGCGACCCGGTAGAGGCGACGGAGACCGGCCCGGAGGTGAGCGGGCCGCTGGCGCCGGACTACACGATTGACAGCATCGGCGAGCTGAAGGGGTTGTCGCTGCTTGTCGATGCGCCGCCCGGCGGTTAAGGCGATTCCTCGGCAGTCAGCAGAGCTGGGCCGGAAGCGCCTGACTTCCGGCCCCAGCAACGGCCGCGGTCACTGCTGGCCAGGCGGCTCCTCGATGACGAAGACTCCGATCATGCCGGCGTCGGCGTGACTGACGACGTGGCAGTGGAACAGCCATAAACCGGGCTTGGTGAAGGTGAAGCGCAGGGTGTCGGCGGCGCCCGGGACCAGGGGGAGTAAGTTGGCCGGCCAGATGCGGCCGGGCATGGCCTGCTCGGAGATGTGGTTGACGCTGTGGGCATGGAAGCTGTGGATCTGGTCGCCGATGTTGATGACGCTGACCCGCATCTCCTCGCCGGTCTTGGCGCTGATGGCGGGGACCGTCTTGTTGAGCTGGGCGGCCACGGCGTCGAAGCCTCCTTCTTTGAAGGCGTTTTCCAGAGCGTGCTCGCCGCCGGGGAGGCCCATGCCGTTCATGATGAAGGGCGGGATGCTGTCACCCTCGGTCTCGTGGCCAATCTCCGACATGAAGATGACCTCGTCGCGGACGGCGGGCTCATCGGGCGCCTTGACGATGATCGCGCCGTAGAGGCCCTGGCGGATGTGCTGGCTGATCATTAGGCCGCCGTCGGCGG
>JAUSFE010000075.1 GCA_030649945.1 Dehalococcoidia bacterium | reverse complement strand
GAGGAGATGCTGGCGCAGCACAAGGGCGGGATCACCGCCTTCCTGGTCGAGAACACCGCCCCCGGTTTCAGCCTCGACGGAGTCCTGCGGGTGATGGGGCACCAGGGCGGCGACTGCGGCTCCATGACCTTCGACGAGGTGCGGGTGCCCGCCGACAGGGTAGTGGGACAGCTGGACCAGGGGTTCCAAGTGGCCATGTTCGGTATCTCAGAGGGGCGGATCGCCATCGCCTCCAATATGATCGGCATGTGCGAGTACGCGCTGGACCGCTCGCTGGAGTACGCGCAGCAACGCAAGACGTTCGGCGAGCCGATAGCCAACCACCAGGCGATCCAGTTCATGCTGGCGGACATGGCGATCGACATCTTCACGATGAAGTACATGGTGCTGCAGACGGCGGCGCTAATCGAGGCGTTCCCGCAGACAGGCCGCCTGCCGGTAAAGGAGATCTCCATCGCCAAGGCGTATTCGGTGGAGAAAGGGCAGGAGGTCTACGACAAGGCGATCCAGGTGCACGGCGGCATGGGACTGAGTAACGAGCTTCCCCTGGAGGAAGGCTTCCGCATCTGCCGCACCCTGCGCATCCCCGACGGCACCGGCGAGATCCAGCGCCGCACAATCGCTCGGCAGATGCTGCGGGGCGATACCCTCTTCTAGCTTTTGTCGGCAGAGGTCCTGGCCGCCGCGATCGCCATCGCTTTCCTGGCGGCGGCCTGCGAGTCGCTGACCGCATTCGGCTTCGCGCTGGTGATGGTGCCGCTTCTCTCCCTGGCCTGGGAGGTGAAGCCGGCAGTCGTCACCAGCACGCTCCTGGGTACCCTGCTCCTGATGCCGCTGCTCTACGAGGTGCGTGGCCATGTGCGCTTCGGGTGGGTGGCGCCGCTACTCATCGGGAGCTTCGCCGGGATCCCGGCCGGCATCCTGGTGCTGGACCGGATCGATGCCTCGGCGCTGGAGATAGTCGTGGCCTGCGTGGTGATCGTGGCGGGGCTCCTCGTCTACCTGTCGCCGCGACTGTCCCTGGAGCGACCGATTGTGCCGCTCTCGCTTCTCGTGGGCGGGATGAGCGGCGCCCTGCGGGCCGCCACCAGCATGGGCGGCCCGCCCGCCGTCCTCTACGTGCTCACCTTCGAGCGGGAGGTCGAGCGGTTCCGGGCGATGCTGCTGGCCCTGTTCGTGCCATCCAGCCTCCTGACGATCGCGGGCCTGGCGATCGCCGGGCAGATCAGCGGCGACGTGCTGACGGCCACGGCGGCAGGGCTGCCGGCTGTGGCGCTGGGCGCGCTGGTCGGGCGTTGGGCGCGGGCCCGTGCCTCGCAGGGCGTCTTCCGGTTGGCCGTGCTGGCGCTGCTGTTCGCCAGCAGCGGTGCGGTGCTGGCCTCCGCCGCCGGGGGCTTCGGCTAGCCGGTCGTGGCGCGCGCCTGATACCATTGCCTCTGCCATGCTGACCAAGCGGATCATCCCCTGCTTCGACGTCGCTGAGGGGCGTGTGGTGAAGGGCGTGCGGTTCATGAACCTGCGCGACGCGGGCGACCCGGTGGAGCTGGCCGCGCTCTACGACGCGGAGGGCGCCGACGTGCTGGTATTTCTCGACATCAAGGCAGCGCCGGAGCGGCGCGATTCCGCCCTGG
>JAUSFE010000074.1 GCA_030649945.1 Dehalococcoidia bacterium | reverse complement strand
GCGCCTGCGTCCGCTCCTGCGACTTGTGGACCGCCGCGCGCTGCTCCGGGTCCGCCAGCACCGCGTACGCCTCGTCCACCAGGGCGGCCTGTCTGGCTGCCCACTCCCGCAGGCCTGCCGGGACGTTCGGCGAAGCCAGGTAATCGGCCAACTCTCTGTAACGAGCCTCCAGATCCTCCTGGCTCGCGTCCTCGCTGATCCCCAGGAGCGAGAAGTAGGTCAGCGTCTGTTTCATCTCACGCCCTCCTTCTCTCTCCGCGCTCAGCAACCCCTATGCCGGCGGGAACGGCGTATCGGTCCCGGGGCCGATCGCTCCGTACTCCTGGTCGATGTAGGCGCGGATCTCGCCCAGGGATCGGCCCTCTTCCGTCATCGTCTTGGCGTCCAGCGCGATGCCGACGCACATGGCGCAACTGGCGCCGTGCTCGTCGAACTGCGGGTTGCCGGGTGTGCTGCTCTCCTTGATGAAGCAGTTCTTGGCGCTCTTGTGGCCGCTGTGGTCGCCGCAGCCGCAGTAGCAGGGCATCCACATGAGGACGTCCGGCCTGTCCAGGGCGAACTGGTATGCCATCTTCGTGTCCTCTGAGGCCGACATCACGTACTCCGGGAGTGTGCCGCTGTCCTGGGAAGTGCCCATCTGCTCTGGCTGGTCGCCCGTCGTAGAGGCGGGGACGGCGGTCTGATGACCCCCGGAACCGGAGCCGCCGGCGACCAGGTAGATCGCGCCCAGCCCCACCAGCACCACCAGGACGGCTACCGCCAGCATGGAGAGGAGGCCTGTAAGGGGTCCGGCGCCGGATTGCTGCCTGCGGTCGCTCATCGCGATTCTCTCCTTCAAAGGAGGTGACTAACCTGCGCTTCCATCGTCCTGCGGATGAGCGCCGCGGTCTATCCAACTGCGCGCATATCTTGGTTACAGGCAATGGGGATGGTGGGGGTGGCCTTTAGGGCTCCCGGCGGGCGGGGGTATATATCTAGGGGTAGAGTCCCTTTAGTCCCCTCGGCCAGGCCGGTCACCAGAACTGGGTGAGCGCTCCAGAGATGGGCCTTCGCCGTCCCGCCGGTCGCTTCCGAGGGGCCGGAAGTCAAGCCCGAAGAGGTCGCGCAGCGCCTCCACCGTCTCGTGCCCGTCCCCGGCGGCGGCCCGCGCGCGCAGCAGCGCGATCGGGCGGTGCAGGAGCTTCTTTTCGATGGCGAGGGTGAGCGCTTCGATACGCCGCCTATCTTCCTCCGATAGCTTGCCCAACACCGCGGACGTCCGCGCCAGTTCCTCTCGCCGGATCTCCTCAGCGCGCTCTCGTAGGGCGACGATCGCGGGGACGACGCCGAGGGTGGCGCGCCAGCGCTCGAACTTGGTGACCGCCTCGGCGATTATCGGCTCCACCTTGCGGGCCTCCGCGCGGCGCTCCTTCATGTTGTCTGCGACGGCGGACTCCAGGTCGTCGATGTTGTAGAGGTGGACGCCGCCGATATCGCCCACGGCGGGTTCGACATCACGCGGGACCGCGATGTCGATCAGGAAGATCGGCCGGCCGCGACGTACGCGCATGACCCGGCGAACCATCTCGCGGGTGATGACGTGGTGGGGGGCGCTGGTGCAGGTGATGGCGATGTCGCACTCCCACAGGGCGTCCTCCAGCCGGCTGAGGCTGGCGGAGTTGCCGCAGCGCAGAGCAAGCCGCATCGCCCGGTCCGGCGTGCGGCCGACTACGTCGATGCCGGCCACGCCCTTGTCCAGGAGGTTCTTCGCCGCCAGCTCTCCCATCTTCCCGGCGCCCACCAGCAGTACGCGCGACGAGCGCAGGTCTCCGAAGGTCTTGCGGGCCAGCTCAACCGCCGCAGAGCTGATGGACGCAGAGCTGCGGCCGATGCCGGTCTCCGTGCGGGCCCGCTTGCCGGTGGTCACAGCCTGCTGGAAGAGGGCGGACAGCACTCGGCCCACGGAGCGCTGCCCCAGCCCCTGGCGCAGCGACTCACGCACCTGGCCCAGGATCTGGGACTCGCCGACGATCGCCGAATCGAGGCCGCTGGCGACGCGGAACAGGTGCTCCGCCGCCTTTGCTCCCTCCAGGCAGTAGAGATGCGGCTCAAACTCCCACAGGGGCACGCCGGACTGCTGGCTCCAGAACCGCTGCAGTTGAGACTTCGCCCGCGCGGCGTCCGGCACCGCCGCGTACAGCTCGACGCGGTGGCAGGTGGAAAGGATGGCGCCCTCGGGGACGTACTCTCGCATCGCCGCCAACGCCGGCGGCAGGTCGGAAGGCGGAAAGGCGAGACACTCCCGCAGCACGAGCGGCGCCCGCTTGTGGTTCACGCCCACCAGCGTTACCTCGACCGGTCGGGGCGCGCTGTCCGGCATGTCAGTAGCCCCTAGAGTCGTGGCTCGCGCCATGGCAGACCAGGGTGCAGTTCGCGTTGGCAAGCGACCACAGCGGCGCTGACTGCCCCGATATCGGTTCGACGTTCGGGGCGAAGTTGACGCCGCGCGAATAGCTTTGATTGTCGCTCCAGGGCGCAAGCTTTGTGCCGTGTGACCGGTAG
>JAUSFE010000065.1 GCA_030649945.1 Dehalococcoidia bacterium | reverse complement strand
GCAGTCCTTCGCGCGGTCGGCGCGCGTCAGTACGACGGCGCCGCCCGCGTCGGTCACGAGGCAGATGTTCAGGACATTGAACGGGTAGCAGATGGGGCGCGAGTTGAGCACATCCGCAATGGTGATGGGCTCGCGGTTCTTCGCCTTGGGGTTGAGCGCGGCCCACTGGCGCGTGGAGACGGCCACCTGCGCCCACTGCTCGAGCGTGGTTCCGTGCTCGTGCATGTGGCGGGTGGTGATCATGCCGAAGAGGGTCGAAGCGCCGCCGAAGCCGAAGGGCGCCTCGTACTGCCCGGGCAGCGCGGTGTCGCGCCGCGGCGTGACGCCCACGCCCGAGCGGCCCGACTCGCCGTGGCAGACGACGGCGACGTCGCAAAGCCCGTGGCGGTGGTGTCGTTGTTCTTGGCCTGGGTCTTTGCCATGGAGCCCCTTATCGCGTCATGCAGCGGATCGGTGGGTTGTGCAGGCGCCTAACGGCCATGGTGAGCGGCCGGTCGCCCTGGACCGGCCCGCTCCGCAATGCTGTTAGCCAGGCTCACCGGCCAATCTCGGGCACGGAAAGGCCCCGGCAGATCTTCCGGGCCAGCACATCCGAGACTTCGGTGTGCCTGGGCACGGCCTCGACAGCCCCCGTCGTGGGATTGGCCCAAAGGGAATGCGCCCGGCCTTCGCGCTTCAAGTGGCACCCGTGCTTCCTCAAGTGGCGAAGTAGGTCACCCCGCTTCACCCGACGACGACTTTCTCTCGGGTCGCCGTCGCGGGTATGCCGCGCAGGCCGTCCTTGCGTCTGTCCTCAAGAATCAGCGTGATGGCATTGCTTAGGCTCTTCAAGGCAGCCGCCTTCGTCCTGCCCTGGCCATTCGCGCCGGGAATCTCCGGGCAGTACGCGATGTACCAGCGCCGGTCCCGTTCCACTACTGCAGTGAATTCGTTTCGCATGCGCCCTCATCCCTCCGTTTCTAGGCTAGCGCACTTCTGGCACTGCGGCGCCGGACAGTCTAAGACGGGCAAAGCCTGAACAACGCCGGCTACGAACGTAGCACCATAGCAGACCAGACCAGACTCTTACTTCTCGCTCGACAGCACGAGGGTGCCCGCCGCCGACAGCATCCCGCCCATGCCGTTGACGAGGGAGACCTTGCAGTTGGGCACCTGGCGCGGGCCGCACTCACCGCGGAGCTGGCGCGCCGCCTCGATGATGGGGAAGATGCCGTACATGCCGGTGTGGGTGTAGGAGAGGCCGCCGCCGTTGGTGTTGATGGGGAGCGAGCCGCCGGGCGTGGACCTGCCGGTGTCGAAGAAGTGGACGCCCTCGCCCGGCTTACAGAAGCCCAAGGACTCGAGCATGATCGGCGGCCCCGAGGTGCAGGCGTCGTAGAACATGAGGTGGTTGAAGTCCTTGTGGGTGACGCCGGCCATCGTGAAGGCCTTGCCGCCGGACATGCGCGTGGCCTCGCTGAAGGTCAGGTTCTTCATCTGCGTCAGCATCACGTGC
>JAUSFE010000060.1 GCA_030649945.1 Dehalococcoidia bacterium | reverse complement strand
GGCTGTAATGGTGGCCGTGTCCGGACGCACAGCGATGGAGGCGATCATCACGTCGTTCTGCACCGTACCCGCCGGCTTGCTGATGGTGAGGGTCAGCGTCCCCGAGGGCGCCCCCGCTGACGCCGCCGCACGGAACGAGATCCCGGGGGCCGAGACCGTGGCCGAGGCCTCGTTGCTGTTGACGCTCTCCCAGTTCTGATAGAACGCACGCGCCACGTAGTAGTACGTCCCGGCCACCGGGCTATCCGTGTACGTCGTCGTCGTCCGCGGCGTCACCTCCGCAATCTGGGTGTAGGGGCCGCCGCTGGCCGTGCCGCGCAGCACGCGGTGGCCGCTGGCGTAGGCGTCGGCTGTGGCTGTCCAACTGAGGGCGATGGTGCCGCCCCCCGTGGCCGCCAGGCCCGTGGGCGCGTTCAGGGTGTCCGCATTGAACACGTTGCTGCCCACGGAGGTGCTTTTCGTGAAAATGGCGGCGGAGTTGTCCATTGGGGAAGAGAGGAACAGCCCTGCCGCGAAGGCGAGCAGGGCGAGACCAGCGATCCGGATTCGCGGGGCATGTCCGTGCATGTCAGGCCCCGGCGTTCTCTCCCGCCTGCTTGCCCTTCCCCATTCCCAGCACCTGTAGAATGCCCAGGCCGATAGCAGGAAGGAGGACCAGTGTCGCCAACCCTTGTGGGCTGTGTATGAAGGAGATGACGTACCCCGCGTACGGAACGGTGAGGACTGCCCTGTGCACGTCGCTCGTGAAGTGAATGGCGTTCGGATCGGGCGACGCGTTGGCGTCGCCCTTGGTAGTGAACGAGGATGCGCCGTTCACCTGCTCAATGCCTACGATGCGGTGGGTGACGTCGGTGGCCGCCTCTGGCCGGCGAAAGGTGATGACATCGCCCACGTGCAGGGAATCAGGCGAGACCGGGTGTGAGACGACCAGCGCGCCCAGGCCGATAGACGGTTGCATGCTGCCGCCTGTGATCACAGTCGCGCGGTAGCCGAACACCGGCAACGCCGCGACGGTCAGCAGGGCGGCGATGAGGCCGGCGAAGGCCAGCGCTGTAACGATGGCGAGGAGCGGGCCAAACAGGCCCGCCCAGCTTCGCTGCAGCGGGCCTGCACCCAGTTCGGAATTCGCTGGCTGGGAAATCATCGCATCTATCCCTGTCTACAGACGCGGCGATTGCGGCCGCTGTTACTGGCTGAAGGCGTAAAGCCCTCGCGGGGTAAACCCCCGCGAGGGCTCAGTCTGTCGCCAGCCAGTGGTTAAGGGTATTAGTTGTTGACTGTCTGTTCCGCGTCGAAGGTAAACGTTACCGTGTTGCTCAGGCCCTGCAGGGTGTTGCCCGCGCTTAGCGGCAGCACCGCCGAGAAGCAGAGCGCCTCGCTGCCGCTGGCGGCCAGCGTGCGGTCGCCCGCCTGCGCGCCCTGGGCGTTGTTCCCGATGATCGCGGTGGTGTTCATGGTGCCGCTAAACAGCTGCGTGTCGTCAGTCAGGGTCGTCGTCGTGCCGTCGGTGTTGAAGTACGGGAAGTCGCACGAACCGCCGGCCTGGAGGCCGATGCGCAGGTTCATGGCAGCGGCCAGCGTGGCGTTAGTGTTGCCGGCCGTGACCGCGTAGCGCAGCGCCAGCGTGCCGGTATTGGACACAGTGAGGGAGCCGGTGACCCGGTCCCCCGGCGCGCCGGCCGTCACCGCCGTCCATATGGCGCTGGTCGGGGACGTGCCAATGACAAGTGTCCCCGTGTTGAAAGTGTTGCTGCCGACGGTCGCGCTGCTGGTGAAGATAGCCGTGCTCACGCCCACCGCGATCAGCGCCAGGGCGGCCATCACCAGTGAGGCCAGTAGGGTCGCCTTCAGGTACCTGCTTTTCGCCATGTCTGTATCCTCCGGGGGGCCAGCTTACGGGTGGATGTTATCTGGCCTCATTAGGCAAGACGGCAAGACAGGTCATTCGTTGCGCCATCTTGCCCCCCTGTTCACCGATTTTTCACGATTCCCTGACCGCCCGCGCGTAACGCAAGCCCGGCCTGACGCCCTCCCCTTGACAACGCCGAACGGCTGTTCTATTCTTGTGCGCACGGATGTTCGCTTAGGACGCATGTTCTCTGTATGAGCCACCCACTCGAACGCGCCATCGCCCGCTTCCGGACGGACCGGGACCGCCCGCAGCCCGACGCTGCCGCGGCCGGCCGCGTCTCGGCGGCAGCGTTCCGGGCCGGCGTCGAACAGCGGCTGCGCGGCCTGGAACGGGAGCTGGCCGAGCTGAAGAGCCGGATCAACGGGCTGATCTTCCTGGTCATCGGCACGGTCATCACGCAGGTGACGCTGAAGCTGGTGCAGGGATGACGGCGGGGGCGGCGACGGGCCAGGGGCAGCGGGCGGCGGGTGGGCCGCCCATCCTCCGTCCGTACCAGGCGCAGGCCGGCCGCGCCATCGTGGATTCCGCGCTGAACGGCCGCGGCCTGGCCTTCACCGTGGTCATGGCCAGGCAGGCCGGCAAGAACGAGCTGTCCGCCCAACTGGAGCTGCTGCTCCTCCTGAAGAACGCCCGCCGGCCGCTGGACGGCATCAAGTGCGCGCCGACGTTCGAGCCGCAGTGCCGCATCAGCCTGCGCCGTCTCTGGGACCGCGTCCTGGAGTGCGGCCTTGAAGCCATCGCCGCGAAGGACGAGGGCCGGGCCGTGCGCCTGGGCCGCGCCCGCCAGGTCTTCCTCTCGGCCGAGCCCTCGGCCAACGTCGTCGGCCATACCGCCGGCCTGCTGCTGGAGGTGGACGAGGCGCAGGACGTGGAGCGCGCGAAGTTCAACCGCGAGTTCCGCCCGATGGCGGCACCGGCCGGGGCGACCACCGTCTACTATGGGACGCCCTGGGACGACTCCACGCTGCTGGAGGAGGCCGTGCAGACGAACCTGGAGCTGGAACGGCGCGACGGCATCCGCCGCCACTTCGCCGCCGATTGGACGGTCGTCGCGCAGTACAACCCCGAGTACGGCCGCTACGTGGAGTCCGAGCGCGCGCGCCTGGGGGAGGACCACCCGCTCTTCCGCACCCAGTACGCCTTACGGACCGTCGCCGGCGGCGGGCGGCTGTTCGGGCCCGGGCAGCGGGCGCAGCTGCAGGGCGCGCATCCCCGGCAGCAGGCCCCGGCCCCGGGCGAAACATACGTGGCCGGGCTGGACATAGGCGGACAGGAGATGGGTGACGGGTCAGAGGGTGAGAGGGTCAACGGGTCAGGCCATGACGCCACGGTCCTGACGATCGCCCGCCTGGTCCCGCCGGCGGCGGCGGCGCTGGTGCAGGAGCCGCGCCTGGAGGTGGTGGAGCACGTGGCCCTCACCGGCGAGGCGCACGAGGCGGTCTTCGCCCGCCTAGCCGATGTGCTGGGCAGCGTCTGGCGGGTGCGGCGGCTGGCCGTGGACGCCACCGGCCTGGGCGAGACGCTGGCCCGGCTCCTGGCGCGGGCCCTGGGCGGCTCCGTGGTGCAGGCGCTGCGCTTCACGGCGGAGTTGAAGTCACGCCTGGGCTACGGGCTGATGGCGGCGGTGAACGGCGGCCGCCTCAAGATGTACGCCGCGGACGGGTCGCCTGAGTACCCTGAGTTCTGGCGGCAGATGGAGCTGGCGCGCCTCGTCTACCGGCCCAACCGCACGATCAACTTCTTCGTCGAGCCGGCGCAGGGGCACGACGACTACCTGGTCAGCCTGGCCCTCTGTGTCGCAGCCGGCCGCGACCTGCCGGCGCCCCCGCGGATAGCGCGCGGGCGCCCGGCGGCGGCCCATCCGGACTGAGTACCAAAGCAGCAATCCCAACAGGAAGGGGGACGAGATGTTAACAGGTGTGATGTCAGGGAGCAGGCAGCTGGAGATGCCGATAGACCGCCCCGTGTTGCAGGCGCGCGTGCGGGCCGACGCCCTGCCGGAGTTCACGCGCTACCGCGACGACGGCTGCGAGGTCCATCCGTCCTGTCTCACCTGCCCGCTGCCCCGCTGCCGCTACGAGGAGCCGGGCGGTCTGCGGGCGCTGCTGAACGCGTACCGGGACGAGCAGATCGTGCGGCTAAAGCTCTCGGGCATGGCGGTGGAGCACCTGGCGGACCGCTTCGGCGTCTCCCGCCGCACGGTCTTCCGGGTCCTGGGCGCCCGCAGCCCGAGACAGGCCCCCACGCCCATCCGGCGCGGGACGCCGGAAAGGAAGGTGCACTGTGCGTAACATCATCGGCGCCACCGTTAACACGCTGGGCTACCTGCTGCTCACCAGCAGCGCGGTCTGGCTGCTCTACCGATACGTGCCCTAGACAGGGGAATCCGCTCGCCCTACGAGTGCCTCAGGGCGAGCGGGGGGGACAGGTGAGAGGGCCGCCCGCCCCATCACGCACCCTCATCTCCCGTGACTCACGTCTCCCGCTCCCGCCCCCACTTCAGAAGGAGGTCTGCCTTGACCACAAGCCTGCTTGACCTGCCGCTGCGCCCGCCCGGCGCCGCCCTGCCGCTGCCACAGCAGCTCGCGCGGCTGGATGCGCCGCGCCTGCGCGCCTATCGCGACAACCTGGAGTTCTACCAGGGTCGCCAGTGGACGGAGCCTCAGCGCCGCAGGGAGCGGCGGCTCACGTTCAACTACGCGAAGACGATCATCGAGAAGACAGCCTCCTACACGATGACCGGCGTCTCCTTCGTCGTCGATCCGGAGGACGGCTCAGAGGAGTCGCTGGAGCGCGCCCGCCGCACGGAGAGGGCGCTGCGCGACGTGTACGAGGCGAACGCCCTGGACCAGCTGGACTTCGACAACGAGATCGACTGCTCGGTCCTGGGCGACGCCGCCTACAAGGTGACGTGGGACCCGGCCGAGAGGCGCGTGCGCGTGTCTGCGCCGGACGTGCAAGGGCTCTACGCCTGGTGGGTGGCGGACGACCCCTCCCGCGTCTGGCGGGTCGCCTCGCGCTACACGCTGGGCCACGAGGAGGCGGAGGCGCTGTACGGCAGGGTTCCCGCGTCGCGCCGCGGCGAGCACACGGTCGTTGAGGTCTGGACGGACGCCTCGTTCGAGCTGTGGCTGGACGGCGCTCTGCTCGAGGAGCGGCCGAACCCCTACGGCTTAATCCCCTTCGTCATCTACCCGAACGTGCGCGAGCCGCAGCAGTTCTGGGGCGTGTCCGACCTGCCGGCGATCAAAGAGCCGCTGCGGGAGCTGAACCGCGCCGTGTCCCAGCTCTCCATGATCCTGGAGCTCTCCGGCAACCCCATCGCCGTACTGGAGAACGTGACGGAGGCGCAGGACATCGCCGTACAGCCGGGCGCCGTCTGGGAGATCCCGGAGAAGGCGCGCGCCTACCTGCTGGACCTGCTGCAGGGCGGCGGCGTGGGCCTGCACGTGGACTTCGCCAACCTGGTGCTGCGCACGCTGCACGACCTGGCGGAGGTGCCGCGCAGCGCCTTCGGCGAGAACCGCCAGGCGCTCTCCGGCGTGGCCCTGCAGATGGAGCTGGACCCGCTGCTCAAGAAGGTGCAGCGCAAGCGGCTGATCCGCGGCGCGGCCTTCCGCCGGCGCAACGAGATGGTGCTGCGCATCCTGGAGCAGCAGACCGGCGAGTCTTTCGCCGCGCCGGCGCCGGGCTCAGGCAAGGCCTACCGCGCGCGCACCGTCTGGGCCCCCGTCCTGCCGCAGGACCGCTCCCGCCTGACGGAGGACGAGGCACGGCTGGTGGCGGCCGGCATCCACTCCCGCCGCACGGCGGCCGGCCTGCTGGACGTGGCCGACCCCGACGGCGAGTGGCAGCGCTGGCAAGAGGAGGAGGCTGGCAATCAAGCAGTCAAGCAATCAGGCAATCAAGGGGACAGGCGGCCGGGCCCGCCGGCGAAGGAGCCGACGGATGGACGCTAGCGAGGGCATCGGCGAGCCGCTGGGCCTGCCGCGAGGAAGCGTTCGGTCCCTGCTCTCGCTGGGCGTGGTGCTGGCGGCCGCCGGCATCGCGGGGTACCTCCTCGCCCACGACCCGTCGTCGGACCTCACCAAGCTGGTGGTCGGCGGCTGGCTGACGGCGCTGGGCAACGTCATCGGCTTCTATTTCGGGACGCGGAGCGCGCCGTAGGAGCGCCGCAACCGCACCTCTCCGGTGCGCGGCCACAACAGGATCAACCTTCGCGCCGTGCGGCGGACAGTTCGGTTGCTGCGCCCCTACCACGGCCTCCTGCGGACGCCGAACAGGACCAGCGCCGGGACAATGAGGGCCACCCCCGGCCAGGCGTGCGCCGCGGCGCCGGGGACGCCCGGCCCGTGACCGCGCTCCGGCGCAGCGGCGAGGGCGGCCGCGGCGGCCAGGCCGCACTGCGAGCCCGGGAGCGGCGGCAGGCCGGAGAGGCCCAGCAGGATGTCGAGGCCATCCCGGGTGTCCGTTTCGCCGTCGCAGTCCACGTCGCCGAAGGCGATGCAGCGCTCGCTCACAGGCAGGCCGGCGTCAGCGCGGAAGGCCTGGAGGGCGTCGGCGTGGTCCAGCCTGCCGTTGCAGTCGGCGTCGCCCCGCACCAGCGTCACCAGGTCATCGCCCTGGAACGGCGTGCCGTCGGCCAGCGTCCCGCCCAGGGTGACCCGCGCTGACTCCCCGGCAGAGGGCAGGGCGTCCACGAAGGCGGCCGCGTCGAAGCCCAGGCGCAGGCCGGCAAGGCCGTCCCCGTCAACGTCGGCCGTCTCGGCGCTGGTCGGCGTGAGGAACGTCGATCCCACCCTCAGCGCCAGCGTTCCGGTGTCCACGTCGTTGATGTCGTAGCCGAAGGGCAGCTCCACGTGCGCCGTCACCTCCAGCGGCGGGCCGGAGCGCAGCACAGTATCCGGGATAATGTCCACGAACGCCGGTACGCCCACGAAGACCTGGATGCTGGCGCTGGCGGTCAGGCCATCGGAGTCGGTGACCTGGAGGGTGACGGTGTGCAGGCCGGGCGAGAGATCGCCGACGAGCGCGGCCGGGCCGGTGGCGATCTCGCCGTCGCGGTCCGACGTCCAGACGAAGGCCTCGTCCGGGAGGGCGCCGTCCTCCCTGTCGGTGCCGGAGCCCATGAACAGGATGGGGTCGTCGATCTGGCTCTCGGCGCCGTCCGGGGGCGAGAGGATGCCGGCGTCCGGGGGCTTGTTCGCCACGCGGAAGTGCTCGCTGTCGGCGCTGGCGGTGTTGCCTGTGTTGTCGGTCGCTACCACGCGGAAGAAGGCATCCTCGCCGCCCGGGAGGCCGTCGAGGTGAGCCTGGTAGTTGGTCTCACCGATGTTGCCGATAACGGGTGTGAAGGTGGCGCCGCCGTCGTGGGTGTAGAGGAGGGTGTAGGCGAGGGCGTCGCCGTCGGCGTCGCTCGCCTGCCAGCGTACGGTCTGGACGCCGCTCTTGAGGCCGCCGCCGGTGGGCGCCGTCACGTCCACCACCGGGGCGTTCTGGCTGATGGCCACGGAGTCCAGCACCTGCGCGCCATGCCGCAGGACGATGCGGTCCGCGCCCTCGGTCCACGGGAGCAAGGGGTTGAAGTCCTGCGGCTCAAGCACGGGGATGTCGGCCACGTCGAACTCGGGGGTGAAGCAGCGGCGGGCGACGACCGCGCCGGCCTTCTCCAGCTCCACGCAGTAGTCGCCCTCCTGCTCCGGCGTCGGCACCCGGTCCCGCAGACGGTAGACGGAGGTGATGCTGCCGGTGCCGTCGGGGTTAACGACGCCGGAGACGAGGACAGTCTCCGCCTCAGTACTCTGCGCGGCGGCCGCCCCATCGCCGGCGGCGCCGGTGGAGCCGATGGCGACGGCGTTGCCCTGGAGGCAGGAGAGGGAGGTGGCGTTGATGGGGGAGAGCGAGCAGAACAGCTGCTGGTAGGTGTAAGGGCTGGGCCAGCGCAGGTCGTTGGAGTTGGGCTCTGCGGAAGCGCCGGGGAAGCCGCAATGGCCGCCCTGCATCATCTCGGTCTGGGTGTCCGGCCGGGCGTTCGGCATGAAGAGCGGGATGGGGAAGATCCAGACCCAGAGGATCTCCACCGTGGTGCGGATGCCCGTCTCCTGGATCGCGTAGTCGAGGCCGGCGACGCCGCCGCCGGTGTAGGGCCAGCTGGGGTCGTCCTGCGCGTTGCTGGTGCAGGGGTGACGGCGCCCCATGTTATGGCCGATCTCGTGCGCCAGGACGCGGCCGCGGGCGTTGGGCCCGGCGTAGCCGACGTCGATCACCGTGGCCACGCCCTGGCCGCCGCCCCAGAGGCCGTTGGAGGTGCCGTTGCCGTATCCCGTCACGGCCGGCACGAACACGCTCACCTGGTCCGGCGGGTCGGTGCTGCCGCCGACGACGTAGGTGGTGTTGATGTTGGACTTAACGTCGGCGGCGCTGAAGGGGCTGGCCGTCCAGTTGAACACCGGGCCGATCTCATACTCGATGTAGTTGGTGAGGTGCTGCCCCGGGTAGGCGGAGACCAGGTAGGCCGCCTGGCCCTGCAGGTCGCTGTTGGGGACGGTGGCATCGACAGGCCCCGAGGGGTTGTAGCGCATGGGCAGCGCCAGGATGTGGAAGGAGCGCCGGGTGTAGACGGGCAGGTCCAGCGTGCCCACGGCGGGAAAGAGGTTATTGGTCTCGTTCGGCTCCGCCATGACGTTGTCAGGGTCAATCTGCGCGCGGAAGTTAAGGACATCGTTGTTGTTGCAGACGGAGCAGAGGATGAAGAAGTTGGCGCTGTGGTCCAGGTTGTTGCGGTTGATGAGAGCGCGCGCGGTGGTGGTGGCGTTGAGGGTGAGCCAGTTGACGTTGTTGCGCTTGACGGTAAGCCGCACGGGGACGTTGGCGATGTCGGCGATGGCGGCGCCGTTGCCCACGTAGACCCTCACCCAGGTGACCCGGCGGGCGACCAGCGGCAGCTCGTTATCAGCGCAACTGGTGTCACCGCTCGATGCGTAGAGGCACTGCATGGACTGGTTGACCTCTATGCGCGAGATGACGGGGTCGGGGTTGAGGATGGCGACGAGTTCCGGGATCGCGAAGAAGGGCCGCTGGCGGAAGCTGAAGCCGCGCCCGAAGACGAAGGGGCCGCCGGTGGGGGTCGGCGTCGGCGTTACCGTGGGGGTCGGCGTCGGCGTAGGCGTAGGCGTGGGCGTGGGCGTAGGCGTGGGCGTGGGCGTGGCAGTGGGCGTAGCAGTGGCGGTGGGGGTTAGCGTGGGCGTCACAGTTGGAGTGGCGGTGGGCGTAGCGGTAGCGGTACCCGTAGGAGTGGCGCACGGCACGATGTCGATGGGATCCGAAGAGCCGTTGTTGGTCTCGCTGATCTCCTGAACCGAGAGGAATTCGTCCACGTAGAGCCCGAGGAACATCGGTCCCAGGGAGGTGGACTGCGGGATGGCGGCCTGCGAAGCTAGCGGGACGTCAGCGGTCTGACCCGAGCCGACTGAGGCGACGTGCTCGCGGCCGCCGACGATGAGGGTGTCGGACGTAGTGATGTCGTCGTCAGGAGAAAGGTAGACGCCGACGAAGAAGTTCGAAGCTGTCGTTGCTCCGATGTTATTAACGGATATGTCAACCAGCGAGCCGATAGCCTGACCCGGGCAAGCGGTGGGGGGCCCGTCGATGGTGCCGGTGAGGTCAGGAGGGGCCGGCTGGCCGCCGGGGGCAGCGCCGGCCGGTGGGCCGGAACTGGCGAAGAGAACAATCGCGACGGCGAAGATAGCGGCGACGATGACCGGGAGGCTGAGGACAGAACGAGTACGCATGGGCCACCTCCGTTATGAACTAGGACGCGCCACAACCGCGCACACCCTGACCCAGACCGGACTCTCCCGCCCCGTGCGCAGTTACAGTGTTGGCGGCGGCATGGGAAAAGTCAATACGGTTGCCGCGCTGGCCGTCGGCGTGTTCCTTGCCGCGAGGCGGCGGCCCAGTGTACGGTGAAGAGCGCCGGGTGGCATGAGAGATGTCGGTCTGGGACAGGCTTGCCGTGTTCTTCCTCGCGGGTGGGCTCTTGGCCGCCGTCAGTCTGGCCATCATGTGGGCCGGCGGCCTCGGCCGGAACGGGGACTCCGGGGACATCGCCGGGGAAGGCGCGGCGACGCCCGCGGCGTTGCAGGCATCCTCGCCCGGGGCCGGGGTCACCGCCACTCCCACGCCGGCGCCCACACCTCTGCCCGGCACGCCGCTGACAGGGCCCTTCGAGCTGCCGATCCTGATGTACCACCACGTTGCGCCCGCCCTGCCCGCCGACGAGTTCCAGGCGCGCCTGACCGTGACGGAGGACGCCTTCGAGCGGGAGCTGACGTACCTGAAATGCGCGGGGTACCACGGCATCACCATGGCGCAGATGTTCGCGGCGATGAACGGCGCGGGGCCGCTGCCGCCGCGGCCCATCATCCTCACGTTCGACGATGGTTACGACGACGCCTACACGAGCGCCTTCCCCCTGCTGCGGCAGTACGGCTTCCCGGGCTCGTTCGCCATCGTCACGGGCTTCATCGAGGCCGGCGGGCCGTTCCTGACCTGGGCGCAGATCCGGGAGATGGCGGACGCCGGCGAGGAGATGATGTCCCACACGGCGACCCACATCGACCTCGGCGCCTCCGACGACGCGACGGTCCAGGACCAGCTGGCAAGCTCCCGGGACACGCTACAAACGCGCACGGGCCAGCCGGTGGACTTCTTCGTCTACCCCTCCGGCGAGCCGTTCCGATCCGGCAGCGCCGAGCGGGAGCAGCAGGTGGTGGCGATGCTGGGGCAGGCGGGTTACCGCGGCGCGCTGCTGGCCGGGCCGAACAGCCTGACGCAGGACCCCGCTGCACCCTTCGCGCTCAACCGGGTGCGCGTCTCCGGCGGCGAGGACATCTACACCTTCGCCGGCAGCATCGGCGGGCCGGACCCGGACATCGCCGGGTGCTAGGTGTAGTTCCCACGGAGGTTGTTGACAGTCAACGAACGCAGAGATGGCATTCGCTTATCGCGGCGTAGTCCTCCGCTCGCCCTACGAGTGCCTCAGGGCGAGCGGGAAGGGGGTTGGCCCGAATCCACAGCCAGCCAAAGAGCCCCCCGACCCGCTCATGGTGAGGCCTGTCCTGAGCCTGCCGAAGGGTACTCGTACCATGAGCGGCTGCCAAACACTCCCCGCCTGAGGCGGGCGGCCTCTTCAGAACGCTCCCTTGTAGACAACGTCCGTCGGAACTACAGCTAGGGTGCGCAGCGGTCAGCCGGCCGCGGTGCCACCTGCCCCTTGCCAGAAAAAGAACATCTGTTCTATGCTTGCGCCCACCAGACCACAGAAGGAGGCGCCCATGCGAAAGCGAGAATTAGAGTCCGGCGAACTGGACGACACCATGGTGGAGGCGCAGGCCCAGATCGAGGCGCTGCAGTCCGCCGCCGCCGACGCGGAGGCCCGCGCCGCCACCGCACAGGCCCAGCTGGCCGAGCTGCGGGAGTCCGGCAGCGCGGCGGCGGCCGAGATGGCTGGGCTGCAGGCGGCGCGCGACTCGGCCCAGGCCGAGCTGGCCCAGGCGCGCTCGGAGCTCGGCGAGGCGCGGTCGGAGCTGCGCGAGGCGGCCGCGAAATACCGCGCGGCCAGGCTGGCGGCGGCGCCGGAGGTGCCGCACGACCTCGTCCCGGCCGTCGAGAGCCTGGAGGAGATAGACCGCGAGTTCGAGGCGGCGCAGCGCGTGGTCCAGCAGCTGCGCGAGAAGATGGAGCAGGAGACGCGCAGCGCCCGCGTGCCGGCCGGCTCTCCCACCCGGCGTCCGCCGGACCTCTCCGCGCTCTCCCCGGGGGAGAAGATCAAGCTGGGCCTGCAGGAGCTGGAGCGCCGGTAGCGCTAGACGCCGACCTCCGGGCAGCCGGGCGCCCGCGGCGGCGGCCGCGCGCCGGCCAGGAAGTCCAGGATGGCCACCGCGTCCAGGGCGGTCGTCGCGCCGTCGCAGTTCGTGTCGCCGCCGGAGTGCAGGCAGGCGCCGGGAGGGCCCAAGCCGCCCAGCGCGCGCAGGACGCCGAGGGCGTCCCCGGCGTCGGTATCCAGGTCGCAGTCCACATCCCCCAGGTGCGCCGTGCTGCGCCGCTCGAAGTAGATGTCCGGGTCGGGATGCCCTTCCACGATGTTCCGGTTATCGCCCCAGGCCATGTAGTGGACGCCGTTCGCCCCGGCGATGCCCACGTAGTCACCCATGTAGCAGGCGAAGAGGCGCGAGTCGAAGTTCGGGTTGAGCGGCGGCACGCCGAACGAGACGTCCGTGATCCGCTCGTTGGCGGAGAACGTCTCGCCGTCGTCCTGCGAGGTAGCGCTGTAGACGTCGATCATTAGGTTGGCTTCGGGGTCAAGCCGGCGGTCGTACCAGATGACGCGCAGCAGCCCACCCTCTGTGAACGCCAGCGCCGGCTGAAACTGGTCGGTCTCCGTGGCGTCGTCATTCAGGCGCACGGGCGCGTCCCAGATGAGGCCGTCGCCGGAACGCGCATAGAGGACGTCGGGGTCCCCGGAGCGGCTGTCGTTCCAGGCCACGTGCAGGCTGCCGGTCAGTGGGTTAACGGCGAAGGAGGGCCAGTTGAAGCTGCGGATATCCCCGTTCAGCACGGGGCGGATCTCGTTGGGGCCGCAGAACTTGAACGGCGCCAGAGAGACCGTGCCCGTTATGCGCACCTCCGGCCCGAAGGAGTTGCCGGCGTCCACTGAACGCCGCATGTTCAGGCTCAGGGTGTCGCCCTGCGTCCAGACGGCGAACACGTCTCCGCCCGGGCGCACGCCCACCTGGCAGCCCGTGGCGAAACCGAAGGCGAAGCTGGACAGCGTGACCGGCTCCGAGAACGTGCGCCCGCCGTCCAGGGAGCGCGAGAAGAGCACCCGTATCTCGCTGCGCCCGCGGTCATCCCAGCAGGCGTACACGTTCCCCGCGCTGGGGCCCGGCGTGCGGTCCACGGCGATCCCCTGCTTGTCCTGGAAGTTCGCGCACGGCGTACCGGGGCTGGCGCTGGCCACCGGCCCCCAGGTCCAGCCGCCGTCGTCAGAGCGCGCCACGCCGATGGCGCCGCAGCCGCCCACAAAGGTGATGGCGGAGAAGTAGAAACGGCAATCGTTATCGGCGGCCAGCACGGGGTCGCTGCCGGTGAAGCCCGGGATAGCCCCCAGGTCCGCCCAGGTGGCGCCGCCGTTGCCGGAGCGGCCGTATCCGGTGAGGTTGGGGCCGCCGGAGTCGTTCCACGCCGCCAGCACCGTGCGCCCGCAGGGGGCTACCGTCGCCTCGCTCTGCGTGGTGTGGGGCGGCTCGTCCGCAGCGGGGTCGTTGGCCCGGACGTCGGAGCCGAAGCCCGTGGGCGGCCCGGCGCTTGCGGACGCCGCCGCGCGAGCCGGGACAGCCGCCGGCGACGACGGCTGAGCGGCCGCGCCCGGACGGGCGCCCGTCTGGGCGGCGCCGCACTGCTGCCGGAGCAGCGCGTGGCCGCCCCCGGAGACGTAGGCCAGCTGCGGCGAGTCCAGCAGCCAGCAGGGCGCCGGCCGCGACCCGCCCGCGGCAGCCGGACGGCCGCCGGTCGCCAGCAGCAGGAGCGCGGCGAGGGCAAGGAGGACGGGCAGAGCGAAGCGGCGGGGCATCAGCGAGCGACGATAGCACGCCGCGCGCGGCGCGGTCAAACGGCGGGGACAGGCGCGCGCCGGGGGGCAGGGCGACGGGCGCCTGCGGGCCAAGCGTTACTGCGACCGGCATCTGGTCTGTATTGCCTGCCATTTCCCCCTTCCAGATAACAGAACATATGTCCTATTCTGCGGCCAGCACAACCGAACATCCACCCGGCCGGGCAGGCGCCCGCCCCCCCTGGCCCTGCCCGGCCCCCGCAGAAGGAGGTACACCCCATGGCTCTCACCCTGGCCGAAGCGGCCAAACTCTCCAACGACATCCTGCTCGCAGGCGTCATCGAGACCATCCTCAAGGACTCGCCCGTCCTCCAGCGCCTGCCGTTCGTCGAGATCGTGGGCAACGGGCTCACGTACAACCGCGAGGCCACTGCGCCCTCGGCGGGGTTCTTCGACGTCGGCGACACCTGGACGGAGTCCACGCCCACGTTCACCCAGCAGACCGTCACCCTCAAGATCATGGGCGGCGACGCCGACATCGATAACTTCCTGCTCGCCACCCGCTCCAACATCCAGGACCTGGAGTCGGCCGTCGTCCAGCTCAAGGCCAAGGCGGTGCGCCAGCTCTTCGAGCAGACGTTCATCACCGGCGACGCCACGGCCAACCCGAAGTCCTTCGACGGCCTGGACAAGCTGACGGACCCGGCCCAGGGCATCTCCATGGGCGTCAACGGCGGCTCCCTCACGCTGGACAAGCTGGACGAGATCATCGACACCGTGAAGGGCGGCAAGCCGGAACTGCTGCTGATGAGCCGCCGCTCCCGCCGCCTCGTGAACAAGCTTGCCCGCACCTCCGGCTCCTTCCTGGAGGCCGACCGCGACGAGTTCGGGCAGATGCTCCAGTTCTACGACGGCATCGCCATCGGCGTCTCGGACTACATCTCGGACGCGCAGACCGTGGGCACCAGCACCGACTGCTCGACGGTCTACGCCTTCCAGGTGGGCGAGGGCGCCCTGGCGGGCGTGACGTCGCCCGGCTCCCTGCAGGTCGAGCGCGTCGGCAGCCTGGAGACGAAGGACGCCAGCCGCACGCGCATCAAGTGGTACGCCTCGCTGGCGCTGTTCAACGCCCTGAAGCTGGCGCGGCTCACCGGCGTCCGGCCGTAGGGCAGTAGGGGCGCAGCAACCGGAAGGTGGAACGCCGGCAAAGCACTCGAACGAGAACCGGCACATCCGCCACAACCCTCATGGTTGCTGCGCCCCTACGCCACCCCGGAGCGATGTTCCAATGACCACCCTCAAACGCGGCACCATCAAGTCCTACGCAGCGGCCACCCATAAGGCCTCCGCCCAGATCGCCGGGTCGCTGGCGGTCTGGCTCGACAACATCCCCGTCGCAACCGACATCCCCCCCGCCGAAGTGATCGCGGGCCGCGAGTGCGCAGTCCTGTTCTTCACCGACGACAACCCCAACGACGCCGTCATCCTCACCATCCACGGCGCCGTACCCGCCGCCGCCGCCGGCGGCACCAGCATCGCCGACGCCGACGCCGACACCTACGTTCGCACCGAGCAGGTGGCCGACGAGGACAAGGTCCGCATCGCCACCGCCGCCGTCGAACGCGGCCTATTCCAGACCATCAGCCCCCACGTCAAGCTCACCGGCGACTGCCTGATCGGGGCCAACAACAGCGTCCACAGCATGGGCATCACCGGCGGCCCCGTCGTCGACACCACACTCAGCGTCCGCATCCGCAACACCAACCCCGCCACCAGCTACTACGTCGGCATCCTGATCAACACCAGCGGCAGCAGCCCATCCATCAACACCGCCGAGCAGCTCATCGGCCTCAGCGGCACACCCAGCGCCAACATCATCGGCAGCGGCGCCCTCGTGGACTCGCTAAACTTCTACTCCGCGCTCAGCGGCGGCAGCGGCTTTACCGGCATCGTCACCCACGGCGTCGTCCTGTTCCCCGCCCGCTCGTTCAGCTTCAGCGGCACCGTCGCCAACGCCCACGGCGTCGAGATCCAGCCGCCTAACCTGACCAGCAGCGCGACCAGCGTCTGGCAGACCGTGGCCGGCGTCAACATCGAGAACCAGGGCCACGCCCGCATCCAGACCGCCTACGGCGTCCGCATCGCCGCGCTCTCGCTGGCCACCGTCGCCATGCAACCGTTCCGCGACGAGGGCAGCACCGCCGGCGACGCCCACGGCAACCGCTTCCGCTCGAACACGCAGTTCGGCTCGCTCACCGGGGCGTTCGGCGCGGGCGACGGCGTCATCGGCATCGCCAACCGGACAGTCGTACCGTCCACCAATCCCGCCGGCGGCGGCGTCCTGTACGCCGAAGCGGGAGCACTGAAGTGGCGCGGGTCCGCCGGCACCGTGACCACCCTCGCGGCGGCGTGATGGTCAACACCGATGCACACTAAACCACCTAGCGTCATAACCAGGCGACCAGCGTGACCCGTGTCATCGTCACCGCCGTCGCCGTCGCGCTCGCCGCCTACGTCCTGATCATCGCCATCGAGACCATCGCCACAGGAGGGTAACCACCATGCCGAAGTTCACCATCGACGTCACCGCCGGCATCGCCACCCGCATCCAGGCCGTCGTCGCGCGCTACAACGCCGACCAGGGCGCCGCGCTCACCGTCACCGACTGGCTGCTCCTGCACGTCAAGGAGCTCGCCGTCAGCGACGAGCTCATGGCCAACGCCAAGGACCTGACGGACCAGGCGCAGCGCGACGTGCAGGCCGCCGTCAACGCCGAGAAGCAGCGCCTCATGGACACCGCGTGAACGGAGGACAACCATGGACCTGACACAGATGCGCGCCCGCCTGCGCAAGGACCTGCACGACGAGGACGCCGCCAACTACCGCTGGACCGACGGCGAGCTGGACCGCCACGTCCAGCGGGCGGTGCGCGACCTCAGCCTGGCGCTGCCGCTGGAGGCCCAGGCCGCCCTGACCACCACCGCCGGCAGCCGCGACCTCTCGATCGCCGGCCTGACCGACCTGGTCGCCATCGAGGCCGTGGAGTACCCCACGGGGAAGTACCCGCCGTCCTACGTGCGCTACTCGGTCTGGCTGAACACCCTGACGCTGCTCATCGACGGCGCGCCGGCCGGCGCCGAGAGCGTCAGCGTCTTCCACACGAAGCTGCACACCATCGACGCGACATCCTCCACCGTGCCCCCGCGCTTCGAGGACGTGATCGCCGCCGGCGCCGCCGGTTATGCCGCGGTGGAATGGGCTTCGTTCGCTACGAACCGCGTGAACGTGGGCGGGCAGGACGTCTGGCGCGAGTACCTGGCCTGGGGGCAGGAACGCCTGGCGGAGTTCCAGTCCGCCCTAGCGGACCACGGACGCCGCAACGCCGTCCGCGTCCGGCGGCTGTACACGCCAGCCGCGGAGCCGGCGGGCCAGAGCACGGTGACGGGGCCGTAGCCGGTGCGCACCCTATCCCCGACGCTGCTTGCCGCCCAGAAGGGCGCGTCCGCCGTGCCCTACCTGAAGGTCGTGGTCAGCGACCGCATCGGCGGCATCCGGCGGCTCGCCTTCGCGCGCCTCTACACCGGCAGCGAGCCGGACGGCTACCACGCGGCGGCGGTGCCCGGCGACGGCTCGCTGCTGCGGTCGCGGGTCTCCGGCGGCCGGCTGTATTACCAGCGGGTCGTCAACCCGGGCGCTGGCAGTAACTTTTCGGCGTGGACAGACCTGGACGCGGCCGCCAACGCCGGCGTCGCCCTCTGCGCGGACGGCGCCCGCGTGCTCCTCTTCAACGTGGACGCCGGCGGCACGGTGCTGAAGGTGCGCGAGAGCACGGACAACGGCGCCACACTGGGCGCCGCCGCCGCCGTGGCGACAGCCTCCGGGGCGGTGACCTGGCTGGCCGCCGACGTGAAGGCCGGCGGCGACGCCGTGCTCGTCTACTCCGCCGGCACCGGCGTCTTCTCCGTGAAGCGCACGTCAGGCGTCTGGTCCGCCCCAGGCGGATGGACGAACAGCGTCGCCTCCGTCGCCGGCCTGGCCTGCTACTACCAGGGCGATTGGAACGTCGTCGTGGCGGGCACGGACAGCGCCGGAATCGCCTACGTCTGGACCTGCGTCTTCGGAGACGGCTTCTCGCAGGCCGTGGGCACCTGGTCGGCCCTGCGCGAGGTCACCCGCGCCAGCAGCGCCTCCTCCGTCAGCTTCCGGGCGCCCTTCCTGTCGCAGCCCGATACCTACCGCCTGACGTTCGTCGAGAAGTACACCGGCACGGTCGCCTACGCGCGGCCGCACCACGCCTATTCCCCCGCCACGGCCGATTTCGCCTTCAACCTCTGGCGCGAGCCGGTGCCCTTCGATCTCGGGTCGGACTACGGGCAGGCGATCGCGTTCAGCGCCGGCGCGGTCTGGCTGAGCACCCCGGCCGGCGTCTGGAGCGCGGGCCTCAGCATCGCCACGCTCGACGTTACAGCGGACGTCCTCGAAGCCTCGCTGAGCGACGTCCCCTTCGGCGGCCGCGCCCGCATCGTCCTGCGCAACGACGACGGCCGCTACTCGCAGCTGCCATCGCCCATCAAGGCCGGAGCGGAGGTGCGGGTCAGCCCCGGCTACCGCACGGCGGCCGGGGCCGAGACGTCCGCCGGGCCGTCCTACTGGACCGAACGCATCGAGCGCCGCACGGGGGCCGGCGGCGCCACCCTCGTGCTGGAGGCGCGCGACGCCTGGGGCCTGATGAGCGGCTGGCGGGCCCGGCGACAGTACGCGTGGGCGGCCGCTGAGAAGAACGTCTTCGGCATCCTGCAATTCCTCTTCGCCCGCGCCGGCCTGGAGTTCTCCGCGACCGGCGCCGGCAGCGCCGCCACCAGCCTGACGCCCGCCTTCACCGTCCATCCCGGCGAGACCGCCCTCGCCGCCGTCCGCCGCCTGCTGGCCATGATCCCCGATGTCATTTTCCTGCGCGGCGAGTTCGCCTACCTCACGGAGCCGCTGACCGCGGAGGCCACGGACTACGCCTACGGCACAGACCACCGTCTCCTGGCCGGACGCTACGAGGACGGCCTGCCCGGCGCGAACCGCGCGCAGGTCTTCGGCCGGGGCGTCTTCGGCGAGCGCTTCGACTGGCCCGGCGTCCAGTCCGTTTACGACCGCCTGCAGCAGGTGCACGACGCGAACCTGACGGCGCAGTCCCAGGTGGAAGCCCGCGGCGACGCCGTGCTGCGCGGGGAGGCGCTGGCGGCAACGGACGGCGAGATCACGGCGCCGGTGAACTGCGGCCAGGAGCTGTACGACGTGATCGAGGTGACGGACGCCGGCGCCGGCCTGGCCGCCGCGCGCCGCCGCGTCCTGGGCCTGGAGCTGCGCTACGCCACCGGCGAGAGCCCCTCCTACGAGCAGCGGATCGCCCTGGGGGGGGTGTAGGGATGAGCAACGAGCAAAGTGGCAACGCCTCTGAATATGTTGGCACCACCCCACTGCCGGATGGCTTCGACTATGCTTCTCTCGAGGAGATGCTGGCTGTAATTCGACTTCTTACCCAATTTCTTCATCCTGGGACCTCTCATTCCGAGGCGGGAGACGAAGAGGCATTAGAGCGCGCGGAGCGACTACTGCACCGCTATAGACCCGCCGACTGACGCACGTCCGTGACAGCTTCGGCAATCAACTGACTCAGGGATTCCAGTGTCGGTAGCACCGGAACGTTCGGATCCAAAAAATTCCAACCGACGTACACAATCTCCGCAACTTCCTGCGTCGATGAAGGTTCAGGCCGTTGGGTGCGGGGATCAATGGGGACACCGAGGATGGATACTCCGCTGCCGAAAGTCACTGCGTCTGCCGTCCACTCGACCACTCCGCCGCCGCCCGATACCCGAATGCGTCGGGTTTCGGTGCGGGTCTGCGGCGTGAAATCCTGGTGCTTGTTCACACGAGCCAAGTCGTGCAGATAGCCGAGGCTGGCCTTGCCCGCCTGATACGGCTGATGCCGCTCCATCGCATCGAAAACGGATTTTGGTACGGCCGGGAAGTCACGCTTCATCGCATCAGCAAACTTCACTGGAGAATCGAACAGGGGGTAGTAAGGAGATCTAACACTCGACTTTCCATGCGCTCGGTCGATGTTAGTTGCTGTCCAATCGAGGACGCGTTGGCAATCCTCGAGGAACCGTGCGATGTCATGGAGCAGGTCGTCCGACATCTCCCGTTTGGCGAGGTCCCGCATGTATTGAGCCTGAATGGCTTCAAGTTGCGCGGGGAACTTCCGCAGCACAACGTCTACTCGACTAGCCAAATATCCCTACCCTCTTTGACATTATAGCCAACGGTAAGGAGACGAGAGTGGGATCTGCACTGAACCGCTTGGCGGATACCCCCGTAACGCGCCACGTATGCACTCTTTCGTGAGCGGCCAGGAGCTGTACGACGTGATCGAGGTGACGGACGCCGGCGCCGGCCTGGCCGCCGCGCGCCGCCGCGTCCTGGGCCTGGAGCTGCGCTACGCCACCGGCGAGAGCCCCGCCTACGAGCAGCGGCTCGCGCTGGGGGGTGTGTAGCCCGCTACCAGTGCCCGAACTTCATCCAGACGGTGCCCGGCGCGCCGATGGTCGGCGGGCCCTCGCGGTAGATCACCCAGATGAAGTCAACGTAGCCGTCCGTGCCCTCGATGGGCCCGGCCGCGACATCGCCGTTCCAGCCGTCGAGGACGATCTTCGAAGTCGGGCCGTAGGGGTCCACGCCCCAGTAGTTCCAGTCCTGGTCGGTGATCTCGGCGACGTACCAGGTGCCGGCGGAGTCGCCGAAGGCCCAGGTGCCGTCGCTGGAGGTCTGCAGGTCGCGCGACGTGGCGCCGATGGCCGCGCCGCCGCCGCCCGCGTCGTAGTAGATGGCCTCGGAGTAGATGCGCCAGGAGGTCGTCTCGACGTCTGCCTGCGGCTCCGGCTCGGGCTCCGGGGCGAACGTCGGGAAGTCCGCGTACGGGTCCGGGTTGTACGGCTCGGGCGTCTCGACGGGCTCGGCTGGAGGCAGCGGCTGGGCGTTGCCGTTCGGCGAGAGGCTGCCGCTGACGCCGGGCGCGTCCGGCGCCGCCGTGGGGTCCGCCCGGCGGTCAGCGGCGGCCGTCGGCGTGGCGGCCGGCTCCGCGGCCGAGCCGTCGCCCCCGCCGGAGCAGGCGGCGAAGGCCAGCGGCAAGAACAGCAGGAGAGCGGATATCTTGGTGATGTTCATCGAAACCCCCTCTAGGGCGGAAGACTTCGATAAGAGAGATGCTGGAGGGGTGGGAGTGTTACGGCGAAGGGGAAGAGATTAGCGAAGCCTAGGCGCTAACTATCCCCCACGGCCCCACGATATCCCCCAGGCGCTGCGTCAGCTCCGGGCAGTAGCGGGCGCGCGGCAGCTCCATCTCCACCTCTGCGCCGTCGCGCTGGCGGATGGACAGGCGCACCGGCTGCTCCCCGGCGTATTCCTGGACGGCGCTGACCAGCGCCCGCAGGCGCTCGTGGTCGCTGTCGGGGTCGTCCGTCTCCTCGAGGACGACGCGCAGCTGCGGGGGCGCGCCCGCCGGCGCCGGCTCCTTGCGCGAGCCGTAGCCGTTGCCGTTGCGGCGGTAGCCGTTTCCGTTGCCGTTGCCCGGCGTCAGCAGCTGCGCCGGGTCGAACGCCTCCCCGCCCCAGAGCTGCGCCCTGTTCACGGCGACCTGCAGCCGCTCGTCGCGCGCCTTCACCCGCACGTTGGCGACCACGATGTTGCCGGGCTGCCACATCTCCCGCGTCTGCTCCAGCGTCTCCGGCCAGACGGTCACCTCCAGGCTGCCCGTCAGGTCCTCGACCTCGACGGCGAGGAAGGCGCGGCCGTCGCGCGTGCTGAGGGAGCGCACGCCGGCGACGATGCCGCCGATGATCACGTCGCGCCCGGCGAGCTCGGCGTTCACCTCGATCGCGCCGCAGGTCAGGAACTGCCGCAGCTCCGCCGCTGCGCGGGCGAAGGGGTGCTCCGAGAGGTATATCCCCAGGAGCTCCTTCTCCCAGTTCAGCCGCTGCTGCTGCGGAGCCTCCGGCACGGAATCCAGCTGCGGCCCCTGCAGCGCGGGCTGCTCGCCGGCGCCCATCAGGTCGAACAGCGACCCCTGGCCCGACTCCCGCTGCTTCTGCACCCGCTGGCCGTAGGCGATGAGCCGGTCCAGGCTGGCCAGCAGCGCCGCCCGCTCCGCCAGGGTGTCGAAGGCGCCCGCCTTTGCCAGGCACTCCAGCGCCCGCTTGTTCAGGTGGCGCACGTTGACGCGCTCGAAGAAGTCCTCGATAGCGGCGAAGGGGGCGCCTGCGCGCGTCTCGATGATCCCCTCGGCGATGCCTTCGCCCACGTTCTTCACGCACGCCAGGCCGAAGCGGACGCCCGTGCGGCCGTCATCCAGCTTCTCCAGCGAGAAGTTGACGCCGCTGCGGTTGACGTCCGGCGGCAGCACCGGGATACCCAGGCGCACGCACTCCGCGAAAGCCTCCGCCACGCGCTTCTGGTCGCCGGCCATCATCATGACGGCGGTCATGTACTCCTCGGGGTAGTTGGCCTTCAGGTACGCGGTCTGGTAAGCGATGGTGCCGTACGAGACGGCGTGGGCCTTGTTGAACGCGTACCCGGCGAAGGGCTCGATCAGGTTGTATATCTCCTGCGCCTGCTCCTTCGTGTAGCCCTGCTTGAGGGAGCCCTTGATGAACCGCTCCTCCTCCGCCTTCATGATGGAGCGGATCTTCTTGCCCATGGCCTTGCGCATCACGTCCGCCTGGCCCAGGGAGTAGCCGGCGAACTTCTGCGCGATGAGCAGCACCTGGTCCTGGTACACGATGACCCCGTACGTTTCGTCCAGGATGTCCGCCACGTCCGGGTGCGGGTAGGCGATCTCCTGGAGCCCGTGCTTGGCCGCGATGTAGGTGGGGATGTGCTGCATGGGCCCCGGGCGGTAAAGGGCCACCATTGCCGCCAGGTCCTTGATGGAGTTCGGCTTCAGCTCCTGCACGTAGCGCCGCATGCCGCCTGACTCCAGCTGGAACACACCGAACGTCTCGCCCTGCGCCAGCAGCGCGTACGCCCGCTCATCGCCCTCGGGCTCGCCGGAGGAGGACGACAGGTCGACGTCGATGCCGCGCGAACGCTTGATGACGTCGCGGGCGGTGCCCAGGATCGTCAGGTTGGTGAGGCCCAGGAAGTCCATCTTCAGCAGGCCCAGCTCCGCCACGTCCCCCATCGCGAACTGCGTGGTCGGCAGCGCGTTGGCGTCGCCGGAGGAAGGCCGCTGCAGGGGCACGAGGTTGACCAGCGGCTCGGGCGAGATCACCACGCCGGCCGCGTGCGTGCTGGCGTGGCGGGCCACGCCCTCCAGGGCGCGGGCGTTATCGATCAGCTTCGCGATCGCCGGGTCCGCCTCGTACAGCTGCTTGAACTCCGGCCCTTCCTGGAGCGCCTTCTCGATGGTCATCACCCCGAAGGAAGCCGGCATCACCGGCACCAGGCGCGCCACCCGGTCCACGTCCGCGTAGCTCATGCCCAGCGCGCGTCCCACGTCCCGGATCGAGGCCTTGGCGCCCAGCGTCCCGAAGGTGATGATCTGCGCCACCCGGTCGTGGCCGTACTTCGCCGCGGCGTAGCGGATCATCTCGTCGCGGCGGTCTTCCGCGAAGTCCAGGTCCACGTCCGGCATCTCGCGGCGCTCCACGTTCAGGAAGCGCTCGAAGACCAGCCGGTGCTCCAGCGGGTCGATGTCCGTGACGCCCAGGCAGTAGAGGATGATGGACGCCGCCGCGGAGCCGCGCACCGCCATCAGGATGCCCTTCTGGCGGGCGTACTGCGCGAAGTCGTGGACCACCAGGATGTAGTCCGCGAACCCCGTCTTCTGCACAACGTCCAGCTCGTACTCCAGGCGCCGCAGCGCCTCCTCGGGCGCCGCCTTACCCCGTCCAGTGCCCGCCGCCGGATAGCGCTGCGCCAGGCCCTCCCGGCACAGCCGCGCCAGGTGCTCCTCGGAGGTCACCCCCGCGGGCACCTCGGCCGTGGGCAGGCGCGGGCGCCCGAACTCCAGCGTCAGGTCGCACTTCTCGGCCACGCGCCAGGTGTTGTCGATGGCGTCCGGCAGCTCGGGGAAGAGATCCCGCATCTCCTGCTCGGACTTCAGGTAGTAGCAGCCGAACTCGCCCGCCATCTTCAGGCGGTTCTCCTCCTGCACCGTGGAGTTCGTGCCGATGCAGAGGAGGATGTCCTGGTACGGCGCGTCGTCGCGGTTGACGTAGTGCACGTCGTTCGTGGCCACCGCCGGGATTCCCGTCTCCCTCGCCAGCCGGACCAGATCCTTGCTCAGCGGCTCGTGCTCCGTGATCCCGTGCTCCTGCAGCTCGATGTAGAAGTCGCCGAAGACGTCCTGGTAGTAGCGCGCCGCCTTTACCGCTTCCTCGAACCGGCCGTCCGTCAGGCGGCGCGACACCTCGCTGGTGGCGCAGCCGGACAGCGCGATGAGGCCCTCGTGGTGCTGTTCCAGCAGCTCCCGGTCCAGGCGCGGCTTGTAGTAGTAGCCCTCCAGGTGCGCTTTCGTCACCAGTGTCAGCAGGTTGCGATAGCCGGTCTCGTTCTTCGCCAGCAGCGTCATGTGGTAAGGCTGCTTGCCCGTCCTCTGCCCCGTCGCAGGGTCCTGCGCCTCGCGTGAGTGGCGCGACCCCTGCGCGACGTAGGCCTCGACGCCGACGATAGGCTTGATCCCGCGCGCCTTCGCCTCCTTGTAGAACTGCACGGCGCCGTAGAGCACGCCGTGGTCCGTGAGGGCGATCGCCTCCTGCCCCATCTCTTTGGCCCGGTCCATGAGCGCGGGGATGCGGGAGAGCCCGTCCAGCAGGGAGTACTCCGTGTGCAGATGCAGGTGGGTGAACATCAGCGGAGGAAGGAGGAAGGAGGAAGGAGGAAGGGGGACGCCCCCCAACTGCCCCAGTGCCGATTGCCCGGCTCAGTGTTCATGATTAGATGCTTAGACATTTAAGTAAATCGAGGTGGCGGAACGGCTCCATTATAGCCAGCGGCCGACCGGGCCGTGAGCCGAGGTTATGGTAACTTGACGGGCGATTTTGTGGAAGCGGTGGACAAGAGACTCGCGGCGGGCCGGGAGGGGGTCCGGGCCCGCCGCGTGGCCCCAAGGGGGGTGGGGCGCTGCAAAGAAATGTGCTACTTGAAGTGCGGCCCGCCTACCGGAAGGCAGGGAGTATCTCCTCCCCGAAGAGCGTGATGGTCTGCATCACGCTCTCGTGCGGTATCCGTCCCGCCTGCATCATCAGGATCAGCTGGTCGACGCCCGACTCGGCGTACCGCTCCACCACCTTGCGCACCCGCTCCGGACTGCCGATGCAGATCGCGCCGGACTCCCAGGCCTCCTCGAACTCGCGGCCCTCGGAGTGCTCCAGCCGCTCCTCAATCATCTGCGCCATGGAGACGTAGTACTGGTAGGAAGCCGGCGCGTCGGCCTTCTTGGCCCAGGGCACGAAGAGGATGCCGATGGACTGCTGAAAGAACTCCGCGGCCGGGCGGCCGTTCGCCAGCGCCTCCTTGTCGGTCGGCGCCACGCAGGCGAAGGCCGTGGCCGCGAACTGGTTGTTCACGAACGCGCCCACCGGCTCCGCCCGGCTGACGGCGTCGCGGTAAATCGAGATCGAGGCCTCCAGCACGCCCGGGGCGATGAACCCGAAGGAGAGCGCGCCCAGGCCTCTGGCCCCGGCGATGCGGAAGCTCTCCGGCTGCGTGCACGCCATCCACATGGGCGGGTGCGGCTTCTGCACCGGCTTGGGCAGCACGTTCCGCGGCGGCACCACGAAGTACTCGCCTTCCCAGGAGAACGTCTCGCTGGTCCACATCTGCGGGATCATGCGCACGGCCTCTTCCCACATCGGCCGCGAGTCCGCCGGGTCGATGCCGAAGCCGCCCAGCTCCTGCTCGGTGATCGAACGCCCGGTCCCCAGGTCGAAGCGACCGCCCGAGACGATGTCCAGCGCCGCCGCCCGCTCGGCGACGCGGATGGGGTGGTTGAAGGGCGAGGGGAGCAGCGCCACCCCCTGGGCGATGCGGATGTTCTTCGTGCGCTGGCTGGCCGCGGCGAGAAACACCTCCGGGGCCGAAGAGTGCGAGTACTCCGCCAGGAAGTGGTGCTCCACCGCCCAGACGTAGTCGAAGCCCACCCGGTCCGCCAGCTCTATCTGGGCCAGCGCCTCGTGGTAGGTCTTGTACTCCTGGTCTGCGCTCCAGGGCTTCTGCATCTGGAGCTCATAGATAACACCGAACTTCAAGGACAGCCGGATCCCTTCCTTCTGATACTGACCGGTCAGTTTCTATCACGCGCCAGATTATTGTGTCAACCGGACGCTCACCTGGCGGGGCGCGCCTGCGCCGGCGCCGGCTGCCCGGCGACCGTCGCTGCGGGCAGGCTGAGAACCTTACGCGACCCGCCCGCCCTCACTCCCCGAACGGCGAACGCCGCGGCGGCGACCCGGCATCCAGCCCGCCGTCCACCGGCAGCGCCACCCCGGTGATGAACGAGGCCGCGTCCGAGGCCAGGAAGGCGACCGCCCGGGCCACCTCCTCCGGTTGGCCTACCCGGCCCAGCGGGTGCATGGCGCCCAGCTGCTGCCACAGCCGGTCCGCGGTTTCCCCCGTCGCCGCCTGCATCTGGGCCAGAAACGGGTCCAGGATGGGCGTCCGGATCACGCCCGGGCAGACGCAGTTCACGCGGATGCCCTGCGCGGCCCACTCCACGGCCAGCGCCTTCGTGAGCAGCACGACGCCGCCCTTGGAGGCGCAGTAGGCAGAGAGCATGGCGGAGCCGCGCAGCCCCGCGTCCGAGGCGGTATTGACGATGGCGCCGCCGCCGCTCTTCAGCATCTCCGGGATGGCGTGCTTGCAGCCCAGGAAGACGCCCCGCAGGTTCACGTCCAGCAGCCGGTCCCACTCCTCCACGGGAATCTGCGTCACCGGCAGCCCGAAGCCGATGCCGGCGTTGTTGAACAGCACGTCCAGCCGCCCCCAGCGCGATACTGTCTCCCGCACCATCTCCTGGACGTCCGCCTCCTGCGAGACGTCGGCCCGCATCGAGGCGGCCTCGCCGCCCGTATCCGCTATCTGCCGCGCGGTGGCCTCCGCCCCTGGGACGTTGATGTCCGCGCACATCACCTTCGCGCCCTCCCGGGCGAAAGTGACGGCGGTGGCCTTACCGATGCCGGAGGCCGCCCCGGTGACCATAGCGGCCTTGTCCTGCAGCTGCATCACTTATCTCCTCCCGGTACGTTATCCGGCATGCGAGCCCGCCGGCACCCGCGAAAGGAACTCCGTGATGGCTCCCGCTGCCGCTGCCGGCTGCTCCCAGAAGAACATGTGCGCCGCGCCCGGCAGCATCACCAGCTCGGAGCCGGGAATGCGCTCGTGGAGCAGGCGCCCGTTCCCGGGCGGCACCAGCACGTCCACGTCGCCGTGGACCACCAGCGTCGGCGCCTTGATCTGCGGCAGACGGTCGTACGCGTCGAACGACAGTATCGCCGCCATCTGTGTGCCGAGCGTGCGGATCGGCGTGGGGTGCTCCAGGCTCGCTCGCAGCATCTCCTCCAGGAAGTCGCCCCGCGTCTCGATGAACGGTGCGGAGCAGATGGCCGGCCACGCCTTCCGCACCATCTCCTCTCGCGACATGCCCGGCACCGGCATCATCATGGCCATCACTTCCGGCGCCGCCTGCGGGCCGTGCGCCCCGCCGGAGGCCGTGCAGCCCAGCACCAGTCCGCGCACCCGCTCCGGATAGGTCAGCGCCACTTCCTGCGCGATCATGCCGCCCATCGAGATGCCGCAGATGTGCGCCCCGGCAACGCCGGCCGCGTCCAGCAGGTTCACCGCGTCGTCCGCCATCTGCCGGATCGTCGTCGGCGACTCCGGCTTATCGCTCAGCCCGGTGCCCCGGTTAGAGAAGCGGATCACCCGGAAGCGCTCGCGGAGCGGCGCCAGGAACGGCTCGCCCCAGGACAAAGCCTGGCCGCTGTAGCCCATGATCAGCAGCAGCGGCGGTCCTTCTCCCTCGACGTAGTACTCGATATTGATCTCGCCGGCTTTCGTGATGGACATGGGGGCCCTCCTTCATCCGAATCGTCGTTCGCAAGCTATAGCAACCGCACACGCCGGGTCAAGCTACCGCGTGCGGCGGCAGTGCTACCATGCGGCCATGACCACCGAGATGTGGGTCATCGCCGCCGTGCGCGTGCTCGGCTCGCTGCCCGTCCTGCGCTGGCCTTTCGCCGGCGCGATTATCGCCATGCTGGTGGACCTGAGCGACCTCTTCCTGCGGCAGTGGCTGGACCTGGGCGGCGTCCGCGGCTACCAGGAGTTCGACAAGCTCCTGGACCAGGTCTACATGCTCACGTTCCTGGCCGTGGCCCTCAGGTGGCAGCCGCTGCCCCGCAACATCGCCGCCGCCCTCTACGCCTACCGGGCGGCCGGCTTCATCGCCTTCGAGGCGACCGGCGAGCGCGGCCTGCTGCTCTTCTTCCCCAACGTCTTCGAGTTCTGGTTCCTGTTCGTCGCGGGCGTCAAGGACCTCGGGCTCGAGCGCGCAGCCGGGGCCGCGGAGCCCGCGGGGTGGTCCGCCTCAGGCGGATTCGCCTATAGACCCGGCCCGCTGGTGGCCGTCCTCCTGCTGCTGACGGCGGCTAAGGAACTCCAGGAATACGCCCTGCACTGGGGCCGTTGGCTGGACAGCTTCACGCCCAACGAAGCGCTGGCGGCCATCTGGGACTGGCTGACCGCGCCGTTCTGATAGGGCTTCCGTTCCTCCCCGGCCGACGCCCGTGTTAACCTAGCGCCCATGACCGGCCTCAAGTTCGGCCTCAACCTCTTCCCCCACCAGTGGGAGAGCATCCAGCGGGTCGAAGAGCTGGGCTACGACTCCGCCTGGACCAGCGAGCACATCTTCTTCTACTTCCCCACCTTCGACGCGCTCACACCCCTCGCCGCCATGGCCGCCCGCACCAGCCGCATCACGCTGGGCACCGCCGTCTTCCTGCTGCCGCTGCGGCCGGCCGCGCTGGCCGCGAAGGAGGTCGCCTCCGTAGACATCATCTCCGGCGGACGGCTCATCCTCGGCGTCGGCGTCGGCGGCGAGTACCCGAAGGAGTTCGAGGCCGTCGGCGTCCCCGTGCAGGAGCGCGGCGCGCGCACGGACGAGGCGATCCGCGTGCTGAAGCTGCTCTACACGCAGGACAACGTCACGTTCGAGGGCCGCTTCACGCGGCTCTCCGGCGTCACGCTACAGCCGAAGCCGGCGCAGGCGGGCGGGCCGCCCATCTGGATCGCCGGCCGCTCCGAGGCCGCGGTCCGCCGCGCCGGACGCCTGGGGGACGGCTACCTGCCCTACCTCTTCTCGCCGGACCGCTATCGCGACAGCCTGGCCAGGGTGCGCGAGCAGGCGGAGAAGGCCGGCCGCGACCCGGCCGCGATCACCCCCGCCATCTACCAGTTCATCTGCCTGGCGGACACGTACGAAGAGGCGAAGAGGACGGCCGCGGCGGACCTCTCGCTGCGCTACAACCAGCCCTTCGAGAGCCTCGTGGACAAGTACTGCGTGATGGGCGCCCCGGAGGACTGCGCGCGCCGCCTGGGCGACTTCGCGGAGGCGGGTGTGCGGCACTTCATCCTGGTGCCGCTGGTCCAGAGCCTCGCGCAGTTCATGCCGCACGTCGAGGCTTACGCGCGGGACGTCCTCCCGAAGCTGCGGTAGGGCGGCCTACCGCAGCGAGTTGTAGAACTCCGCCTGCCACCGCCACTCCATGCGGTCCTCCGCGTTCCACCAGCCCTTCAGGATGCCCACCTCGCCGCCCGGCAGTAGTACCGGCGTGCCCATGTCCGCGTCCGTCGGCCAGATGTCTTCGCGGGTGATGCGGTCGCCCTCCCGGCGCAGGAGGCACATGGGCGTGTCCTGGGTACGCTGCAGGTCCACTCCTTTCGCCACAGGGTGATGCTCGTCGTCGTTCACCTCCACCGTCGCGATTTCCGGGGCGGCGTGCAGGATCAGGCGGTCGGTGGGCTCCAGGCGGCCGCGGGCTACAAGGATGCCGGTTGCGGCGGCCCTCGGGTACCAGACCTCCCAGTAGTGGAGCAGCTTGGCGTCTGTCATGGCACCTCCTTCTCGTTAGATAACAATGCCATTTTTCGCGCCTCGACGCCCGCCAGAAGTCCGGATCCGCACCCGCGGTGAGGGCCCGGGCCCGCAAGACAAACGCGCCGGGGTCATCGCCCGGCGCCTGCCACGGGTCTCCACTCCAATGCGCTACGCCGCTCGCTCCTTCGACGGCTCCGGCGCGTCCGGCATCATCATGAGCCAAGGCCCATCGCCCTTGACATGCCGCTGCCACTCCTTGCCGTGCTGGAGGCGCTGCCCGATGAGCCAGAAAACGGTGCGGTACAGCCCTGCCAGCGCTCCCAGATCCTGGACGAGCGTCGGCCCTGCCGTCTGTCTTGGCATGCGCAGCCTCCTTCCGGCCACGCCGCACCCCGCACAGTAATGCTACACCCGCCCGGCAGCGGGTCAAGGTGGTCCGGCCCGCATTTTCGCGCGAACCTTCGACTTATCAAAACGTCTGAAGACGCCCGCGCCCCCCACACCCCCCGGTACTCCCCCTCCACGGTGCCCTCTTCGGCGGGGCATTCGTGGCGCCTTTCGGTCAGGTGCCGAACGCGGACCGGCAAGGTGCTGTTACACCGCCGGCTTGATGTTCTGGTTCAGGTGGAAGAGGTTGCCCGGGTCGTACTCGTTCTTCACCTGCACCAGGCGGTCGTAGTTGTCGCGGTAGCTGGCCCTGATCCGGTCCTCGCCCTCGTCCATCATGAAGTTGACGTACGCCCCGCCTGCCGAGTACGGGTGCGCCGCCTCCCAGTAGTCGCGTACCCACTGGATGTTCTTCTGGCTGTCCGCCGGGTCCGGGTATACCGCGGCGATCACGAGCGCGAACTGCGCATCCCGGTAGCTCCAAGGGGTGTCGTTCTTGCCGACACGGCCGGCAGCGCCACTGACCGGATAGAAGTGCACAGCGGAGTTGACGGTGGGGATGTCCGGGCCGAACTTGACGTGCGCCTCGATTGCCTCGTCGCTCAGCTCCTTGAAAAAGTCTCCCTTCCAGTAGTGCTGGAGGCCCGGCGGCAGCAGGGGGTCGAAGGCAGCCTGAAGGGCAGGGAACGGCATCGGCCCCACGCCGTCCAGCAGCGGTGGTCCGAACTCGCGCAGGGGCCTCGTCACCTCTTCCGCCTTCTCCATCGGCCCCGCGTAGCAGATCACGACGGCGCATACGGTCTTGTTGTGCAGCTCCTCGGGGAAGGGAGGCCCGGGCGGCACGATGAGGAAGGCGAAGAAGGCGTTCAGGTCATCCGGGGCGTTCGCCATGTGCTGCTGCCAGAAGCGCATGGCATCTTTCGCCTTGTCCAGCGACCACAGTACCGGCCCGCCGAACACGGTGCTCACCTCGTGCAGTTTGAATTCGAGCGACGTGACCACTCCAAAGTTGCCGCCGCCGCCGCGCAGCGCCCAGTACAGGTCAGGGTTCTTGTTGGCGCTGGCCGTCACCAGCTCTCCGCTCGCCGTTACGACATCGGCGGAGATGATGTTATCGCAGGACAGACCGGCCTTGCGGGTGAGGTGGCCGATGCCGCCGCCGAGCGAGAGGCCCGCGACACCGGTGGTGGAGATGACGCCGCCGGGAGCGTGAAGACCGAAGGGGTGGGTCGCGTGGTCCAGGTCACCCCACGTGCACCCGCCCTGCGCCCGCACGGTCCGCTTCTCGGCGTCGACGCGAATGCCCTTCATTCGGCAGAGGTCTATCACCAGCCCGCCATCGTTAGTGGCGAATCCGACGACGTTGTGGCCGCCGCCGCGAATCGAGAGCGTGAGCCCGGTCTCGCGGGCGTAGTTCACGCAGGCGATAACATCGGCGACGTCGGCGCAGCGCACGATGAGGCGGGGGCGCCGGTCGATCATGCCGTTGTAGACCGTGCGCGCGTCGTCATACTGGGGATCGTCCGGCTGAATGATCTCTCCCCGGACAGAGGCAGACAGTTCGTCGAGAGTCTTGACGTCAAGCATAAGTGGCCCTCCTCGATTTAATAGCAGCCCGAAAGCAGTGGGTATCGTACACCCATCGCGCAGCCTTATCAAGCGCGCAGAGAGGGCTTTAGGGGCAAGGAACTGGGAACGACCGGTGTCGTCCTGGCCTCCGGTGCCGCCGAGGCTGCAGCTGGAACCGCTCCGGCGCTCTGACCCCTGCCTCCCGCCTCCAACCAGGAAGACGCCTACACCTCGCGCTGCGGCTCCGCTCATCCCCTTCGGCGGCTCAGGACAGGCTTCGAGAGCCCTTCGGCTGCGCTCAGGACGGGCCTCAGGACGAGCGGGAAGGGGCGTTGTCGCAACCGCCTGCATCCGCCCCCCAACCGGGAGGCGCCTACACCTACCGGTACTCCCTCCCCACGGTGCCCTCAGCGCCCGAGCACGATATCGATCCCGTCAAGGATGAGATCGATCTCCCGCGCAGTCAGGTGCCCAACGCGGTCCAGCAAGAGCGACCGGTCTACCGCGACGATCTGAGTCACGTTCGCCACGGAATCGCGCGGTAATCCAGTTGCAGCGGCGCGCAACATCACGTTGCCATGCGCCGAAGCAAGCCGTAGATTACCCGTCACAGGGACGCAGACAGCAGTGCCGACGGTGCTGCGGTTCAGGGCATCACACTGGACGACGACTACCGGACGGCGAAAGCCAGGGCCGGAGCCGATGGGCGGCGGCAGGTCAGCCCAGAAGACATCGCCCTGTGCTATTGCCACTCGGTCCGCTCGAGAATCCTGCGTGCGGCTTCGGCGACGAAGGCGTCGGTTTCCTCGTCGCCCCCACCTTCCAGGGCCCGGTTCCAGCTCTCCGTGATCTCATCCTCGGTGTGCCGCGCGGTATAAGCGGCGACGGCCTCGGCGTAGAGCTGGCTGCGGGACTTCTTGAGCCGGCGGGCGAGACGTTCAGCAGCCTGGAAGACGTCGTCCGGTATCGAGATTGCGGTTTTCATACCGGTAGTATAACCGAAGGCGGAGAGGGCAGGGAACACGGGGGCAACTCAAGAGCCTCGTGGACGCTTGTTAACCGGCAACCTTACTCGAGCTTCGCGTTCACATAGTGCAACAGCGTGCGCACGCTGTTGATGACCAGCATGGCCTCGGCATCCTCAAGAATGACCTCGTTCGGGTGTGCAAGCGTGGCCTGGTTTCGAAGCGGGTTCAACGAATCGACGATGTTCGCCATGGAACGAACGATTCTGTCGATGTCGCTGGCTCTCGGCCCATCTGCGGCAAACTTTGGGTGTCCGACGCGCATGGCCTTGAAGAGGTCTGTGATGCCGGCCCCGTTGGACACGGGGATTCCGGCCTTCACGCACACGGCGCGGAGATACCCATGGAGGGCGGTGTGAATGCGATCGACCCCGCTGGCCGCACCGCGGCTGTGAACGAGTTGCTCGCAATCGGCCAGGGCGCGCTCCACGGCGTCGGACGTAATCGCGAGCGGAGGGCTAGAGACTGCCTGTGGTGTGGACTTCGTATCGAGCGCGACCGCGACAAAGCGAATGTAGGGGCCTACCTCCGATATCGTCTCGGCGATCGAGCGGAAGGCGCTCTTGGCCGTGGGGTCTTCGTTCTTCGCGGCGAGTTCCACATACTGCTCCAATGATGCCGCGAAGTAAAGCAGGGAGAACTCGTCTCCGAACGGGTTTTGTCCCTCGTAGAGGTCGAACGGGATTGACTCAAGCAGATCGGCTGCCTGCTCTTTCCCTCGTGCCCGGAGAAGGCGACAAACGTTATGGCACAAGTCGGCCCACTCCTCCCGAGGAGTAGGCGACCCCACGAGTTCAATGTCGCCGGAGCCGCTCCCTTGGTAGAGTCGAATCATCGCAGCGTCTCTAGCTGCCTAACCTCTGATTGTGAGGCGTATCACGTGCGTCTCCGGTCTCACGAAGTGTTTGCCATTGGAGCGCCCGAGCCCCCTACACCTCGCGGTATTCCCCCTCCACGGTGCCCTCCTCCGCCGGCGTCTCGCCCTCGCCCTCGCCTTCGCCCTCCGGCGGGCTGCCGTCCGGGCCGAAGCCGGGGCCGCCCTCCTCGCCCTGCCCGCCGTAGACCGCCGCGCCCGCCTTCTGTAGCGACTCCGAGAGGCGGGTCATGGCGCTGCGTACGGTGTCGGCGTCCGCCCCGGCGGCCAGCGCGTCGCGCACGTCCTTCACCGCGGACTCGATCTCCGCGCGCACGTCCGCCGGGATCTTCTCGCCGGCGTCGCGCACCGTCTTCTCGGCGGTATAGGCCAGGGAGTCCGCCTGGTTGTGCACCTCCACCTCCTCGCGGCGGCGGCGGTCCTCCTCGGCGTAGGCGTCGGCGTCGCGCTTCATGCGCTCGATCTCGTCCTGCGAGAGGCCGGTGCCCGCCTGGATCGTGATCTTCTGCTCACGGCCCGTGCCCTTGTCGCGCGCGGAGACGTGGAGGATGCCGTTGGCGTCGATGTCGAACGCCACCTCAATCTGCGGCATGCCCCGCGGCGCCGGCAGGATGCCGTCCAGGATGAAGCGCCCGAGCGACTTGTCGTCCCCCGCCATGGCGCGCTCCCCCTGCAGCACGTGGATCTCGACCGACGTCTGGCTGTCGCTGGCCGTCGAGAACGTCTGCGACTTGGACGTGGGGATCGTGGTGTTGCGCGGGATGATCGCCGTGGAGACGCCGCCCAGCGTCTCGATGCCCAGCGTCAGGGGCGTCACGTCCAACAGCAGCACTTCGCGCACGTCGCCTTTAAGCACCCCGGCCTGGATGGCGGCGCCCACGGCCACCACTTCGTCCGGGTTCACGCCCTTGTGGGGCTCGCGTTCAAAGAACTTCTTGACCGTCTCCTGCACCAGCGGCATGCGGGTCTGCCCGCCGACGAGGATCACCTCGCCCACCTGCTCCGCCGTCACCTTGGCGTCGTCCAGCGCCTGCCGGCAGGGGCCGATGGTGCGCTCCACCAGCTCGCCCACCAGCTGCTCGAGCTTGGCGCGGGTGAGTGTGATCGCCAGGTGCTTGGGGCCGCTGGCGTCCGCCGTGATGAACGGCAGGTTGATCTCCGTCTGCTGGGTGGTGGAGAGCTCCACCTTCGCCTTCTCCCCGGCCTCCTTCAGGCGCTGCAGGGCCATGCGGTCCTGTTTCAGGTCAATGCCCTGGTCGCGCTTGAACTCGCCGGTCAGCCAGTCGATGATGAGCTGGTCGAAGTCGTCGCCGCCCAGGTGCGTGTCGCCGTTGGTGGAGCGCACGTGGAAGGTGCCCTCGCCGATCTCCAGGATCGAGATGTCGAACGTGCCGCCGCCCAGGTCGTAGACGGCGATCAGCTTCTCCTCCGTCTTGTCCAGCCCGTAGGCCAGCGCCGCCGCCGTGGGCTCGTTGATGATGCGCAGGACGTTGAGCCCGGCGATCTCGCCCGCGGCCTTCGTGGCCTGGCGCTGGCTGTCGTTGAAGTACGCCGGCACGGTGATCACGGCCTCCGTCACCTGGTCGCCCAGGTAGGCCTCCGCGTCCGCCTTCAGCTTCTGCAGGACCATGGCGCTGATCTCCGGCGGCGAGTAGGAGCGCTCGCCCATCCAGACGCGGGCGTCGCCGTTGTCGGCGGCGTCGATCTTGTAGGGCAGCACCTTCAGGTCGCGCTGGACCTCGGGGTCGTCGAAGCGGCGGCCCATCAGGCGCTTGATCGAATAGACGGTGTTATCCGGGTTCGTCACGCCCTGACGCTTGGCCACCTGCCCGGCCAGCCGCTCGCCGTTCTTGGCGATGGCGATGACGCTGGGCGTGGTGCGGCCGCCCTCGTGGTTGGGGACGACGACGGGCTCGCCGCCCTCCATCACGGCCATGCAACTGTTGGTGGTCCCGAGGTCAATTCCGATGGCTCTAGGCATGGGGCATCACTCTCCTTCTGTTGCTGTAGCTGCATGGGCCACGCCGCGCAGGGCCAGCCCGCGCACGGGGACGAGACGCCGGCGTACAGGGTCCGCGGCCAGGCGGAGCCCCTCGAGCGTGTAGGCGCCGAGGAGTGGCCTGGAGCCTTCTTCGCCGAAGACCACAAGCGTGATCTCGCTACGGCCGTCAATGCGGACCCAGGTGCGGCCCACGTCTCGCTCGATGACGCGCCCATCGGCCGTCTCGAACTCCCACGGCCCCACCGACTCCACGCCCAGGCGCTCGAGCAGCCCCCTGGGCGCCCAGGTGTAGGTACTTCCCGTGTCCACCAGGGCCTCCAGGGCCTCGTAACGCTCCCCCTGGGGATCGCCGATCTCGATGGTTGTCTCAAAGGTGCCCATGTCTACCTCAGCGCCATGCAACTGTTGGTGGTCCCGAGGTCTATTCCGATGGCTCTCGGCATGGGGCATCGACTCACTTCTCGCGCTCTCTTGCGATAATTGCTCTGGCCAATATCGCTTGGCCAGCTGTTGATGAGTCTCAGTCAGGCTCCACTGCATGTCGGTTCGGCTGCTACTGGCCTTTCCCGAGAGCGTTACAATCAATGTCACCGGTTGCGTGCAGAATCGACCGTTAACGAGTCCGATCGGGAACATGACGCTGGCTATCAGGGCGGCAGGAGAGTCATTCTCAGGTTTCACCCTAGCGAAGTGCGCTCCGACCTTATTCCTCCATTTGTAGACTTCGGGAATGATTCCCTTCACGTACTGTTGAGCCTGTTTGGGTTGCTCCTGATGTGTTAGCCACCCGACTAGTCGTACGTAATTGCACGCAGAAACTGCGTACCAGTGGAAGGCACACGCAACGAGTCCCTGCGGCACTCCCTTGAGCTCCGGCGCGTTACCATACGCGAAGGATACTCGGCCCGGAGGCTGAGCGTTCCTGATCGGTTGTTCTACCTTGTCGACCTGCCGGTACAGGAAATGTAGGCCCTGGACCAGGTACTCCAGGGAGCGAAGTTCGTTGTAGTATCTCCCAGCGTCCGTCGCACTCAAACTTAGGCCGTCCACACGGTCAAGAACCACGGGCGAGTTAGCCAACGCTTTCATCCCTCTGCCGTCCCCCACGTCCTTCTTCCTGCTCGCCACCCCTCCCCGCCACCACCAGCATCGCGGGGCGCTGTTGCTCCGCTCGTCCTTCGAGAGCCTCAGGATGAGCGGGAAGTAGCGTCGTCCTGAGGCGAACGGTCCGCGCTTCGCACTGGCTCCCGGCCCGCTCGTGGTGGGGCCTGTCCTGAGCGCAGTCGAAGGGCTCTCGAACCATGAGCGGAGCGAAGACGCTTCCGATCTCGTTCTCAGACCAATGACACATCACTGGCCGGGTTCCTCCGCTCGCTGCCCGCCGTCCCCCTCTTCCTTCTTCCCACTCCCCTCTTCCTCCCCCGCCCCCTTCCCCACCACCACCATGGCCGGGCGCAGCACGCGGTCGTGCAGCTTGTAGCCGCGCTGCACCTCCGAGATCACCTTCCCCTCCTCGCCGTCGGCGTGCGCCACCGCCTCGTGGTAGCGCGGGTCAAACGCCTGGCCCTCGGACTGGATGGGCGTCACGCCGGCGTTCTCCAGCAGCGCCCAGAGCTTGCGGTAGATCAGGCGCATGCCGTCGAACCACGTCAGCCCGGCCAGGTTCATGTCCAGCGAGCTGAACGCGCGCTCGAAGTCGTCCAGGATGGGCAGGAGGTTGATGATCAGCGCGGCGTGGGAGAAGCGCCGAGACTCGTCGCGCTCCTGTTCCGCGCGGCGCTTGTAGTTCTGGAGGTCGGCCTCCGCGCGGCGCCAGTTGTCCAGGTACTTCTGGGCGGCGTCGCGGGCGCGCTCCAGCTCCTGCGGGGTGTCCGTCCCAGCCTCAGCAGAAGCGCCGGCTTCCGCGCGGGGCGCATCAGCCTCGCCGGGCACGTCGGAAGGGTTTTGCGTTTCGTTTTCCATCATTCGTTCCCGTGTGTTAGCGTTCGGCCGTTGAAGTAACGCTGTGCGTCCCACCCACCCGCCCCGGGATGTTGTATGGGTATCGGGGGGACACCCCCCGAACCCCCCGGCAGGGGGCTGGCCGCCCCCTGTACCCCCGCTCGGTGGGACTGCACGTCCCCCTCTGGCGTCCCGGGCATATCTGCCCGTTCGTTATCCATCCCCATCACCAATCAAAAGAAAATCCGTGTCCATCTGTGCCCATCTGTGGCTAAACACCACCCGCGCTAACCCGCGCGAGTCGGCGACCTCAGCCATCAGGCGAAGTAGACGCCCAGGAACCCGTTCGTTATCCATCCCCCATCACCAATCAAAAGAAAATCTGTGCCCATCTGTGTTCATCTGTGTCCATCTGTGGCTAAACACCACCCGCGCTAACCCGCGCGAGTCGGCGACCTCAACTATCAGGCGAAGTAGACGCCCAGGAGCTCCTCCATGAGCGACGACATGTAGCGCACCATGGAGACCGCCCGCGGGTAGCGCATGCGCGTGGGCCCGACGACGCTGAGCATGCCGCGCAGGCCGGAGGGGCCGCTGTAGCGGGTGGTGATCACGCTGCAGACGCGCATCACGTCCACCGGGTGCTCGCCGCCGATGATGATCTGGACCTCGTGGCCCTCTCCCGGCGGCGCCGGTATGGCCTGCGGCAGGTTACGTTCCTCCAGCCACTCCATCAGGCCCAGGATGCGCTCTCCCTGGGTGAACTCCGGCTGCCGCAGCAGCTCGCGCAGCCCCTCCAGGAACAGCGGCTCCACGGCGGGCTCGTCCGCGCTGCCCAGCAGATGGGCGGCCGCCTCCGCCACGTTGTGCTCCACGGGATCAGCCTCCCCGCCCAGGGCGGACTGTCCCCGGATCTGCGCCGACGTCTTCCCGCCCAGCAGGTCGTTCAGGCGGCGGGCCACTGTGGTCAGCTCGTCCTGCGTGAAGGGGCGCTCCAGCGCCAGCGTCTGCTGCAGGACGCGCGCCTCCTGCAGGACCACGATGAGCAGCGCCAGGTAGTCGTGTACGCTCACCAGCTCCAGCCAGCGCAGCCGCGGCTGGGGCAGGTGCGGGGTGGTGACGACGGCCGCGCTCTGGAGCCGGGCCGCGAGGATGGCGGCGGCCAGCCTGGCCCACTCCTCCAGCTCTCGCGCGGCCTGGTGGAACTGGTGGCGGATGGTCTGCTGCAGCTCCGCCGGCAGCGCCTCCTCCCGCATCAGCGTCTCCACGTAATAGCGGTACCCCCGGTCCGTGGGCACGCGCCCGGCCGAGGTGTGTGGCTGCGTGATGAACCCTTCGTCCTCCAGTTGCACCATCTCGCTGCGGATGGTGGCGGAGGAGAAGGCCAGGTCGTACTTCTCGACGAGGGCGCCGGAACCCACGGGCTGGGCCGTCGTCACGTACTCGTCGATGATGAACTGGAGGAGCTTTTGTCTGCGTTCGGTAAGCATCCTGTTTTCTTCCGCTCACCCTGAGCCTGTCGTAGGGTCACCCTGAGCTTGTCGTAGGGTCGCCGGCGAAGGATTAGCACTCGCGTGGTGAGAGTGCTAACCGCATTCAAAGGTAGCATTCGCGGGGTGTCTCCGTCAAGGCAAAACACCCCGCCAGCCACCCCTCGCCCCCGCTGGCGGCCAGCGGCGCAGCGGGCGGATGGGGTACCAGACCCCAGCCTGAAGGCTGAGGCATCCCAAGCGGAGCCGCCCAATCAATGCCCCAGCATTTATGCTGGGGTGGCCCCCCCCGCTCCCCTCCTTGCCATCCCTCGACGGCGGCGCAGGCGGCAATTCGGTTGACCTGTTCGCGACTGCGTTGATATACTCAGCGCGACCTCCGACCCATGCTTCTTGGTTGGATACAGTCAGCCTCATCTTTTCAGTGACAAGGAGCTTGTCAAATGGCAGACAACGGAGAGGGCCAGGAAAAGCGCAAGGGAGGCAAGGGTAAGCTGCTGGCTATCCTGGCGGTGATCGGGGCCGCCGTAGCCTTTCTCATGTTCTGGAAGCACCGCAGCGGCGGTGACGAGGACGAAGAGGACGAGGACTAGACTCCATCGTCACGAAGCACGCGATCCTTGGCTGATTTGAGAGCCCGCCGCGGAGGGCCCGCCGCATGGATATAGTCTGGCTGGGCCATTCCTGCTTCCGCCTCCGCGGCCGCGAGGCGACGGTCATCACCGATCCCTGCCCGCCCGCCACCGGCTACAGCATCGGCAAGCCCACCGCCGACATCATCACCGTCAGCCACCGTCACGACGACCACGCCTACCTGAAGGCCGTTGCCGGCAGCCCGGTCCTGATCGAGGGCGTCGGCGAGTACGAGATCCACGGCGCCTTCATCACCGGCATCGGCACCTACCACGATAACGACAGGGGCGCCGAGCGCGGCGCAAACGTCGCCTTCGTCATCGAGATGGAGGACATCCGCGTCTGCCACCTGGGCGATCTGGGCCACACGCCCACCGCCGAACAGGCCGAGGAGATGACCGGCGCCGACGTGCTGCTCATCCCCATCGGCGGCGACAGTACCATCGACGGCCCGAAGGCGGCGGAGATCGTGGCCCTCCTGGAGGCCCGCCTCGTCATCCCCATGCACTACCGCACGGAGGCCACCGGCGCCAGGCTGGAGCCGCCGGACCGCTTCCTGAAGGAGATGGGCGTGACGGCGGCCCCGGAGCCGCAGCCCAAGCTCACCGTCACCCGCGGCAACATCCCGGCCGAGACGCAGGTAGTCCTGCTGGATTACCGCCGGTAGGGGCGCCTGCTTCAGCCGCAGGCTGATCCGCCTATGGCGTGATGCTGCGCCCCGGTGGGGAGGGGGCGCGGCGGCGCTACCCGCGCCCGCGCGCCAGGAAATAGGCCCCGCTGAGCAGACCACCCGCCAGGAACGCCAGCGGCACCGCGATCACCACCACCAGCCACGCGTCCGCGCCGTCCGCGCCGGCGGCGGCCGCCTGCGCCCCGCTGCCGGGCGAGCCCGAGACAGGGTCCGTGGGCAGGGCCAGCAGCTCATCCGCGATGTGGACCGCGCGGCGCTCGATCGCCGCCAGCAGCACCTCGCCGATCACGGCGTGTCCGCTATCGTTCGGGTGCAGCCCGTCCGCCGCCACCCACTGGCGCCCCCGGCCCTGGAAGAGCGAGTACACGGACACGAGCTGCGACCCCAGGTCCGGGTCGGAAGTCGCCGCGCGGACCACCCCGTTCACCTGCTGCACACCCACGTCCGCCAGCGATTCCCGCAGGTCGCCCGTGCCCGAAAAGGGGTTGTACAGGTCGATGACGTAGATGCGCGCGGCCGGAGCGGCCCGGTGCAACCGCGAAAGCACGTCCGCCACGTTGCGTTGAAGGGCGTTCAGCACCTCTCCCAGGCGCTGCTGGCAGGCCTCGCCCGCGGCCGCCGTGATGCACGGCGAGTCCTGCGCGGCGAGCGAGAGCAGGTCGTTGGCGCCGATGTCTATGCTGATCACCTCCACGTTATCGTCCGCGGAGGTGGTGTCGCGCTGGCGGTCCTCAATCGCCTGCAGGGCCCTCTCCAGCTGGCCGCCGGGCAGCACCACGTCGGCGCTGGTCGCCCCCGGCGCGCTCAGGTTCAGCAGGGTCAGGCCGCGCTCCCGATAGCGGTCGCCCGTGCGCAGCGCCTCGAACGTGCGGGCCACGTAGCCCTGCTTCGCCGGGTTCGTGGCGCCGACGCCGAAGGCCAGCGAATCTCCCAGCGCTACGTAGGCGGGGGCCTCCGCGGCAAGCGCCGGCTGCCGGGGCAGCAGCACCAGGAGTGCAGAGAACAGAAAGGCCGCCAGAGGCGGCCCCGTCAGCTTGCCCATACGGGCCTATTCTAGCAGGATGCCAGGCCGAAGGAGCGGAACCACGCCGTAGGGGCGCTGCTCGGGGACGGGGGCAGGGCGTGGGGTGCCGCGCCCTTGGAGCGCAGGGCCAGTCGAAGGGGGTGTCCCCCCATCCTCTCCCGCTACTTGAGGCGGAGCAGGCCGAGGGGGATGCGCAGCCGCCGCGCCGTTTGCCTGAAAGAACTTCTGGCTCAGCCCGCTAGGGCAGGTACTGTAGCGGGTCCACGGGAACGCCGCCGATGTGCAGCTCGAAGTGCAGGTGCGGGCCGGTGGAGTAGCCGGTGCTGCCCAGCGCGCCCACCGCCTGCCCCTGGCCCACGTACTGGCCCTGCTCAACCCAGATCTCCGAGAGGTGCCCGTACAACGTCTCGGACCCGTCGGCGTGCTGGACGATCACGTGGTAGCCGTAGCCGTAGTCGTCCCAGGCGGCCAGGACCACCTGGCCGTCCGCCGCGGCCGCGATGGGCGCCCCGTAAGAGCCAAAGCCATCGATGTCGATACCCCGGTGCCAGCCGCTGAAATACGTGCTGATCCCGCCGTAGAACGGCCAGAGGTAGCCGGTGCTTGAAGGCGGGCCGGGGTTCCCCACGGGCACCGCCACCGGGTCGCCGCCGTAGACCGGGCCGGGATCCGGCGCCGCGGTGTCCACCGGCTGCGGCGCCACGGGAGGGGGCGGCGGCACGGCGCCCGGCAGCACCAGCACCATGCCCTCGATGACGTCATCAGGCGAGCTGAGGTTGTTGGCGGCGAAGGCGCTCACGTTCTGGACATCGATCTGATAGTAGGAGGCGACGTCCGAGAGCGTGTCGCCCAGCCTCACGTTGTAAACCAGGCCGTTGACGCTGGGCACCAGCAGGTTCGCGCCGATGACCAGCAGGTCCGGGTCCTCCCTCACGTCCGGGTTGTTCCAGAGGATGTACTGGGCGTCGATGCCGAAGTTATCGGCGATGGAATAGACCGAATCGCCGGGCTGGATGGTGTAGGCGAAGTAGGCCGGCTGCGGCTCCGGCGTAGACTCCGGAGCGGCGGCGGCTGCCGCGGGCGCCGGCGCTGTGGGCACCTCCGTGGCCTCCACCTCGGCCTGCTGGCGGGCGACGAGCGAGGACACCGTGGAGAGGAGTACAGGTGGCTTCAGGTACGCAGCCTTGCTTTCAGCTACGGGACCCTGGGATGCGCTCAAGACGGCGGAGTGGCTGATGTTCTGGACGCCGCCGCCGATGGCCGAGACCACGGCCACCAGAGCCATTATGAGGAGAAAGCCGTGGAGGGCATAACGCCTGTATTCTGTTAGCGACTGCCCCGCTGCTTTTAAGCGAGACCACCGCCATTCGTGCCCCGGTTGGTCGAGAGCGGGCCGGGGTCGATCCTGCGGCTCTCGGATAAGTACCTCCTATGGGCGAGCCCCCCATCGCACCCACCTCGTCGTTCCGCCTGGGGGAGACCCCTAGTCCGGTTGCAGCCAGTTGGGGCGTATTATAAACCACTTGTCAAGACTTTCACAAATTGACCCGTTATGGCGCGGCACCCCGCCGGGGGCGATTTCAGATACGAATTCGAGGTATCGGGAGGGTTTCGGAGCAATCGGGCCGCCAGCCGGGGTGACGCTGGCAGGGCCTTGAGGACGCAATCTTAGTACGACTGTGTCCCCGGGAGACCGGTGGAATTATCCACAAAATTCGCCGAAAATGTCGCGGCGTGGGCCGCAGCAGCCAAGGGAAAGCGCTAGTGCTCCGTTTCGGAAGTCCCTTGTCGACCCACTAATCTGGCCACCGCTCGGACTGACTCCAAGGTATTAGCGAGACGGAGCACCAGATCCCTCTTTCAGCGTCGCCAGGAACTCCGCGTTCGTCTTCGTGCGCGAAAGGCGCTCCAGGATCAGCTCCGTGGACTCCGTAGGGTTCTGGCCGCTCTGGCCCAGGAGCGCCGTCATGCGCCGCAGGAGCACCACCCGTTGGTACGTCCCCTCGTCCAGCAGCAGGTCGTCGCGCCGCGTGCCGCTGCGCTGGATATCGATGGCCGGGAACACGCGCTTCTCCGACAGGCGGCGGTCCAGCCACAGCTCCCAGTTGCCGGTGCCCTTGAACTCCTCGAAGATCACCTCGTCCATGCGGCTGCCGGTATCCACCAGGCAGGTGGCGATGATCGTGAGGCTGCCGCCGTCCTCCACGTTGCGGGCGGCGCCGAACAGCCGCTTCGGCGGGTGCAGCGCCACGGGGTCGATGCCGCCGGACAGCGTGCGGCCCGAGGGCGGCAGCGCCAGGTTGTAGGCCCGCGTCAGGCGCGTGATGCCGTCCAGCAGGACCATCACGTGCCGCCCGCACTCCACCAGGCGCTTGGCCCGCTCCAGAGCCATCTCCGCCACCCGCGTCTGCTCCTCTACGGGGTCGTCGAAGGTGGCTGCGATCACTTCCGCCTCCACCACGGAGCGCCGCCAGTCCGTGACCTCCTCCGGCCGCTCGCCGATCAGCGCCACCATGATGTAAATGTCCTCATAGCGCTTGGCGGTGGCCGCGGCGATGGTCTTGAGGATCATTGTCTTGCCGGCCTTCGGCGGCGAGACGATGAGGCCGCGCTGGCCGCGCCCGACCGGGGCGACGAGATCGATTACACGCGTCGAGAGGTTGTTGAGCCCCTCCTCCAGGTGGATCATCTCGTCCGGGAAGATGGGCGTCAGCTGCTCGAAATAGGGCCGGCGCTTGGCCGTCTCCGGGTCCAGCCCGTTCACCGCGTCCACCCGCAGCAGGCCGTAGTACTTCTCGGAGTCCTTGGGCGGACGCACGGCGCCCATCACGTAGTCGCCGGTGCGCAGGGCGAAGCGGTGGATCTGCGTCTGGGAGACGTAGACGTCGCTCAGGCTCTGCTTCAGGCCCTGGGTGCGCAGGAAGCCGTAGCCATCGGAGGCCATCTCCAGGGTGCCACCGGCGAAGTAGTTGCCTTCGCGCTCCGCCTTGGCCTGCATGATTCGGAACACCAGGTCCTGCTTGCGCAGGGCGGTGGCGCCGCTGATCTCGAGGTCCTTGGCGACCTCCACAAGTTCGTCTTTAGTCTTCGTCTCTAGCTCGGTGAGATTCACGGATGCTCCCAATGACCTATAGAGTAACGCGGAACGCGGGGATTGAATTGATCACAGCTCTTGGGAAGCCTGCGCCTCAACTGGCACAGCCAACATACATCAATGTCTGAAGACGCGCAATACCCTCATTCCGTTAATTCGGCGCCCCCTCATCAACCCGGCCGGAACACCGCCAGCGCCGTCATCGCCGGCACCAGCAGCGTGGCGATGCCGCTGAAGACCAGCGGCACGTTGTCCGCCATCGCCTGCTCCAGCTCCGGCGTTGTGCGGCCGGCCCGCCGCGCCTGCAGCGCCGCCAGCCGCGCCCGCCGCAGCCCCATGCCGATGAGCGGCAGGCAGACCAGCAGCGTCGCGATGTAGAGCGCCTCCACGGCGATCAGCCAGCCCGTCGTCACCAGGCTGTAGTCCAGCTGCGCCCAGAGGAACAGCCCCGTCGCCACTGCCGCGATCGCCCCCGGTACCAGCAACACCCCCTGGTAGTGCGAGGCCTCCTCCAGCGACTCCCAGCGCGCCGTCACCTCGCCGCTCTGCCAGGCGCGCACCAGCGGGATCTGCACGGCGGCGAGCCCCGCCACGTACCAGAAGACGGACAGCAGGTGCAGAAAGGTGAAGACCTCAGCGGCGTCCACGGACAGGCTCAGCGGGCGCGTCTGGGACGAGACGACGGGCCGGCGGCCACGTGCCGGGCGTGCGGGCTCGCCACCGGTCCGCCCGAGGCGGAGGACCGCGCTGCGGCCCGCTCCACCGCCGCCGTCACAAAGCCGCTGAACAGCGGGTGCGGCCGGTTCGGCCGTGAGCGGAACTCCGGGTGGAACTGCGACCCCACCATCCACGGGTGGTCCCGCAGCTCGCAGATCTCCACCAGCGAGCCGTCCGGAGATGTGCCGCTGGCCCTCAGGCCCGCCGCCTCGAACTCCGCCCGGAACTCGTTGTTGAACTCGTAGCGGTGGCGGTGGCGCTCCACCACCTCGTCGCACCCGTACGCCTCGCGCACCCGCGTGCCCGGCAGCAGCCGGCAGGGGTAACCGCCCAGGCGCATCGTCCCGCCCTTGTCCACCACGCGGCGCTGCTCATCCAGCAGGCTGATCACGGGGTACGGCGTCTCCGGGTCGAACTCCGTCGAATTCGGCTCGCCGGACTGGAAGTGGTCGCGCGCGAACTCTATGACCATCACCTGCAGCCCCAGGCACAGGCCCAGGTAGGGCACGTTGTTCAGCCGCGCGTAACGGGCCGCCTCCACCTTCCCCTCCACCCCGCGCTCCCCAAAGCCACCGGGCACCACGATGCCGTCCACGCTGGAGAACAGGCCGCCGCTGCTCGCCGCGTCCACCTCTTCCGAGTGCACCCAGCGGATGTTCACGCCCACGTTCCGCTGCACCGCGGCGTGCATCAGCGATTCCTTGACGGAGAGGTAGGCGTCCGGCAGCTCCACATACTTGCCCACCACCGCCACCTCAATCGTCCGCTCCGGGTGCTTCAGCCGCTCCACCCAGCTCTTCCAGTCCGCCAGGTCCTTGGCGCCCGGGGTCAGGTCCAGGCGGTCGATCACGTAGTCGCCCAGGCCGGCGTCTTCCAGCACCAGCGGCACCTCGTAGATGCTGGGCATGGTGAGCATGGGAATGACCGCCCGCGGCTCCACGTCGCAGAAAAGCGATATCTTGTCGCGGATCTCGGCGGAGACGGGCCTGTCGCTGCGGCAGACGATAACGTCCGGCTGGATGCCGACGGACCGCAGCTCGCGCACGGAGTGCTGCGTCGGCTTCGTCTTCAGCTCGCCCGTTGTGGAGATGAACGGCAGGAGGGTGACGTGGATCGCCAGGGTATCGTGACGGCCTTCTTCTTTGCGCATCTGGCGGATGGCCTCGAGGAACGGCTGACCCTCGATGTCGCCGACGGTGCCACCGACCTCAATAATCACCACCTCGGCCCCGGACTCGCGGCCGATGCCCCGGACCCGCTCCTTGATCTCGTTCGTGACGTGGGGGATGGGCTGGATGGTGCGGCCCAGGTAGTCGCCGCGGCGCTCGCGCGAGATGACGGCCTGGTAGATCTGGCCGGTACTGACGGAAGAGGCCTTGGTGAGGTCCTGGTCCAGGAAGCGCTCGTAGTGGCCCAGGTCCAGGTCGGTCTCGGCGCCGTCCGCGGTCACGTACACTTCGCCGTGCTGGTAAGGCGACATCGTGCCGGGGTCTACGTTGAGATAGGGATCGAGCTTCTGGATGACGACGGAGATGTTGCGGGACTTGAGGAGCCTGCCGATGGCGGCGGTGGTGATGCCCTTGCCTACCGAGCTAACGACACCACCCGTGACGAATATGTACTTGGTCGCCATAAACCCCCTTAACTGGGGGGCTCCCTTCGCTCTCAGGACAGGCCCAAAAGAAATGATACAGGATAGCCGAACGGTAGTTCAAGAGTACGATGGCAAACGGACGAAGGGAGGATGTTGATTAGCAGTACTTATCCACAAAGCCGCCCCTCGATCCCGCTTCGATCTGAGCGACCCTTCGACAGGCTCAGGGCAGCCTACGCCTGAACGCCGTCCTCAACCTTGCCTGCCGCCCGCGACAGCTTGAGGGCCTGCCGTCGCCGAACTAGTCCGCTGCAACGCGCCTCTACCCCAGCCGACGCCTCCGGACGTACCAGACACTCGCGGCAATACCGGTCCCTAAAGCCGCGACACCCGCAGCCAGGACGACGGCTGCGGAAGCCGACGCGCCGGAGCTGTCGGCCTGCGACCGCGGGGAATCAGGCGGAGCTGCTACAAGCTCCACGATGCCGCCGACTGCCATGGGTGTCGGCGTGGGCGACGGGGGAGGCGTGGATGTGGCGGTTGCAGTGGGTGTGGATGTGGCCGCGTCCCCGATCACCGAGACGGTGTTGCTGCTCGGGTGCTGATTCGCCACGTAGGCGCGGTCGGTGGCGGCGTTCACCCCGACGCTGGTGGGGGTGCCGCCGACGGGCACGGTGGCGACCACGGCGTTGGTCGCCCCGTCGATCACCGAGACGGTGTTGCTGCCCGAGTTCGCCACGTAGATGCGGTCGGTGGCGGCGTTCACCCCGACGTCGCCGGGGCCGGGGCCGGTACCCACGGGGACGGTGGCGACGACGGCGTTGGTCACCCCGTCGATCACCGAGACGGTGTTGCTGCTCTGGTTCGCCACGTAGACGCGGTTGGTGGCGGCGTTCACCCCGACGCCGAAGGGGTTGCTGCCCACGGGCACGGTGGCGACGACGGCGTTGGTCGCCCCGTCAATCACCGAGACGGTGTTGCTGCTCTGGTTCGCCACGTAGACGCGGTTGGTGGCGGCGTTCACCCCGACGCCGACAGGGTCGGTGCTGGGGACGGTGGCCACGACGGCGTTGGTCGCCCCGTCGATCACCGAGACTGTGTTGCTGAACTGGTTCGCTACGTAGACGCGGTTGGTGGCGGCGTTCACCCCGACGCTGCCGGGGAAGATGCCCACGGGGACGGTGGCGACGACAGCGTTGGTCGCCCCGTCGATCACCGAGACGTTGTTGCTGTTGAGGTTCGCCACGTAGACACGGCCGGCGGCGGCGTTCACCCCGACGCCGTAGGGGTTGATCCCCACGGGCACGGTGGCGACGACGGCGTTGGTCGCCCCGTCGATCACCGACACGTTGTCGCTGATTTGGTTCGCCACGTAGACACGGCCGGCGGCGGCGTTCACCCCGACGCCGGACGGCCCGCTGCCCACGGGTACCGTGGCGACGACGGAGGGGTTAACGTGGGCGCCCAGCGCCCCGGAGCCGCTCAGCGTCAGCAGCAGCAGCGCCCCTGTGGCGAACATCAGGACGAGCACCGCCAGCCGGACCGGCGTCTTGAGCAGAGTCCGTCCGCTGTTAGCGTTGACGGTCATGTCGCACCCCCTCTGCGGCCCGCAGTGGCGTTATTGTCAACCCAACAGCACCAGTTGTCAATAACTCGCCAGCCTGGCAACGAACAACCGCAGAAAATACTTTAGCAGCAGCTGTCCAAACAGGCGGCCTCGATCCCGCCCGGGCCTCAGCGACCCTTCGACAGGCTCAGGGCAGGCTAGGCCTGAACGCCAGCCCGAGCCTGGCCTGCCGCCTGCGCCAGTCGGAGGGCCTCCCGCCCACGGACTGACCGCTGCTGCGCCCCTCTTACTCCAGCCAGCGTCTCCGCGTGTACCAGACGCTGATCGCCAGCACGAGGGCCGCCGCCGCGACGCCGCCGGCGAGAGCAGCGTAGAGCAGGGCCGATGGGCCGGAGCCGCCGGTATCGCCGGCAGACGCGTCCGGGCCGCCGACGAGGAGTTCGCTGATGCCGCCGACCGGAAGCACTTCAAATACCGTAGGATTGAAGCTGCACCCGGGAGTTGGCGTGACCTTGCAGCCATCCACATACAGGGTCTGACCCCCCGGCGTAATGTCGAAGCAATCCCCTGGCACTCGACTGGCCGTCAGCCCCGACACGCCAAATGCAGGAGCGGGGCCGTTCATGCTGCTTACCCACGCATCAGCAATATCCGCCGCCAGGCCGGGGGTTGCGACATCTCCTGCTGCGACAGTTCCGTAGAATAGACCAGAACCCGTTGTGTCCCATGTCCAACCGGCGCCAGTGGACGATCCGACTATGCAAAATTTGTTAGGAGGGCTGGATACAGTCGGACAGGACACTCCCACGGCGATCGTGGCGCCCCGAATATTGCTGACCGTGTAGTTGCCTTGGCTAACCGAAGTGACGCCGACGTTGCTCAGCGTCAAAGGGTACTGGCCGGGGACCAACCCCGCCCGGACTTTGATCCAGTCCATGACGCCGGCCTTGGGACCGACCGTGAAGGCGGCTGTCTTGAACGCAGTTGTCCGCCACACGTTCCACAAGGTGGGCGCCTGGCCGTTGGCGATCGAAATGTCCTGGCTGCCAGGCAGGATGACGTCGGCAGCGTTGTGGTTGAGGAAGTCTACGGGGTTGCCGCCGCCGGTCACGTCGTGGCCGATGTACGGCGGGCTGCCGCCCTCTTCGCCGTCAAAGCCGTCGAGGTCCTGGTCGAGGGGCTCGAGCTGGGTGTCCTCGTCGTAGAGGCCGTCGCCGTCGTCGTCGTTGCCCAGCACCAGACCTGGAACAATCAGGTTCGGGGGAACCCCACGCACCGGGGCGGCCGTCGGGTAGGTGATGTCGAACTCAAAGCCAGCGAGCCTGTCGCCCGCCGCGGGCGTCGCCGGCAGGGCGTCCATCACGACGGCAATGTCGAACACGGCGCCGGGCGCCACCGCTCTGCAGGCCTGTATGTCGCCGGCAACAACGGCGCCGGCGGCGTGGCCGTTGATGGCGCTGCCGCTGTTGCCCGTGGGATCAGCGTCGATGGCGACCGTATCTATGGGGACGAGCCGGGCGTGCGCGGTCCCGCCCAGCAGCAGCGCCCCTGCGGCGAACATCAAGACGAGCACCGCCAGCCGGACCGGCGGCTTCAGCGGGATCCGTCCGCGGTTAGCGTTGATGGTCATGTCGCACCCCCTCTGCGGCCCGCAGTGGAGTCATTGTCGGCCCGGAGCGAGAACCTGTCAAGTAATATGACAATAATTACCAACCGATGCCCTGCTCTTTGCAGCACCGTGATACGAACGCGCCAGTCCGTGACCCCCCGCGCTGCCTCCGGCTTTACTGAAGGCAGAAGCCCCAGAGCCCTCGGAGGAAGTATGTCAATTGCCCCTGAAATCGGCGAACTGGCGCGCGGCCTGCGCGTCGTCACCACGCAGCTGCCCACGGCGCAAACCGTCAGCGTGAACGCCTTCGTGGGCGGGTCCCGCGGCGAGAACTCTACGCTGTTGACTTCGGGTGGGCGCCGGGCTATCCTGCCGAGGTAACCGTAGCGTCGCAGAAGGCGGGCCACATCGAGCGATTCCCCACGTCTGCCTGCCATAGTGCCCCCCGTATCGGTCGTTGCCGGTCGGGACTGGAAGGAAGCGCGCGATGTCGTTCGCCCCGGTCAAGCCTGCAGTCCACCACCCGCCGCTCAAGGTCGCCGACGATACCTGGCTGATCCAGCAGATGCAGGAGGCGGCCATAGGACCCCTGTTCATCTATCTCCATTCGCTCGTGATCAAAGGGCCGGAGCCGATCATCGTCGATACAGGCACGCCCGCAAACCGCGAGCAGTGGCTCAAGGACGTGTTTTCCATCGTCGATCCGGGCGACGTCCGCTGGATCTTCCTCTCGCACGACGACGTCGATCACGCCGGCAACCTGGCGCCGGTTATGGAGGCCTGCCCGAACGCGACGCTCGTCGTCACCTGGTTCCTCACCGAGCGCCATGGATGCGACTTCCACTTTCCGCTCGATCGAATGCGCTGGGTCAACGACGGCGACTCCTGGCGTGCCGGCGACCGCACGCTGACCGCCATCACGCCGCCGTTATTCGACTCGCCCGTCACTCGCGGACTGTACGACGATCGCACCGGCGTCTACTGGGCCGTTGACACGTTCGCGACACCGCTACCCGGCCCGATGAACGACATCAGCGAACTGGACGCAGCGCAGTGGAAGGGAGGACTCGAGCTCTTTAACTGCATGAACAGCCCGTGGTTCAAGCTGCTGGATGCTGACAAGTTCGAACGCCACGTGGACCGTGTCCAGAAGCTGGACATTGAGGTGATCGCGGCCTGCCACACGCCGGTGATCCGGCGGCCTCAGATCAGCCAGGCGTTCGACACGATCCGAAAGCTCCCTTCGCTGGAGCCGCCGCCCCAGCCCGGCCAGGTCGACCTCGAAGCGCTCATGCACGCCGTGGCGACGGGGCAGCAGTATGTCTGGGAGCCGCCCGCTCCCGTGAATTGATCTGTAAGGGGCCACCGTCAGGCGAGGTGAGCTCCCAGTTTAGATAGGAGATGCACACATGGACGTGAAGACAACGCTACAACAGCAGATGCAAGCCTTGCACGGCACCCTGGAAGCGGCCATCGGTGACTGTCCCGCGGAAGCGCTCACACGGAAACTCCCCGGTTCCACGATCAACTCCATCGGCGCCATCTACGCCCACACCATCTTCGGCGAAGACGGGCTCCTCAACGGGCTCGTCCGAGGTGGGGCTCCCGTCTACTTCGCCGGCGGTTGGGCGCCGAAGGTCGGCCTCGACATGCCGCAGGGGGGCATGGAGCCGGACTGGACCGTCACGCTCGACATCAACCTCTTTCGCCAGTACGCCGCGGCGGTTTACGAGGCCACCGACGAGTACCTCGCCAAAGTCAGCGACGCCGAACTCGACCGTATCGTCGAGCCGGGCTTCGCTCCTCCGATGCCCGTGCGGTCGTTCATCGCGAATCTGTTGGCCTGGCACGTCGCCACGCACCAGGGCGAGATCTCGGCCCTGAAGGGCGTCCAGGGCTTCAATGGCCTCGACCTTACCCATTAGCGCAGCCGGGACCGGCGCTGATCCCGCTGCCGGCCGCACCATTCGTGCATGTGCAGATCGGCACGAACGCTGCATACTTTCACCATGAACGAACGCATAGTGATCTTGGGCGCGGGCTTCGGCGGTCTGGAGCTATCGGCGCGGCTGTCCTCTGCTCTCGCCGGCGATGTCAGCGTCACGCTCATTGACAAGAACGAAGCGTTCGTCTTCGGCTTCTCGAAGTTCGACCTCCTGTTCGGGCGTGAGAATCTTGAGGGGGTCCGCTCGTACTATCGGGACATCGTCAACCCAGGTGTCCAATTCCGCCAGGAGATCGTAACCTCCATCGACCCAATCGCGCGGCGCGTCGTCACCAATCGAAACAGATACGATGCAGACGTGCTGGTGGTCGCTCTAGGGGCGGAGTACGACTTCAGCGTTCCCCCAGGCTTCAGCGAAGGCGGCTACGAATTCTATTCCATCGATGGGGTCCTCAGACTGCGCGATGTGTTGCCATCGTTCAGATCGGGGGCCGTGGTCATCGGGGTCCTCGGCGAGCCCTTCAAGTGCCCGCCGGCGCCCTGTGAAGCGGCCATGCTGTTAGACGAATGGCTCGTTGCACGTGGCGTGCGGTCCAAAACCCAGATCAGCGTCGTGTCACCGTGGGGAACGCCGGTGCCGGTGTCCTCGTCGGCGTCGAAGGCCATCCTCGATAGGTTCGCTGAACGAAACATCGCGTTCGTGCCGGATCAGGTGGTAACGAGCCTTGACCCTGCCAGGCAGATCGCCTTTCTCCGAGATGGGCGCTCCCTGCCCTACGATCTGTTCCTCGGCATTCCGATCCATCGCGTCCCGGCGGTCGTCGAGACGTCCGGCCTCTCTGTCGACGGCTGGATCCCCGTCGACAAGGCGAATCTCGCGACTCGATTCCCGCATGTCTATGCGGTCGGAGACGTGACCAGCGCACCGGTGCCGAAGGCAGGCGTGTTTGCCGAAAGCGCGGGGCGCGCCGTCGCCGAGCATCTCATCGCGCAGCTCCGCGGCGGGGGTCCGCCAAAGCCATATGACGGCGCGGGGTCCTGCTATATCGAGTTCGGAGAGCACAAGGTCGGGCGGGTCGACGCGGACTTCCTCACGGGCCCCTCGCCAACGGCGCCGTTTTACGGCCCCTCGCTGGAGACGGCGGAAGAGAAGAGGGAGTTCGCCTCAACCAGGCGCCGGCGCTGGTTTGGCCACTAAGCGCCGGACCGCTGTCAGCGCCACCTTCGCTCGCGCCCGGCGGATTTGTACGACGACGACCAGCTATAGCCCCCCTGGGGTAGCAGTCATGAAAGGAGGTGCCGCGGTACAGGCCTCTGACGTATGCCCAACCACGCATCCCACTACGCGTTCGGAAGGAGACTCCTCGTGTTCTTACAGCTCGGAGACCCGGCTCCTGATTTCACCCAGGAATCAACCGAAGGCACCATTCGCTTCCATGAATGGCTTGGCGATAGCTGGGGTGTCCTGTTCTCACACCCCGCCGACTTTACGCCAGTCTGTACCACCGAACTGGGCATGGTCGCCCACCTCAAGGACGAGTTCGCCAAGCGCAAGACCAAGGTCATCGGTCTAAGCGTCGACCCTCTCGACAAGCACAAGGGCTGGGCGGATGACATCGCCGAAACACAGGGCGCGCGTCTGAACTTCCCGCTGCTCGCGGACGCCGACCGTAGCGTCTCGGAGCTTTACGGCATGATCCACCCAAACGCGGACTCCACCGCGACCGTGCGCTCCGTCTTCATCATCGACCCGAAGAAGAAGGTTCGCCTTACGCTCACCTATCCCGCACCCACGGGGAGGAACTTTGACGAAATCCTCAGGGTCATCGACTCGCTCCAGCTTACCGAGTACGAGAAGGTGGCAACGCCGGTGAACTGGAAGGACGGAGACGACGTGGTCATCCTGCCCTCCATCACGAACGAGGAAGCCGACAAGATGTTCCCCCGGGGCTATAAGGAGTTGAAGCCGTACCTCCGGATGACTCCACAGCCCAACAAGTAAGTCTACCGGCGCGGGCGGCATCGTCGAACTGCGCAGGCCAAGCCCTCGGCGCGGCTCAGGACAGGCCCAATCCACCGACGAGGGGGGCGTCTCGTCCGCACCGATGACGGTTGGCGCTCCCGGCTGGGCAGCGTAGAATCGGGGCAAGATGGCCCTGGCCCACGCCGCCCTGCAGGAAATCGTCGCGCAGCTTGCCTCGCGCCCGGGGCATCCGAAGGTCTCCGCGCTGATCCACCAACTGCTGACCGAAGGCCTGGAGGCGCGCAGCACAGAGATACACTTCGAACTGCCGCTCCCGGAGGTTCATGGCAAGGCAGACGCCCTTCTGGGCCGCACGGTCTTCGAGTTCAAGAGCAACCTTCGCCGGGAGAGGGGCGACGCGGAGGCCCAGTTGTCCCGCTACCTGAGCCAGCGCGAGGCCGACACCGGCGAGCGGTTCGTAGGGATAGCGACGGACGGGGCTACCTACTGCGCGTATGAGCTCCGGCGGGGCGACCTCCGCGAACTGGCGACACATTCCGCGTCAGCGGACGAAGCGCAGAAGCTCCTCGTGTGGCTCGCGGCCGCCGTGGCCGTATCCACAGACCTGCCGCCGGACCCAGATACCGTGCGCAGCGAGCTCGGCCGGTCCAGCATCGCGTGGCACCGGGCTCGGGGCGACCTGGCGCAGCTCTGGGACGAGGTCAAGGACCACCCGGACGTCCGGCTCAAGCGCGACCTGTGGGCACGGATGCTTGAGCGCGTGTACGGGGCACCGGTGGACGCGGACGACCTGTTCTTTCAGCACACCTACCTCACGGTTGTAGCAAAGACAATGGCGGTACACGTGCTGGGCCTCGACATGCCAGAGCCCGCCGGCCTGCTCTCCGGCCAGAGGTTTACCGAGGTGGGCATCACCGGCGTAGTCGAGTCAGACTTCTTTGATTGGCCCCTGGCGGCGGAGCGGGGCGCGGACCTGGTGGGGCGCATCGCGGCGCAGGCTGCGCGTTTCCGGCTGCGTGATGTCGAGACCGACGTGCTGAAGGGGCTGTACGAGTCGCTGATAGACCCGGAGCAACGGCACGACCTCGGGGAGTACTACACTCCGGACTGGCTGGCTGCGAAGATGTGCGAGCGAGCCATCGAACGGCCGCTGGAGCAGCGAGTCCTGGACCCCGCATGCGGCTCGGGCACGTTCCTGTTCCACGCGGTACGGCGCTTGCTCGCCGCCGCGGACACAGCGGGAATGCCCAACCGGGAAGCGCTGGCAAAGTGCTGCGATCGCGTGCGCGGAATCGATGTGCACCCGGTAGCTGTACAGATAGCGCGCGTGACGTACCTGCTGGCGCTCGGGGAGGACCGCCTGCCTGACCGGCCCGCGGAACTGTCGATCCCCGTGTACATGGGGGACTCGCTCCAGTGGGACACCAGCGGGTTCATGACGGCGCGGGAGGTGCAGATCAACGTCCCTGAAGAATCGCAGCCCCTCCATTTCCCGTTTGTGGTGGCGCAGGACCCGGCGCTCTTCGACTCGGTCATCAGCCGGATGCTGATGCTGAGCGAGCAAGACGCCCAGGGGGACGCGATCGCCGGGTGGTTGAAGGGACTGAACACGCTGAGCGGCGGCGACGTCCGCATTCTCGGGAGCACGTATGAACAACTGCGACGCCTGCGGAAGGCCGGACGGAACCACATCTGGGGATTCGTTGCGCGCAACCTCGTGCGTCCGGCGTGGCTGTCGCGGGAGGCCGAGCGGGCGGACGTTATTATCGGAAACCCGCCGTGGCTCTCCTATCGCTACATGTCAAAGGAAACTCAGAAGGCGTTCAAGGCAGCCTGCGAAGAGCGCGGCATCTGGGCCGGAGGGAAGGTAGCGACGCAGCAGGACCTCTCGGCCTATTTCTTCGCCCGCTGCGTAGAACTGTATTTCCTGCGGACAGGAGTCATAGCCTTCGTGATGCCTTACGCGGCGATGAGCCGCCGACAGTTCGAGGGGTTTAGGCGGGGTGTCTTCGGCCGGCAGCGGGCCAAATCCGCCGAGCGGATCACGTTCCTGCGCTTCGTGGAGGCGTGGGCCTTCCCGGAGGATGTCCAGCCCCTGTTCCCGGTACCCTCGTGCGTGTTGATCGGCGAGTTGCGGTCGATTGGCGGCACTGGCCCGGTGCTGCCGGCGACGGTACTGGCGGCGTCGGGAACGCTGCCTCGTCGCGACGCGAGCCCGCAAGAGGCGGCCAAACACCTGACCTGGCGGGAAGAGCCGTGGCCCGCTGTCGGTGACGGCGAGGGCACTTCGCCGTACGGGCACGAATTCCGCAACGGAGCCACGATATTCCCGCGGGTGCTCTGCGTGGTGGAGAAGGTGCCGCGGGCCGGGCGGGTGGGTTCTACCCTTGCGGCGCCGGTGGTACAGAGTCGCCGGACAAACCTGGAGAAACAACCATGGAAGGACCTGCCGCCGCTGCGGGAGAGCGTGGAGGCGGGCTTCCTGCGGGAGCTGTACCTGGGGGAGTCCATCGCCCCGTTCCGGCTGCTCCGTCCGGCGCTGGCGGTCATCCCGTGGGACGGGCGCGAGCTCCTGGATTCCGGCGCTGCCCAGTTGAAGGGCCACACGGGGCTGTCCCGCTGGCTGGCACAGGCCGAGGCGCTCTGGAGGCAACACGGGCGGTCGGGGATGACGTTTCAGGATCAGATCGACTACTACGGCAAGCTCTCGGCCCAACTGCCGCCCGCCCCGCTCCGCGTGATGTACAGCAAGGCGGGGACTCTTCCGGCGGCGGTCGTGATTCGCGGGGGAACCGCGATGGTTGAGAACACCGCATACTGGGCAGCGGTAGGGTCAGAAGCAGAGGGCCGATATCTGGAGGCCATCCTGAACAGCGAGACGGCGCGGTCGCGCGTGGAGGCGCTCCAGGCGCGTGGCCAGTGGGGCGCGCGCCACTTTGACAAGGTCATGTTCTCGCTGCCGATCCCGAAGTTCGAGCACGGGAACCGGCTGCACCAGCGGCTGGCCCGGGCGGGCGCGCGAGCGGAGCAAGTGGCCGCGCGGGTGGAACTGCGGGAAGGCGAGCACTTCGTGCGGGCGCGGCAGCGCATCCGGGCGGCGCTACGAGAGGACGGCGTCGCGGGGGAGATCGACCGGCTGGTGGCGGAGCTGCTGGAGTAGGGGCTGGGCGCAACTGTCCGTGACCTCCCATTTATGCCCCTCTATTCCGGCGTCGCTATTCTCGTATCGCCCCTCCGCTATCCCTTCCCCACACCTGTTTTGCCAAACAAACTCCGCCTCTCGTGCCGCCGGTGGCGTAGGGGCTACCGGCCGGTCGCCCCAACTCCTAGCGCAACCGTATACTGTACGCAGACCCCACGCCCATCCGGAGGTAGCATGACCATCGCCCCCGAAATCAGCGAACTAAACGGCGGCCTGCGCGTCGTCACCACGCCCCTGCCCACCGCCCAGTCCGTCAGCGTGAACATGTTCGTGGGGGCCGGCTCCCGCGGCGAGGACGAGCGCACGAAGGGGCTGGCGCACTTCCTGGAGCACATGATGTTCAAGGGCACGCCCCGGCGCCCCACGGCCATCGCCGTCGCGGAGGCCATCGAGGGTGCGGGCGGCGTCCTCAACGCCTACACCTCGAAGGAGCTGACCTGTTACTGGAACCACGTCCCCTTCGACCAGGCGGAGACTGCCGTGGACGTCCTCGCCGACATGCTGCGCAACGCCCTCCTGGACCCCGAGGAGATAGACCGCGAGCGCTCCGTTGTCCAGCAGGAGATCCGCCGCACGCAGGACCAGCCCGGCGCCTGGGTGAGCGAGCTGCTGGGCCGCGCGGTCTACGGCGATCACCAGATGGGCTGGTCCACCGCGGGCAGCGAAGAGACGGTGGCCAAGCTCCAGCAGCAGGACTTCAAGGACTGGATCGGCGCCTGGTACGGCTCGCCCAACATCGTCGTCAGCGTGGCGGGCAACATCACACACAAAGAGGTGATGTCTCTCGCCGGGCGGCACTTCGAGCCCGGGGGCGGCCCGCCGGCGCCGGCGGTGCGGCCGGTCAACGGGGCCATCCCGGCCCGGCGCGTCATCGGCGAGTCCCGCCCCATCACCCAGGCGAACGTGGCGCTGGGCATCCCCGCCCTGCCCCGCCTCGACCCGGACCGCTACGCGCTCATGGTCCTCAACTCGCTCCTCGGCCGGGGGATGAGCTCGCGGCTGTTCAAGGAAGTGCGCGAGCGGCGGGGCCTGGCGTACTCCATCGGCTCCGGCGTCAGCCGCTACGCGGACACCGGCATGCTCAGCATCGCGGCGGGCGTCTCGCCGGAGAACGTGCCGGAAGCGGTGAAGGTCATCCTCGCGGAGCTGGAGAAGCTGACGCAGGAGCCCGTGGGCGGCGACGAGCTGCAGAAGGCGCGCGACTACACGGTCGGCAGCTTCCGCCTGAGCCTGGAGACGGCGATGGCGCTGGGCCAGCGCGCCGGCGAAAGCCTGCTCACGCTGGGCGAGATCGAGCCCATCGAGAGCGTGGTGGAGAGGCTGCGCGCGGCCGGCCCCGAAGACCTGATGCGGGTGGCGCAGCGGGTGCTGCGGCAGGAGAAGGTGGCGCTGGCCGTCGTGGGGCCGGACGTGAAGGAAGAGGCGCTGCTGGGGCTGCTGCCGGCGTAGAGACGGGGCAAGGCCGCAACTGCCCGGCCCGTCAAGCGATCTACCTGACGGAGACCAGGAAGGCGTTGTCTCCCGGAAACGCGGCTCCCGCCAGCAGCACCAAGATTACGCCCAAATTCCCCAGGTGGGCGCTGCTAGTCGTTGGGGCCTCGGACGAACACATCCTGGGATACGTTGCCGTCTCCGGCCACCAGGTTGTTTGCATACGACCAGAAGGCGACAAAGCGGCCGTCGCCGCTGATGGCCGGCAGGCCGCTGTGGTCGTTCCCCTGGTAGCCGGCGCTGTCCACGCTCACCTGCTCCGTGGCGCCGGTCTGATGGTCGTGGACGAACACATCCTGGAAGCGGTTGGTATCGCCGGGCACCAGATTGCTCTGGCCCCCCTGAAAGGCGACGAAGCGGCCGTCGCCGCTGATGGCCGGCGCGCTGGTGGAATTGTTGGCCTGGTTGCCGGCGCTGTCCACGCTGACCCGCTGCGTGGTGCCCGTTTGCCGGTCGCGGACAAAGATATCCTGGTCGCGGTTGAAGTCCCTGGGCACGAGATTCCTCGCCTTGGACTGAAAGGCGACGAAACGGCCATCGGCGCTAATGGCAGGCCCGTCGCTGCTGCCATCGCCCTCGCCGCCGCCCGTGCCCACGCTTACTCGCTCCGTGGTGCCCGTTTGGCGGTCGTGGACGAACACGTCGCTGTGGCCCTTGGTGTCCCCGGGTATCAGGTTGCTGGCGGCGGAAACGAAGGCGATGAACCGCCCGTCGCCGCTAATGGCGGGCGTGTCGCTGCTGCCATTGGCCTGGTTGCCGGCGCTGTCCACGCTCACGCGCTCGGTGGCGCCGGTCTGGCGGTCGCGGACGAAGACATCGCTCTGGCCGCTGCTGTCCCCCGGCACCAGGTTGCTGGCGGCGGAAACGAAGGCGATGAATCGCCCGTCGCCGCTGATGGCAGGGGCTTCGCTGCCACCGTTGCCCTGGCTGCCGTCGCTGTCCACGCTCGCGCGCTCGGTAACGCCGGTCTGGCGGTCGCGGACGAAGACATCGCTTTGGCTGTTGCTGTCGCCCGCCACCAGGTTGCTGGCGGCCGAAACGAAGGCGACATAGCGGCCATCGGCGCTGACGGCGGGCTCCGAGCTGCCACCGTTGGCCTGGTTGCCGGAGCTATCGACGCTCACCCGCTCCGTGGCCCCCGTCTGCCGGTCGTGGACGAAGACATCGCTTTGGCGGTTGCTGTCGCCAGCCACAAGGTTGCTCGCGTCGGAGGCGAAGGCGACGAAACGCCCGTCGGCGCTGATGGCAGGGAAGGTGCTGGGACCGTCAGCCTGGTTGCCCGCGCTGTCCACGCTCGCCAGCTCCATGACGCCAGGGGAGGCGTTGACTGCCCCGCCGGGAAGAGTTTGCTCGCCCGCAGCCAAATCGGCGCCCGGTCCAGCCAAAGTCTCACTCGGCTCGCCAGCCGAGAGCTTCTGCTCTTCCTGGGTCTGATCAGGGCGGGTCGCGAGGGAGCCGAACAGGCTGGCGATGCTCCCCACCCATGGCACCCTCGCCAGGCGGCCGCCTACTGTGAGCACGCGGCCCACCACCTGGTCGAAACGGATGGCCTTGTCCTCTGCAGGGTTGCCATCGCCCTTTGTCGTGATGATATCGCCTTTGATCTCCAGAATCCGGTGGACGGTGATGCCCTTGGGGTGTTGGAAGGCGATGATGTCGCCCACCTGAAGGTCGTCAGGCTTGTCGACGCCCTCGAGGAAGATCAGGTCGCCCTTCTTGAGGGTCGGCCACATGGACTGCGACGACACCGCCGCCATTGGATGGGGCGTATCGAGGGCCCAGGAGAGGATCTGAGGGACGTAGTAGATGGCTCCGGCGATGAAGGCAACGTAGATTAGGAAACTCAGCATGGGGGCGAAACGGTGCCTGAGGCCACGGATCGGGCGGGCGGTGGCCTGCTCCGGAGCCACAGCCACCGGCAGGCTGAAGTCTGCCGCCCCGGCATAGCCTGAATAAGGGAATGCCGCCTGTTCCTCCGGGGCGAAGGCGAGAGCCGCCGGGACGGCACTGCGGCGAAGGGCGCGGCCGCGTCCTACCAACCGGCGTCCCAACCGGAGGAACAGGCCGAGAGGGAGGACCAGGACGGCGCCCGCGATAATCCAGGCCGCGAAGAGCAGTTGGCTCATGTCACCAGGGGGCCCAAAACGGCAGGCGCGTGATGACTACCCTACCGCTGTATTCTTTCCCGGGCTCCGCCGTGGCCGGCAAGGAAAGCTTCACGAGGATCTGGCGTTCCTCGCCGGGCTTTAAGCTGAAGAAAGCGTCCTCGATGTTCAGGAAGTCCCTTATGCCGCCGAACACTCCGATCATGACGTAGGTGTCCACTTTGCCATCGTTCTTGAGGGTCAGCTTGTGGTCTATCGAGGCAGTCGGGGGAAGGTCGCCGAAGTCGAACAGCGACTTCGGGTCCGCGATGCCGTGCCTGGTCTCCGTTACCAGCACGGAGGCTGAATAGGTCGAGGTCGACCTGGCGGCCGCGGTCAGCCAAAGCACAAACATTAGCAGGGGGATGCCGACGATGGCCAACTGCCACAGCTTGAGCCTGGGCAGGTGGAGCCGGAGCCAGCGCGGCCAGCGCCGGGCCAGCGAGGCCCACAGGTCAGCCAGTCTACCCACCCAGCCTGCTGGGCGGCCGCCATTTAACGTTTTCTCGGTCACCTTGTCCGTCCTTCCCCTCACCTCTTCTCGGTTGTGCTGTCAGGCGCGGAGCCGATCAACTCTGCGGCCCGACAGAGCGGTTGCCCGGCGGCGGGAGGAACCGCCGGGCGCGCCCTTAGGTCCTTACCCTCATGGTATCTCCGTGAGGAAGTCGTAGACCTGGATCTTCAGGTCGTCGCCGATGTCGGCCCAGCGGTCCCACTTCTGCGGGTCCCGATCAAAGGTCACCTCCTCGCAGTCGACCTCCTTCGGGTCGGTACCGGGATCCGTCTGTGGGTTCCAGTGTCCCGTGCAGGCCGGCGGCGAGAAGTGCAGGTCGTAGAAGCACTTCGGCGCGGTCCAAGTCACGGTGCCGTCGTAGATCCCCTCGATGTGCTTCACCCCGAATGTGGGGCCGGTGTAGGTGCTGGAGCACGCGGCGCTGCTGGGGACGATGTTGATGTAGTCGCGGATCCCGTCGTCCAGCTCCTCGTCGCTATGGACCCACTTGGCCTCGCTGGTGTCGTACGTGAGCCCGTGAGGGGTCGGCGCGTCCACCCGGCAGTCGCCGACATCGTCTCCGTCAAGGTCGCGGCCGTCGGAGTACTGCTTGCACTCCCAGAGCAACCAGTAGAGGATCGCCGACTTGTACTGTTGGTTGTTCTGGAAGCTATTGCTCGTCGTCACCTCGACGTTCCGCTCGTGCAGGTTCTCCGGGAATACGACGCCGAAGTCGCAGTTGTTCGGGTGGACAACCCAGTCGGGACCCCCGGTGGGGCCCCTCACGACACACGCGATCTCGATCTCCTTCTCTACACGGGCCTGTACGTTGACCCACTGAGCGGTGTTGGCCGCGAAGACGGCCATGCCGGCTCCGACGACGACCACACCCAGCAGGGCTACGATTAGCCTTTTCGTCATTGGTTTTCACCTCCTTTCCGTATTGGTATATGATGTTGGTGAGGGCCCGGGCCGCCTTCCCGTACCTCCCCTGAGATGCGACGGCGGGTAGGCCCTCACCGGTTATTTGCTCATCAGCGGTTCTTCCCTCACCATCAATTCAAGGCTCGCAGTTGATGACTGTATTGGCGCCGCCGTCGGCGTCGCAGCTGTCGATGCCGCCGCCGCCGTCGATGGTGTCGTCACCCGAGCCGGCGGTGATGATGTCCTTGCCGCCGCCGCCCTCGACGTTGTTGGCACCGTCGCCCGCGTTTATGGTGTCGTTTCCGTTGCCGCCGTCGATGGTGTCGTCGCCCGAGCCGGCGGTGATGATGTCCTTGCCGCCGCCGCCCTCGACGTTGTTGGCGCCGTCGCCCGCGCGAATCTCGTCGTCGCCGCCGCCGCCGCTGATGATGTCCTTGCCCGGCCCGGCCTCGATGCAGTCGGCGCCGCCCAGGCCGTTGATCGTGTCGCTCCCGCCGTTGCCGATGATGTGGTCGCGGCCGGAGGTCCCCTCAAGGGTCTCGGACGCGCTGGTGCCGGTGATGGTGCTGTCGACGGGGCCGGCGCAGGCACCGGGCTCCGGCGTGGGTGTGGGTGTTGACGTGGGTGTTGACGTGGGCGTGGGCGTGGCCGTGGGCGTGGCCGTGGGCGTGGCCGTGGGCGTGGCCGTGGGCGTGGCCGTGGGCGTGGCCGTGGCCGTGGCCGTGGGTGTTGACGTGGGCGTGGCCGTGGGCGTGGCCGCCGGGTCTGGCGTCGCTGTGGGCGTCGGCGCCGGGTCCGGCGTGGCAGTGGGCGTGGGCACCGGGTCCGGCGTGGCAGTGGGCGGCGCCGCGGCGTCTGGCGCAGCTGTGGGCGTAGCCGACAGGTCGGCCGCCGTCACAACGATAGAGGACGTGCCGTCGCTGCCCTGAGGACCTCCAGGGGCCCCCTGCTCCCATTTCACAGTGGCGCCGCTATTCATCGTGTAGGTGCCGGGTGTCGTGTACTCCTGCCTGCCAGAGGGGTTGAGCTTCGTAAACACGAGAAGGTCGATAAACTCGCTTTCGCCCGCCAACAGGGGCTGGGGCGGCACCGGGTCGACACAGGTGTTATCGTTGATGGGGTCGACGGCCCCGGGCTCGCCGTCCGTGACGCACCAGACGACGCGGAACTGGGTTTCGAACGTAGCGGGCCCTGAAGAGGACTGGCCGCGGCTGTGGGCAATGGTGACAACCTCTACCGGCACATAGTCCAAGAATTCGTTCACACCCAGCTCTGCGCCAAAGCGGTCCACCACCATGACGTCGTGCATATCGCCGCCCGTCGAGTTGGTTACCGTGATGCGCACGACCCACCAGACGCAGGTGTGAGTGGGCACCTCGATGGGGGGTTGCGTGTCGGCGGCGAGGCAGCCGGCAACTCCGGTGGAGGCCTGGGTTATCGTGTCGACCTGGGCTTGGGTGATAAGGGGGTCAGCCAGCACGGACTTCTGGATCGTGGGTGGCTGAGTTACACGGGCGGTGACATTCACCCACTGCGATGTGAATGCCCCCAAGTTGGGCGCCATCGCAAGAATTCCAAAGACGATCACAAGGACCGCTGCAATCGCGCCCTTTGAGGGCCTGCGCAGGTATGCCGCTAACCCACGGAGCACGCCAGCCACTGAACCAGTGTTTAGGCCGACGCCACGCGATCGAAAGAACGGGAGGCTAGCGAGTGTGGCCACGATGACGACCGCGGCGCCCAAGCCCAGCAGGAGAGAGCGCATGTCAGGCTGCTTCCCCCTGTGCCCCCGCCGACCCCAGGCCAGCGCTCAGGCCGCTGCACTGGTCCTCCCCATGAACCCCTCGACGCCCCACCACTGTCAAATCCGCTGTCCGGGCGCGATCGTTGCTCCTCCTCGCTGGCCCTTCTGCGCAACGTTGCAGCCGCGGTCCCATCTTCACCCTTTGCCCGGCGGGGTCTCTGCGGCGGACCAGCATGCGCGCTCTGAGGGCGAGCTCCGGGGCGCGAAGTGGTCGCGCCAGGTGGTAGTCACCTTCTCCCATAAGGGCCGCCCCCTCTTCGCTGCCACCGCCGCCACCGCCGCCACCAACGATCATCAGCGGTGCGGCTGTCAGCCGGCGGAAGATAGGTATCACTTCTTGCACGCCGACAGGACCCGCTTCCTCCGCGATGACTATGAGCGCAGGGTCATGTTCCATCGTTTGCACCATGCCTTCGATGGCGCCGCCCACCTGTATGAGAGCGAACCCGTCTGCGGCTAGAATCGCCGCCATATAGCGGCGCTCAATCTCGTCCGGATCGATGATCAGCACGAGGTTGTCCACGGCAGGAGAGGATACGCAGCCGTCTGTGGCGGTGTTGTGAATGATTTGTGACTGAAGTGGGGTTTTGTTGAGGAGTTACTGAGCCCGGAGGAGACGCGGCCGTGGGCCGGCCTCATCTGACCGATCCTGGTCGGGAGGCTCTTTGCTGTCTCCGGCGCTGCTTACCAGCTTGTAGCCCACCCAGGGCACGGTGACGATGGAAACTGCGTTATCCGGCACCTCGGCCAGCTTCTGGCGCAGGTGCTGGATGTACTTGCGAAGACAGGGCTCGTAGACGTCGCCGTCCTCACCCCAGATCAGACTGCGCAAGGATGCGTGCCTGGCTACCCGCCCGTCGTGCCGGGTCAAATGGAGGAGTAGCTGAAACTCTATGGGGGTGAGCCGGAGACGGCGGCCGTTGAGCCGTGCCTCATATCGAGCAGGGTCCACCTCCAGGCCACCGCAGGCGGCCGCGTCCTCATCGTCACCGCTGGAACGCCTGGCCCGGCGAAGTGCGGCGCGGACCCTGCCCACGAACGCCATCGGGCTCACCGGTACCTGCATGTAATCGTCGGACCCGGCTTCCACCGCTGCTAACAGCTCGCCCTCGTCGTACCGGCGCGTTACGGCGATAACGACGGCGTCGGTGTGACGGCGGATTTCCCGCAAGAGATTCAGTCCATCGCCGTCACGCAGCTCCGTGTCGACGACGACCAGGTCGTAGGAGACGAGTAGCACGCAGTCCAGTGACTGCCTGTGCGTGCGCGCGTACGTAATGGCCGCGCTTGCCCACCCTAGCCGCAGGGCGCAGACCACATCTTTCAACACACCGTTGTGGACGATAAGCACGTTCACGTTGGCCCTCAGGCCCATCCGCCAGCGCTCAGGCCGCTCACGCCAGGTGTACGTCTCATGCTTGCGCACTTCCTTCCTTCGTCGATCAGTCGGGGCAACAATTAAGCCGCGCTAGGCACCGCCTCCTTTGACAAGTCAGGGGTGGTGCCCCGCACGGCCGGACTGAAGAAAATCCGAAGGACCGGCCCCTTGTCCGCTTAGCCGACCCGCCATACAATGCAAGACGGCAAAGGGCTCTGTTAACGCGGCGTCCTCTTGCTTGCCCCGTATGGTTCCGGCCGTGCGGGGCTTTATATTGTCAGCGAGCTATCGGTTTGCTGGCGCGCCTCCCCTCGCGACAAACAAAAAAACCGGCGACGAGCCGTCGCCGATCCTCCACCTCCGAGATCAGGGGCTTCCGGGCACCTCGTCTCGGCGGGCGGTTCGGGACAAGGCTTAGCACAGACCACGTAATGGGTCAAGTCAGGCAAAGCCCTGACTTCACCCATTTTTAACCCTTTTCTTACCCGTTAAATATGGGCGCAGTCGGCCGTCAAGTCAGGCAAACCCTGACTTGCTATGGGGTAAGACCTTACAGCCGGCTAAGTCCGGTCCACGCAAGTACAAGAAGAAGAGGCCCCTCCCGCCGAGGCGGAAGGGGCCTCACCACCGCACCCCCGGGAGCTATCGATTTGCGGAGGAGGTGCACACGCACCCCTGGTCCGTCTAAGACCTTCCACCAGCCCCGCAACCGGTGAACTGGGAACCGCACCTCCTCCAATCATTAATAACAACGGCCGGCGCGCCGCATTACGCCGTTTACCGCTTGTTAACCCGCGGCGCCTCCCTCCCGCGTCTGTGGTGGCCCCCTCCGCAACTCGATATACTTAGCGCGGCTGCATACCGCCCTGCCCAGCGCCCAACAGGAGGACCCCATTGGCCGATCAGTCCGGCAAGCCCGCGACAGGCTTCAAGAACATCCTCTACGAAAAGAAGGGCCGCCTGGCCTACGTCACCATCAACCGGCCGGAGCGCCGCAACGCCATTGACCCCGACACCAGCCGCGAGTTGCTGGAAGCGTTCACGGACTTCAGCGAAGACAGCAACGTCTGGGCGGCCGTGCTCACCGGGGCGGGCGACCAGGCCTTCTCCGCCGGCGCGGACCTGGTGGCCATGGCGCAGTCGTTTGCCGGCGGCGGCGGCGGCATCGGCTGGGACGTCCCCTTCGGCGGCATCACGCGGCGCTTCGAGTGCTGGAAGCCGATGATCGCCGCCGTCAACGGCTACTGCCTGGCCGGCGGCCTGGAGCTGGCGCTGGCCTGCGACATCCGCATCGCGGCGGAGCACGCCACCTTCGGCCTGCCGGAGCCCAAGCGGGCCATCATCCCGGCTGCGGGCGGCACTCAGCGCCTGCCCCGCGTCGTACCCCTGGCCTTCGCCATGGAGCTCCTCCTCAGCGGCGAACGCTTCGACGCGCAGACCGCCCTGCGTTTTGGCCTCGTCTCCCGCGTCGTCCCCGCCGCGCAGTTGATGCCGGCCGTGGAAGAGGTGGCCGCGAAGATCCTGGAGTGCGGCCCCCTGGCCGTGCGCGCCATCAAGCAGGCCGCCCAGCAGGGACGCGAACTGCCGCTGGAAGAGGGCCTGAAGCTGGAATCGCAGCTCGCCGGGCAGGTGTTCCGCTCCGAGGACGCGCGCGAGGGGCCCACCGCCTTCGCGCAGAAGCGCAAACCGGAGTACAAGGGGCGCTAGGAATGCCTCGTAAGCACGCCATCGACAACCTGCACCCCGGCGCCGACGTGATGACCAGCGACGAGCGCGACGTGGGCAAGCTGCACGCCGTCGTCCTTGACCCGCGCGATAACGAGGTCACCCACATCGTCGTCCACGCCGGCCCCCACTTCCCGGAGCCGGGCTTCGGCTCGCCTCGCCTCGTGAACGTCCCCATAGGCCAGATGGAGGACGCGCAGGAGAAGCGCGTGCTCCTCGCCTGCACGGAGTCGCAGTTCCGGCGGCTGCCGCTCTACGCGGAGCAGTACTTCTTCGCGGCGCCTCGCTCCGGTCCGCCTGAGGCGGAGGCAGGCCGCGGCCACCTGCTCTGGGACACCGGCCTCGCCATCGCAGCCTCGCTCTCCAGCCTCCTCACAGGCATCGCCGTCCCCGGCGAGAGCTTCCGCCGCGCCCGCTTCGAACGCCACATCCTCAACGACGCCCCGGTCTGGCGGGAGGAGCCGCACAAGCACATCGGTGACGTGGAGCGTGTGCTGGTGAACGAGGCCAGCGAGGAGATCGAGGCCCTGGTCGTGCGCCGCGGCGTCCTTTTCCCCCACGACGTAGTGCTGCCCATCGCCTACGTGACCGAGGTCCTGGACGGAGTCGTCCACGTCCGCATCAGCGACGCGGAGACCGAGGCGCTGAAGCCGTTTCGCGGCTAGTTACGGCATCCAGAGGCGAACGCCCTCGACGCGCCTGAAGTCGTCGTCGAGGCTCACGATATCGCGGCAGCCGATTTCCAGTGCGGCGGCGACGTTAACCGCATCCAGCGACTGTAGGTTGTGCTTCTTCATCAACTCAACCGTCCGGTCCTGAACGGATTCGGTCAAACGGACTTCGCGCACGCGGAAATGGGCCAGCATGTCGTCCAGGACGCCCTGCGCCATGCCGAACAGCCGGCGGCGCTCGCTCTCGTCAGCGCCCCGGCTTCGCCCGACTACTCCCTCCACCATAGCTCGACGCCAGCCGTTGAAGTACTCGAGTCGAAGTACGGGAGAGACAACTACGAGAGCCGCCGCAGACTTCAGCCGAGCGAGGAATTCTACCGACGGTTCGTGATGCACCTCGTGGACAAAGACAACGGCAAGGATGAAGCTGGTATCAAAAAAGAGGAGCTCGGGCAGCTCCTCCCGCGAGAACCTCACTGCCTCCGCCGGCACTAATGCCTCTTTAATATCTCCATCACATCAAACTGGCGGTTCGCCTTCACAGACCCCAGCACCCTTCGGAGCGTTTCAACAGTGGTGTCTTTCCTGGCCGGCTTCTCCCGAAACCTGGGGGGCGCGCGCTTCCTCCCGTCGATCGCCTGCTTCGTCACCATGACGCCGTCATTGTCCCGCTCACTCCGGGCGAAGTCAAACGGCCGGATGGCGAAGTATCGACGGACTAATGCCGCTAGCCGGTCGCCACGTCCACGGTCGCGCCGGGGAGTGGACACCCGGGCCCCTGGCCGACCGGGAGGTCGATCAGCTTGCGAGCAGTCTTCTGCGCATCGCCGATCGTGACGCCGTTCTGGCAGTCAAGGTCCCCCCACATGCGCGGCGTGCCATTCACCATCACCTCTTGTCCCGGTTGAGGACAATCCGGCGCCTGCGAGACCGGCAGGCTGATCAGGCTGCGCGCTATCTTCTGCGCGTCGCCGATGGTCAGCGAGCCGCTGCAATCGAAGTCGCCCCAGAGCAAGGACTGCCCGTGAGGCGTCGGCGAAGGCGCCGCCGTCGCCGTGTGTGTGGGGGTAGGGGAATGCGTCGGTGTCGCCGTAGCCGTCCGCGTAGCCGTTGCCGTTGGTGTGACTGTGGCTGTTCCCGTGGCAGTCGCCGTCGGCGTTGGTGTGACCGTGGCTGTTCCCGTGGCCGTCGGCGTTGGCGTTGCGGACGGCGTTGGCGATGGCGTGGGGCTGGGCGAGGCTGAGGGGCTGGGCGAGCCTGTGGGCGGCGGCTCGAACCCCTGGACGACGATGATGCGGTCGCCCCCGCCGAACGTCGAGAACAGGAAGTCGCCGGTGACCGGGTCGATCGCGGCGCCCTCAGCCCCGGTCAGGCCGGTGATGAACTCCTGTCGTGTGGCCGGCAAGGGGTCGCCGTTGCTGTCCAGTTGGTACGTGGAGATGACGCCGGCGCTGTATTCCGCCTGCAAAGTGCTGTTGGCCGGGAATACCGCCGAGCCCGGAGGCACAAACGTGAAGCCCTCCAGGCCGCCCTGCAGCGCTACCTCCATGGTGGCTGACGTGATGTTGTACGTGCCAGATCCGTCCGCCGTATACGCCGCTGAATACCACCTGGAATCGCTGTACGTGGCGAACTTGAGCTGGCCCGCGCCGGGGAAGCCCGGAGGCACAAAGTTCACCCCGCCCGGAGACGAGGCCACTCCCAGCGGGCCGAGGGCCACAACCTTGTCCGTGATCGTGCTCCCCGCCTTGGTCTGTCCAATCTCGTTGTTCGGCCAGCGTGCGAGAAAGAGCACATTCCCCGGCCCGTAAGACACTCCGCCATCATTGTTCGCGGCGTCGGCGAAGATCGAGGCGCTGCCGGAGAAGCCGGTGATGTGGTTGCCCGCGCCGCGCACGACGCCGGCGGAGTACAGGTGGCCGCCCGCGGCATTCGCGTCCCCACCGATGAGGAGGGTGTTGGAGTCGTCAAACTTGAACGTCATGCCCCCGTAACTCGTTGGCACGCCCGGCACGGAGCCAAGGTCAGACAACGTGTACGTCGGCGAGAACGGCGCCTCAATCACAATTGCCGCGCGCACCTGGACCGGGCTTGTCAGGAAACCCACAACCGTTAGCGCCACCACGATCGATAGCGCAGACAAAGCCCAAGGCCACCTCTTCATGTAGATCTCCCTTCCCAAGTGCGTCGTGGGCTTCAGTCTACTGTGACGCCAACCAGAGTCAAGCGGTTCGTGCCGCGGCCGCCTGTCAATCCCGCCAAGCGGGCCTCCCGCGGCGCCTCCGCCGCTACCCGTCCCGCCGCCCCACGAAGCGCTCCCAGCGCTTGCGGAAGAGCGAGTATCCCCAGCGGTAGCCCAGCGCGTCCCCCACGCTGTTCGCCAGATTCGCCGATAGCAGGTAAAAGAAGGCCAGCAGCCCAAAGAACGCCAGCACCGTCCACAGTTGGACATCGGCAAACGCCAGGGGCAGCAGGGCGATGACGACGCCCGCGCTCAGCCCGCCCCAGGCCACCGACCGCACCACCAGCCCCTCCCGGCCGCGACGCCGACGGTGCATCTCGATGACCTCCAGCGGCACCGCCGCCACTGGCGCGCAAGCCGGCGTGGACCGCCCGCAGTGCGGGCACAGCTCGCGCCCCTCGGACAGGGGTTGGTAGCAGTGCCCGCAGAAGCGCCCGGCGTTGGGAGCGCGGCCGGCCAGGATATCGTCCAGCAGGGCCTTCAGCCGCTCCGAGACCACCTCGCGCTCTTCGCCGCCGCTCGCCGGTGCCGGCTGCGCGCCGGTCGCCGGCTGGCCGCCGCGCCGCTCGCCGTCCGGGGTCCGGTCCGTGCGCCGCCTCCTAGTCCGTCATCGCGGAAGTCACGTGCTCCGGCTCCATCACCAGGACCACGCGCTGCTCGCCCGGCTGGCGGTAGGGGTACTTGTCCTGCCCCAGGTACTTCTTGGCCAGCCTGTCAATGCCTTCATCAGCGCGGTCGTGCGTGATCTGCACGACGCGGCCGCGGACCGTGGCATGCGAATACGGGTTGCTCTGGTTCACGACCGAAATCGCCACCCGGGGGTCGCGTCGCACGTTGCGCGGCTTGGCGCGGCCCTCCGCCGTGTTCACGATGATGCGGTCGCCGTCCAGCTCCACCCAGACGGGCGACACCTGGGGCGACCCGTCGGCCATGAGGGTGGCCATGTGGGCAAAGTTCGGCTCCTGGAACAGCTTCTTCACGCCTGGGGCAAGCGTCGCAGGCATCACATACCTCCTGTGTTCGCAGCGGGGCGGTCCGCCTGAGGCGGACGCCGCCCATAGCTTACCGTCAGGCGGCGGCAGCCGCCAGCGGCACCGGAGCGGCAGCGGCAGCACTCATCTTTGTTAGGCGATGGCGGTGAAATGGTAAAGGACAGCCCGCGCGTGTAATGGACGGCGCGCTGGCGCGTCTACCAGTTGCCAGAATTGAAAAGGAGAGAGCCCCGGGCAGCCCGCCGGCGGCTGACAGCCGTCCCCGAAAGTGCAGCCGGCGAGAGCCCCGCCCGGATCAACGGAGGAACGAACAATGGCATTGCTGGGAACGCTCCTCAGGCGACCTGCAGCGCGGTACGAAGATTCGCCCGCGCCGCCGGAGACCGCGCCGCCGGGACCGCAGCTGGTACTGCTGGTCCCCAGCGTCGCCGGCATCAGCTCATACCGCCTGCTCACGTTCGCGGACGCTGCTGCCGCCGCTGAGTTCGCCGCGTCTTCCTTCAACCAGTTCCTGCGCGGCAACATCCAGGCCTTTTGGGCGCTGCACCATCAGCCCGACGGCCCATCTGCCGCCGGCGCAAAGGGCGAGGCGCTGGTCATCATCCGCGAGGTGCCGGGCTCCGACATCGTCTACGTCCTCTCGTTCGTGGACATCGACGCCGCCCAGGCCTTCGCCCGCTTCGAGGTGGAACGCGGCCTGGACCCCGGTCTCCTCCTAATCTACTGGGCATCCCTGGCACGCATCGAGGAAGGGCCCGAAGGCGTGCGCCTCGAGCCGTCAGCACCGCCCGGCGCGGCCATCGAGGCGCCCGCCGAGGAGCTCCAGCCGAACGCTCACCCCGCCGACGAGACCAACCACCTCGATCTGATCTGGCCGGCAGCCGCCGCCTTCGTCCCGCACCCCACGGATGTCCGTGAGTTGGGCCGCGAGGAGCGGGCGGCCATGGACCATTACCACCTGCAGGAAGTCAAGGGAACGGGGCTGCTGGTGGCAGAGCAGACCCCGCCGAAGCGCCGCGCGCCCGCTGAGCCGGAGGCGGCTGCCCCGCAGCTCCTGCTCCCGTCCGTCGCTATCGCAGCTGCCCCCGAGCCTGTGGCCGCTCCGGCGCCCGCGGAGATAGCCGCCGCGCTGCCGGCGCCCGCCGAGGAGCCGCAGACTGACGCCCTCCCGGACGAGGAAATCGCAAGTGTGGAGGCGGTGCTGCCGGCGCTCGCGCAGACCGCGCCCGCGCCTTCCGTGCAGAACCTGGACTGCGCCTCCGGCGTGGACATCGCCACCGTGGCGCAGAAGCTGCTCAAGCAGAAACGCTGGGAGCGCCACGACAAGCCCTTCAGCGGCTTCGGCTCACCGCCCGGACGCTTCTAGCGCACTGCCCGTCGCCACCAAGGGTAGGGCCGCGCGCGGTTACGCGTGCCCGATGCGGCGGCCCGGCGCGATACGGTCGCGGATCAGCCGCTTCACCTCCGCCGGGTCCGGCAGGCGCTTCGTCTCGCGGTTCGTGGCGATGGTCTCGCCGTCCAGGCTCACCTCGAAGATGCCCCCGGAGCCCGGCCGCAGGGCCACTTCGCCCAGGTCAGCCTCAAACGCGGTCAGTAGCTCCTGCGCCAGCCACGCCGCGCGCAGCAGGAACTTGCACTGCCTGCAGTAGGTGATCTCAACGCGCGGGGCGGCCACGGCCGGCGTCTAGTTCTGCTGGAAGGACCACTCGTGGTTGGCCAAGAGCGCCGCCAGGAAGATCGCCACGATGCTGAGCAGCAGCACCAGCCCGCTCACCATCATCGCCGACCGGCGCATCGCCGCCAGCTCCGCCTCGCCGGCGTCCGCGCGCTCGCTCAGCGCCAGCTGGCGCGGGCCGATGACCCACGTGTGCACGGCGGTGAGCAGCACCATGACGCCCACCAGCACCATCTTCAGCGCAAAGACGTTCATCCAGCGGTACTCGAAGTCCAGCACATGGTCGAACTCGTCCGCCTCCTGGAAGATGTTCGATATCCCGGAGAGCACGATCACCCCCATCGCCGCCCAGGCCATCCAACCGAAGCGCGTCACTATCACCCGCATCACGCGCGACCGCAGCTGTTGGTCCTCAATCGTGCGGATGGCGGGGACGGCCACCAGGAAGAGGAAGAACTGCGGGCCCACCCAGACGGTGACCGCCAGGATGTGCAGCCAGGGCGTGATCGCTTCAGACATGGCTCAGATTATCCCCTTCATCGGGATGGCCTGGTCACGCTCCGGCCCCACGGAGACCAGGCAGATGGGCGTGGCCAGGACCCCCTCGATGTAGCGCACGTACTCCCGCGCCTCCGGCGGCAGGTGATCGAAGCGGCGGACGCCGGCGGTGTCCCGCCGCCAGCCGGGCAGCTCCTCGTAAACCGGCTCCGCCCGCGCCAGCGCCGCGCCGCTGGCCGGCAGCGTCTTCAGCGTGCGGCCGTCCACGCGATACGCCGTGCAGACCTTGATCACCGGCAGCGGGTCCAGCACGTCCAGCCGGGTCAGCGCCGCCCGCGTCAGGCCGTTCATGCGCGCGCTGTAGCGGGCGGCCACCGCGTCGAACCAGCCGCAGCGCCGCGGCCTGCCCGTCGTAGAGCCGTACTCCGGCCGGGGGCCCCCCTCGCGCAGCAGGGTGCCGGTCTCGTCCAGCAGCTCCGTGGGCATGGGGCCGTTGCCCACGCGCGTGTTGTAGCACTTGTAGACCCCCACGACATGGTCGATCTGCGTCGGCCCGATGCCGATGCCGATGGCCGCGCCCGCCGCCAGCGAGGACGGCACCGACGACGTCACGTACTCGTACGTGCCCATGTCCAGGTCCAACAGCGAGCCCTGCGCGCCCTCCAGCAGCACCGTCTCGCCGTTGCGCAGCGACTCCTGGACGAGCGCCGACGTATCGGTCACGAACGGCTCCAGGCGTTCGCCGTAATCCGCGTATTCCGCCCGTACGTCCTCCAGGCGCAGGGGAGGGACATCGTACAGCTTCTCCAGCACGACGTTCTTGTAAGGGACGAGGAACGAGAGCGACTGCAGCAGCGCCTCCCGGTCCACCAGGTCCGCGATGCGCACGCCCGCGCGGCCCACCTTGTCCACGAAGGCCGGGCCCACGCCGCGGCCGGTGGTGCCGATGGCCCCGTGGCCCCGCAGCTTCTCGTCCAGCTCGTCGATCAGCCGGTGCCACGGCATCAGCACGTGCGCGCGGTCGCTGATGAACAGCCGCCCGCGCACCGCCACGCCGCGCGACTCCAGATCCTCGATCTCCTTGAGCAGCACCGGCGGATCAATCACCACGCCGTTGCCGATGACGCACACCTTCTCGGGGTAGAAGATGCCGGCCGGCACCAGGTGCAGCTTGAACTCGCCCAGCTCGTTGATGATGGTATGGCCGGCATTGTTGCCGGCGGAGTACCTGGCTACTACGTGCGCTTTTTCGGCGAGGAGGTCTACGATGCGGCCTTTGCCTTCATCCCCCCACTGGCCGCCTACGACGACTATAACTGGCATATATAAAGGGCCGCTCTACGGCCCCTCCTTTCAGGCCTGCCCGCCTCCGGCGGGGGCGAAGTCCGCAGGGAGTATACGAAAGCGGCCCCAGCAAAAGCAACGGCGCAGAGGCCCGTGGCGCCGCGGACTAGCGGCGCGCTACTGGCAGACGGGCGCCGGGCTGGGCTGGCACTCGGCGGGGTGCAGGCTCCACTGGTAATGCCCCCGTTGATACCATGGATCGCCCATACTCCAGTCGAAGCTGCCTTCGAGGGCGCCTCCCATGAAGGGGCGGTCGCTCGATACGCCATTCGTCGTATGGAGCCACCAAGCGTCATACGACCGGGTATTAACACCACACGAGACTTCGTGGCGCTCGCGGTCGAACATACCCCCGGTGGCGCGGTATTGGCTCGTCTGGGCGTCCACAAAGATGTTTCCGCCGAAGTAATGGACACCGTCGAATATCGGCTCGGGAATCGAAGAGCCGCCGCTGATGGTGCAGTCGCCAACGGTGCCGCTCGCCTGCACGGTCAGGTTGCCCCGCACCAGATCATAGATTGGCCCCGCCTCGAACACTGGCTGTCGCAACTCGAACCTGAGGTCAGAGGCGGTGATGGTGTGGGTTACATTGCCGCCGACGTACCGTTGTACGTGTGTACCGCTGACCGTGCCCTCGTAGGCGCAGGGCAACTGGAGGTTCGTCGTCGCGCCCGCCGCGAGGGACGCTGTGGGCGCGGCGGCAGCGAGGTCAGAGGCGGCGCCGGGGGGCAACCCGAGGTCGAAGGCGCATCCGTGATGCCGCACGGCCCAGGCGAACACGTCGGCCTTCGGGGTCACGAACTGCGCGAGCGTGCCGAAAAGGTTCCTGAACCTCGACTGATACCAGGCGATCGCCTCGAGGGAGCCTGTTGATTCGGCCTCGATCCCCTGGCCGTAGGGCGCGGTCTCGCTCTTCGGGTCGAACGTCAACGTGGCGATGCCGTTGAGGTCCGTCATCCGGGAGCACAACAGGCCCGCGCAGTCCAGCGTCCCGTGCCCCTCCAGCCCCGAGGCAAACGGGTTGAACTGCACCCTGACGCCCGAGATCGGGCCTTGTGGAGGGAAATCCGCTGTCGCCAGCCAGCCGCAGTCCACCAGGGTCTCCCCAAGGTCGTCCAGCATCCGCACCTCGATCCGGAACCTCAGCAGCCGCCCCGGGTCTTCCGGCCCGTGATCATAGTGCGTGGAGCCCTCACTATCATCCTCGATCGCCTTCACCTGAACCGAGAACGCGAGCACGGAGCCATGGCCGATGTCGATGAACCCGGTGACCCCCTTTCCAATGGCGCTGACTACCGACACAGCCGTCAAGAAGAACTTCGTGGCCGGCCACAGCTCCTGGCCTTCGCCCTTGAAGTCGCTGCAGGTTGCCGCGAGCCTCACGGGCTGCGCCGTGAGGATGCCGTTGGAGTTGGCGACCAGTCTCGAGGCGGGAGTGTCGAGCGGCCCCTCGTCGGCGATCACCGGGAGCGTCAGGCCCACCAAGATCAGCGTCATTTGCAGCCCGTCGAACTTCGCCTCGTTCACCTCCAGGTCGTCGGCCAGATCGTACGGCGGCTCGTGCCTCAAACCCAGCTCGCGCACCAGCAGCGGCAGCAGGGACGACGCCTCCTCCGGCGTGGCGAGCGAATCGTTCGTGGCGTCGTGGAGTATCCGGTTGAGGTCGTCGCCCGTGAACGGCTGCCCGTCTTCCCGGAAGCCCACCTGATCGAGCGTGTCCGCTATCTGCTGGACGCCCCACGAGTTGTCCCCGCGACCCAGGCTAGCCGCCATCATCCGCAGCTCGAAGTCGTACAGGTAGAAGTCGCCCGGGCCGCGCTCCGCGCCCTGCTGGACCTCCCCACCCTCCGCGGTGTAGACGCCTATGCGCAGCATGCCCATGACCCTAAGCAGCGCTTGGTAGCGAGCCTCATTGTCCGTGGCCGCGTAAAGCCGCACCGCCAGCGCCTGCGGGCTGAGCGGCGCCGGCGGGCCCACCTCGACCGGGGCGCCGATAGCCGGACAGCCCGCGCCCTGCGTTACCTGCAGCCCGATCAGGCTGCGGGCCAGCTTCTGCGCGTCGCCGATGCCCAGGCTGCCGCCGCAGTCCACGTCGCCCCACAGCCGCTCGACGCCGCCGATGCTCACCGGCTCGCCGATGACCGGGCAGCCCTCGCCCTGCGTCACCGCGAGCCCGATCAGGCTGCGGGCCAGCTTCTGGGCGTCGCCGATGCCCAGGCTGCCGCCGCAGTCCAGGTCGCCGAAGACCAGCGGCGCAGCCGGTGTCGCCGCGGAAGACCCGGCGTACAACGGCCCCTGCGCCGCGCCCAGCAGCAGCGCCACCAGCACAACAAGACCGAGGGACATGGGCCGCATCATCGCCTCCTGCACAACAAGACGGAGGGACGTGGCCCGCATCGTCGCCTCCTGCAAATGCTGGCCGCATCTAACCACGGATGGGCCGCCCTGTCAAACCGCCGCCGACCAAGAGTCGCGGCCGGGACGAGGGGTTTGAGCGTGATGCCTCATAAGTCTCGGTTACCGAAACTGGAGTGATGCCTCAAAATAGGTGTTACCCAACTCTGCGCCGCTGGCCTCGCTCGGTGCAAGCCCAGACGGCCCGAAGAGCCATTTCGATTCTTCTCTGCAGTTCTGCTGGATTGATGGCGAGGAACTGCTCCTCCATCCGGGCCTGAGCGGCCTCGGACAAGACGCCCGAGTCAACCAGCCGCTGGTAAGGAGTCCTGGGCGTGTCGTAGACCTTGTGCACCCTGGCTCCCGAGCGTTCCTTCCCCACCAGCTTGCGTACCAGGCGCTCCGTCGCGGAGTCCGGTACGCCGGACAGGAAGTTCAGTTGCAACCGGCTGAGTGAGTACAACCGTCCGAGCGCCGCTAAGGCGACTTGCGAGCTGTAGCGGTCGTAGCCGACGCTACGGCGGACAGCCAGCCAGTTCCGCTGCTCCACGTAGGCCTGGTCGTTCTTCTTGTAGGCGCGG
>JAUSFE010000059.1 GCA_030649945.1 Dehalococcoidia bacterium | reverse complement strand
GCAGAGCTGCAACGAAGGATCGAACTCGCTCTTCGCGCCGTCTGGACTTGCACCGAGCGTAGCGAGCGGCGCAAAGTTGGGTAACACTTATTTTGAGGCATCACTCCAGTTTCGGTAACCGAGACTTATGAGGCATCACGCGGGCGCGGGGGATGGGGCGACCGGCCGGTAGCCCCTACGCGGTGCGCTGCGTGGATGCGGCGACGAGGGCAACCGGCCGGTAGCCCCTACGACGGCGTGCCGTGGGCGGGCGTATGCGCGGCCTTCCCTCCCCCTTCCCCGTGCGCCTCGCGCTCCGGCACGGTAGGATTAGCGGCGAATACACGGGAGGGCTGGCCGATGAACAAGAGACCGTTCCTTCTCCTGCCGCTGGCGATGGCGCTGGCGGCCGCCGCCGTGGCCTGCGGCGGTGGCGAGGACAACCCGTTCCAGCTGGAATCACAGACGGTGGCGCAGGCCGGCCACGCGGCGGCGCTGGCGTTCGCCCCGGACGGGCGCCTCTTCTTCGCCGAGCAGTTCAGCGGCGACATCCGGGTGGTGGGTGCGGACGGCAAGGCCCAGGACGAGCCGTGGGCGCACGTGGACGTGGCCAATTGGCTGAACCAGGACTGGGGGCTGACCGGGCTGGCCATTGACCCGGACTTCGCCGGCAACGGCTACGTCTACGCCTTCTACACGGAGCCGGCGCCGTCTCCCGCCGATGACCCCATCGCCCGGCCGAAGATCGTGCGCTTTACGGATGAGGGCGGCAGGGGCACGTCGCCGCAGGTGATCGTGGACGACTTCCCGACGACCCGAAAGGCGCACCAGGGGTTCAACGCCAACGGCAGCCTGCACTTCGGCCCGGACGACGCGCTTTACGCGATGATGGGCGATTACGACTTCGGCAAGGACGCCGGGCCGAACGGCCGGCCGCCCGCGCAGGACCCATCGCTGCCGCTGGGGAAGATGCTGCGGCTGGACAGTGCGGGCGCGGCGCTGCCGGACAACCCGTTCGCCGGGCAGGAGGGCGCGGACCCGCGGGTCTTCGCCTGGGGCTTCAACCACGCCACGAATTTCACGTTCCATCCGCAGACGGGCGCGATTTACCAGAGCGATAACACCGGCGGCTGCGAGGAGATCAACATCATCAAGCCCGGCGGCGACTACGGCTGGCCGGACGTGGGCGATTTCCCGTTCCCAGACTGCAACTTCGGCGAGCAGGTGAAGGCGATCCACCTGCTGGCGAAGCCCGGCATGAAGCCCGGAGGCTTTCTCTCGTTTGTGGATGTCGCCGGCCTGGAGTTCGTGTCGGCCAGCGCCTACCCGACGCTGGGGGACGGCCTGCTGCTGTGCGAGGCGGTGACGAAGCAGATGCGCCGGCTGACCCTGAGCGGCGAGGCCCTCGACCAAGTGACCGCGGATGACGTGGTGATCAAGGACTGCAGCGGAGATGTCACGGCGGGGCCGGACGGGGCGATTTACTACAGCAGCGAGACCGATATCCGCAAACTGGTGGCCAAGAAGCCGTAGCGGCTCAATGTCGTCCTGAGCGCCGACGCAGGGAGCGACGAAGAATCTGACCGGGAGCGGGCGATTGCCGACCTCCGGACTGGCGGGTTGTGAGGGGAAGGTCGCGTTGCGTACCAGGTCGGGGAGGCGTTGGGCCACCGACAGATTCTTCGCTCAGCTCAGAATGACATTCGCCCCTAGGCCAGCACGCCTTCCACCAGCAGGTCGGCGATCTGCTCGTCCGTCAGGCCCAGGATCTCCTTGCAGACGTACTCCGTGTGCTGGCCCAACTGCGGCGCGGGCGAGCGCAGCGCCCCCGGCGTCTTCGAGAGCTTGAAGGGCGGGCCGTCGTAAGCGGCGCGGCCGGTCTCCGGGTGGTCCAGGTAGGCGTAGTAACCGCGGGCCTTCAGGTGCTCGTCCACGTCCAGCAGCTCGCGGGCGCTCTGCACCACCCCGGCGGGCACCCCGCTGGACTGGAGGTCGCGCATCAGGTCGTAGGCGTCTTTGTCCGCGGTCCAGGCGCTGACGCCGGCGTCCAGCTCCGGCTCATTGGTCTTGCGGGCGGCCAGCGTCGAAAACTTCGCGTCGAGCGCCCACGCCGGCTTGCCCATCGCCTCCACGAGCGCCTGCCACTCGGCGTCGCTGAAGCAGGCGATGGCGACCCAGCGCTCGTCCATCGGGCGGCCGGCGTCGGAGAGGGGGCGGCACTTGAAGGCGTTGTGCGGCGCGGCGTTGGGCAGGCCGTTGCCGGCGCGCGTCTGCACGCGGCCGTTGGCGGTGTAGTCGAAGATCGCGGGGCCCAAGGGGCAGACGGACGACTCCAGCTGGGCGCACTCGATGCGCTGGCCCTTGCCGGTGCGGTGGCGGTAGCGCAGCGCGGCCAGGATGGCGATGAGCGTGTGGCCGGGGTTGATGACGTAATCCGGGTAGTTGGTGCCCAGGCCCACGGGCTTGCGCTGGGGGAAGCCGGACATGTGGCTGTAGCCGGTGATGGGAGTGAGGACGGCGCCGAAGCCCAGGTAGTCGCGGTGCGGGCCGTCGTAGCCCTGCATCGGCTGATAGGCGGCGATGATCCGGGGATTGATCTCGGCGAGCTTATCGTACGTGAGTCCCCAGCGCTCCACCACGCGGGGAGTGAAGTTGGTGAGGAAGACGTCCGCCCAGGCGACGAGCTGCGTCGCGATCTCCAGTCCTTGCGCCGTGTTCAGGTTCAGGGTGATGTCCAGCTTGCCGGCGTTGAAGTTGTTGAAGTAGCCGCTGACGTTGTAGCCGGTCTTGTCCTTCGCCATGGGCGCGATGGTGCGCAGGGAGTCGATACGCGTCTCCGATTCGATGCGTACGACCGTGGCGCCGTAGGTGGCGAGGTGCAGGGCGCAGATGGGCCCGGCGCCGAACCAGGAGAAGTCAGCGATCTTGAGGCCTGCGAGGGGGAGGTTGCTCATGGTGGGTTCTCGCAGGTAGCTGGAGGTTGGACGCTGGAGGTTGGGAGTATTGTCGTTGGCTGCTCCGGCACGGTGTAATGTGGTTCGGTTCCCGCCCAGCCCACCCTCGAAATGATTGAGGATGGGGGGACACCCCCCATGCCCCCCGTCAGGGGGCTCTGCCCCCTGTACCCCCGATGTTCCCAGTTCCTCGTTCCCTGTTCCATCACACCGCTCCTGCCGCCTGTAGCGCCCGCCACTCATCCTCGCTGACGCGGAGCTCGCCGAAGAGCTCCGCATTGTGCTCGCCGGCGAGGGGGGGGCGGCGGCGGATGGCCCAGGGCGTCTCCGAGAGGCGGTACGGCGGGCCGGGATAGCGCAGCGTTGCGCCCAGCTCCGGGTGGTGCACATCGGCCAGCCACTTGCGGTGGGTGAGCTGCGGGTTCTCCGCGATGTCCTGGGGAGTGCTGACGATGCCCCAGAGCAGGCGCCGGCCCTGGCCGCCCTCGTACATCTCCCACTTGCTGCGCCGGCTCACGAAGCGGGTGAGCACTTGCTTGATGTGGCTCATGATCTGGATCTTCTCGCCCAGTTTGGCGGGCTCCTGGAAGAGGCCGGTGAGGAAGCGCAGGTTCAGGTTATCGATGAAGCTCTTGTGCGGCTCGTCCGTCAGGTCCTCAGCCTCGCTTTCCTGGATCATCCAGTCCAGCATGGCGGACCAAGGCGCTCCTCCGGGGGTGCCCAGGTAGCCGAAGACATGGCCATCTGTGCACTCGTAGATGCCGATGCCGGGGATGTCGATGGGGATAATGCCGCGCGAGCCGTTGCGGCAGCGCAGTGCCTGGATCATGTCCCACGTCTGCATGGCGGTTTCCTGGTTCAGCGAGAGCGATTCCTGCATGGAGACATCCACGTGCTGCCCTTCCCCGGTGACGTCGCGATGATACAGCGCCACGAGCGTGCCGGCGGCGCCGATGATGGACGCAGAGATGTAGCCCTGTTTCCACGGCGGCAGGTTCGGCGGGTCCTCCGGCTCCCCGGCCAGCCACATGACGCCGCCCATGGCGACGCCGACGATGTCCGGGGCCTTGTAGCGGGCGTGCGGGCCCCACTGGCCGAAGCCGGTGATGGACGTGAGGATAACGTCCGGCCTGATGCGCGAGAGCCCTGCGTAGCCCAGGCCGAGGGCGTCCAGGTGTCCGGGCTCGAAGCTCTCCACCACCACGTCCGCCGTGCGCAGGAGTTTCTCGAAGAGCGGCCCGGCCTGCGGGTGGGAGATATCCAGCGTGATGCTGCGCTTGTTCGTGTTGAGGTTCAGCCAGTAGAGGCTGGTATTGGGGTCGTCCTGGAAATAGGGGGGCAGCGCCCGCACCGGGTCGCCGCTGGGGGGCTCGACCTTGATGACGTCCGCGCCGAGGTCTGCGAGCAGCTTGGTGCAGTACTGCCCGGTCTCGCCGGCCAGGTCCAGGACGCGGATATCGTCCAGGGCTGCGGGGGTTTCGCCGGAGGTCATCGCGGATGTGGTTCCATCGGGAAATCGCCCCAATTATAGCGAACGGGGGTTGATGGGCAATAGGGCGGGGCTGCCGGCGCCTGTTGGGCGGGGCGAGCAGGCGCAGCGAGCAGACGCCCCTACCGGGCGTCCGGCGCGGTGCGGCGCGGGCGAGTGAGAACGAGGTTGGGGGGCGGAGTCACGTCAGGCGCGGCGTTGCGCGCCGGCGGAGGGCGCGCGCGGCGAGGCCGCCGCCGGCTAGGACGAGGCCCAGCGCCAGGACGGGGACGGCGTACCAAAGCGGAGACGCGCTGCCGCTGCTCGCCTCTGGGGACAGAAGAGAGGTGAGGAGGGCCTCGAACTGATCTGCGACGGCGAAGAAACCGTAGCTGGTGCGGAACGCCGCGGGCAGGCCGTCGTGAGCGGGGTAGTAGTAGATGGTCTCCGGAGCCGCCGTGGCCTCCGCGTCTTCCGGATAAAGGTCAAGCGTGTAGATGAACTGCGGGTACGGGAGCGGCGGTTCCATCTGCAGGCCGTCGCCGTACATCTCGCGGCCGTCTATGGTCCCGTCCAGGGTGATGGGGGCCGCCAGGTCGCCGCCGCTAATGACGACCCGTAAGGGCCCCTTCGCCTGGGCGCCGCCGAGGAGCGCGAAAGCGGCGATGGTGGCGAGGATCGCTGCGTTGATGAGCCTGACCATGTTATACCTCCGCACAATATACCACCGGGACGCGCAGGTGGTTCCCGTGGGCAATCAGGCGATCAGGCAATCAAGCAATCAAGGTCGACGTCACATCGCCAGGGGCAAGGCGGGGCTGCATCTGTGTCCATCCACCCATCTGTGCCAGCTGTAGCTGACCGGGGACGGGCGAGCGCGGTGCTTACCGGGCGTAGCGGGCGGGGCGCAGCAAGCAGGCGCTCCTACCGGGCGTCCGGCGTAGTGCGGCGCGAGCAGGGCGCAGCAAGCAGGCGCCCCTACCGGGCGGCGGGCGTGGCGCGGCGCGGGCGGCGCGGCCGCTCCTGTAGGAAGGGCAGGAGGGCATCCAGGAACTCCTGCGGCTTTTCGATGGCGGCGTTGTGGCCGGCGTCCGGGATGATGTAGCACTTTGCGCCCGGCACCAGCTTGCTGAGGTGCCGGGAAGCGCTCGCCGGGATCATGCGGGCTTCGTGGCCGTCCAGCACGAGCGTGGGCACGCAGATGCGGCGGGCCATGTCGCTGAGGTCGATGTGCAGCAGTTCGCGGCCCACCTCCAGCAGCGTCTCGTTGGGCACGCGCAGGATGTCGCGGGCCAGCTGGCGGCGGTCTGCGGGCGAGAGGTGGCGGGTGTCGCGTCCCATGTCCAGCCGCCGCACGAAGAACCACCACTTGATGGGCGACTTGGGGATGAGGTCCGGCAGGATGGGTAGGCGGCCCACCAGGTCCCAGAGGATGCGGAAGCGGGCCGGCAGGTCGCCGCCGCGGTAGACGGGGCCCTGGACGGCGAGCTTGACCACGCGCTCCGGGTAGCGGTGCGCGAAGCTGAGGGCGACGGTGCCGCCTACGGACACGCCCACCAGGTGGAAGCGGTCGAACCCCAGCTCGTCCGCCAGCGCCCGCACGAACTCGACGTAGCCATCGATGGAGGGCGCGTCGTCAAGTGTCTGCGAGCGGCCGAAGCCGGGCAGGTCCGGCGCGACGGTGTGGTAGCGCCTGCCCAACTGGGGCAGGATGTGGCGGAACATCCAGGAGGAGGTGCCGATCCAGCCGTGCAGGAGGATGACGGCGCCTTTGGCCCGCTTCGCCGGTTGGGCCTCGCGGAAGTAGGCGCGGCGTCCGCCGATCTCGAGCTTGCGCTCGCGATAGGTATAAGAGGAGCCGGCCTGTTCCGCCATTGCCCCTCGATGATACGGCGGGGGAGCAGGCCGCGCAAAAGGGGCCGCATGTGGAGGGCGCGGCGCGCGGCGACCCGGAGTCTAACTGTAGTTCCCACACAGGTTGTTTACAGAGGAGCGTCCCCAGGAGGCCGCGCTTCGCCGATGCGGAGTGTTCGGCAGCGCTCATGGTACGAGTACCTCACCATGAGCGGGTCGGGGCCATTTGGCTGGCTGTGGATTCGGGCCAACCCTCTTCCCGCTCGCCCTGAGGCACTCGTAGGGCGAGCGGAGCGACCACGCCGCGATACAAGCGAACGCCCCCTCTGCCTTCGTTGACTGTAAACAACGTCCGTGGGAACTACATCTAACCGCTAACCCTCCGGCCTCCGCGTTTGGCGGCCCGCGAATGCGTTTTCCGCGCCGGTTGGCCAGTGGCGCGCGTCAGGCGGCTACGCGCTCGCGGCGGAAGACCAGCATGTGCTCGTAAACGGGGCAGCACCACTCCTTGACCTGCTGGCCGCCGCCGTTTGCTGCCGCCAGCCTGAGCACGGCCTGCGCCTCGGGGCAGACCATGGGCGTGGCCGCGCCGCGCGGCGATACGGCCACGAGATCGCCCTCGCGGTGGCCCAGCGGGCAGACGCCGCGGCCGCCGACGACGCGGAAGCGGACCGTCGCGCCGGTATCGGCGATGGCCTGCTGCTCGCTCTGGAGCCGGCGCCAGAGGCCGTAGCCTGCCGCGCTGGCGAGGACGTACGTCATGGCGGGCACGAGCGCGTACAGCCAGTCCTGGGTGAAGGCGACGCCGGCGAGCGCTGCGGCGACCAGGACGCTTGCCAGCAAGATGAACTCTGCTGGGCCGATGCGGAGGTTAAGTGTCCACATAGCGCCCCTCCTTTGCGCCAGTAGTATGCGCCGGCGGGGGCGCGCTGTCTGTCCGGCGCAGCACCCTTCGTCTGTGCGGTTATGCCGTACAGGGGGCGACCGGCCGGTAGCCCCTACGCGGAAGCCGAGGAGGAGTGGGGAGTGAGGAGTGCCCGGCTACAGGGGCTTGTCGGGCATGACGAGCGAAGCGGCTGTGCCTGCGGCCACGGTCTCGCCGTGCTGGTTGCGGCACCAGACCTCGTAGACGCGGCGCTCGACGGCGCCTTCCTCGATGCGCTCCGCCAGGCGGCCGCCGGCGGTCAGCGTGTCGCCGCAGAGGGCGGGCCGCAGGAAGGCCAGCGAGAGCGTGGCGTAGGCGAACCACTCCTTGCCCAGCGCGTTCGTCATCATCTCGGAGATGTAGTCGCCGGCCATCATCCCCTGCGCCACCGTTGCCGGGAAGCCCGCCGCCTTCGCCACTTCGGGGTGGACATGAATCGAAGTCCCCCGCAAGGCGTTCACGGAGTCCTCGGAGTACGCCGTCAGCTTTTCCTGCGTCAGCTTCCGGGTGATGGCCGTCAGCTCGCCCTTGCGCGGGGGCTCGGGCTTCTCACCCGTGGCTGGTCTCGCGTCCCCGGTCTCGACCCTTTCCGGGAAGGCCATGGCCGTGCGGGAGCGGCCGATGATCAGCCCGGTCTCGTCGCGCCAACGCGCCTCGAAGACGAACCAGCGGCGGCCGCGCTTCTCGTACTTCTCGACGAACTCGCCGTAGCCGATGAGCCGGCGGTCGCGGCGCAGCGCGGCAGCGGTCTCGATCTCCTGCCTGGCGTGGAGCGTGCCGGGCGGGACGGGCGCGATGGAGTCGATGAAGCGCAGGGCGGCGTTGCCCAGGATGGCGGGCGGCGCCACCGGCGGGCCCCAGGGGGAGCGCTCGCGGTGCCAGGGGTGCTGGTTCTCCACTGCCTGGAGGTAACGGTCGATGCGGTCCTTCAGAGGGTACTTCCAGGGGCCGTGCGGCTTGTTCATCTCAATGCCGTCGTAGGAGAGGTCCTGTGCGGAGGTCGCCGGCGGTTCGGTCATGGCGGGCTGATGATAAGGGGCAGCGGGCCGGCGGGTCAAAGGGTGTCGGGAGTTCTGGGATGCATCTCACCGGCCCGGCACGCGCACGCTATAATCGCCCCGTGAGCGCCCCGACTTCGCCCCGCCTCGTCCTTATCGATGGCCACAGCATCATCCACCGGTCGTTCCACGCCATGAAGCAGCTGAAGGAGCCGCTTAAGGTTGCCTCCACGGGCGAGCTGATCGGCGCGGCGTTCGGCTTCGCGAACACCTTCCTGGCGATGTTCGGCGAGCTGAAGCCCACCCACGTCATCGTCGCCCTGGACATGGCCGGGCCGACGTTTCGCCACGAGATCACGGAGACGTACAAGGCCACCCGTGTGCCGATGGCGGAGGAGGAGCGCGAGGAGTTCGGGCGCCAGCTGCGGCGCTGCCGGCAGGTGATCGAGACGTTCGGCATCCCCATGCGCGAGCTGGCGGGCTTCGAGGCCGACGACATCCTGGGCACGCTCTGCGCGCGGGCCGCGGAGAAGGGGATGGAGACGTACCTGGTGAGCATGGACAGCGACATCGCCCAGCTGGTGCGCCCGGGCGTGCATCTCTGGATGTACCGGCCCTACCAGCGCGACTCGGTGCTCTACACAACGGGTGAGGACGTGCAGGAGCGCTACGGCGTGCGGCCGGAGCAGATGCCGGACCTGAAGGCGCTGAAGGGCGATGTCTCCGACAACATCCCGGGCATCCCCGGCGTGGGCGATAAGACGGCGATCAAACTGCTCCAGGAGTTCGGCAGCGTGGAGTCGCTGATCGAGCGTGTGGACGAGGTGCAACCGGCGAAGCTGCAGGCGCTGGTGCGCGAGTACGAAGGGCAGACGCGGCAGAGCAAGCGCCTGGCCACGATCGATTGTGACGCGCCCGTTGCTCTGGACGTGGAGGAAGCGAACTTCTACGCCCACTACGACCAGGCCCGCGTCTCTGAGCTGTTCCGCGAGCTGGAGTTCCGTACGCTGGTGCCCCGCCTGCCGCAGCAGCCCGGCGTCCCGGCTGCCGCACCCGCGCCCACCCGCGCAGCGCAGGCCGAGCAGCGCTACTCGATTGTGCGGACGGAGGCCGAGCTGGAGGCGCTGGCCAATCGCATCGCCGGGCAGAAGTGGTTTGTGCTGGACACGGAGACCACGAGCCGGGAATCCATGCGCGCGGCGATCGTCGGCGTCTCGGTGGGCCTGGGAGGCGGCGAGGCGTACTACGTGCCGGTGGGGCACGCGCCGCGGCTGGGGGACGACGGCCAGCTGCCGCCGGGCGCTGTGCTCGCGCGCCTGGGGCCGCTGATCGAGGACGACGCCGTCGCCATTACCGGCCACAACTTGAAGTTCGATATCGTCGTCCTGGCGAACCAGGGCGTCTGGGCGCGCGGCGTCCAGTGCGACACGATGATCGCGGCGTACCTGCTGGGCGAAGGCGGCAGCGCCGGACGGCCGGAGGAGGGGAACCTGGCGCTGCCGTGGCTAGTGGCGAGGCGGCTTGGGCTGGAGATACCGGAGCGGTCGCAGTTGCTGGGGCAGGGGAACAGGAAGTCCGCGCAGCTCACCATGGACCAGGTGGACATCGAGGCCACGGCCGCCTGCGCCTGCGCCGGGGTTGATGCCAGCGCCCGCCTGTGGCAGGCGCTGGAGCCGGAGCTGGCGGAGAAGGGGATGCAGCGGCTCTTCTCCGAGATCGAGATGCCGCTGGTAACGGTGCTGGCGCGCATGGAGCTGAACGGCGTCGCCATTGACACGGGCGCGCTGCACGAGATGTCCGAGTCGCTGACGATGGAGATACGGCGGGTGGAGGAGGAGATATACGCCAGCGTGGGCCACGACTTCAACATCGGCTCGCCCATCCAGCTCAGCGGCATCCTGTTCGAGGAGCTGCGCCTGCCCAGGACGCGCCGCCTGAAGACGGGCGCCTACAGCACCGACCAGCAGGCGCTGGAAGGGCTGCGCGGCCTGCACCCGATCGTCGATTACATCTACGAGTACCGGGAGCTGACGAAGCTGAAATCCACTTACCTGGACACGCTGCCGTTCCTGGTGAACCCGCGCACGAACCGCCTGCACACGGACTTCAACCAGACCGGCGCCGCCACCGGCCGCCTGTCCTCCAGCAACCCCAACGTGCAGAACATCCCGGTGCGCACGGCGCTGGGCGAGCAGATACGGCGCGCCTTCATTGCCCGCGACGCCGGCGCGGACCCGCACCTGCTCTCCGCCGATTACTCACAGATTGAGCTGCGGATCATGGCGCACATCACGGGGGACGAGGCGCTGGTGGAGGCGTTCCGGCGGGACGAGGACATCCACGCGGCGACGGCCTCGCAGGTGTTCGGCGTGCCGCTGGAGGGCGTGACGCCGGATATGCGGCGCCGGGCGAAGGTGTTCAACTTCGGCGTGCTCTACGGCCTGAGCGAGTACGGCCTGTCCGTGCGCGAGAAGATACCGCGGGAGGATGCCGCCACGTTCATCCGCACTTACTTCGAGAAGTACCCGGGGATCAAGCGCTACGTGGAGGAGACGGTGACGAAGGTGCGCTCCTACGGCTACGCGGAGACGCTGTTCGGGCGGCGGCGCTACATCCCGGAGATCAACTCCACGAACTTCAACGTCCGCGCCGCCGCCGAGCGGGCCGCCATCAACATGCCGGTGCAGGGGACGGCCGCGGACATCATCAAGATCGCGATGAACCGCCTGGACGCGGAGATGCAGCGGCGCAGGCTGCGCAGCCTGATGACGCTGCAGGTGCACGACGAGCTGATCTTCGAGTGCCCGCAGGACGAGCTGGAGGAGATGCGCCGGCTCTGCCTGGAGATCATGCCGCAATCGCTGGAGATGGAAGTGCCGCTGAAGATCGACACGAAGGTGGGGCGCAGCTGGGGGGAGATGCAGTACGGCGAGCCGGTGGACGTGGGGGAGTTCCCCGCCTGACCCGTCCCCGCCCCGAATTAGCCACAGATTACACAGATACCCCTCCGCCCCGCCCCCGGGATTGACGCAGATTGGCCCGGAGATCGGCAGCCGCGTCCGGGCGGGGCATGCCCGTGAGGGCGCAGCAATTGCCTGACCCGAAGAATGGTTGCAAAGCAGGACTATTCGAGAGCGTGGCGGTCACCTCGCATCCGTGTTTGCTGCGCCCCTACGCAAGGATTCCGGCTGGGGGCGCATAGACGCTCGGGGTGCGAGGCGATACCCTGTGACCGGCGAACCGCGACCGAACGCATCCCGGAGACATACCTGTATGTGGGACCTGTTGCTGACAATTGGGAACGCTTTCTTCATCCCGGCGCTCGTGCCGGCGGTCCTCGATAGGCGGGCTTTCATCCCGCGCAAGACCTCCGGGCTGGCCGTGGTGGGCATCGCCATCGTTATCGTGGGGCTCGTCGGGCAGGGGCTGGTGCTCAGCCCGGTGATGGCCGCGGCGGGCGGTATCATGTGGGCGTTCATCTTCCTCTTCCGCGCGCAGCACAGCGGGTGATGATGGCTCGCACCGCCCTCGTGCTCTGCGCCGCCTTCGCGCTGCTGGTGTTGGCCGCGTGCGGCGGGGGCGATGATGAGGGGAGCGCGCCCGGGGCGAGCCCTACGCCTGGGGTGATCAGCGGCGACAACTCCTCGCCCGTCGATGCCGAGCGGGACGTCTGCGCGCTGCTGCCGGAGTCCGACGTCAAGTCGATCACCGGCTACGATGTCGAGCTGGTGCAGCCGCACCACGGCCCCGGCTTCCTCCACTTCTGCACGATCTACGTGAGGGTGCCGGGCTGCGATATGCAGTGCGCGCTCTCGCTGGAGGATCTGGGCCAGATCGACCCGGACAGCAACAACGGCTCGGCTGCCTTCCGCGAGACGTTTCTCGCGGTCAACCCGGAGACGGAGCCGACGTTCGCGGACGGTGTGCTGGGTGAGGGGTCGTGGCTGGCGACGGCGACGGCGGGCCCCATAGCCGGCCTGAAGCTGCTGTACTTCGCCCGGGACGGGATCGCCTATGACCTTACGAGCCCGCGTGTGGAGGGCGGCGCGGTGAGCGAAGAGCAGATGGTCCGGCTGGGGCAGGCGGTGCTGGATCGCCTCCGCTAGACGCTATAATCCCCTTGCATCCTTGGACCCCTAAACCTTGCAGCTCTGGAACCGTTGACCCGTTGACCCTTGACCCCCTGACCCCCTGACCCCCTGCCGTGCCTGAACTGCCCGAAGTCGAGACCATCCGCCGCGACCTGGTTCCGGTTGTGGTGGGCCGCACCATCACCCGGGCCTGGATCTCGCCGAGCGCGCCGCGCCTGGTGCAGCTGATGCCGCCGGAGGAGTTCGCGCGGCAGATCGAGGGCCAGCGTATCGCGGACATCTCCCGCCGGGGCAAGTACTTGCTGTTCGGACTGGACAGCGGTCTGACCTGGGCCGTGCACCTGCGCATGACCGGCCGCCTGATGCACCGCGAGCGCGCCTGCCCGGAAGACCCGCACCTGCGTGCCACGTTTGGCCTGGACGACGGCACGTGGCTCTGCTTTGTGGACATGCGCAAGTTCGGCACGATGTGGCTGGTGGACGACGCCACGCTGGTGACCGCGAAGATGGGGCCGGAGCCGCTGGACGAATCGTTCGACCCGGCGGCGTTCCGGGGCGTGCTGAAGCGGCGCTCGGCGCCGATCAAGGCGGTGATCATGGACCAATCGGTGCTGGCCGGGCTCGGCAACATCTACGCGGACGAGGCGCTCTTCGCGGCCCGCATCAACCCCCGGCGCGCCGCTGGCAGCCTCTCGCGGCAGGCGGTCCAGCGGCTGCACGCGGCCATCGTCGAGGTGCTGCACGAGGCGCTGGGCGATCGCGGCTCCAGCTTCCGCGATTACGTGGACGGCCGGGGCAACGAGGGGTCGCACCACCTGAAGGTGAAGGTGTTCCGGCGCACGGACCAACCCTGCTACGCCTGCGGGACGCCGGTCCGGCGCGTGAGGCTGGGCGGCCGCAGCACGCACTACTGCCCGCGGTGCCAGCGGTAGCGGTTTGGTCGGGGCTGGGGCCCCGACCCACGGGGAAGAAATATGGTGAGGCTGGGCGGCCGCAGCACGCACTACTGCCCGGGCTGCCAGCGGTAGCGGTTTGGTCGGGGCTGGGGCCCCGACCCACGGGGAAGAAATATGCTGAGGCTGGGCGGCCGCAGCACGCCCCGGTTGGAGGCACCTGAAGGTACCTCCCTACGGGAACTGCCAGCGATGACAAAGGCGCAGGGGCGGGTTCCGCAACTCGCCCCTGCGCCGGGTCTCTCGCCGCGATGCTGTCTAGAAACGTCCGGGCGGTGAGCCGAAGCCCTGGAAGTCACCGTCGCGGCGCCGCCAGCGGCTGCTCTTGCGGAACTTGGCGAGCTCCTCGCGCATCTGCGCCACGTGCTCCGAGAACTGCTGCAGGCCGTCTTCCGCCGGCCGCGCGGGCTTCGGCGCGCCTTGCGGATTGATCGGGTGCCGGACGCCGTGCCTGGACAGCGGGTCCGGCCGCCCCGCCCGGAAGGGCGGCGACGACTTGCCGGCGGGCCGGAAGGACTGCTCGATGCCGTTACGGTACAGCGTCGCCGGTCCGAACCTGAGGGTCTCGTCCCTCTTCGTTCCGGGCGTGCCGGGAGGACGCTTGGGGTCCTGCACCTCTGGCTCGGACGGCGCGTCCCCGCCGCCGGGGGATTCGCTGACCGCCGGGTCGCTGTCCTCCAGTTCGGCGGCGGCCTGGGCCAGGAGGGCCTCCATCTCCTTGATGAGCGCGTCCAGCCGCAGCCCCACCTGTGGCGTATCGATAGCTTCGTCTTCCAGCACCTGGTCCATCTCGCGGATAATCTTGCCCATCTCGAACTCGGGCTCGCCGGCCTGCGTGGGTGCGCCCTCCGCATCGCGAAGCGCGGGCTCCCCGCCGTTGCCGTACGCGGGCGCGTCGGCGTTGTGCTCGAATGCGCCGTCCAGCGAGTTCAGGTGCTCTTCAATCAACTGCTCGATTGGGGTGTAGGCCGGGTGCGCCGCGCCCGGCAGCGGCAGCGGGTCCGGCCCGTGGTGGTAGCCGTTGCTCCTGCCGACCCAGCCGGTGGGCCTGAGCCCGCCGAAATCTCGCCCCGGTTCGCGCACCGGGGGTGCGTCCGGTGTGAGGGTGACGCCGGCCCGGGCATTGGCCTCGATGGCGACGGTGACGGCCCAGTAGACCCGCACCAGGCCCTGGTCAAGGCCGCGCTCGCACTCCTGACGCAGGAAACTCATGGCGGTGTCCATGTCTACGAACGAGAACGGGTAGACGACGCCCGGCCGGGCCGCCTCGTGGATGATCACCAGGGGCTCCGCTCGGGCGTCTCCCGGCAGGGAGTCCGGCTGCCAGGCCAGCGCCCAGAAGGCGATCACGCCCTCTTCGGCCTGGCCGCGAAAGCGGTCCACTAAATGCAGTTCGGCCTGGACGGCGTTCGGGAAGGTCTCTATCTGGAACGCGGCCGGCCCGGCGGCGTGGGGCATGAGGACGATGAGCGGCGACCCTGGCTCCTGCGGGCGATCCGCCGGCGGCGGCCCGTCCCGGCCTTCGCCCCGCTTCCGTCTGAACAGTCCGTTCACAAACCAGCTCACTGAGTGGCTCCCTTCTGGCGTTTCGTGCAAAAGATCTGTGCGGCGGTGAGATGTCAATTCGCTACCGGCGCCCCCAGTGTCTCGTGGCGGGGTGAACACCACGGTGAAGGGGAATGCTATGAAAGTGAAGTTTCGGTTAAGACGCGCAGCCGGCTAAAGGCCCAGGACCCTCTGTGTGGCCCGGCCCCTCGCTGCGGGGTGGTCAGGCGAGCCCGAGTTCAGGATCATCCGGCCCACTCGCGCGCCGAGGGCACGCCGGCCAGGCCGGTGGCCTGCGTGACGGCGCGCACGGTGGCCCGCTCCAGCGCCCGCGCGGCCAGAGCGCCGAGCTGCAGGACGTCCGTCTGCGCCGGGTTGCGGCACGTGGCGAGCGCGAACACGGTGTCGCCGTCCACGGGAGTGTGCAGCGGTCGGATGGTGCGGGCAAGGCCCGTCTGCGCCACGATCGCCAGCCGGTAGGCCTGCTCCCTGGTGACGACCGCGTCAGTGGCGACGACGGCGATGGTGCTGTTGGGCGGTCTGCCTGAAGCGGAGGCGCCGAAGGGAGAGAGCGGGGGCCCGCTGCGCAGCGCCTCCAGGGTGTCCGCGAAGGAGCCGGGCGCATCGCCGCGCGGTCCGGCGATGACACGGCCCGTGTCTGGGTCTATGACCTCGCCGAAGCTGTTCACGGCCACGATGGCGCCCAGGGTGATGCCGCTGGCCGTGCGCTCGGCGGCGGTGCCGAGGCCCCCCTTGAGCGCGCGTTCCGGCCCCAACGCCTTCGCCACCGTGGCGCCCGCGCCGGCGCCCACGCTGCCCTCCGCCACGGCTCCCCGGGAAGCGGCGCGGCAGGCCGCGTAGCCGGCGTCCGCGTCCGGCCGGATGTCGGACCGGCCCAGGGAGAGATCGAAGAGGACGGCGGCGCAGACCACGGGAACGGCGCCGGTGGAGACGGGGAAGCCGTACCCACCCTCTTCCAGCCATCGGACCACGCCGGCCGCGGCGTCCAGCCCGAACTCGCTGCCCCCGGTCAGTAGCACGGCGTGGATGCGCTCCACGAGGCTGCCGGGCCGCAGGAGGTCCGTGTTGCGGGTGCCGGGCGCCCCTCCGCGCACGTCCGCTGAGGCCAGGGCGCCTTCCGGGCAGAGGACCACGGTGCAGCCCGTGGGCGCGGCGGAGTCCGTCCAGTGCCCCACCTGGACTCCGGGCACGGCCGTGATCGCGTCTAATTCAGGCACGGGATGCATCCATTCGGCATACTAATGCGTCATATATAACGAACGGCCGTGGAGGGCAAGTGGCATGGCCGGGTGCGATATAATGGATTCAAGCTTCGGCATATCAACATCGTGTTGTGATAAGAGGATTGGGTAGTTGAGGGGTAAACTGTAATGGCTGCAGCGGGACAGCGAACCTTGAGGCGCCGTCTGCTCCTGGTTCTGGGGGGCCTCACGCTTGCAGCCGGCCTGGGCCTTCTTTCGGTAGGCCTGCTGAGCATCATCGACACCGGCTCCAAGGCGGAACCCGTGCTTGTGGACCTGGGAAGCGAGCAGGGGCGCGACTTCGCCTTCGGGATCTCCTCGCCGACGGCCACCGCGGAGCCGACGCCGCCGCCGGGTCCGCCGCTGGGGGACGCTCCGTACCAGTTCGTCATCGATAGCATCGGCGTCAACGCGCCCGTGCGCACCTACGGCCTCGACCCCGCTACCCTGGACACCACGCCGACGCCGGAAGTGCCGACCGGACCGGACGCCGCCGAGGTTGTCGCCTGGTATGACTTCTCGGCAAAGCCCGGCACCGGCGGCAACGCCGTGTTCGCCGGCCACGTGACGTGGTTTGGCGCGGCGGTCTTTTATGCCCTGGACCAGGTCAAGCCGGGCGATGGCATCCGGCTCATTGGCCAGGACGGGACGGAGGTTGCCTACACCGTGAGCTCCGTCTTTGAGATCGACCCTAACGACCCGGATGCGGTAACTGCGCTGCGGCCCACAGACAAGCCCGTCATCACCATCATCACCTGCGGGGGCACCTTCGTAAACACCGGCGACCCTGTATTCGGCGGGGAGTACAGCAACCGCCTGATTGTGCGGGGCGACCTGGTGTCTGTGAAGCCGCCGGCGGCCGCGGCCGCTTCCGTGGGCGGCTAGAGCACCGTCCGCCCGGCCGTTTTTCGGGGTAGTAGTCTGCCCGCCGGCGCGGGAACTTCTCGCGCCGCGCCGCGTTATTCATAGCAGACCATGGACGACCAGCTCCGCTACGAGTACACCGGGCAGAAGCGGCTCTTCTTCATCCTGGCGGTCTTCTGGCTGACCGTGGGCCTCTCGCTCATCTCCTACGCGGGCTACACGTACTTGGAGGCCGGCGATGGGGGGGAGCAGTTGGTCTACGTGCGACGGCTCTACGCCACGCCGACGCCCGTCGTGGCCGGCGCCGGGCAGCCGGGTGGGTCTCCGTTGGTGGGCCAGGACTATCGCATGGTCATCGAGAAGCTCGGCGTGGATGGCGCCGTCGGTGTCTTCGGGCTGGACGCCGACGGTGTGCCGGAGGTGCCCTACGAGGCGGACCTCATCGCCTGGTACAACTTCTCGGCCGTGCCGGGGAGCGGCAGCAACGCGCTCTTCGCCGGCCACGTCACCTGGAACGGCGATGCTGTCTTCCGGCACATCCACGAGCTGGTGCCGGGGGACAGCATCATCCTGCGCGGCGCCAACGGCGTCCAGCTCGAGTATCGCGTCTCGGTCAATATGGTCGTCGAGCCGAACATCGAAGAGGTGCGCCAGTGGATGGACCCGGCGGACAAAGACGTGATCACGCTCATCACCTGCGCGGGCACGTTCACGTGGACGGGGGATCCCACTTTCGGCGGCGAGTACGATAAGCGGCAGATCGTGCGGGCGGACTTCGTAGGCGTGGCGCCGCCGGGCGCGGCCGCTGTGAGCGGCCGCTGAGCGGCGGCCTTGTGCGATGGGGGATGCAGGGGCGCAGGACCCGCCGTTTTACGCCCGGTTCAGTGAGCGTGGCGTTGTGCGACGGGTGATGTAGGGCGCAGCACACGCGCACACGGAACGAGACCTCGCTTAAGGATCGGATGGGGACTAAATGTGCCCTGCCGCGTCCCACGGTGCTGCGCCCCTACGCCCCGCCCCCGCTGCGCCCCTGCGTTCGGGCGTCCGCATGGCCCGTGGCGGGCAGGGCGCCCCAGTTTTCACCGGGCGCGCGGGCGTGGCTTGACGGCGGGCTGCTGCGGGCGGAGTCTGTAGAGGGCCGCGGGCCGGGGAGGAAACCGTGAGCGATGCCAACGGATACACCGAAGCGCAGCTGCAGATACAGCGGATGGTGCGGGAGTTCTCCCGCAAGGAGGTAGCGCCGGGGGCAGAGGAGCGCGACCGGGAATCGCGCTTCGACTACGAGCTGTACCGCCGGCTGGGCGGCCTGGGGCTGCCGGGTATGCTTCTGCCTGAACAGTTCGCCGGCAGCGATACAGATGCGCTGTCCTTCTGCCTGGCGCTGGAGGAGATGAGCCGGGTGGATATGTCGCTGGCGCTCACGATGTGGGTGGGCATCCAGGGGGCGCAGTCCATGGCGCACGGGACTGACGAGCAGATCGCGGCCTGGCGGGGGAAGTACATCGAGCCGACGGCGCGGGGCGAGATGGTGAGCGCGGGGGCGATTACGGAGCCGGACGCAGGGTCCGATACGGCGGCGCTGAAGACGCGGGCGGTGGCGGACGGCGACGAATGGGTGATCAACGGCAGCAAGATCTTCATCAGCAACGCCGGGCTGGAGCACTGCGGCTTCGCCATGGTGCTCTGCCGTACCGATGAGGGGTACGGCATCATCATCGTGCCCACGGGGACGCCGGGTTACACCATGGGCCCGCCCCTGCGCAAGATGGGGCTGCGCTCCTCGGACACCCGCGAGCTATCCTTCGACGACTGCCGGGTGCCCGCGCTGAACCTGCTGGGCGGGCGCGGCAGCGGCCGGGAGGCGATCATCACGGGCGGCTTCTACATCACGCGCCTCTACCTGGGCTCGCAGGCCATCGGCGTGGCGGCGGAGTGCCTGGACCTCTCGCTGGCCTACGCGAAGAGGCGGATCGCTTTCAAGCGGCCGATCGCGCGCTTCGAGTATGTGCAGGGGATGCTGGTGGAGATGGCGCTGGAGGTGGAGCTGGGCCGCCTGCTGCGCGACAAGGCGTGCCGCATGCATGACGCGCACCAGTACTACGCGAAGGAGGCGGCGATGACGAAGCTATTCTGCACGGAGATGGCGAAGCGGGCCGCCGATCACGCCGTGCAGGTCTTCGGCGGCGCCGGGTACATGGACGAGACGCCCGTCTCCCGGTACTACCGCGACATCCGCGCGGCGACGATTGCGGAGGGGACGAGCGAGGTGCAGAAGTACATCATCGCCCGCGAGATGGGGTGCTTCCAGGACGGTGGGTAGGGGACCCAGCGTAGCGGCACCTTGTGCGATGGGGGATGCAGGGGCGCAGCACACGCCGTTTCACGGCCGGTCCAGTGAGCGTGGCGCTGTGCGACGGGTGATGTAGGGCGCAGCACACGCGCATACGGAACGAGACGTCGCTTAAGGATCGGATGAGGAGGAAATGTGCCCTGCCGCGCCCCCTGTGTGCTGCGCCCCTACGCCCCGCCCCAACAGCGCCGCTGCGTTCGGGTTACGTCGCCGGCTCCTGCAGGCGCTCCTCGGCCTCGCGGACGGCAGCGAGGAAGGCGCCGCGGGCCATGAGGGAGGGCTCGGCGGCGGCGCGGGCGGTGAAGAGGTCGCGCCAGAGCTGCCAGGCCTCGCGGTTTGCGGGGTCGCCTTTGCGCACGAAATCGGTGATGTGGCAGGCCATCTGCAGGTCGGCGTCGTCGCGCAGTTTGCGGGCGCGGGCGAGGAGGTTGGCGGCGCCGGCGACGGAGACGAGGACGGCCGCGATGTCCGCGGAGTGCGCCGGGAGGATGTGCGCGGGGTCGCCGTCGTACCAGCCGCCGTAGAGTCTGTAGACGTTGCGGGCGACGAACTCCGGATGGTCGTAGATGGGCTGCAGCCAGGGCTTGTCGGCGGGTGGGTACTGGATCTCGCGCAGGATGTCCTCCAGCCACTTGCCCTCGTTCATCTTCTCGACAACCTGGTCGTGGATGGAGCGCAGGAAGTGGGCGGTGGTGAGGAGGGCTTCCTGGATGCGCTCTTCGCCGGAGAGGGCGGGGCCGTGGCCCGGGAGGAGGTGGAGCGGTTTGAGGGCGGCCATCTGCTCCAGGCCGTCCGCCCAGTCGCGGGCGTAGCGCTGGACCTTGTAGGGGTTGCCGGCGTTGGGGGAGCACCAGACGAAGGTATCGCCGGTGCAGAGGACGCGCCGGCCGGGGCACCAGACCCAGGTCTCGTCATCCGTCTCGCCGCGGCAGTGGTGCAGCTCGAACAGCTCGCCGCCGACGGTCGTCGAGAGCGCGCCGTCGTAGGTCGTATCCGGGTAGGTGAGCTTCGCTTCGGAGAAGGGCCTGGCGTCCGGCGGCAGGTTGAACTGGATGCGGTTGATGTGGTCGTTCTGGCGGGCGAGCAGGCGGTAGCGGTCGAAGCGGGGTGCGACGTCGCGGTGGCCGATGATGCGCGGGCGCGCGTCGCCGCGCTGCCGGGCGTGGGCGATGATCGCCTCGGCGCCGGTGACGTGGTCCACGTGGCCGTGCGTGTAGACCAGGGCCTCGATTGGGGCCTGCGAGTAGTGCGCGCGGAGGTCGTTCAGCACCTGCGGGGTGAACCGCTCAAGGGAGGTGTCCACGAGCAGGATGCGGCCCTGGCAGACGAAGGCGCTGACGTTGGCCATGGCGGCGAAAAAGACCGTGTCCTCCGCGACCAGCTTCGAGGGGCCGAGATGGAAGAAGGCGGCCTGCTCTTCCGGCAGGCCGCGGGCAGAGCTGAAGTCCAATCGTTCTTGTGTTGTCATGACGTCCTCCAGGGCGGGTTGGGGCAAGTATAGCAGCGGGCGCTTGCGGCTGCCCAATCGGCGCGCGGCCTAGTCTGGGGGAGGTCAGGAGGCGGCGGTGGCGTCCGCGGGCGGAGGCTCCCCCGCCCCGCCCCGGTTGGAGGCACCTGAAGGTACCTCCCTACGGGAATCAGCGGTTGGAGGCACCTGAAGGTACCTCCCTACGGGAACCACCGGTGGGGGCACCTGAAGGTACCTCCCTACGGGAACCACCGGCTGGAGGCACCTGAGGGTCTAGCGGGCGCCGGGGCGCAGGATCCAGAGGCCGGTCTGGATATCGCTGGCCAGGATGAGGCCGTTGTGCGCGCGCACGCCCCAGACGTCCGCAGCCGGCGGGACGTAGGAGGCGGTCTCGCGCGGCGAGGCGGGGTCCGAGAGGTCGAGGACGCGGACACCGTCGCTGTACCAGGAGAGGTAGACGGAGCCGTCCGGCGCCACCTCCGGGTTGTGCACGCTGAAGACGCCGTCGCGGCGGTTCGTGAGCGAGCGCGGCGTGGCGAATTCGCCGGCTTGCTGCGGGTTCGCGGGGTCCGAGATGTCCCAGATGCGCAGCCGTCCCCAGGTATCGCCGGGCGCCTGCGCGTTCTGCGGGGAGAAGTCCTCGTCCGTGGTGAGCACCAGCGGGCGCCCGGGGACGCGGAGCGCGGAGTGGGTATCGCCGTCGTCGCCCGGCGGCGTCTCTCCGTGGTTCACGAACACTGGATGGGCCGGGTTCGAGATATCGAGCGTGATGAATCCGGCGTCCCACCAGGAAAGGTAGGCGAATTCGCCGTCCGTGGAGACGCTGTGCAGGAAGACGCGGGGCGCCGCGCCGCGGCAGTATGCCGGCGTGCCCGGCGGCGGCGTGCAGTCATAAGGCGGGCCCAGGCCGAAGTTGCGGAAGAGCGGCGAACCAAAGGCCAGGCCGCCCTGGGCGCCGATGCCCCAGGCGGCCACCTGGACTGGGTGGCGAGGGTCGGTAATGTCGATGATGCGGAGATCGCCCTGGTGCTGAGGGTCGAACACCTCCGACTCCGGCACGGCGAGGAGGGCGAACGCCTGGCCGCCGCGGGCGAAGACAGACAGCTCGTGCACGCCCTCGTTGGGGGCCACGCTGAAGAAACCGAGGGTGACCGGGTCCTGAGGGTCGGTGACGTCGAAGAGCTGGAGGCCGGCCTGGCCGGGCGCGAGGCCGGGCCGCTGGCAGTCCTGAAGGCCGGTGGCCAACAGGGCGCCCGAGAAGAAGGGAGTGGCGACGTCCAGCGCCACCACGTCCTCGGCGGTGGTGTTAGGCTGCACCGGGAGGTCGCGCAGGAACCGCGGGTGGGCAGGGTCGGAGATGTCGATGATCGCGGGGCCGCGGCCGTCGCAGGGGTTCCGCCACCTGCCGATGAAGGCGTAGTCGCCGAGCGACCAGACGTCGCCGTAGGCGCCCGGACCCGGGCTGACGTGGGCCACGAACTCGATGTCGCCGGTGGCGCCCGCCGGCCGGCAGCCGGGAACCGCGTGGGAGGGGGGCAGGCCCGCCCGGTAGCGGAGCGGCTCCAGCGCGTCGCGGAAGTCCACGAGGCCGTCGCAGTTGAGGTCGGCGGCGGCGGGACAGGGGAGAGCGCCGGCGCCGGTCTGGAAGCGCAGGACCGCCAGCGTATCGCGCGCGCCGATCGTCCCATCGCAGTCGGCGTCACCGGCGGCGACCGATGTCTCTTCCCCGCCACGGTCGGACCCCGCCAGGCTGGGGCCGGCGGAGCCCCGCGCGTGGGCTGCGAGCATCAGCAGGAGGAGGGCGGCAAGGAGGACCGAAGCTCGCTTCATGGCTTGCAGTCTGTGCCGCGGGCCCACGGGCGTCAACGCGGGCGGCAATCCGTGATGCCTCATAAGTCGCGGTTACCGAAATCGAAGTGATGCCTCAAGACAAGTGTTACCCAACTTTGCGCCGCTGGGCTCTCTCGGTGCAAGACCAGACGGCGCGCAGAGCCAGTTCGATTCTTCTGTGCAGCTCTGCTGGGTTGATGGCGAGGAACTGATCTTCGAGATGCTTGGCCACGGGGTCCTCAAGGACGCCGAAGTCAAGCAGCCGCTGGTAGGGGGTCCTGGTCGTGTCGTAGACCTTGCGCACCCTGGACCCACAGCGTTGCTTGCCCACGAGCTTGCGAGCCGGGCGCAGGAGTCCGTGGGATATCGCGCGAAGGTTAGCGTGAACGTGCTGGCCGCCGACACGAGCTTCACGCTTGACGTCCTGGTGCAGCGCCAGGGCGGGGTGCTCACCGCGGTGACCTACAGCGGCTTCGGCGACCCGAACGAGGACGAGGAGCGGGATGTGGGGCGTAGCTCAGGGACGGCGAAGCGCCACGACGGGCGTGCCGTTGAAGACGGGGTGTTGCGGCGTGAGATCGCAGTGGAGGGTGGCGATCCCGGCCACCTGAGCGCGGCTGCGCTCGATGAGGCGGGCGGCTGCGCTGACTGTAGCGCCGGTCTCGATCCATTCGTCGACGATTAGGACGCGGTCATCGGCGGTGAGCAGGCCGTCGCGTAGCTCGAGAGCTTCGGTACCGCCGGTGTAGTGGGCGTAGGATTCGCGCAACGCTTGGACGGGCAGTTTGCCCTGCTTGCGGATGGCGACGAGTCCGCAGCCTTTCCTCGCGGCCAGGGCTCCGGCAAGCGCGAAGCCGAGGGCATCGATGCCGGCGACGATGTTCCAGTTCAGTGGGGCGGTTCGTTCTAGGAGCGCGTCGACGACGGCGCGGAAGGCTTCTGCGTTGGCGAATAGTGGCGTGATATCGCTGCGTGGTCCGCCGGTGCGGTCATCGATGAGCCGGAGATAGTCCGTCATAAGGAGTCGATGAGGATTATACGCTGGGTCCTCACTCCTGACCCCTCTCCCATGCGCGGCGAGGGGCAATGAGTGGTCTTGTTTTGGCAGGTGTTTCGGGCTGATAGGGACCAGTGCACTATCTTCTAACCTCTGTCTTCTCGACACTCCCGTTGTACAATGCTCTGCAAGTGGAGTACCAGGAAGACGTTGTCGCGCTGACGCCGCCGGGAGTGCTGCGCCGCTCTTTTCCGTATCTGCGGTCGCTTCTCCAGCTGGCGTTAGCCGGGGCGCTCCTGGCGGGGCTGCTGTGGCGCGTCGACCTTTCGTCTGTGCGCGACGAGCTGGAGCGCGCCACGCTCTGGTGGCTGCCGCTGGCCTTCGCGGCGGTGCTGGTCTCGCACTGGTTCCGGGCGCTGCGCTGGCAGCAGTTCTTTCAGCCCATGACGCGGGTCAGCGTGTCATTCCTCTTCGGCACCGCCGTCCTGGGCGTGGCCTGCAACATGACGCTGCCGCTGCGCGCGGGCGAAGTGGTGCGGGTGCAGGTGCTGCGGCGGCGGACGGGGCTGAGCGTCTCCAGCATTGTGGCGACGGTAATCTCGGAGAAGCTGGCGGATACCATCGCCTTCTGCAGCTTCATCATCCTGGGCGTTGTCCTGTACGAAGAGGCCAGGTTCCTGTGGCCCCTGGCCGTGCTGTACGGCTGTCTGCTGACAGGCTGGACTATTGGGGCCCGCTGGCTGGCGGGGCGCAGCGAAAGCGCTGAAGAGCTGGTCAGCCAGCCGGAAGGGCGGCTGCGGGCTTGGGTAGCCACGGAGCTGAGGGCGTTTGGCCACGGCCTGCAGGCGTTCCGGCGGCCGGGGGCGATGTTCACGGTCTTCTGGACTTCCCACGTGGCGTGGCTGGTGGAGGGGGTGGTGTACTACGCCTGCGGCCGGGCGCTGGGGCTGGACCTATCGCCGGCGGTGTACCTCCTGGTGGTGGTGGTCGCGTCGCTCGCCGTTTCCGTGCCGGTGACGCAGGCCGGGCTGGGCGTATTCGAGATAGCGCTGACGGGCCTGATAGTGGCGTTTGGTGTGGACAAGTCGCAGGCCGCCGCGTTCGCCATCTTCTCTCATGTGGTGCTGGCGCTTCCTTATCTAGTGGCGGGACCGATGGCCGCCGTCGCCATGAAGCTGAGCCTGGCGGACATCGTTTTCCTGCGCCGGGCCCGGGAAGAGGCGGTAGAAACGGCGCCGGCGTAGGGGGCAGCCCGGCCGTCCCTACGAACACGGGTGGAAGGGGGCGGCTATTGTTCCGTCTCCAAATTTACATGCCTGTGTGCACCGGCACCACCAAGCATCAAGGTGGCGCGAGGTTTGCTTGAGCGTCTTTCCGCCTGCAAACGTCTTCTGTCCCACCCTCCCGCCCTCGAAATGTTATCCAGGGGACACCCCTTGGACGACCCCGGCGGGGGCTGCGCCCCCTGCACCCCGGCTATGCGCCCCGCGTCTATACTCGAGGCAAAATGGCTGGACGGGTTCATCGCCTTGGCCAGCACTTACACCTGCTGCGCAGCCACGCTCCTGCTCCAGCGACAACAGGATCGAAGCGGGGCGCGTCATCAGGCACGAGCGTATACAACTGCCTACAATGTGAAACGTAATAGCGAGAGGGCGGGCCTGCTAGAGCAAGGCGTTGGCGCGGTACCAGGCGGCCGTGAGCTGAGCGCCTTCCGCTATCTGTACGCGCGGCGTCCAGCCGAGGTCCGCGCGCAACGCCTCGTGTGAGCAGACCCAGTGGGACTGAGCCATCTCCCGCACCTTCTCGCGCGTCAGCGGGACGGCGCGCCGGGCGACGAAGCCGAAGGCCTCACTGCCCAGCGCCGCGAGGGAGAAGGCCCAGCGAGGGGCGTTGAGGCGCAGGGCCCTGCTGCCCACCGCCTGCTCGATCGCCGCAAGGAGGTCGCGCCAGGAGTAGACCGCGCCGTCCTCCGGGGTGTACGTGTTGCCTGCCACAGCGGCCTCGGCGGTGGCGGCGGCCGCGACGGCCCGGGCGGCGTCGTCCACGTAAACGATGGAGATGCGGTTGCGCCCGCCCAGGAGGAGCGGCGCCACTCGCAGGCGCGCGAGGCGGAAGAAGGGGAGCAGCGCCGCGTCGCGCGGGCCGTAGATGACCGGCATGCGAAAGATGATGGAGCGGGAGCCGGCGCTGGAGGCGCGGGTGATGTTCTCGCCGGCCAGCTTCGTGCGGCCGTAAGCGGTGAGTGGCCTGGGCGGGGCGTCCACGGGCCGCGGAGCGCCGTCCGGGCTGGGCCCGTGCGCGGCCAGGCTGGAGATGTATACGAAGCGCTGAAGGTCGGGTGCCGCCGCCTTCACGGCCAGCAACAGGTTCTGCGTCCCCTGCGTGTTTACGGCGTGGAACTCCGCCTCGTTGCGCGCCTTCACGAGCGCGGCGGCGTGGACGACGGCATCCACCCCCTCCACCGCGGGAGGGAGCGAGGCCGGGTCCGTCACGTCGCCCGGCGCCTCTTCGTACGGGAAAGCGGAGAGGAAGCGGCGGCTGCTGGTGGGACGCAGCAGCAGCCGCACCCCGTGGCCGGCGCCGGCCAGATGTTCCGCGATGTGCGAGCCCAGGAAGCCGCTGGCGCCCGTAACCAGCACCTTCACGTGAGGGCCTTCTCGTAGATGCGGTAGGTCTTGTAGCGCCGGGCGCCCACCTTCGTGATCAGGGAGTTGATGAGGTGGTTGTCCTCCAGCGTCCAGGAGAACTCCGCCCACTGGAAGCCGTAGGCCATCGCGCCGCGGTAGATCTCGTCGCAGAGCAGGTACGCCAGACCGGCGTAGCGGCGCGTGCGGAACTCCTTCTTGATGCCCATCAGCAGCAGGCGTCCGTTCTGCCGCCGGCGGAACTTCAGGCGCCAGAGCAGCTTGAGGAAGCCGAAGGGGAAGAGGCGGCCATTCAGGTCGTGGATCGCCGCGTTGACGTTGGGCACGGCGAGCGCCACGCCCGCCGGGACGCCGTTGACCTCCACGAAAGGCACGAGCCGCGGGTCCGCGATGAGCTTCAGCTCGCGCGCCATCTGCGCCGCCTCCGCGTCCGTGGCGGGCACGAAGCCCCAGTTGGCGCTCCAGGCGTCGTTGTAGAGCGCGAGGATCGTGCGCACCTCCTGGTCGAAGTGCTTCATGCTGCCCCGGCGGGTGGTGATCTCCGGCCGGGAGCGCAGCTCCTTCACCATCCGCGCGGGTGCGCCCGGGGGCACGGGCTGCCTCTCCCAGCGCCAGGCGAAGAGGTCCTGTATCTTGACATAACCCTGCTGCTCTACGAGGTCCAGGTAGTATGGCGGTGTGTAGGGCATGAGGATCTGCGGTGGCGAGTCAAACCCCACTACCAGAAAGCCGATCTCGGCGTTGGCGGAGAAGTTCATGGGTCCGCGGATGCGATCCATGCGCCTTTCGCGCAGCCACTCTTCGGCGGTGTGCAGGAGGAGGGCGGCCACGGCCGGGTCGTCATCGCTCTCGAAGAAGCCGAAGAAGCCGGTGCGCTCGCTGTGATAGCGGTTGTGCTCGTGGTCGATGTGGGCGCTGATGCGGCCCACGGCCACGCCGTCGCGTCTGGCCAGGAAGATCTGGACGTCCGCGTGCAGGTAGAAGGCGTTGTGCCGGGGGTCGAAGAGCTGGCGCTGGAGCATGAGCAGGGGCGGCACCCAGTTGGGGTTGCCGCGGTAGAGGCGCCAGGGCAGCCGGATGAAGGCGTCCAGGTCACGTTTGCTGGTGACCGGGGTGACGGCGACGGAACCGTCCGCCTGGGGCGGAGCGCTAGGAGATGTGGCCTTGCTTTCGGCCGACGTCTCGGAAGACCTCAAGGGCTTGCGCGATCTGCTCTTCAGTGTGGGTGGCCATGCAGCTGGTGCGCAGGATCCCCTCTTTCATGTTGACGGCAGGGTAGATGACCGGGTTCGTGTAGACGCCGTTCTCTAGCAGCTCCCTCCAGAAGACAACCGTCGTGTACTCGTCGCCCAGCTGCACCGGGACAATGGGGGTCTGGGAGTTGCCGACAGCGAAGCCCAGGCTGCTGAGGCCCTCGCGCCAGAGGGTGCCGAGCTTCTGCAGGCGCTCAACTATTTCTGGCTCGTTCTCGATCACGTCGAGGGCGGCCAGGGCGGCGGCGGTGCAGGAAGGAGGGAGGCTGGCGCTGAACATCATGGACCGCCCGAAGTGCTTGATCCACTCCAGCACCTTGCGGGGCCCGGCGACAAAGCCGCCGATTGACGCCAGAGACTTGGAGAAGGTGCCCATCACCAGGTCCACGCGGTCCTCGAGCCCGAAGTGGCTGGCGGTGCCGCGGCCGCCCTCGCCGATGACGCCGATGGCGTGTGCGTCGTCCACGAACAGGCGGGCGCCGTGGCGCGCGCAGACGTCTACGATGGCGGGTAGGTCAGCGATGTCGCCCCCCATGCTGTACACGCCGTCCACGATCACCAGGACGGCCTTGTGCTGGGGAATGCGGGCGAGGACCGTGTCCAGGTGGCGGGCGTCGTTGTGCTTGAAGCGGAGTATCTCGCCGTCCGCCAGCTGGGCGCCGTCGTAGATGCTGGCGTGGTCCAACTTATCGACGACGGCGACGGAGCGCTTGTCCACGAGCGCTGAGATCGTGCCGAGGTTTGTCTGGTAGCCGGTCGTGAAGACGAGTGCGGCGTCTTTGCGTAGGAAGCGCGCGATGCGGCCCTCCAGCTCCTCGTGGAGGAGAATGCTGCCGTTGAGCAGGCGGGACCCGGTCATGGAGGTGCCGTACCTGGTGATGGCCTCGCGCGCGGCTTCGACCACATGCGGATGGCGCGTGAGCCCCAGGTAGTTGTTGGAGCCGAACATGAGCACGCGCCGGCCGTGGATCTGGGCCTCCGGCCCGTCGTTGTTGTCCAGCGGCTGGAAGAAGGGGTACACGCCGAGCGCCTGCGCGCGCTCGATGAGGGTGAACTCGACGACCTTGGCGAAAATGTCGCGGCTATCCTGCCCGTCGAAGCGGTCGCGCACCCGCTCGATGCTCACATCGGGTGGTAGGGGGGGCAGTGGCGCGGGTACGGTGCGGGCGGGCTCTGCTGAGTGCTTGGCTGCTTCTGTCATGTCGGCGTCGGCTGATTCTGGTTCACTATAGCACCCACGGCGCGGCGGAACAAAGGCGGGATCCGGCCACGCTCGCGTTCAGCCTAGCGGGTCGCGGGCAAGCGCCGCAAGAGAGATTGTGGGGAGATTTGGGGATAACGCGCACGCGTCTGAGCATTTGCGGCCTGGGCAGCGTAGCGGCGCGGGACCTCGACCCCATTGTGGCCCTGACGCAGGAAGCCTGTCCTGGGGATGTCGAAGGGGGCCCTGTCCGGGAATGGGCAGCGCGTCACTTGGTCCCGGGAGGCTCGACCGGATAGCGAAGGGTGGCGGTGGACAGATCTTTCCTTCGTCAGGATGACGGGTTACCCACGGGTGGGAGGCGCTTCAGCCAGTGGCTGACGACGGTCAGCGGGCGAAAGCCGATGGCCGCGTACATCTGCTTCGGCGTGTCGGCGGCATCGGCGACGATGGCTACGGGGCCGGCCCCATGGCGGCGGCAATCGGCGACGCAGTGGTGGATCAGCGCCGTCGCCAGCCCGCGATGGCGGAACTGAGGCAGCGCGAAGAGGTCCTCCACCTGGCCCACGCCGCCTGCGCCCTCCCAGGAGCTGAGATACGCCGCAGGCTCGCCTTCCAGGTAGGCGATCCAGTGGCGGACCGGGGGCTGTCTGAACCGGGCGAGCGCGAACAGGGAAGCGGCGACCTGCGGCTCCGGCGGGCGGTTATGCCGGGACGCGTAGTCCTGCCAGTCGCGCCCGCGCAGGTACTCGTACACGGCCCAGTCTTGCTGCGTCTCTACCGGGCGGATGTCGCAATCTCCGGGCGAGCCGGCGGGGGCGCCGTCGAGCAGCATGACCAGCTCATCGTTGCGTTCGTATCCCTCCAGGGCAAGCCTGGCGCTGAATTCGGGCGGCGTGCGGAAGTCCACATCGAAGCGGCGGTGGTGGGCGTGAGCGTACTCGCGCTCGACGCGCACCAGCAGCCGCTCGATCTGCTCAGGGGTGGATGCCGTGACGTCGCGCACGTGGTTCGCATCGTAGATGATGGGATGCGAGGGGTTGCGGACGAAGGTGGCGTTGTCCGCCCGGGAGACTTCGCTGCCGAGGGAGAGGTTGGCGGCGTTAGTGGCCAGCGCCGCGCGGATGAGATCGCTCACGGCGCTTCATGATACGCCGCGCTGCGGGACGGGGCTACAGCGGCGGCGGAGTAGAGAGGCCGGGCGGGGCGGGAGGCGGTGCCCCGCCCGGCGAAACGAGCGATGCCATCGAGGGGCGACCCCCAATGGGGCGGTGTCAGGCCTGCCTGAACAGCGTGGAGAAGCGGACGCCGTTTCTCATGTATGGGGCGGTGGCGATGGCGACGTCCTTGGCGCGCGGGGCGGCTGGCTCCTTCCGGTGCGGCTGGCTCTCCTCCTCCTCCTCCTCCTCCTCCGTCGTGTCCGAAGGCGCTTCTGGGGCCGGAGCGGGCGGACCGGCGCCGACCAGGGCGACCACGGGCCTGTGCGTGATCTGCAGCTCCAGCTCGTCCACGGCGAACACCCGGAGCCGCTCGCGGCCGAAACCGGCCTCCAGCAGCGTCTCTACGAGGTGAGCCGCTTCCTGCGCCCCCGCCAGCACGTGTATCTCCCCGTGAGTGGAGTCGTCCAGTTCCGACACGAGCACTATTGTCTTGTCCGGCATGTCAGCCGCCTCCTTGGCTTTCAGCGTGAAGTCGTCGCCCTGTTTCTGCCCCCAGTGTCGCAGCCCGCTCTCGCCAAGTTCTCACCGTAATGCGGGCGTCGCGGATAATGCGGGCGATTTCCCCACCCCGCCCCCGGGTAGCCGCAGATTGGTGCTGATTCTGGCGCAGATGGGTTTGGGATAGAGCTATGACAGGGTTCTACACTCTTCAGTGTGGATACAGTTCAGATGCCTTAGCAAAAAGCACCTGGCGTTTCTGTAGTTGAAAGACAGAACCAGCTACAGAAAGGAGTCAGGTGCGAGACGATCTTATCAGCATTGAATTGCGGCTGCCT
>JAUSFE010000041.1 GCA_030649945.1 Dehalococcoidia bacterium | reverse complement strand
GCGCCCTCGGCGACCAGCATCGGCACGTGCGTATGGCCGACGAGGGAGAACGGCGTCTCTTGGCGCTCCAGGTGCGCGCGCGCCGCCTCGTAGGAGTAGAGGTACTCCCAGATGGGCCAGCGCAGCGTGCCGTGGACGAGCGTGAACTCCGCTCCCGATGCCCCAGCCTTCAGGCTGGGGTCGTGCCCTCTCCCCTCGGCTTCGGTCTCCAGGTCGGCGCTCCGCCCCTTTTCCGGCGGCGCCCCGATCCTATCGGGGCGACCCTGCGCCGGCGACGCGTACGCTACCTCCGGCAGCGAGTCCAGGTAGGCGGCGGCGGCGTCCTCCAGGTGGTCCCGCGTCCAGAGGGCGGCCGTCGCCGCGTCCGGGTTGAACTCCTCCGTGCCCATCTTCCCCGTGGCGGCGCGGTCGTGGTTGCCGGCGACGGCGAGCACGTGCGCCTCGCGGAGCCTGGCGGCGCACTCCGAGGGCTGGGGGCCGTAGCCGACGGTATCGCCCAGGCACCATATGCCGTCGATGGGGCCGTCAGCTTCCGCGTGGCGGAGCACGGCCTCCAGCGCGGCCAGGTTCGCGTGCACGTCGGAGAGTATGGCGATGCGCATCTACGCGGAGAGTATAGCAGCCGCGTACGGGCATACCGGCCCGCCGCCGTATAATGGCCGCGTGGACGTCTCCGATATCGGCGAGTTCGGGCTGATCGAGCGGCTGGCGAAGGCCGTGGGCGCCGGCCGTCCCGAATCGCTCATCGTCGGCATCGGCGACGACGCGGCCGCCTGGCGCCTGAACGACGCCGTGATGCTGGCCACCACCGATACGCTGGTGGAGGGCGTCCACTTCCTGCCGGGGCGGACGCCCTGGGTGGACCTGGGCTGGAAGGCGCTGGCGGTCAACGTGAGCGACATCGCGGCGATGGGCGGCCTGCCGCAGTACGCGCTCGTCACGCTGGCCCTGCCGCCGCAGACCGCCGTGCCAGACGTGGACGCGCTGTACGAAGGCCTCGGCCAGTGCGCCCGCGAGTACGGCGTCGCCGTCGCCGGCGGGGATGTGGTGCGGGCCCCGCAGATAGCGATCACGGTCGCCGTCCTCGGCCAGGCGGAGGTCGATGGCGAGGGCAGCCCGCTGCTGATGCGGCGCGACGCGGCGCGGGTGGGCTACGTCATCGCCGTGACCGGCACGCTGGGCGACTCCGCGGCGGGGCTGCGTCGCCTGAAGGACGGCGCTCCCGCGGACGACCCGCTGGTGCGGGCGCACCTGCGGCCGCGGCCCCCCCTGGCGGCGGCGCGGCGGGCGGCGGAGCTGGGTGTGCCCTGCGCCATCGACGTCTCGGACGGGCTGCTGCAGGACCTTGGGCACGTGTGCGAGATGAGCGGGCTGGGCGCAGTCGTGCGGGCGGCGGCGCTGCCGCTGAGCGGTGAGCTGCGCGACGCCTACCCGGAGGAGGCGCTGGCGCTGGCCTGCACGGGCGGCGAGGATTACGAGCTCGTGTTCGTCGCGCCGAGGGAGACGCTGGAGGCGCTGCGGCCGGAGGTTACCATGATCGGGGAGATGGTCGAGGACGGGGAGCGGCGGGCGCGGCTGGTGGACGCGTCGGGCGAAGAGGTGCGGCTGCCGGCCGCCGGCTGGGACCACCTGCGGCCCGACGGCCGCCCGTCTGGGCGGACGTGAGGGCGCCCGTCGTATTCGAGAGCCGCGGGCCGGGCGAGACGCGCCGGCTGGGCGCTCGCCTGGGCCGACTCCTGCGGTCGGGCGACACGGTCCTCCTGTCGGGCGACCTGGGCGCGGGCAAGACCGTTTTCGTGCAAGGGATCGCGCGCGGGATGGGCTTCGAGGGCTCCGTGTCGTCGAAGTCGTTTGTGCTGATGGGCGAGTACCAGGGGAGGCAGTGCAAGCTGTACCACGCGGACCTCTACCGGCTGGAGGCGCCGGAGCAGGCGGAGGAGCTGGCGGTGGACGAGTACTGCGCGGACGGCGTGCTGGTGGCGGAGTGGCCGGAGCGGGCGCTGCACGTCTTCGCTCCGGAGCGGCTGCACGCCCGGTTCGAGGTTACGGGGGAGCGTGGCCGCAGGCTGACCGTGGAGGCGGAGGGCGAGCGGCCGCGGGCGTTGCTGGAGCGGCTGGCCAGACGGCCGCGGGCGAGGCGCTGACGTGGAGCTATCCATCGATACCGCCTCTGAGATGGCGTCGCTCGCCCTCTCGCTGGATGGGACGCTCCAGGCGGAGGTCACCTGGCGCTGCCGCCGCAACCACACCGTGGAGCTGCTCCCGACCATCGACCGGCTGCTCGCGCAGGCCGGCGTGACGAAGGGGGAGATCACCGCCGTCTTCGCCTGCACCGGGCCGGGGATGTACACCGGCCTTCGTGTTGGGGTGAGCACGGCCCAGGGGCTGGCCTACGCGCTCAAGCTGCCGGTTCTCGGAGTGGGCCGGCTGGAGCTGGACGCCTACCAGCACGCCGCCTTCCCCGGCCGGATCGTCGCCGTGCACCGGGCCGGCCGGGGCGAGCTGGCCTGGGCGGCCTACCGCTCGCGGCCCTGGCGGGAGGTGACGGCGCCGCGCCTCGACTGGCCAGCGGATGTTGTGCGCAAGGCGCGAGGGGCCGCGCTGTTCTGCGGCGAGGTGGACGATGAGCTGGCGGCGATGGTCGCGGAGGCGTCCGGTGGGAGGGGGGTGGTCGCTTCGCCCTCGGCGTCGGTGCGGCGGGCCGGCGTCCTGGCGGAGCTCGGCTGGCGGCGTCTGGCCGCCGGCGAGGGCCGGGGGCCGGAAGCGCTGCGCGTGGTCTACCTGCGGCCGCCGGCGATCGCCCCGCAGACGCGTCC
>JAUSFE010000024.1 GCA_030649945.1 Dehalococcoidia bacterium | reverse complement strand
CGAGGAGGTCCCGCCTGGCACCGAGGGCAACCTGGCTATCCGCCCCGGCTGGCCCGCCATGTTCCACACCTATTGGAACAACCAGGAGATGTACAACTCCAAGTTCCGCAAGGGGTGGTACATCACAGGCGACCGTGCCCGCATGGACGCCGACGGCTACTTCTGGTTCGTGGGCCGCGCGGACGACGTGATCAACACGGCGGGCCACCTGGTGGGGCCGTTCGAGGTGGAGAGCGTGCTCCTCGAGCACCCGGCGGTGGCCGAGGCCGGCGTCATCGGCAAGCCGGACCCGGTGGCGATGGAGGTGGTTAAGGCGTTCGTCGCCCTCAAGGATGGCTACGAGCCGACCGACAAGCTGCGCCGCGAGCTGATCCACTTCTCGCGCGAGCGGCTGGGCAGCGGCATCGCCCCGCGCGAGATCGAGTTCCTGCCGGGCCTGCCCAAGACCCGCAGCGGCAAGATCATGCGCCGCCTCCTCAAGGCCCGCGAACTGGGCCTGCCGGAGGGCGATACCAGCACGCTGGAGGACTAGCTGGCTGCTACCTGGACAGACTACTCGGGGAATTCCATCCGGGTGACGGACGAGCGCTTGGCGCACCTTATGGAAGAGCACCCGGAAATGGTCGGACAGGAACCGCGTCTCGCCGAAACATTGGCGGAGCCAGACGTTGTCATTCAGTCGGAGTCCGACCCAGAGGTACGCCTGTACCACCGCGTGTACCATCATGCCATAGTCGGCCAGAAGCACCTCTGCGTGGTGGTAAAATGGCGAAGCGATGACCGGTTTCTGCTCACCGCGCACTTCACGGACAAAGTGAAGCGAGGATCGGTGCTATGGACGAAAAGATAAGGATCTGGTACGACCCCGAGGGTGACTATCTGGAGATCACGCTCCGGAACGCGCCGGGCTTCTTCCGGGAAACCTCCCTTGACCAGGTGATGGAGAAGGTCGATTTGGAAGGCCGGGTCATCGGGTTTTCCATCCTCAAAGTCAGTGCGCTCAAGGGCGAGCCGCTCGAGCTCTCCCTGACGCAATCGTAGGCCGGCGCCCCTGGTGAAGTTGTTGACCGTACGGTAGGGGCGCAGCAAGCAGGCGCGCCTACTGAACCGCCCCTATAATTGCGTCACCCATGACACCTCCGCCCGAAGTCTCCGCGCTCCTGGACGAACTTGTGGCCGGCGTCCGCGACGCCCTCGGCGACAACCTGCTCGGGGTCTACCTGTGTGGCTCGCTTGCCCTCGGCGGCTTCGACCGCGACTCAAGCGACGTAGATGTGCTCGTCGTGACGGAGCGCCCCGTCACGGGCGCGGAATTCGCGGTACTGGAAGCGCTGCACCGGCGCTTGCCTCCAACGGGAAATGATTTCTCGCTCGAATATGAGGTGTACTACATAGACCGCGCGACGGTCCGCCGGTTTGCGCCCGGTCAGCGGCACGTGAAAGTGGGGCCGGACGAAGCCCTGCAGTGGACGCGGCACCGGCCGAACTGGGTACTCGAACGCTGGACTGTCCGCGAGCGAGGCGTGACGGTGGTGGGGCCCGACCCGAAGATGCTCATAGAGCCGGTTTCGACCGCGGAGATGCGACAGGCGGCGTACGATGAGCTGCGGCAACGGCTCCAGCACTGGAGCGACGGCAGCTGGCCGCGCACAGAGTTGCTGCACCGCGGCGCTCAAGGTTACGAGGTCGAAACTACCTGTCGAGCGTTGTTTACGATCGAGACCGGCGCGCTGCATTCAAAGCGCGAGGCAATCGATTGGGCGTTGAGGAAGCTACCTCAGGAGTGGCGCCCGCTGCTGGAATGGTCGCAGCAGGTTCGCAAGGATCGCACACCCGACGACACCAGAATCGATGAAGTATTGCGCTTCCTGCAGTCGGCGGTTACGTCTGCCAACGAGACACCGTGAAGCCCCCACCCGAAGTCTCCGCGCTCCTGGACGAACTCGCCGCCGGCGTCCGCGACGCCCTCGGCGATAACCTGCTCGGGTTCTACCTGCGCGGATCGCTCGCCCTCGGCGACTTCAACGCCGAGACCAGCGACGTCGACATCCTCGTCGTCACCGAGCGCTCTGTGTCCGAGGCGGAGTTCGAGGCGCTCGATTCCCTCCACGCGCGCATTCCGGCGGCCGCGAACCAGTACGGCCGCCACTACGAGGTGTCCTATATCGACCGAGCATCCCTCAAGCGTTTCAATCCGGGAGAGCGCCGCCACCCGACCGTCGGCTCTGACTGGCCATTCGTCTGGGCCGAGCACCGCGACAACTTCATCCTCGAACGCTGGATGGTCCGTGAGCGCGGTGTCACCGTGGTCGGCCCCGATCCGAAGACGCTCATCGACCCAATTTCCGCGGATGACCTGCGCGCGGCGGTCGTGAGCGAGTTCCGCGCGCGGATGGAGCACTGGGCCGGCGGCGACGAGCCGCCTGCCTGGATGGACACTCGCTACTACCAGGCGTTCGAGATCGAAACGATATGCCGAGGCTTGTACACGCTGCAGTCCGGCGAGCTCCCCACGAAGCCGCAGGCAGTGGCCTGGGCGCTCGAAACGCTGCCCGAGCCCTGGCACACGCTCGTCGTGTGGTCGCAGGAGCACCGGGCCGACAAGACGGCGGACCAGTCCGCGGTCCCCGACATCATGCGCTTCGTGCGCTGGGCGGCGGCGCAGGTCGGCGCAGCGTAGGGACGCCTGGCTGCTGCGCCCCGAAGATGCCAACAGCCCTGAGAGTAGCAGCGGGGTCTGGCCCCCTGCGGACGGCGCTGGCTCTGTCATTCCGCGCGGCAAAACGCGTGCAGCGGGCGATGGGGAGTCTACGCGGAATCCGGGGCGGGGCCGACCACCCCTTCGGCAGCCACAGCGACCAGCGCTCGCCAGGTGGTTTCGCATAGGTGCGATCGCTTTCGGAAGGTGCGGCCGTGGCCAATGCCGAGCCAGCGCCGGCCCCGCCCCAGATTCTGCGGAAAGGTGTTTGTCGCCCGATGCCGAAGTGGTCGCCCCGCAGAATGACAGCCCGGCGCGCGGTATCCGCATGTGCTGTTACCTTCAGATCACGCGGTGAGCGACCGTTTTCATCCTTCAGGGTGCCCGCCTTGTGCGCATGGGTATCCAACAGCCAACAGCTTGCGCAACTCCGTTGGCCCCAGCCTCTCCTTGGCATTACAATGGACTTGCGATCCGGCCGACCGAGAGACGAGGATGGTTACGAAGGACAAGATCAACGCCGAGCGCGTCTACTACAACTACGAGGGCCGGATGCCGCCGGTCCAGTTGGAATCGGCGCCGGCCCCACTACCCGTCGCGGACACCGAACCCCGGCTGATCACAGACACCACCCTGCGCGACGGCGCCCAGGACTCCCGCTTCCCGCTCTTCCCGAACGAGGCGCGGCTGCGCTACGTGGACCTGCTGCACCAGCTGGACAACGGCAGCGGCCGCATCCACGCCATCGAGACGTTCATCTACCAGAAGCGCGACCTCTGGGTGCTGGACAAGCTGCTGGAAAGAGGCTACGAGTTCCCGCGCATCACCACCTGGATCCGCGCCACGCCCAGGGACGTGAAAGAGCTGTACGAGGCCAGCCAGGGCCGCGTCAAAGAGACGGGCATGCTGGCGTCCTCCTCTGACCACCACATCTTCGACAAGCTGGGCTATCGTTCCAAAGAAGAGGCGATCGAGAAGTACCTGCGACCGGTGCTCACGGCCTGCGAGTACGGCATCACGCCGCGCGTGCACCTGGAAGACACCACGCGGGCCGACATCTTCGGCTGGGTGATCCCCTTCATCCACACCGTCCTCGAGGCCACCGAGGGCCGCGCGAAGTTCCGCATCTGCGACACCATCGGCTGGGGCGTGCCGGACCCCTACGCCGCCATGCCCCAGGGCATCCCGCGCCTGATCACCACGCTGTACGGCGAGACGGGCGCCGAGCTGGAGTTCCACGGCCACAACGACTTCGGCCTGGCCACCGCCAACTCGCTCGCCGCCTGGCGCTACGGCTGCCGCAAGGTCAACGTCGCCTTCGCCGGCCTGGGCGAGCGCACCGGCAACACCTCGCTGGAGCAGATGCTGGCCGGCTACATCCGCATCTACGGCGACCCCGGCTTTGACCTGAGCGTGCTGCCGGAGATGACCGCGCTTGTCGAGGAGCGCCTGACGCCGGTGCCGCACAACGCCCCGATCATCGGCGAGGTCTTCACCACGCAGGCGGGCATCCACCAGGCGGGGGTCGCGCGGCAGGCGGCGGCGCCCGGCGGCCTGATCTACCTGGCGTATGACCCCTCGCTCGTCGGGCGCAAGGAGGCGGGGCGCAACCTGATCGGCGCCATGTCCGGCGCCGAGGGCATCGTCGCCATCCTCAACGCGGAGGCGCAGCAAAGGGGGCTGGAGGCGCGCTTCTCGGCGACGAGCCGCGTGGTCAAAGAGATCTACGACAGGGTCCAGGAGGCCTACGACGGCGAGTACGACCCGGCGGCAGACCGCTGGCTGAACTACCGGACGACATTCTTCACCGCCGGGGAGATCTGGCAGACGGCGGCCCGGGCGCTGGGCCTGGAAGGTGGGGCGTTGCCTTGATGACTGGAGGGATCCCGCCTCTCTCCTCCAGCAGACGATACCCCTCGCAAGGTGACCGCCCCCGGACGACGGCGGCCCGCCTGAGGCGGGGGAGGAGGCCGGCATGAGGTACGCCCAGATAGCCGGATGGGGGATGCACGTCCCCTCTCGTCTCGTCAAGAACGAGCGCTTCGTCGAGCTGGGACTCGACACCTCCGACGAGTGGATCGCGACCCGCACCGGCATCCGGCAGCGCTACATCGCCGGCAACGAGTCCACGTCTGACCTGGCGCTCAGGGCGGCGCAGGAGGCGTTGTACGTCTCCGGTACCCACGCGCGCGACATCGATCTCATCCTGCTGGCCACCTGCACCCCGGACCAGGTGATGCCCTCTACGGCCTCGCTGATCCAGGACCGCATCGGCGCTACGGGCGCGGGGGCCATGGACCTGAACGCCGCCTGCGCGGGGTTCGTCTACGCCCTGGCCATGGGCGCCGGGCAGATCGAGTCCGGCCGCGCCCGCCAGGTGCTGGTGATCGGCGCCGATGAGCTGTCCACGCACCTGAACTGGCGCGACCGGAGCACCTGCGTGCTGTTCGGCGACGGCGCGGGCGCGGTCGTCCTCAAGGAGAGCGACGAGCCGGGCATTCTCTCTTCCACGACGGGCTGCGACGGCGCCGGCGCGGACCTGCTGATGATCCCCGCGGCGCGGCCCAACAGCCGGGCGAACGGCCACTCGCCGAAGGGTGTGGGCTACCTGACAATGAACGGGCCGCAGATCTTCCGCTGGGCCACGCAGATGATGGCGAAGGCGGCGGAAAAGGTAATTACCGCTTCGGGGTTGAAGCTGGAGCAGGTGGACCTCTTCATCCCGCACCAGGCGAACCTGCGCATCATGGAGACCACCGCGAAACGCCTGGGCCTGCCCCTGGAGAAGGTGTTCTCCAACGTCCGCCAGTACGGCAACACGAGCGCCGCGTCGATCCCGATCGCGCTCTATGAGGCCGTGGCCGCGGGGCGCCTGAAGGGCGGCGACAACGTTGTCCTCTCCAGCTTCGGCGCGGGCCTCTCCTGGGCCGCCGTCGCCCTGCGCTGGGGCGCCAACGTGCCGGCGCAACACACCCGCTGGAGCCCGCTCCGCCGCGAGCTCGAGGCGCGCATGGCGGCCGTGCGGTCCACCCTGCGCCGCCAGGAGCGCGCCGTGCGGGCGACGATTGGCGAGCGGCTGCGCAGAGACGGCGACTAGCGCCGCGCCGTCACCAGGTCCGTGCGCTCGCCCCACTTCTGGAGAAAGCGGTAGAAGTTGCGCTTGCTCAGGCGGTCGCGCTCCTCCACTGGCGTCGCCAGCCAGTCCACGTGGTCGTGCCGGACCACGGGCAGCGCCGTGTCAATGACGGCGCGGTAGCCGCGGCTGCGCACGGCGAAGCTGAAGTCCAGGTCCAGGTGGCGGTAGAAGCGGAACTTCTCGTCCAGGAAGCCCACCTCGCGCAGCACCTCGCGGCGGAACGCCATCAGGTAGCCCTCCACGGCGTGGACATCGCCCGAGGCGGGCGCCTCGTCGAAAGAGCGCAGGTCGTTCGTCAGCACGCCCCAGCGGCCCGCCATGCCCACGGTCGGGTCGTCCAGCAGCTCCCGCAGCCGCGGCCGGATGTCGCCCTTCAGCTCCACGCTGGTGTCGATGAAGACCACGTAGCGGCCGCGGGCCTGGCGCAGGCTCACGTTGCGCGCGGCGGCGGAGCCCAGGAAGTGGTCCGCGTGGAAGACGCGCATCTTCTCGTCATCTCCAGCCATGTCCTCAAGATGCGCCGCGCAGTCTTCCTCGAAGCCGTTGTCCACCACGATGATCTCGGTGCGCTTGCCCCGCGTGCAGGCGCGCACAGACGACAGGCAGCGCTCTATCTCAGCGCACCCCTGGCGGGCGACGATGCTGATGGTGAAGTCCACCGCGGCCGGCTCGTCCAGCAACGAGGCCACGTCGCGGCTGGACGATATGTTCGCTTCCTCCTGCTGCCAGGCCGGGACCCGCAGCACCTGCGTGCCGGCGCGCGTGTCGCGCACCTCGTAACCCATCCCCAAGAGCTGCGTGCGCAAGGCATCCGCGCGGGCGTAATCCCTCGCGGCGCGCAGGGCGTGGCGCTCGCGGCGCCACTCCTGGACCTCCGCCGGCAGCCCGTCCAGTTGCCCCGTCCTCAGGAGGTCCAGTCCTAGCAGGCGGTCGCAGTCCATGAGAAGCTCGCGCTTGACGGCGCCGGGCAGCGGCGAACGGGCGGCGCGCCAGGCCACCGCCAGCGCCGCCGGGATGTTCAGGTCAGCGGCGGCGGCCCGCCAGAACTCCCGGCGCAGGCCGTCGCCCGCCGCTATGGCCTTCTTCGTGACCCGCCCGTCGGCCTGCTGAAGCGACAGACGCAGGCGGTTGAGGCCGCGCTGGGCCGCGCGCAGCGAGGGCAGCGTGAAGTTCAGCCGCGCGCGGTAGTGGGCGGTGGCGCAGAGATAGCGGAAGGCCAGCGGGTCAAAGCCGCGGCGCTCCAGGTCCGGTATGTGGTACGTGTTGCCTGTGCTCTTGGCCATCTTCAGCCCGTCTACCAGCAGGTGCTGTCCGTGCAGCCAGTAGCGCACGTGCCGGCGCCCCAGCGCCGCCTCGCTCTGCGCGATCTCGTCCTCGTGGTGGGGGAAAATGTTGTCCACGCCGCCCGTGTGGAAGTCGATCTCCGGGCCCAGGAACTTGGCCACCATGGCAGAGCACTCGATGTGCCAGCCGGGAAAGCCCTCGCCCCAGGGGCTTGGCCACTTCAGCGTGCGCCCCGGCTCGGCGGCCTTCCAGAGCGCGAAGTCCCTCTGGTCGCGCTTCAGCGGGTCGGCCTCCACCCGCGCGCCTTCCTCCAGGCCGGCCGCCTGCTGCCCGGAGAGCTTGCCGTATCCAGGGAACCTGCTCACGCTGAAGTACGCATTCCCTTCCGCCACGTAGGCGAACCCCTTCTCCACAAGCGTCCGCGTCAGCTCCACCATCTCCGCCACGTTTTCGGAGGCCCGCGGGAACGTGGTGGCGGGAAGGGTGTTGAGCTTCGCCTCGTCGCTCAGGAAGGCGTTCGTGTAGAAGGCGGCGATCTCGCGGGGAGACTTACCCTCCGCCCGCGCCGCGGCCAGCACCTTGTCCTCGCCGCGGTCCAGCATCTCCTGGCGCATGTGGCCCACGTCCGTGATGTTCTTGACATGGGTCACGGCGTAGCCCTGCGCTTCCAGGAAGCGGCGCAGCCAGTCCGCCAGCAGATAGGAGCGCATATTGCCGATGTGAGCGTAGCGGTAAACGGTGGGGCCGCAGGTGTAGACCGCGGCGCGCCCCGGCTCCACCGGCGCGAACGGCTCCTTGCGACGCGTCAGGGTGTTGAAGATCCGGAGAGAAACATCGGCAGGCATGGCATCACTGCGGCGGCCGGCGGCGGCCTAAAGCGGAAGGGCCAACGGCCCAGTGCTCAGGAGATCTCTCACCCGTGCTCGCCCTCCCAGCCTATCTCCACGTCCCCGTTTTCCCAGAGGATCACCGGCACCGTATAGGCGTAGTTGAGCGCCTCGTCCCACCAGACGGCGTTCTCGTCCACCCGGCGCTCTTCGAAGTCCACGCGCCGCTCATTCAGCGCGGCCGTCGCCTTGTCGCAGGTCGGGCAGTTGCGCAGCGTGTAGATGATGACTTTGCTCAACCGGGGGCTCCTCCGCCCTATTCTAGCACCGCTTGCTAGACGGTAATGTGCTTCCAACGGCCCTGGCGGAAGCGCAGGTACATCAGCGCCGCGCGGACGTTGATATCCAGCACAGCGGCCAGCCAGGCGCCGGGGACGCCCATGCCGAAGACGATGGCGAAGAGGTAGGCCGGCAGCAGCCGCACGATCCACGTGGCGCCGGCCATGATGGCCAGCACGGCGCGCGTATCGCCCGCGCCGCGCAGCCCGCCGCCCAGCGAAAGGCTGACGGCCAGCCCCGGCATGGCGAAGGCGAAGATGAAGAGCAGCTTGCGACCGATGCCCGTCACCTCCGCTGCGTTCTCGCCGCCCACAAAAAGCCCCGTGATCTGCCCGCCCAGGACCATCATGGTCAGCGCCAGCGCCCCCATGAAGACGAGCGAGTAGCGCATGGTGACGTAGGTGGCCTTCTCCGCCAGGTCCGGGCGCTGCGCCCCCAGGCATTGCCCTACGAGCGCCGTGGTAGCGACGCTCAACGCGAAGCCAACGTTGAACGTCAGGCTCTGGAGCGCCAGGGTCACGCCATGCGCCGCCAGCGCCGTCGTCCCCAGACTGGCGATGATGCGCGTATAGATCATGAAGGCAATGTTGAACTGAATCTGCTCCACGCCCGCCGGCACGCCCACGTTCAGCACCCGCCGCGCGTCCCTGCGGTCGAGCCGGCCCGCTTCCCACGGCTTCCAGTGGACGACTTTCGTGCCCGAGGCCAGCACCGCCAGCACCAGCAGCGAGCCGATGATGGCCGCGCTAGTGAAGCCGGCGCCGGAGCCCAGCACCTCCAGCCGCGGGAAGACGCCCGGGCCGTTGATCAGCAGGTAGGCGACGACGACGTTAACGAGGTTGACGGCGACGCCGTTGACCATCGGCGTGCGGGTGTCGCCGGCCCCCTGCAGGGCGGCGTTGCCGGCGTAAATGATGGACCACAGCGGCATGCCTATAGACGTCGCCTTCAGGTACACCGTCCCCTGGTGCTTCGCTCCCTCCTCAGCCCCCAGCATGCCCAGACCCCAGTTGCCCAGGAACCACGTCAGCACTCCCATGAGGGCGCCCCAGAGGAAGGCCATCAGGATGGCGTTGCGCAGCGTGCGGGAGGCGTCCTCCGGGTGGCCGGCGCCCACGCTGCGGGCGATGATGGCGGTGGCCCCCACGCCCACGGCCACCATCCCTGCCTGTGAGAACCAGAAGATCTGTCCTGCCAGCCGCACTCCGGCCAGGGCGTCTTCTCCCAGGTGCCCCACCAGCGCGGTGTCCACCAGCTGCACCATGCTGAAGCTCACCTGCTGGATGACCACAGGCCAGGCCAGCCGGAGCACCGACCGGATCAGGTGCGACTCGTCGATAACGCCGGGGGCGGCGGCTACGGATTCGGTGGCTTCGGCAGACATTCGGCCCTTTCGTGCGGAACGGGGGGAAACTTGACGCCATTATCCCAGACGCCGGGCGCGAACCGGAAGGCTGCGCCTGCCTTCGCGTCGCCGTCTGCCGCCGAAACGCAACAATTTGACACCCCTGCGGCATCCTTTATGATGAACCCGAACTACGGAGGATGCCGTGCGCTTAGTAAAGACCACTGAAGAGATCAGGCGAATCCAGTCCATCTATTCCCGCTGCCATTTCCTGGGCGTGAGGACCCTGACGGTCTTCTTCGAGACCAGCCCGGAGGCCGTGGCGGCGCTGCTGCCGCCGCCGCTCGAGCCGGCGGAGGAGCCGCTGGGCACGGCCTGGGTGGCAGACGTAGGCAACTCCAACTGCGTCGGCCCCTTCCAGGGCGCCGCGCTCTACGTCCGCGCCCGCTACGGTGACATCACCGGCAATTACTGCATCACCATGCCCATGTCCACGCCGGAAGCCGTGACCTTTGGCCGCGAGCTGTACGGGGAGCCCAAGAAGCTGGCGAAGATCATCTTCGAGCAGCAGGACGAGCACGTCTGGGGCTCCGCCGAACGGCACGAGGTGCGCTATCTGAGCCTGCGCGGCCGCATGACGGAGGCGGCGCCCACGGGCCGGCAGGAGGCATCCAGCTTCTTCTTCAAGTTTTGCCCCCGGGCAGACGGCCTGGGCTTCGATGCGCCGCCGCAGCTGATCCACGTCACCGCCGACGTCAGCACCGAAGTGGCGAAGCGCGGACGCGGCGAGATCGTCTTCCGGGAGTCGCCCCATGACCCGGTGGCGGACCTGCCGGTGCGCCAGGTGCTGAGCGCGCTCTACACGGAGGGCCACATCTACACCAGCGGGCGCGTGCTCTGCGAGGTGGACGCGGAGGCGTTTCTGCCATACGCCTTCAGCAAAGTGGACGCCTTTGATCTGGTGACGGAGGGCACGCTCCTGCACGCGCAGGCGGCGCGCAAGACAAGGGAGGGCAAGGGCCAGTGGCGGAACCCCTCCTGACGGGGCCGCGATAGTGCCCGCAAAACGCGGCCACAGGTGGTTCGCGGCCGTGTACGACCGCATGGTGTCCGCCGCAGAGAAAGGGTTCCTGGGGCCGGTAAGGGAAGAGCTGGCCGGCAGCGCCGAGGGATGCGTGCTGGAGATCGGCTGCGGCACCGGCGCTAACTTCTCCCACTACACGGAGAAGGCAACCGAGGTCGTCGCCACCGAGCCCGACCCCTACATGCTCCAGCGCGCGGAGAAGCGCGCCGCGCAGATGGACCGGCCTATTGCCGTCCATCAGGCCCCGGCGGAGGAACTCCCCTTCCCCGACGCCTCCTTCGATACCGTCGTCAGCACTCTCGTCCTGTGCAGCGTGGATGACCCGGCGAAGGCGCTCTCGGAAGTGCGGCGGGTGCTCAAACCGGGTGGCGAGCTCCGCTTTTACGAGCACGTCCGCTACGAAAGCGCCTTCGGCGGCTTCTGGCAAGACCTGGTCGCGCCCGTGTGGGGTTGGCTGGGCGGCGGCTGCCATCCGAACCGAGACACCGCCGCCAGCATCCGCGAGGCAGGCTTCACCATCGAGAAGCTGGAACGGAGCAAGCCGTTGCCGCCCATTCCGCCCATGGTCTGCTCAAGGCCGCACATCAAAGGCATCGCCGTCCGCCCGGCGGAGGACAAGGCGGCATGACCGCGGGGCAGGCGCGGCCGCAGCGCGGTCACAGGTGGTTCGCCGCCTGCTGGCAGTGGATGGTCGACCATGAACCGCGGAACATCAAGAAGCTTCGCGAAGAGCTGGTGACCCCTGCCTCCGGCCGCGTCCTGGAGGTCGGTTGTGGCAACGGTGGCAACTTCCCCTTCTACACCGCTGCCGCCAGCGTCGTCGCCATTGACCCTGACCCGTACATGCTGGAGCGCGCCCGCCACCGCCTGGCCAGCCTGGACAGGCCCGTCGAAATACGGCAGGCAGCGGCCGAGGAACTCCCATTCGAGGACGCTTCCTTCGATACCGTCGTCTGCACCGCGGTCCTCTGCACAGTACGGGACCCCGCCCGCTCTCTCGCCGAGATGCGCCGGGTGCTTGTCCCCGGCGGGCGCTACATCTTCTTCGAGCACGTCCGTGACAACAACCGCGTGGGCGCCCTCTGGCAAAACCTCATGAGCCCTATCTGGCGCTGGCTGGGCGCCGGCTGCCGGCCCAACCAGGACACACAGCGTTTCATCGAAGCCGCCGGCTTCAGAATCCAGGAACTCGAGCGCCTGAATCCGTCCCCGCCCGGCGATCCGACGCGCCCCTGCATCAAAGGCCTGGCCCTCCGCGATTGAGCCGCCGGTGGCCGCCCAACGCTACGTTCCCCTGCCCGAGTCACGTGTCCCCGTCGTCGCCGAGCCCGACGTCCTCGTCGTTGGCGGCGGCTCGGCCGGCCTTTCCGCGGCCGTGGCGGCGGCCCGCAACGGCGCCGAAGTGCTGCTGCTGGAGCGGTTCAGCTACCTGGGCGGCCTGGCCACCGGCGGCCTGATCATCCTCCTCCTCACCCTGGACGACGGCGCCGGCCGCCGGGCGGTGGGCGGGCTCTGCCAGGAGATGGTGGAGCGCCTGGAGCAGCGCGGCGCCGTCTACTACCCGCCGCCAAACCAGTGGAACAACGCGGACCCGAAGCTGGTGGAGCACTACGCGCGCTGGGGACTGGTCTGGGGCAATCCTTCCCCGGAAGGACACCGCGTGCGCTACTCCGCCGCCTTTGAGCCGCACGAGTTCATCTTCGCCGCCGACGAGATGGTGCGCGAGGCCGGGGTGCAGGCCCTCTACCAGACCTGGGCCTGCGAGCCGGTGATCGAGGGGCGCGAGATCACGGCCGTCGTCATCCAGAACAAGGCCGGCCGCCAGGCCGTGGCCGCGAAAGTGGTGGTGGACGCTACCGGCGACGGAGACCTCTTCGCCGCCGCCGGCGAGCCGTACGAGCTGGAGCGCGTGCATCCCTGGCTGTGGTTCTTGATGGGCGGCGTCCAGGACGTAGGCCAGGCGCTGGACGCCGGCAAGGGCTTCTTCTTCCACACGCCCGGCCGGGACCGCGTCCTGGTCCCCTGGGGCGGCGAGGCGCGTGTGCGCCGCAAGATAGATGCCACTGACCCCGGCGAGGTCTCCGCAGCTCTCGTGGAGTGCCGGCGGATGGTGCTGGAGGAGGCGGCGCGGCTGAAGGGCTCCACGCCGGGGTTCGAGGACGCCTACATTTCGCTGATGGCGGACCAGTTGGGCATCACCGAATCGCGCCGGCTGCAGGGCGATTACGTGATGACCCGGGGGGACCTGGACCGCGCCTTCGCTGACACGGTGGCCCGCACCGGCCACTGGACCAAGTACGATTGCGTCTACAACATTCCCTACCGCAGCCTGCTGCCGCGGGGCCTGGACAACCTGCTCGTGGCCGGCCGCTGCATCTCCGTGGACCATCGCGTGCACCACGCCACGAAGGAGATACCGCCCTGCATGGCCACGGGACAGGCGGCGGGCACGGCCGCTGCCATGGCCGCGGCCGCCGGCGTCAGCGTCAAGCGGCTGGACGTCGAGAAGCTACGGGAGCGCCTCCTCGCGCAGGGCGCAATCCTGGGCTAACGCCGCTACTCTGCCAGGCGAGCGTCGGCCTCGCGCAGGCGGCGCACGAGGATGGGCAGCATGGCCACGGCGATCTCCGGGTGGTTCTTCATCTCGGCGGTGAAGTCCCAGCGCGTCATCGCCAGGCACTCGGTGTCTTCCACTGCGCGGACGGTGGCGGAGCGGGGGAAGCCCTCGAAGAGCGCCATCTCGCCGAAGAAGTCGCCGGGGCCAAAGCTCGCCAGCACCTGGGCATGGGGCCCGTCGGCGCCGCGCACGGCCTCCACCTTCCCGGAGACGATGATGAAGAAGCCGGCCGCCTGGTCGTTCTCGTTAATGATCACCTCGCCGGTCTTCACGGGCCGCGGCACCATCAGCTTGGCCAGGCGTTCGATGTCGCGGCGGCCCAGCTCGGAGAATATCGGGACTTTCTTGAGAAGGTCTTCCCGGCCCATAGGCGTTTCCTCCAGAGGTTCCCCTGGTGTGTGGCTGGGCCATTATTAGCAGAGAAACCCTAGGGCGTCAACAATAGGGCGCGGCGGGTTCTACACTCTTCAGTGTGGATACAGTTCAGATGCCTTAGCAAAAAGCACCTGGCGTTTCTGTAGTTGAAAGACAGAACCAGCTACAGAAAGGAGTCAGGTGCGAGACGATCTTATCAGCATTGAATTGCGGCTGCCT
>JAUSFE010000111.1 GCA_030649945.1 Dehalococcoidia bacterium | reverse complement strand
AGCGGCGGCAGACAGTACCGCGTTGAGCCCGACCAGCTCATCGACGTGGACTCCATGTCGGCGGAGGTGGGCTCCACCGTCGAGCTGAGCGACGTCCTGCTCATCGCCTCCAACGGCGACGTCCGCGTCGGCCGCCCGACGATCGAAGGCGCGCGCGTCATCGCGGAGGTGGTCGAGCACGGCCGCGACCGCAAGATCATCGTCTTCAAGTACAAGGCGAAGACACGCTACCGGCGCCGGCGCGGCCACCGCCAGGGCTACACCCGCCTGGCCGTGCGCCAGATCGTCACCGCCGAGGGCGTCATCGAGGCGGAGGCGAAGCCGAAGCGCCGGGCACCCGCCAAAGCGGTGGCGAAACCCGCCCGTCGCGCCCGCAAAACGGAGCCGGAGGCCGCGGCCCCCGCCGCCGAGGCGGTGCCGGTTGAAGCCGTGCCCGTAGAGGCTCCGGCCGTGGAGGCGAAGCCCGCCCGCCGCACGCGCGCCCCCAAGGCGGCCGCCGGGCCTGAAGCCGCCGTCGCGGAGGCGCCCGCCCCGGAGGCGTCGAAGGCGGAGGCCAAGCCCGCCCGCCGCACGCGCGCCCCCAAGGCTGAACCCGAGGCGCCGGCCGAGACCGAGAAGCCGAAGCGAACACGAAAGAAGACGGAGACAGAATAGCGATGGCACACAAAAAGAGCGGCGGCAGCGCCAAGAACGGCCGCGACAGCCAATCCAAGCGGCTGGGCGTCAAGCGCTACGACGGTGAGCTGGTGCTCCCCGGCACCATCATCGTGCGGCAGCGCGGCACCCGCATCCACCCGGGCGTGAACGTAGGCATGGGCCGCGACTTCACGATCTTCGCCAAGGCCCTCGGTAAGGTGAAGTTCCAGCCCTACCGCAAAGGCGGCCAAAAGAAGGTGAGCATACTGGAGCTCGGCGAGTAGCACTTCACAGTGGGACAGGCTTTAGCCTGTCGACGTCGGGCTGAAGCCCGACCCACCGCGGAGGTAAAGAAGAGGCGATGAAAACCAAGATACATCCGGAGTACGTGGACGCGGTCTTCACCTGCGCCTGCGGCAACACCTGGCAGACGCGGGCCACCAGGCCCCAGGTCCGCATTGAGGTGTGCAGCAACTGCCACCCGTTCTTCACCGGCGAGCAGCGCATCGTGGACACGGCCGGCCGCGTGGAGCGGTTCAAGCGCCGCTACGGACTGAAGTAACCAGCAGTCATCCCCCACCTGCCCGTCAACACCGCCGCAAAGGGCTACTTGGCGGAGGGCATCCCTCCATATTGACGACGCCGCCCAGCAGTGTTAGACTAGCTCGTTCTTGGTGTCGTGTGGTGGAGGGGAGTTGGCATGGGCCGTCCGGTCTTTCGACTTTCGGCCATAGTGGCGGCGGCTGGCGCGGCCTTATTCCTACCTCTGCTGGCGGCCGGGGTCGCAGCAGACACCAAGGGCCCCTGTACCGCTGGCCTTGCAAAGCCCGGGTGGGCCCTCACCAACACGGACAGTCTTGACACGCCCGGCAGCGCCTTCCAAGTAAACAAGGACGAGAAGGTGGAGGCTGGCATGTTCTCGCCCTTCGGAGGCGGGGCATTCACATACCACCGCGTCCAACTGGAGTTTGCTGGTTTCCGCTGGACCGTCTCCGAGAAGCTTGACTCCGGCACGGACACCGAATGGAGGGAGACTGTCAACGTTAACGACTATGCCGCCTTTGGAGTCGGCCTCTACAAAGTTATCGGATACGGTCGCCTGGCTGGTGGCCAGGACTGCATAGGCACCGCCTACGTGAAGGTGACAGGGCGCAACCCCCTGACGACGGCGGCCGGGGCCGCCGCCGCTGGCGCCACCGCTGTGGGGGTGGTGGCGGTGGCTGCCGCCGGCGCAGCAGGCGCCGGCACCAAAAAACCTGAGGAAGAGGTGGTGGATAAGATCGAAGAGATCGCAAGGGAAGAGGAGACCCAGAAGGAGCTGGAGAAGGCGCGCCAGCGCGCCCAGGAGTTGCGGCAGGCTCCTTTCTATCGGGCGGGGCTGCTCGCAATGGTATTTTGCTCCGTGGCGGCGCTCCCGGCCCTTCTTCTTACGGGCGTGGCCATGATCACCGAAGGGGGTCAGCCCGCTTCGCCGGCGTCTGAGCGCGGCCTGCCCCGGCTGCCGTGGCGGCCTCGCATCTCTGTGGTGGGCATCCTGGGTGGCCTCCTGGCGGGCATCGGCGCTGTAGTCCTCCTCCAGCAGTACGCCCTCGTCTACCCCACACGAGCCGTCGCCATCGAGGGGCTGG
>JAUSFE010000001.1 GCA_030649945.1 Dehalococcoidia bacterium | reverse complement strand
TTAGTGCCAGATGCTACTAGAGAGCCGCAAGGCACGTTCGCGGCGGGCCGGGTGTAGTGATTAGTGGATAGTGGGTAGTGGGTAGTGGTGAGTAGACTAAGCCGAAGGAGCGGAACCACCCCGTAGGGGCGCCGCTCGGGGACCGGGGAAGGGCGGGGCCTGCCTGCCGGTAGGCAGGGGTGCCGCGCCCTCAACGCCACCCGTCGCACCAACACCCGCGCTGGGCGCAACCACGCCGTAGGGGCGCAGCACACGCGGCAGCGGCTGGAGTTCACGACTTCATCAGGTCAAGACGATGCGGCTCAGACGGCGGGGACCGGCGTGTGCTGCGCCCTACGATGGCGCGCCCGAACCCCCCTACACCGCCTCCCCCGGCGGGCTCGCCGTCAGTACCGCTCGTCGTTTCCCTGGGCTAGCGCCCGCAGGTAGTTGATCTCGCCCGCGTGGTAGAGGTCGTGCTCGATCATCGTGGCGATCAGCCAGCGCGTCTCGCTCTGCCTGCCCCAGTGCGCCATTCGCGGCTGCGTCAGCCCTTCGTCGTCCAGGCGCTCGACGCACCCGCGCCAGAGCGCTTGTCCCTGCCGCAGCCAGCCGATCATCTCCGCCTTGGCGGGCAGGTTCGCCAGGCGCGCGCCGAAGTCATCCCACTTCATCTTCGCGTCGCCGAAAGCATGGTTGGCGTACATACGCTTGCCCTCGCCAACGTGTTCGGCGATCTCGGCGATGCTGCGCACGCCGCCGTCCGGGACGCGTAGCCAGTCCTCGTCGCGCACGCTTTCCAGGTTCGATAGCAGCGAGTGCCATTCGTGCGCCTCACGGGCTTCGAACGCCTGGTCCATCAGGTACAGCAGCTGCTCAACGCCGGCCCGTCCCATCGCCACCACAGTATAGTCCAGCGCACGTTCGTCACCCGCCACACCCGGCCACGCCGTAGGGGCGCCGCTCGGGGATGGGGGCAGGGGCGAGGGGTGCCGCGCCCTCAGCGCCACCCGTCGCACGAACAATCCGCGCCCTTCTAGCTGATGCCGCCGTACCCGGCCGGCATCCCCTCCAGGTGCGCGATGTCGTTCAGCCGCCAGAGGACGCGCCGGTCCCCCTTCGCGCGGATGGAGGTGATGCTGGCGTTGAAGGGGTAGAACACGAAGTCGCGGCCGACGTCCAGCACGATGCTGACGTAGGTCTGGATGAAGGCGGCGTGGGCGACGACCGCCACGCGCTTCCCCTCGTTCCCCGCGATGACCTCATCCATCACCGCCCGCACGCGCCGGCGGGCCTGGGCGCTGCCCTCGCTGCCGGGGAAGGCGTCCCAGGTGCCCTGGGCCAGGATGCGCGCCGCCAGCTTCGCCTGCTCTGCGGGCGGCAGGAGGCGGACGTCCTGCTCAGCCTGGCCCAGCTCCACTTCGCGCAGGTGGGCCTTCGGCTGCACCTCCAGGCCGGCCGCTTCCGCGATGGCCAGCGCCGTCTCCTGGGTGCGGCGCAGGGGGCTAGCGTAGACGGCGTCCAGGCGCTGGCCCTTCAGGCGCTCGCCCAGGCGGCGGGCCTGCTCCCAGCCCACGTCCGTCAGGTCCGGGTCGCCGGTGGTCAGGTCCTCGCCGGTGTTGCCCCGGGACTGCGCGTGCCGGATGAGGTAGACGCGGGTTGCTTCGCCGCCGATGAGCAGGGCCTCGCGGAAGAAGGCGTTGATGGGGTCGCCGGGCGGTGCGGGCTTGCTGGGCATGGCAGAGGCCATGATAGCGAACCGGCGGCATACGAGAAACGCGCGACCCGCCGCCGTTGCCCGGCAGCCTGCCGGGGTGCTATCGTTTTCCACGCCATGACGACGGAAGCGGGTCGCCTGACCGTGCGCCTGATGGAGGCGCAGGATGTGGTGCTGCTGGCCCGCGAGGTGAGGCTGGGGCGCGACCACATCGAGGCCCGCTGGATCGAGCGGCAGCAGGGGCTGCGGACGATCTTCGTCGCGGAGCTGGGCGGCCGCTTTGCCGGCAGCGTGAGCTTCGACGAGCGGCCGGAGCTCCCGCGCCTTCTCCATCTCTTCGCCCTGGCCGTGGCGCCCGCGCTCCACAACCGGGGCATCGGCTCGGCGCTGATCGCGCACGTGGAGGAGGAGGCGCGCCGGCGCGGCCTGGACGGCGTCTGTCTGGGCGTCGCGGACGGCAACGCCCCCGCCCGGCGGCTCTACGAGCGCCTGGGCTACCGGCGGGAGGGCGACTCGTACGTCAGCCGCTGGCTGTGGCGGGGCCTGAGCGGCGCTCAGCGCGAGGTCGTGGAGACCGTGTACCGGATGTTCAAGCGCTTCCAGGATGACGGCGGCGGGCCCTCACAGGTGAACTGACGCATGCAGACCGGGGTCAGCTACTTCTCTTCGCGCGTTCTCAAGCACGTGCGGGCGGACCTGCAGGAGATGGTGGACTACGGCTGCACGTACGTCGTCCACTGCTTCACGGAGACGGATCTCGCGTACTACCGGGAGACCGTGCGCGAGATCGTGCAGGCGACGCACGAGGCGGGCCTGGAGGCGTGGCTGGACCCCTGGGGGATGGCGGGCATCTTCTCCGGCGAGACGTTCACCCGCTTTCCGCTGGTCCATCCCGAGGCGTGGCAGATGCTCTCCGACGGCCGCCGGGCGCCGGCGGCCTGCCCCAACCACCCGCAGACGCGCGCCTTCCTGCGCGAGTGGGTGGACGCCTGCGCTTACGTGGGCGGCGACGTCCTCTTCTGGGACGAGCCGCACTTCTACATGGGGCTCTGGAACGGCGACTTCTCCGGCGCCTGGAGTTGCTGCTGCGATGTCTGCCGCGGGCTCTTTCGTGACCGCTACGGCCGCGACATGCCCGGGGAGTTCACGCCCGAGGTACGCGCCTTCCGCGAAAGCTCGCTCCTGGACCTCCTGTCGGAGCTGTCCGAGCGCGGACACGAGAAGGGGCTGCGGAATGCGCTCTGCCTGCTCCCCACCGATCTCGCCCGGCATGGCTTCCCGGAACAGCAGGAGCGGCTGGCGCGGGGGCTGCAGAAGCGGCTGCTAGAGGCCGGGCCGGGCGCCGCCGAGGCGATGCTGCACATGGGCGTGGGCGATACCGGCGCAGCGGCCGCCATCCCCGCGCTCGATATCTTCGGCTGCGACCCCTACTGGTACCTGTTCGGGGCCGAGGCGGAGGCGTTCATGCGGGCGTACGGCCGGGAGGCGGCGGACGCCGCGCGCACGCACGGGCGCGGGCTGCAGCTCTGGGTGCAGGCGTTCGCGGCGCCCCAGGGGCGGGAGGAGGAGCTGCGCACGGGCCTGCGCGTGGCGGCAGAGCTTGGCGCCACGCACGTCGCGGCGTGGAGCTTCCAGGCCACCTCTTCGATGTCGAAGATCCGCTGCCCGCGCCCGGACGTTGTCTGGGATCTCATCGGCGAGGAGTTCCGGCGGCTGCGCGAGATGTAGCCCGCCTCAGGCGGGGCAACGTGTAGGGGCGCAGCACAGTGCGATGCCGCTGGACGCGGCACGAGATTCCTGATGAGGAGGCCGTCGCGCGCACGCACGGCGTCCCGGTGCTGCGCCCTAACGATGGCCCGCCCGGACCCCGGGTGTATCGTCTCGCGTCAAGACGATGCGTTCAGATGGCGGGGAGCGGCGCGTGCTGCGCCCCACCTGCCACGTGGCTCGGCGCAACCCCTACAACGCACGTATCTGCCTCAGGTGCGCCAGGTCGTGGTCGGAGATGTGCCGCACCAGGTCGCGCAGAGTGCGGCGGCCGTACTCCGGCTGGACGTAGCTGCGCTCCCACCCGCTCTCGGGCAGCGCGCGCAGCAGCTCCAGATTGGCGCGGCGCATGACGGCGAAGGTGTCCAGGGCCAGGCCGGGGTCTCGCTCCGGGTACCACAGGGCGGCCGCCCACGCTTCCTGGTCGTAGGGATCGATCGCCGGTTCGTCCTTCACGAGGATCTGGCGGAGACGCCAGCCCTTTACGATCTCCGTATCGGCCAGGTGAACGGCGACCTCCGCGGGCGACCAGCCATCGCGCGGGGCGGCGCCCCCCGCGCGGACGGCGGCGGCGATGAGGCCGGGAGCCAGCTCCAGCCCGCGGAGCGTGTCCGCGGGCATCTCCGCTTCGGCGTCGCAGATATTGCAGAAGCGCTTCGTCGTCTCAATCTCCATCTGTTCCTCCTGGTGTACCGTCTCTAAGATACCCTGACTGTATCCCCGTGGTATCGACCGCGCCCGGTGCTGAACGCGGCCCCATCCGATCTGTCATTCTGAGCGCGACGACACCTGCCACGCGGCTCTGAGCAGCTTCGCGAAGGAATCTGGGGTGGGGCAGACCTGCGAGCGAGGGACGATCGCGCACATGGCAGGCGTTGTGCGGCGAACGGGGTGTAGGGGCGCAGCACACGCTGCAGCGGCCGGATATCACGGCTTC
>JAUSFE010000133.1 GCA_030649945.1 Dehalococcoidia bacterium | reverse complement strand
GGGCGCTGACGGTCAACCCGTACTGGTCCGTCACCGTGGGCAGGATGAGAGACGAGCCGGCGACGTTCGGAAGCAGTACCAGCCGACCGGTGTTCCGGTTCTACGAGCTGCGGATTGAGGGCTGGCGCGGCTTTGTGGCGGCGAGCGAAGTCACCACGGATTGGGACCGGCTGGTGGACGCAGTACTCAACCGGCTCCAGGCCTCCCAGCACACCCTCGCGCAGATACTCCTCGGCCTGGGTCTCACCGGATTCGTGGCGCTGGAGGACGTGCTGTCGGAAGAGGTCGGCATCCGCGAGATCGCCGAGGGCGACAAGAGCTTTCGCGCGCACCATGCTGCCATCGTGGCGCGGGCGCGGGTCTATCAGGTACTCACTTAAATGGCAGTCACGGCAACATTTACCGGCACGGTCAGTCTCTCCATCAACGCGCAGGCGGCGTATACGGTGGACGCCAGCGCGGGGCCGGCGCTGCGGATTCTCCAGAGCCTCACGTGGGCGTTTACCGGTGGTGACGCACCGACGATAGCCGGCTGGCTGTACTCGGCTGAGGTCACCTGCGCGGCGGGGGACTGGCTCCTGGCGCACGCTACGGACCCATTCCAGGGCATGGGGGACAGCGTCTACCCGACCGGGTTCACGGTTGCCAGCAGCAAGTTGAAGCTGCTGTACATCCGCAACACGGACCCCACGAACACGATTACCATCGTGCAGGGGGCGGTCAACGGACTGCCGATCTTCGTCGCGGCGGGGGACGGTATCACCCTGGCGTCGGGCGACTGGAACTGCCTCTACAAGAAGGCGGGGACGGCAGCGCTGACCACGGGCAGCAACGACAAGTTGACCATCAGCGTGGGTGCCGGCTCGCCCACGTGCGAGGTGGCGGCGTTCTATGGGGCGTAGCAAGACCAGTATCTACCGGCTCGCCTACGAGCGGACGATGGAGCCGCAGGGCCGTCCATGGCGCATTGAAACGTCCTCGGGCGACTGCCTGTACACCGGTCGGGTGGAGATGC
>JAUSFE010000128.1 GCA_030649945.1 Dehalococcoidia bacterium | reverse complement strand
CGCTACCCCATAACCAACGCCCTCGTCGAGGGCAAGCACAACCGCGTGAAGACCTTGAAAAGGAGGGGATACGGCTACCGAAACGACAGGAGCTTTCTGCTAAGGATCCTCAGCCAAAACCACACTGATTGACGTAGAGCCTATGACAGCAGGCGATTGACAGCCTGAAACGGGGGCGCCTATCCTTGACGCCGACGCCACCCGGCGCGCCTGCGCGCGTTCTGCAAGGGAGCCCGTGCCTGACATCTTCTCGGCCCTTGATGCCATCGCTTCCGCCCGGCGGGCGGACCCGCTTGCTCCCGTCACCGTAATCGCCCCCTCTCATGCTGCGGCGTTGCAGTTGCGGCGCCGCCTGGCGGAGCTGGTCGCGTTCGCCGCCGTGCGCTTCGAGACGCTGCCCCGGATCGCGGAGCTGCTGGGCGCCGGCCACCTGGCCGCGGCCGGCCGCGTGCCGCTGGCCCGGCCCATCGGCGATTACGTGGCGGAGCGCGTGGCGCGCGAGTCGCGCGGGGCGCTGGCCGGGGTGGGCGACCTGCCCGGCTACGCCCGCGTGCTGCGCCAGATCTTCCGGCGGCTGCGGCGGGGCGGCATCCGCAGCGCGACAGGAGCGACCGGAGGGCCCTTCACCGGGCACATGGACGAGGTCCTGCGCCTCTATGACCGCTACCGTGCAGAGACGGCGCAGTTCTACGACGAGGAGGACCTGCTGGAGGCAGCCGCCGCCGCGCTGCGTTCCGGGCGGGCCGGCGCGCTGGCGGACCTGGGCGCCGTGTACGTGGCACCGCCCTGCGGGGAGAGCGCGGCCGGCGAGATATTCCTGCAGACGCTCCAGGAGGCGGCGCCCGCCTGCGTCCGGCTGGACGAGCCCGTGGCGGAGCCGGAGCTGTGTTTTGTTCTGGCGCCGGACCCCGCCAGCGAGGCGCGCGAGGTGGTGCGGGAGGTGCTGCAGGCGCTGGCGGCCGGCGTGCCGCTGCACGAGGTCGCCGTCTTCCACGGGGCCGATCCCGCCTACCGGCGGCTGCTGCGCGAGGAGTGCGAAGCCGCCGGCGTCCCGGCCGTCCCCCTGCCCGGCGTGCCGCTCAGCGAGACGGCCACGGGCCGCGGCGTGCTGGCCTTGGCCCGTCTGCCGGAGCGCGACTTCTCGCGCACGGCCGTGATGGACGTTCTCGGCGTCGCGCCCTTGCGCGAGTGGCTCCCCGCCGGCGGCCGGCAGGTCCGCGCGATGGGCACGCTCTGGGACAAGCTCTCGCGCGAGGCCGGAGTGACGCACGGCGAGGCGGCGTGGAGCACACGGCTGGGCGCCATGATCGAGGACCGTGAAGCCGCGCTGGCCGGCTACGACGGCGAATCCGAGACCCGCGCGCGCATGGCCGCCTACGAGCGGGACGGGACGCGCGACCTGCGGGACGTGATTGAGGCGCTGGTGGCCAGGCTGAAGCCGGTCTGTGACCCGCAGCCGGCGGACGGCTTCATCGAGACGTTCAAGGCCATTGTGCGGGAGTACGTGGCGCCGGAGGCCGCGGCGCTGGCGGAAGTGGAGCAGGAGATCGACCAGCTGGGCACGGTAGGCGCCGTGGGCGGCAGCTTTAGCCTGGCCGGCTTCGCGCAGGCGCTGGGCGCGAACCTGGAGGCGGCGTTTCTACGGCCGCGCCGGCTGGGCGACGGCGTCGCCATCGCGGAGTACCGGGCGGCGGCGGGCCTGCGCTTCCGGCACGTGGTGCTCTGCGGGACGTACGAAGGGGTGTTCCCGGCCGGCCCGGGGACCGATGCGCTCGTACCGGACCGGACGTGGGAGGCGCTGCGCCGGCAGCATCCGCACATCGAGGACGCCGCGCTGCGCCTCGAGCGGGCGCAGGAGGCGGCGCGGCGGCTCCTCGCCTGCGCCGGCAGCGGCACGCTCGTCTGGACGGCGCCGCTCTACGAGCCCGGCGGCACGCGGGACTACTACCCCTCGCCGCTAATGGTGGAGGCGGTATCGCGCCGGGGGGGAAGCGCGATCACGGCGTCCGGCCTGCGCGCGCACCCGCCCGCGGACGGCTGGCTGCGCCGCAGCTCGTCGCCGCTCGCGGCGCTGCTGCAGGGGCCTGTCGTGGAGCCGGGCGAACTGCTGGTGCGCCGGGCGATAGCGCTGCGCCGGCGCGGCGGGGACATCGGGCCGGAGCACCCGCGGGCGCGGGCCGTCGCCATGCTCCGCGGGAGGCGGCAAAGCGGCTTTACGGAGTGGGACGGCAACCTGGCAGCACTCCGGGAGCCGGCGTGGCTGGACCTGCAGCAGGCGGTTTCGCCCACGTCTCTGGAGAACTACGCGGCGTGCGGGTTCAAGTACCTCTGCAGGTCATTGCTGCGCCTGAACGCCGTCGAGGAGCCGGGGGAGCAGGAGCTGATGGACGCCGCCGCCCGAGGCGACCTCGTGCACCGCGTCCTGCAGCGCTTTTTCGCGGAGCAGAAGGCCAACGGCCGGCCCGCCGTGGCTGAGGCGTGGCGCGATGACGACCTGGCGCTGCTGATGCGGTATATGGAGGAGGCGCTGGCGGAGGCCGGCAGGCGCGGGCTCACCGGCCTGGACGTTTACAGCGCCCACGAGACGCGCACGATGCGGGCGGACCTGCGCCGGTTCCTGGAGGAAGACACCGCCTTCCGCCGTGGCACGGGCGCCGTGCCCGCGGAATTCGAAGCGCGCATCCCGGAGGTGGAGATCGCCGGGGTGCGGCTGCGCGGTGTGGTGGACCGCGTGGACCGCACGCCGGACGGGAGGCGCGCCTGGGTCATTGACTACAAGACGGGCAGCGCGCATAACTTCGAGGAGATGACCGCGGATGATCCGCTGGCCGGCGGCAGGAAGCTACAGCTGCCGGCGTACCTGGCGGCCGCGGGCGAGGCCGCGGAGAAGCGCGCCCTCTACTGGTTCATCAGCCAGAAGGGCGGCTTCGAGAGGCTGGAGTACGAGCCGTCCGCGGAGAACCAGGGGCGTTTCGAGGCGACACTGGCGGCGATCGTGCGCGGCATCCGCGCCGGCGCCTTCCCGGCGGTGCCCGGCGAGGAGGACGAGTTCTACGGCGCCTACACGAACTGCCGCTATTGCGACTTCGACCGCATCTGCTCGCGCCGCCGCGACCTCGAACACGACGCCAAAGCGGGCGACGCAGCCATGGCGCCATGGCTCGCGGTGGGGCAGGCGGCAAGCGGAGGCGGGCGGGAATGACGGCGCCAGGCATCGACTACCGGCTGGAGGATGAGCGCACCCGCCGGAAGATCTGCGAGGAGCTGGACCAGACGCTGTTCGTGGAGGCCGGCGCCGGCACCGGCAAGACGCGCGCGCTGGTGGACCGCGTGGTCGCGCTGGTCTGCCTGGGGCAGACGCGCATCGATCGCATCGTCGCCATTACGTTCACGGAGCGCGCCGCCGCCGAGCTGCGCGACCGGATACGGAGCGAGCTGGAGGGCGCCGTGGGGCGCGACCCGGAGCGCGGGGAGGCACAGCGCGCACTCACCGCGCTCGACCGGGCGCAGATATCGACCATCCACTCGTTCGCCCAGGCCCTGCTGCGCTCCTTCGCGGCGGAGGCGGGCGTTGATCCCGCCTTCGAGGTGCATGACCAGGTGCTGGCGGAGCGCCGGCTGCAGGAGCGCTGGCGCTCGTACCTGGAGGAACTGGGCAATGACCCGGACGCCGTGCGTATCGTGGACCGGGCGCTGGGGCTGGGCCTGACCACGTACCAGCTGGAGCGGCTGGCCGCGGACCTGACGTCTCGCGGGGAAGTGGCCTCGCTGCTGGAGGAGAGGCCGCTGCGGGCGCCCACACCCTTTTGGCCGGACCTGGAAGAGATGCACCAGCGGCTGCGGCAACTGCCCCTGAGCACGGTGCCGGAGGGCGACCCCCTGCGGCTCAGGGTAGAGCCGGTGCGTGCGCTCCTGGCGGACCTGCTGCGGGCCGGCGACGAGCGCGAGGCCGTGCTGGCGACGGGGGCGTCGCTGCTGGAGCGGAGGTTCGGCGTCGGCAACACCGCCACCTGGGGCCCGGCCATCCGCGAAGTGCGCGATGCGGCGCAGGCCGTCTGCGGGCGGCTCTCGGAGCTGCTGGCCGTCTGCCGCAGCGAGGCGCTGGCCGACCTCATGCCGCTGGTCGTGGGCTTCGTGCGGCGCGACGAGCGGGCGCGGGGACGCGAGGGCCTGCTCACGTTCGATGACCTGATCCTGCGGGTGAGGGATCTCCTGGCCACCAGCCGGCACGCCGTCACCGCCCTGCGCGAGCGCTACGACGCGCTGCTGATCGACGAGTTCCAGGACACCGACCCCCTGCAGGTGGACATTGCGCTGGCGTTCGCGCGGGCTCCGGAGACCGGGCGGCTGGAGCCGGGCCGGCTGTTCCTGGTGGGCGACCCCAAGCAGTCCATCTACCGCTTCCGGAGGGCTGACATGGCCGTGTACTCGCGGACGCAGAGCCTGATTACGGAGAGCGGCGGTCGGCCGTATGCGCTGGCCTTGAACAAGCGGTCGTGGAGCCGAGTGCTCGGCTGGGTGAACCCGGTATTTGAGCGCCTCATCGGAGACGGCGCGGACCCGGGTGTGCAGCCCGCCTATCACGCCATCCACGCGGAGCGCCCTGACACGGACCTGCGCGGGCCCGGCGTGGCCCGGATTGGGGACGCGATTGACGGGGCGGGCGCGCGGGAGGCGCGCCGGCTGGAGGCGGTGGCGCTGGCCGCGCAGTGCCGGGGCGTGCTAGACGAAGGCTGGCAGGTGATGGAGCGGGACGGCAGCGTGCGCGCGGCCACCTTCCGGGACATCGCCGTGCTGATCCCGCGGCGGCTGATCCTGACGCCGCTGGAGCGGGCGCTGGCGGAGGCCGGCGTGCCGTACCGCGTGGAGGGCGGCAGCCTGATCTACCGCACGCAGGAAGTGCGCGACCTGATCAACTGCCTGACCGCCATCGACGACCCGGCGGACGAGGTGGCGACGGCCGGCGCTCTGCGCAGCGCGGCCTACGCCTGCTCCGACGTGGACCTGGCGCGCCACCGGGCGGCGGGCGGGCGGTTCAACTACCTGGCGGCGGACCTGGACGGCCGCCCGGGGCCGGTGGCGGAGGCGCTGCGCGATCTGCGGCGGTGGCATGGGAGGCGGCACGAGACTTCCCTCGCGGCCCTGGTGGAGCGCTTCGTGGCGGAGCGCGGGCAGGTGGAGACCGGCATCCTGGACCAGGGGGACCGCAACAGCTTCCGGCGCATGCGCTTCGTCGCCGAGCAGGCGCGCGCCTTCGAGGCCGCTGGGCTGGAAAGCCTGCGCGCCTTCGTGGCCTGGATGGAGAGACGCGCAGGGGAGGCGATCCTGGACAACGAAGGCGGCGGCGTGGACGACGACGAGGACGCGGTGCGGATCCTCACCGTGCACGGGGCGAAGGGGCTGGAGTTCCCCATTGTCTTTCTGGCGGGCCTGGGCGCGGCCCCCAATTCCCGCACGAACGTCTACACCGTGGACCACGCTGGAGAGCGCGTGGCGGTCTGCATTGGGCCGAAGAGCCGCAACGCGCGCTTTGACCTGGGGCCTGTGGACGAGTTGACCCGCCGGGAGAAGGCGCACGACGAGGCCGAGTTCGCGCGCCTCCTATACGTGGGCGCCACGCGGGCGCGCGACCACCTGGTGGTCTCGCTTTACCACACGGCGCGGGCGGGGCAGTCCGGGGCGCGCAGGCTGATTGGGGCCGGCGCGCGCGACCACTGCCCGGAACACATGCCCGCCGCCGTGGCGCGGCGTCCCGCGGGCGAGCCGTTCGCCGGGCTGGCGGTTGATGCGCCCGACATCGAGGAGGGCGAGTTCGAGGCGGCCCGCGCGCTGTTGGTCGAAGCATCGCGCCGCGTTCGCTACACCAGCGCTACGGCGCTGGGCGCGGCGGCGAAGGAGGAAGCCACGGACGCAAGCGAGCCCTGGGCCAGGGGCCGCGGCGGCACGCGCCTGGGGCGGGCTGTGCACGCCGCCATCCAGAGCCTGCCGCTGGACGCGGAGGATGATCTCATCGCCGCGTTCGCGCGCGCTCAGGCCGTGGCGGAGGCGATTCCCCATCGCGCCGCCGAGGTGGGCCGGCTGGTGCGCTGGGTCTTGCGGGAGTCCGGCGCGGCGCAGAGGGCGCGGGCGGCGGAGCGGGCCCTGCGGGAGGTGCCGTTCGCCATGCAGGTGGACGGCAAGGTGCTGGAGGGGTTCGTGGACCTCGTGATCGAGACGGCGGACGGCATCGAGATTGTGGACTGGAAGACGGACCGCGTGGAAGCGGCGGAAGTGGCTGAGCGCTTGCAGGGCTACGAGCTGCAGGCGGGGCTCTACGTCCTGGGCCTGGAGGCGGCGACCGGCCGCCGGGTGCGCGCGGTGACGTATGTCTTCGCCAGCGCGCGCCGCGAAGTCTCGCCCGGCGACCCCGAGGTCCTGGCGGAAGCCGCGCGGCGGAGGTTGGCCTCGTCCAGCTGAGTCGCCCTGACGCAGGAAGGCCCGGCCACAGGAGGAATCCTCCGGTCTGTTGCGTTCCAGGACGCAGAGGCAGTCGCGCTGCTGCTCTCGCCGCGCTTGCAGGCGCGCGGGGCGTTTCGCCGGGTCCCGGTATGTGTATGCCGGCGCCGAGCCTGCTTTGTGGACAGATCCTTCCTTCGTCAGGATGACAGATAGCGTCAGGATGACAGATAGCCGGCGCAGCTCGGGCCGTGCTTGCCTCCGCCTGAGCGGCGGCGTCAAGATATGGTTGAGGCTGCTTAAGGAACTCTAATCTCCGCTTCATCTTCCTCTCACGGCCGGCCGTTAGATTGGTGGTATCGGCAGGGACATTAGACACGGAGGATGACATGAGGAAGATACTGAGCATAGCGGCGGGGCTGCTTGTCGTCGGGCTGAGCGCCGTGGCCGGGTTCGCGGCCTTCGGCGGTGACTCGTCGGCCAGCTCGCCCACGCCAACCGGGTTCCAGAACGGTCCGCCTCAGGCGGATGCCGGGCAGGCGCCCCCCGCCGGCGGCGTCGCCATCGCCATCGGCCAGCTCCAGGAGGATGACGGGGAGGAGGCGACCATCGACCTGCGGGCGAGCACGCGCGACGGCAAGGCCGGCGGCAACTTCCGCTTCTTCTCTGAAGAGCATGGCTATTACAACGGCGGCGTGCGGGTGCTGTCCGTGCGGGACGGCGTGATCCGCGTGGCCGGCGGCGGCGGGCTCTTCCCGCCGGAGGGCGGCCGCATCCAGGTGCGCTACGAGGCGACGTTCTCGACTGTGGACAACCACGCGGAGATCACCGTTACCGGCCCGGGCGGGTACCAGTACACCATGTCGGGCACAGTCGCCGGCCTGGTCACCGTGCAGGCCGCGCCTGTGGCCACGCCGGCCGCGGGCAGCTAACTCTCTCTGCCGGCTCGGCCGGGAGCCCCCCCCCGCCCCGGCCGGAGGCACCTGACGGTACCTCCCTACGCGAAGCGGCCAGACCGCTGCGAAGGCCCTCCGGTCGCCCGGCCGGTGGGCTTTCCGGCTGTCCGGCGTTTGGCGGCCGGGGGGCGGGCGTAGTAATCTGGCGGGCAAGGAGGGCCGCCATGAGCCGGATCAAGGTCGCCACGCTGAACCTGTTCAACCGCATGGGAGAGTGGGAGCGCCGGGCCCCGCTGGTCATCGAGCAGCTGCAGGCGCTCTCGCCGGATGTCATCGGCTTCCAGGAGGTGGACTTGATGCTGGACCAGGGGATGTGGATCAGCCGCGAGGTGAACAAGACGCTGGGGGAGGAGTCCCACTACCGGATGAAGCACGCGGCGAGCCCGGGCGTGCTGGCCAGCATTCACGGCATCGGCACGCTGGCCAGGATCGAGTGCCGGGAGCACGAGGTGCTGGACCTGATGAGCTTCGAGCGCGTGGCGCAGCGCCTGGTCTTTCGGGCCGGCGATACGCCCTTCGTCTTCGTGAATACACACCTCCATCACCCACCGGAGGCGGCGGCGGAGCGCGTGCGGGAGGCGCAATACCTCCTGGAGTGGCTGGACCGCCGCGAGCCACGGCTGCCGACGGTCATCGCGGGCGACTTCAACTCGTATGTGCACGAGGAGGTGGTGAAGCTGATGAAGAGCCGGCTGCGCTCCGCGTACGAGACCGTCCACGGCCGCGAGCCCGAGAAGACCTGGACGACGCCCGTCAACAAATGGGACAACTCGCCGCACGGCACGCTGGACTACATCTACGTCTCGCCGGAGTTCCGCATCGCCGAGGCCGGGCTGGCCTTCGATACGCCCTCGGCGGACGACCCCGATCTCTACCCCTCAGACCACCTGGGCGTTTACGCCGTGCTCGATCTGTAGGCGAGCGCTTCCCTGGAAGGAGGAAGGGCCGCGGGTCTGGGGGTGTCCGCTTCGACTGGCCCTGCGCTGAGGGCGCGGCACCCCCCGCCCTACCCCCATCCCAGAGCGGCGCCCCTACGGCGGCCCGTGTTCAGCCCAGCGCGGATGTTCGTGCGACTGGTGGCGCTGAGGGCGCGGCAACCCCCGCCCTACCCTCCGTCCCCGAGCGGCGCCCCTACGGCGCGGTTCCGCTCCTTCGGCCTACCCTAGCTCAGGAGCCGATCTGCGGACAGCCGGCGGGCAGAGGCACGAGCAGGGCTCGCGCGGGCATGGGCCGCCGCGAGCCTAGAGCTTTTCGATATCGACGGCGACGTTGCGGTCGGTGGGCACCGGCTGCCAGTGCCAGGGGCGGTACTTCAGGTGCCCGTAGCCAGAGGCCATGTGCAGCCACTTCACCATGCCCGGCTCCAGGTCCGCCTGCCCGTACCAGTCCTCGTGCTGGTAGGGCTCGAAGCCGTTGTAGAGGATCGCCTGGCCTGGCCGCACGGAGGGCGAGAGCTTGGCGGCGACTTTGAGCGCAGCCACGTCGCTCACCATGCGCACGGTCTCGCCGTTCTCGATGCGGCGGGCGGCGGCATCGGCGGGGTTCAGGAGGACGAAGGGTTCTCCGCGGTGCGTGTTGAGGATGATGTTGTTCGTCATGTTCATGGAGTGGACGCTCCAGCGCGGGTGTCCGCTGGTCAGGCGGAAGCGGCGCCCGCTCTGCCGGCTCGGGTCCTCCTTGTGCAGCGGCAGGTCTTCGCCCGCCTCCAGGAACCAGTCGTGATCGATGTAGAACTGGGCGCGGCGAGTCAGGGTGGGGTAGGGCAGCTTCTCCTCCGTGTGCCAGCGGAAGGGGTTGAGGGTCCTGTCGGGCTCGATCGTGGATGCCTGCGCCAGCCCGTGGCCGATGAGCCCCCAGCCGCGCCAGCGCACGGCGCCCTTCTCTCGCATCGTCTCCAGCGTCGTACCCTCCGGCAGGATGCCGTAGACGGCGTCGTCGCGGAAGGTCTCATCCCATCGCGCATCTTCGTCGCAGAGCGCGCCGCCCAGGGTCAGCCGGTCCGTCGCGCCCTCCAGGTTCACGGCCTGGCCGCGGCGGTTCGTGAACTGGAGCATGCCGCGCGCCCGCGCCCGCTCCTCCAGCGCGCGGGTGAGTAGCATGCCGATGTCCCAATCCGGCTTCGCCTCGTCCGGCGGGTCCACGGCGCGGTCCATGAACACGGAGTTCAGGTGGTGGCAGGCGGGCATGCTGACGCCGAGCTTCTCGTAGTGCTGGGCGGCGGGCAGGATGTAATCCGAATGCAGTCCGGTGGTGTTGATGCGGAAGTCAATGGAGACGATCATCTTGAGCTTTGGCCAGAGGTGCTCCAGCAGCATCTTCTGCCCGCCGCGGTGCCGGCGCAGGACGTTGCCGCCGGCCTCCACCAGCACGCGCGGCTCCACGTCCTTCCAGAGGCCGGCCATGGACGTGCTCCACCAGCCCTTGTCCATGGCCTCCTGGTAATACTCGTCGAAGGTGCGCTTCATGGTCGGGTCGGACCATGCGGCCCGGTTCCAGCGTTCCTTGTAGCCGAACTGGTGGTACCAGAGGAATACCGGCGGGAACATGGCGCCCAGACCTCCCAGGCGCGAGCCCGCCATCTCCGCCGCGCGGTTGATGATCATCTCGTTGGTGAGCGTGGGGTCGTCGGCGCTGAGGAAGCGGCGGGCGCCGATCATCTGGCCGTACAGCTCGCGGGCGGCGTCCTGGCCGGGGCGGCCCTTGGCGGAGAGCAGCGCGACGCCGTCCAGCGCCGAGATGCCCCAGGACTGGGTGCCGGTACCCTGCCTGCCCCAGTTGCCGGTGAGCGCCAGGAGCAGGGCCATGGAGCGCTCCATGAGGTCGCCGTGGTAGGACTTGCCGGTGTTCCAGCCAGCCATGATCTTCGTCCGCTTCGTCGCGGCCTTGCGGGCCACCATGCGGATAAGGTCCGCGTGGACCTCCGTGATGGCGGAGACGGCCTCGGGATCGTAGCCGCGCAGGCGGTCGCGCAGGCGCTGGAACACGGGCTGCACCTCGACCACGGAGCCGTCCGCCAGGCGCGCCCGGAAGGTGCCTTCGAGGGCCGGGTCGCTGTCGCCGAGGGAGAGGGTGCCGCGCGGCGCGGACACCACCTGCTGCGTCTTGGCGTCCAGCCAGAAGAACTGGTCATCGCGGTCGCCGGGGCTGACCTCGCTGCCGCGCAGGAAACGGCTGGTGTCGGTGCGCACCAGCAGCGGCAGATCGGTTTGCTCCTGGACGAAGCGGCGGTTGTACAGCCCTTCGTCGATCACCACTTTGCACATGGAGAGAGCGAGGGCGGCGTCGGCGCCGATGCGCACGGGCAGATGGTAGTCCGCATGGACGGCCGATGGGCTGTAGTCCGGCGCGATGGTGACGACCTCGCCGCCGTTGTAGCGGGCCTCCTGGACGTAGTGGAACCACTGGATGGCGGAGTAGGCGGGATTGTTGTGCCAGATGATGGTGAACTCCGACAGGAACCAGTCGTCCGCGCTGGAGACGGGGTTGAATTTGCCCCAGGTGATGTAGAAGCCGGGGTTCCAGTCCTGGAACTCCGCGTTGCCGTCCGTGATGGGGCTGCCGAGGGCGCCGCTGAACGAGCGCGCGGCCGCGGCTCCGGGCTCCGGCGTCATCAGCGTGATGATGGATTCGGGGCCCTGGTCCTGGACGGCGTCCAGCATGGCGTCCGCGATATCCTTGAGCGCTGCGTCCCAGGAGACGGGCTCGAACTTCCCTTCTCCGCGTTCTCCCACACGCTTAAGGGGCCGGGTGACGCGGTCCGGAGCGTAGTGCAGGTAGCCCCAGCAGGCGCCCTTCTGGCAGCCCATGGGGTTCATGTCCGGGACGCCGGGCTGGATCACGGGCAGCGTGCCGGACTGCTCCTCGCGCAGTATGCGGCCGTCGCGCACGTAGACGTGGAAGGGGCAGCCGCCGGGGTAGCAGTCCACGGAGTGGCTGCCCCAGGTGACCTTGTCCCACTTCCAGCGGTCGCGGTAGCGCTTCTCCCAAGCGGGAGGGTTAGTTTCGGGCATGATGCGGTGCTCCGCCTCTCAGCCTTGCGCAGGTCCGGTGCCGCCGTCTGTCAGGCAGCGTTGGGTTGGCGCTGTGCGGTTTTCCCCTACCTGCGGTAACGCCTGCAGCAGGCGCGGGGAGTAGATCTGCGTGCCGTAGTCAGGGCTGGCGCGGCGATGAGCATGTGCTCTGCGCGCTCACCGCAGCAGACGGCGGCCGTCTATTCGGTGACGATGTAGATGTCCCCGCAGCGCTCGCGGGCCGCCAGCGCCTCGTAGACCACGTCGTCCAGGTGCGGTTCCGTGGTGGAGCGGTGCGAGCCGTCCTTCAGCGAGAGCCCGACCAGGCGCGAGTGCGTCTGCGAAACGCCGGCGGCGTGGCAGTCGCGGATCAGCTGCACGGCCTCGTCCCAGGTGATCTCCTCGTCGATCACGCTGACGTCCGCGCCGATCTCGGGGCAGCCCTCGGCGGCGGTTACCTCCAGGTGCACCAGCCGTCGCGCGATCTTCTGCGCGTCGCCGATGCTGACGCCGGTGGTGCAGTCGTTGTCGCCCCAGGATCGCCGCACGCCGTTCACGGTGGTTCCCTGGTAAACGCGCGGGCAGGGTGGCTCCTGTGCAATTTCGAGGTAGACCAGGAAGCGTGCTGTCTTCTGCGCGTCGCCGATGGCCAGCGTGCCGTTGCAGTCCACGTCGCCCCAGACCATGGTGCGCAGACGCGGCGGCGGGATGGTGGGCGCGGCTGAGGGAGAGGGGGAAGCGGTCCCGGCGCCGGCGTGCGGGCCGCCGCCGGGCAGGAGGAGAACGCCCGCGGCAACCGCCGCGATGACGCCGGCGATGAGGACGGACCGTGCGAGACCGGGCATGACATCCTCCCAATGCGTGGTGGCAGGCACAATAGCACAGCGCGCATGGCATCGCAATGTGGGAATGGGGCGGCTCGGCCCGGAAAGCACCCTGCTAGAGCCCGGAGCGGACCGTGGTGACGAGGAGCGCCGCTTGCAGCCGGTTCCGTACCTGGAGCTTCTGGAGGATGTCAGTCATGTAGTGCTTCACCGTCTTCTCGCTGGGAAGGTGCGGGCGGCGATCTACCCAGCCCGTGCTCGCCTACAAAAGAACATGAGAGCCGGGTCACGTCCCATCAAGTGGTGTAAAGTTAAGGGTCTGTGCCGCTCTTAAACACTTAGGGCTGACCGATGGCGTCAGCGCTAAGTGTTCGCGACGACTATTCTCTATTCGACCGGTTCCCTGGGATGGGGCGGGATGTACGGTTTCGCTATATTGTGCACCTTGTCGACGGCGAACTCCTTGCCTTTGCCATGGCAGACCGTGCAGCTCTCCCTCTCATCACCGCCGTATGGGTCCAAAGGCGTCAGGTCGTGCGTATTCAGCGCGCCGTGGGCCTTTGCGCCTTCGCTGTCATGGCAGGACAGACAGGCGAGCCTGGACGGATCTGTCATCCAAGTGCCCGTCGTCTCGGAGCTGTGACACTTGGTGCAGTTCCTCACGTCCTGGGGGAATATCACCTCATTGAAGACGTTCGGGTTCCCGGCATATATCTCCTCCGGGTGGGCCAGGTACCGGCCGCGGTGGACGCCGTGAATTCTCCTTGAGAGCGGCCCGGCGCCGAAGCCACTCCAACCGCTGGTGGAGGTCCCGCCCAGCCTGGAGAAACTGTCACCCGTGGCGTAACGCGAGTAGTCATGGCAGGCCTTGCAGTAGTCGGTGTCAAAGGGTGCAGCGTGGATCGGGCCCTCATCCAGGTGCCAGATGTTGTTTGCGTGGCAGTTCGTGCAGTTCGTGGCGACCTTCTTATCCGGCGTCGCCGTGCCTACCTGGAAGGTCGTGAAGCCGAGGCCCGTCTTCAGGTTGAAGTCCGGCACCTTGCCTGCAACAGGGTTGGCGTACGCATAGATCATGTACGTACCCGTGGTCAGACCCGCCACGTCGTCCAAGGGGTAGGTGATGTTCCCGACGTTTCGTGTCACCCTGGGGTCGCGGTAGTCCAGCGGGTCCGAAAGCTGGCGGAGGTCGTTGCTCGGCGAGGACAAGTTGCCGATGATCACAAAGGGCTCCACAGTCGTGCCGGCGGTCATGCCCACCGTTTCCCCATCTTTGATCAAAGGCAGAGGTCCAGGCTTCCAGCCCATGATTGTTGTGACCGCACTGTTGTAGATCTCGAACCTCGAGTTTGCGCCCTGGAGGTTGCTCCTCAAGTTGACGGTACCGGCCGTGTTGTTGGAATTGACCGTGACGGCCGTCAGGTTCGCCCTCAGCCAGTCCCGCACCTGGTCCGGCGTCTGGAGCCCAATAGGCGCGTTCAGAACTTGAGGCGGACCGCCATTGACGGCGATCTTGAAGGTATCACCGAACGCGAACGTCCAGCCTTTAGGTGTCCCTGATGCGGCCTTGCTATTCGTTGCCGAGGCCCGAGCCTTGGAGATGCCGTTCTGGGCGGTGCTGGTGAGTACCGGCTTCGAGTCCTCGCGCGGTCCGTAGACGTAGAAGGCCGCGGTGCTGAAGTTCGTATTGTTTACCTTGGTATGGTCGATCGCGTTGCCGTTGTCGTTTCTGATGACAATGGCAGCAGTAGGCCTCTCGCCGGCGACGTAGAACTTGCCGTTAGCCGGAGGCGTGAGATGAACATCGATCTGGTTCATGGGTTGGCTGACCGTATGGGCTTCAGCTATCGCCTTCACACCACCGCTGTCGGCGGGATGGCAGACGGAGCAAGTCGAATCGTTGGGCTGGGGGCCGCCAGGATGCTCTTCGAAGGTTGCCGGCATGCCGGTCGTTTCCCCAAACCACACTTTATCGTGACAGGCCGTGCAAGCCTGGCGGGAAGGCTGCGTCTTCCAGCGGTCGTCAGCGTGACAGTAGGCGCAGTTCTGCACGTTGGCTGGGAAGATCAGGCCGATGTAGTTCCGGAAGTTGCCGGTGGTGGGGTCGGTGTTAAAGGTATTTTTTAGCTCCTCGCCCATGTGCAGGCCATGTACTCGCTGGACGATGGCGTCGGCCGTGCGCACAGTGGTCGGACCTGTCGGGTTATTGATGTCGCCGCGGTAGGCGGCGTAGCCGTCGTTGTTGTGGCAGGACTTGCAGGTCTGGACGGGCGCGGAATCTATCGCCCAGTTGCCGTTGGGGTTGTTGGGGAGGGTCGGATCGATGTGATGCATGTACATCTTGCCGCTATCCGCCCCACGGTGGCACTGAGCACAACTGCTGGCCTGGACGATCTGCTTCTCTACCATGGCAGTGCCGATCTGAACGTCGGCCAGCTCGAAGCTCTGCTGGAGACCGTCAGCCTTCTGCACAGCCCATACACCAACGGTGTAGGTGCCGGGCTTTTCGTCAGTAACCGGCTTGAGGGTGTACGTCAACACATTGCCATTAACCTCAACGCCGGCGTTGGTCAAGAGGTCGATGTAGTGATGGGGTCTCTTGGAGCGGTCCGTGGAGGCGTTGAGCAGTTTAGCCGCGGTGACCGTCTCGGTTGTCTCCTGAGGGCCGTACATGTAAAGGTTGAGTGTGGCGAAGTCTTGTCTGGTCAAGCCGCCACCGAGCTGGTCGCTGAGAGTAACCGTCACAACCGCCTGCTCTCCAGCCACCAGATGAGTACCGCTCGCGGGTTTCGATAGGGAGAGGCTAACGGCGCGGGCACCAATCTCCTGGCAGCCGGGTGGATGGACTGATAGGCCGGCCACGTAGCGCAGGACAAGAGAAGCGTCGGTACCGTCCATCGCACCGCTGCAGTTCACGTCGCCGTTCGGAGCCGCACAAGGGGCGTTGACCGGCAGGCCGGCGCTGGAGCGCAGCATGATGAGGGCATCCACGGCATCGACCGACCCGCCGCAGTCGACGTCGCCCGAGAGTGACGAGATCGGCTCTCCAACGGTGGAAGCGGAAGCAGTCTTCGGCGCGCGCGAACCTCGCTCCTGCAGTTGGAGGCCGATGAGAACGGCCACAACAGCCAAGAAGGTAACCACCAACACGCCACCCCTTGCCATGCGTGATGTCACTGTACAGCCTCCGTTCCTTCCAGGAAGCCCGTTGCGCCTGCTCCCGGTCTGGTGACGCGCTTCGCCAGTTCAGACAGCCCCAACGCCGGAAGTACCTCCACGCCTGACGTTTTCGCCCTCGATCCTCTAGACATCTTCAGGAGACATCTTCGGGCCGTGTGGGACCTGATGGCAAGTGCGCGGTAGTTATGTGTCGCGCAGCCGTTAAGTACATATCTAAGGTAATGGGCCTTGACTCAGCGCCCGCGAATTCGTAATCCTGTTCAGTAAGCGCGAGGCCACCATCCGCTCAAGGGGACTAGCAGCCGAGGGCAAAGGAGACAGATCATGAGCCGCAGAATCGTCCAGTCCTGGCTGGCCGTTTCGGCGCTGGCTGCGCTGGCCCTCGCCGCCGCCGGGCTGGCCGGCGCCGGCCCCGCCCAGGCGGCGGCCAACAGCGTCCGGATCCAGCCCGCCTCGGCTTCCGTGGCCGCCGGCGCCAACACCACCGTGGAACTCGCGGCGGAGCCGCCCGCTGTCGTTCCGGCCCAGAACCCCAACGAGGCTCCCGCCGGCGGTCTCGCTTACTGGATCATCAAGGTCCATTACAATCCCGCCGTCGTGCAGGTGGCTCAAGGCCTGGACCAGAACGCCAATCCGGCGGCGCTCTGCACCCCCATGTCCAGTCCGGCGGGCGCCGGCGGCGGCGTCAACTGCGACGTCACCGACGAGGATCCCTCGAACCCCGAGATGGATACAGTAGTCTCCACCGGCGCTGTCGTCTTCGCTGGCAATAGGGTCGGCCTCACGACAGACTCCATTCTGGCGACCGTCACTTTCCAGGGCGTGGGCGCTGACGCCTGCAGCGACCTGACGATAGAGGTGGACATCTTCGACGACCTGCGCGCCGACGACGACCCAACCCCGAGCAACCCGGCGATCACCAACGGCCGGATCTGCATTGTGGGCGGCAGCGCCTGGCGGTGGGGTGACGCGGATTGCAGCAACAACGTCAGCATCGGCGATGCCCAGAAGATCACCCGCAATCTGATCGACGTGCCGGTATCGCAGGGTGAGGGCTGTCCGCAGATCAACGGTGGCGTGCTGGCCAACGGCACCTCGCGCATCTGGGGCGACGTGGACTGTAGCGGTGCCGTCACCATCGGCGACGCACAGAAGATCGCGCGCAGCCTGATCAGCCTGGCGATCACGCAGACTCCGCCGTGCCCCGGAGTTCAGGACACGGTGTCGGTCGTCATCGCCGTCGGGTGATGAGCGGGACCTGACACACCGGCCGGCTCCGGACTTGAAGGGGGCAGCGCTTTGACCGGGCAGAAGCCAGGCAGGCGCCGCCCCTTCCTCCTTTTGCCCCCTTTCAACCTCATCCAGTTATCAGCTGACTGAGCGCTGTGGCTGGACGATCAAGGGGGCTGTGGCACAGTTATCGTCTGACTCTTGTATCTAGTGGTGGGCGGTGCAGGGATTGAACCTGCGACCTCTTGCGTGTGAAGCAAGCGCTCTCCCGCTGAGCTAACCGCCCACTCGATGTTCGCCAGGTGCGTATCTGATGACAGCGCTTGAGTGGCGCCGGCGACACGCCAACCCATCTCGCAGCCCATTCTAGCAGCCGGGGACATAGCCGCCAACCGGCAGTCTTGCGCCCGCGGCCAGCCGGGGCGAATGGGCGGATGGCGGCTTGCGCCGGCAATTCGTATAATCGAAGCTGATTGTTGCAAAACCTTCGGCCCAACCTCAGGAGGTATCCATGACTGCAGCTGACCGCGACCGCATCCTGCGCGTCGACATGACGACTCAGACCGCTTCCTTCGATGAGTTTCCTGACGACCGAAAGCTCCTGGGGGGCCGGGCTCTCTCCGCGAAGATCCTTCTGGAGGAGTGCGACCCTGCGTGCGACCCGCTGGGCCGGGATAACGTACTGGTGATGGCGCCCGGGGTGCTCTCCGGCACCTCGGCCCCGACGTCCGGCCGCATTTCGATGGGCGGCAAGAGCCCGCTTACGGGCGGCATCAAGGAAGCGAACGCGGGAGGCAATCCGGGCCAGCACCTGATGAAGCTGGGCATTCGGGCCATCGTGGTCAAGGGGAAGCCGGCAGACCCTGATCGCCGCTACGGTCTCGTCGTCAACGAGCAGGGTGCGCAAGTCGTTGCCGCGGACGAGTACAAGGGCCTCTGGAACTACGCTTCCTGCGAGAAGCTGCTGGCGAACTACCCGGCGACCGCCTCCGCCATATCTATTGGACCGGCAGGCGAGCTTCAGTTGAAGGGCGCCTCTATCGCCTGCACAGACCAGGAGAAGTACCGGGCGCCCGCGCGGCATGCCGCCCGCGGCGGGCTCGGCGCGGTCATGGGCTCCAAGGGCCTGAAGTGGGTCGTCGTCGATCCGGGACGTGGTCGCCCGCGCCAGCCGACCGATCCCGCAGGCTTCAGCGCACTGATCAAGACGTACGCCAAAGCCTATCTGGACGGCCCGCAGATTTTCAGGTTCGGTACGTCTTCGATCCTGCCCACCGCCAACGTCTTCCACACCCTCCCGTACAAGAACCGCACGCAAGGTCAGTCTCCAGACGCGGCAAATCTCGCGGGGTCCAAGATCGTCGAGAGCTTCGCCACCCGCGGGGGCATGATGCACAACTGCATGACCGGTTGCATCGTCAAGTGCAGCAACGTCGTGCACGATGCGAACGGCAACTACCTGACCTCGGCGCTTGAGTTCGAAACGCTCGCCCTCCTCGGCTCCAACTGCGCCGTCGGGAAGTGGGAGGACGTCGCGGACCTGGACCGCCTTTGCGACGAGATCGGTGTCGATACCGTAGAGGCAGGCGCTGCCATCGCCGTCCTCATGGATGCGGGCCAGATGGAGTGGGGCAACGTGGAGGGGATGAAGAACCTGCTAAAGGACGTGGCCAAAGGAACGGACCTGGGGACGGTCGTCGGCAACGGCGCGGCCAGCGTCGGCAAGCGCTTCAACCACGCCCGCGTACCGGTAGTGAAGGGGCAGGCGGTCCCGGCCTGGGACCCGCGCCCGCTCAAGGCGACAGGCGTCACCTACGCCACGAGCGCGATGGGCGCAGACCACACGGCAGGCCTCATCGTCAACCCGGGCCTGCCGGCGGATCAGTTCGCACAGGCTTCGCAAGAGGTGCAGCTCGTTAACGCCGTCTGCGACTCTTCCGGCTTCTGCCAGTTCCTCCAGCCGAAGCTCGACGATATCCGGGCGTTCTACGGCTTCATGGTTGGGGAAGAGGTGAGCCGAGAGCAGATCGCGGAGATCGGGTGGGAGTGCCTGACGAACGAATGGGAGTTCAACAAGCGCGCCGGCTTCACGGAAGCGGACGACGATCTGCCGGCCTGCCTGCGCGAGGAAGGCGTAGGCCCCGGCGGCGCATTCAAGTTCGACGTGCCGACGGATGTCATCAAGCAGGCCAAGGTCCGGTCGGAATGGCGGGAGCAGCTCTTCGCCGTGAAGGCGGCCGGCTAGGCGTACGCACGAGGGTTCGCGAGAGGGGACTCGGTATCGAGTCCCCTCTTCATCTTGTGGCCGTTTTCGAGTGGTCGCAGCGGCTCGTTGACCGGCCGAAACGCGGGTTGATACACTCGCTATGGGGGCAGGGTAGCTCAGCGGTAGAGCAGAGGCTTCATAAGCCTTGTGTCGTGGGTTCGACCCCCACTCCTGCCACCACCCCAGCTTTCGCGACGGTGCGCGCCGTCCTTCGCCGCCCCTGCCGGCCGGCGGGCAGGTAGAATCTGCTCACAGGCCCATGTTCAGAAAGCTCGCTTCCTCCTGGCGGAGCCCCTCTCCCGGCGTCTCGCGCCTGTACCTCTTCCTGGGGGCGGTGCTCTGGAGCTCCGGCGGTTTCTTCATCAAGGAGGTGCACGCGGACGCGGTGAGCATCACGTTCTACCGCTGCGTCTTCGCCGCCGCCTGGCTGGCGCCGTTGACGGCCAGGCGGGCCCTGCCGCGCGCCACGGACGCCGGCGTGTCGGTCGGGCTGTTCGCCCTGCTGCTCCTCCTGTTCGTTGGCTCCACCAAGGCGACGACGGCGGCGAACGCCATCTTCCTGCAGTACACGGCGCCGCTGTACATTGTGGCCTTCGGGCCGCTGCTGCTGGGCGAGCGGCTGCGCGCGCGGGACGGCCCGCCGCTGGCCATCTGCCTGGTGGGGATCATCGTCCTCGTCGCGGGCAACCAGGGCTCCGGCGATGCGCGGGGGCTGTGGATGGGCGCGGGCAGCGGCCTGTTCTACGGGCTCTTCTTCCTGTGGCTGCGCCGCCTGCGCTACGCCGACCCCGTGGCCATCACCTTCATCAACTGCGTCGGCGTGGCCGCGCTCCTGGCCGTCGTGCCGCGAGTCTGGGACGTGGACGCGCGGGACCTGGCGCTGCTGGCGCTGATGGCGCTGGTGCAGTTCGCGCTGCCGTACGTGCTCTTCACGCGCGGCATCCAGGAGGTGCGCAGCGCGGAGGCCAGCCTGATCGCGCTTATAGAGCCGGTGCTGAACCCCATCTGGGTGGTGTTGCTCCTGGGCGAGGACCCTTCGCCGGCGACGATGGCCGGCGGCGGCGTCATCCTGGGCGGCCTGGCGCTGCGCTATAGCGTCTTCCGGACGCCGGGCGCGGCGGAGCCGGCGGTGGAAGACACGGAGCTGGCCCGGCCCACGTGAGGAGCGGGAGGGCGGGACCGTGCGGACGGGCGGTCCAGGTGCTATACGTCAGGGTATGGGTTCTGAGAGAGTGGATGCCGGGATGAGGTATTGCCCGAAGGATCTGATTCTAGCCGGCGGCGGTACAGGCGGCTGGGGGGCCGCTGAGGGAGCGCCGCCGCCGGGAGGGAGGCCGCGTTGCGAACCGTGGAAATCGTGCTGCTGGGACTGCTGTTTCTCCTGCTGGCCTGGGCGGGCGCCGGCGGCATCGCTTATGGAGTGGTGGAGCTGAGCGACCGCGGCGATACCGGAGGTCAGGGACCGCCCGGCATCCCGGGCCAGCCGGGGCCGCCCGGGCCGCCGGGGTCCTCCGGCAGCGACGTGGCCCAGGCTATGGCCAAGCGCCTGGCGGCGCTCTGGGCGGTGCAAACGGTATCCGGCGTGAACGGCGGGCAGTTCGTCACCTTCGCCGATCCGCAGGTCGTCGCCTGCGTGGATTACATCTTGAGCGGTGAGGGCGGCTTCGAGTCCTGTCCCGGGTTTCAGCGCTGAGCGCGGTTGACCCGCCGGACCGCATACCTTAGACTCGCCTTAGTCTCCTGGGGTGTATGGAAGAGCAGTGGGCCCGCACGCTGATTCTGGTGGTGGCGGCGTCGCACGTCTTCTCCTGGCGATCGCAGCCCTGAGCCTGCTGGGGCTTCTGCTCGGGCTATCGCCGCCGGGGTCCGGCGCGGAGACCGTGCAGGTAGACCCCGTTATCTGGCAGTTCGATAGGGACTACCCGGGCGCCGAGGGCAACGATGGGGCGCTGCCCGTCCATACCGTCTACGTAAAGACCCACGACGGCACGGACTGGATGTCCACCTACGACCAGCACCCACGCGCGGTATCCGGGCCGGACGCGGTGCGCTCTCTGATCCAGGTCTACGGCGGGCAGGGCATCCAGGTGGCGGCGTGGTTCGTGCCGGCAGGCCTGGATATCGAGGCGCAGGTGCGGATGGCGGAGCAGGTGATAGATGCCGGCGTGACGGCGCTTTACGCGGACCTTGAGCCGTTCCGCGGCTTCTGCGCACAGGACTGCCAATTCCTGGCGGACAACCTGTGGACCAGGGTGCGGGCCGAGCGGCCGCAGGCGAGGCTGGGCGTCATCTACGACCCCCGCGCCCACACCTGGCAGGCGTCCGCGACCAGCAAGTGGCTGGCCCAGGCGGACGTGGCCCTGCCGATGTGCTACTGGGACACGTTCGCCGGGCAGGGCGCCTGGGGGGACCCGGGCGACTGCGTCTTGCAGGCGAAGGCCGATCTTAGCATCCTGGCGGCGGGCAAATCGCTGGAGTTCGTTCCCATGCTCCAGGGAGACAGCACCCCGGAGCGCTTCCGGACGGCCCTGGATGCCACGCTGGCCACGGGGTCCGCGCATGCCAGCGTCTGGCGGCGGGGCGTTGTCTCGAGGGCGGTCTGGGACTTGATCGCGGGCTACACTGCCCTGGCGACGTCGCCGCCGGCCCCGGGCTGGGAGCTGGCCTGGGGCGACGTGGACTGCGACGGCGCTGTGACCATCGGCGACGCGCAGAAGGCGGCCCGCTTCGTCATCGATCTGCCCGTGCACCAGGCGTCGCCCTGCCCGTCCATCGGCGCGCCCGTGGAGGTCGCCGGCGAGGCGGTGTTCTGGGCTGACGTGGGTTGCGATGGGCACGTCGGCATCGGCGATGCCCAGAAGCTGGCGCGCGCTCTGGTGCAACTGTCCGTGACGCAGACGGAGGGTTGCCCGCAGATTGGCGCGACAGTCAGGATAGCGGAGCCGGGGGCGGCCACGCCATCGCCGACGGCAACGCCGTTTGCAGAGCCCACGTCTACGGCGACGCCGTTTGCGGAGGCCACGCCGACCGCGACGCCGTTTGGAGAGGCCTCGCCGACCGCGACGGCGGCCGGCGGGGGCGTTCACTAGCCCGGGCTGCGGCGCAAGCGCCCGCCGCGCCCGCACCTGAGGGCGTATTCGTGGCGGGCGCCGTCGCGGGCTATACCTTGAGGTCGTAAGATAGAAGCTGGTCTGGTAGTGGGCGATTAGCTCAGTTGGTTAGAGCGTCTCGCTTACACCGAGAAGGTCGAAGGTTCGAGTCCTTCATCGCCCACCAGTTTTTAGATACGAAAACCGGGCCACGAGGCCCGGTTCGTCATGTGCGGTTCAGCGTTTGCTACCCGTTTGCTACCCGAATTGTGGCCAACAGGGGCAAAGGGCGGCAGGGTTTCTCCGTGGACAGCGACAGAGTCACCGTCTGGGGTGCGGAAAAAAGCATAGCGCACACGTCAGTGTCCTAGGCACTCCTCGTAAGGAAGTTTGAGACCAGAGGCGAAAACGGATTGAGATCTTCGTTAAGCGTTCTGACTTCGACACGGATCAGGTCCCCCCAATCTCGGTCGCCCCTAAAGTTGAAGAATTCAATTTGCGCGGGAGTGTTTAGATTTAGGTGTTTCGCCGTGATGTCGAGGAAGACGATGGCTGGTGGCTCCAGCGGGACAAGCCGTTCGTCGGGCTGCACCGAGATCGACAAACCGTTGCCTGCCATGTGACTGGTCAGCTGCGGAGTGGCCACCATGTTGGACTTGTCGATCGAGATCAATCTGTCGCCCAACAGGGCTTGATAAACCAGTTGGTCCACGGTCGCAATGCTGGCTCGAATGCACACCAGCGAACAGACGAACGCCGTGAGTCGGCCAACTTCGCTTCGCGTAGACAGGCCGAGAACGGTCCGCCCGAGCCCGTCTGGAGCTTTCAGCGCGCCGGCTTGATAGATTTCGTCCGTTATAGCGGCAACTTGCCCCGCTAGTACCATTGGCCAGTCCGGTCCGAACTTTTGTTCATAGACCGTTTGCACTGGTAGCTCCAACTCCTGAAGGCACCTCAGGGCTGAATGGCTTTCGAATGCCAAGGCGACCCGATCTAGGGCTTTCGAGGAGACGAGTGCCAGCGGCCGCTCTTTCGGGACAGCATACTGACGTTTTGAGTATGGATTCACCACTTCGAACGGAACGCCCAACGCTATCAATGCTCGTGCGCAAGACCGGTTCAATCGTTCAATACTGGCCTGTGCTCTGCGGATGAGCGCGCGCTCCGGCGGAGAAAGCTCGGGCACTGGCGGCACGTTACGGGTGGCAATTTCTGACCTGCTTTGATCGACGAGGACGAAGCCCAGAAGCTGGCACTCTTGACGCCGAGCGAAGTATCCAAAGAAGGAGCGGTCGTTCGGTCCACCCTGGTCGCCCTTGACGCTGAATAGCAAAGAGTTCAGAAGTGCCCTCAGGGGTGGCAGGCTCTTCGAATTCAAGACATCCTTGCACAAAGAAAAAACCTCTGTTGAGACCGACCTTCGGGTGAGCTTAGACATCTACTTTCCGAATTCCATTCTTTCGTGATGGAGCGCATTGAGCATGAGATTTGGTAGGCCTCTCGCTGCGATCCGAATGAATCGCTCCACTAGTAGACGTTCGCCAGTCTCGTCTGATTGGACGAATGGATTCCATTTTTCGGGATGGTATCTAGCCAGATAGCTCAGCGCAAACAGTACCATCAAGTAGACCACGGGTTGGCTGAACATTACGGCGCGTCCTTCCTTGTGGTGACGAAGGAAGAGAACTTTCTGGCCGGTGATTGTGTAATCGTCGAGGCCGGACGCTCCAAATTTTGGGCGAAGCACGACGTATTCGCCGGTCTGTTGAAACGGTAGGTATTCTTCTGATAATCCGGTCACCCTTGAAAGAACGTCATGCGGTTCGCCTATTCTATGAACGTCAGAAAGGCTGACCCTCTCGGCAGCCGCGCCGTCCCGTTCTGTCTCCTCAACGAACAGCACGAACGGCTTTTCCGAGGGATAGCAGCGACGATACTCATCCAACAGTTCGGGAATCGAGCCAAACAATTCGGACAACGACCATCCCATCCGGCCCGTGACTGTCGCCTGTCCAAACTGCTTAGCAAAGACTGCCAATCCACCTGTTAGTTGGCCCGAGGTGGTCACCTTGCATTGACCGAGCCTGCGTCGATTCTTGGAGACGAGGACGCTCATACCATGGCCATCGATCACCGGCCGAGTGCCTGAAAGAAGGCCGGTCACTCCCGAGAGAAGCGCTGTCGCCGCGTAGTAGCCGATGATCGGCGAGATATCGAATGGGACGTCGGTAAGCGATCGCCAAAACAAGAATGCTTGCCGCATGCAGCCTCCGATGTAGTCGATGGTGTCGCGGGGTGCAGGCGAACTATGATGCTCGGCCAGGTATCGCGATACATTGAGCGGGTACGAGAACTGAGCGAGCATCATCCATTGGTCTAACTCTGGATTCTCACTGTGGATGCGTTGGACGGGAACCTTGGGCATAGCAGACCTTCAATCGAGATCATACGTGACGATGGTAGGCGCTCACGAGCAACCGCGCCGGTTCTCCCTACCTACTCGAGCAGAAAAATACCGGAGCGGAGACAAGGCTCGAACCCGCGACCCTCTGCTGGAGAAGACTAGTCAATGCGATTTGGTCCTGCGTGAACTTGATTGCCTTGATTGTGGTCCAGCATGGTCAGTACGAGGATGAACTTCCGGCACCCAAATCGCCTTGATATTGGACGGGCCCTCGGCTGGGATTTTGCTACCCGTTTGCTACCCGCATTTCGGCCAACAGTCGCAAATGGTGGGGAGGGTTGGCAACATGGACGGGTCATCTCGTATCTAAATGGCTGATTTTGACGTGCCGTGACCTGGCGTGGCGGGTACGAACGTCCCGCTTACACCGAGAGCGCCACCCGCCTCGCGATCGTCGGCAAGGTCGCTCGCTATGTAGGCGGGGGGCGCACCTGGGCCAGCTCCGATTCGTGCGTCCCGTGAGGGTCGCGCACGGTGTCGCGGACGGCGCGGTAGAACACGGGCAGGCGCGGCACGTCGCGGACCAGGATGACGGCCGCGAGGATGCTGTAGGCGATGGCATAGCCGAGGCGGACCGTGGTGTCCGTGAAGAAGAACTGGGTGAGGAACAGCGCGCCCAGGAAGAAAGCCTCCCAGCGCCCCATGGACAGGCTGACCAGGATGGCGACGGCGAAGAGCGATTGCGCCGCGGTCAGGAACACCTCCTCCTGCTGCCGCGCGTCGAAATCCAGCGGGCTGAACGTCCCGCCCGAGATGCTGTAGGCCAGCGGCAGGCTGCCGATGAGCAGCGTCCACTGGTTGACCTTCGAGGAGATGAGAATCGTCATGCCGGCGTGGTGCCGTCCGCGCGCGGCGAGCATGCCGGCGAGGATGAACTCCGGCGACTCCGAGGCCAGGGGCGCTATCCACTGCACCAGTACGAACTCGTCGATGCCGGCGCCGCGGCCCGTCTCCACGAGGCCGTTGGCAAACGGTTCGGCGGCGGCGAAGATGACGCCGGCGCAGTAGACGAATACGGCCAGGACGGTGAACCGGCGCGCCGCCCGCGGCAGGGAGGCGATGGCCGCCGCCGGGCCCACGAACTCGCGGTCGTTCTCCGGCGGCGAGCGCGAGGCGAGGTACATGTACGCCGCGAAGAGCGAGAACATCACGCCGGTATCGATGAGCGAGAGGTGGCTGCGCAGAGGGATGCTGAAGGAATAGAGCGTGGCGGCGGCCAGGAAGAGGATGCCGAGGGCGTTGGACTTCAGGATGGGCATCTCCTTGCGGCGGGTCTTGAGGAAGAAGATGAGGAAGATCACCGGCCAGGCCAGGCCCACGAGGAGCCGGTTGCCGCCGGTCATGTTCGCGATGGCCAGATGCGCATTCTCCGGGTTGTCCGGCGCCGTCCAGGCGAAGTAGAGGTCCACCGCGTACTCCGGCAGGACGGCGATGAGGGCCAGGACCACCAGCGCCAGGCCGGCGGACACCTCCGTCTCGGCGACCTCCGAGGCCCAGACGAGGAGCGTCGCGGCCGCGAAGATGCCCAGGCCGAAGATCAGCGCCTGGAGCGCGTTGGGGAGGTCAGGATGCGCGAGGCCCGTGATTTCCAGCAGCCGCAGAAGCGGGATCGGCAGCGCTACTGCGGCGGTGGCGAGAAGAAGAGCCCACTGGCGCGCCAGCAGGCCCTTGACCACCGGGGGCACGGCAGCGGGGAGTTCGCCTTCAGGAGAGCGCATCCTACACGCGGAGTATACCTTCGGCGGCAGGCCGGGGGGAACCGCCGTCTCGTTGACACCCCGCTTTCAACGGCGATACATTGGTTCTAACCCGAGCCCCGCGCCTGGGGCGCAGAAGCTCGGGGTTCAGGAGGTCGCCGGCAGTGTCTGACCAGAACGGAAGCAAGAGCAAGGAAGACTGGCTGGGGGGGAGCTACCAGCGGTCAGTCCAGAAGGCAGCCGAGCGCGACTACCCGTTCGAGACTTCGGATGGGGCGCCGGTGGAGCCGCTCTACGCCCCGGAGGACCTGAACGGCTGGGACTACCTGACGCAACTGGGCTTCCCCGGCGAGTACCCGTACACCCGCGGCGTGCAGCCCACCATGTACCGCGGCCGCCTGTGGACGATGCGCCAGTACGCGGGCTTCGGCGACGCGGAGGAGTCCAACCAGCGCTACCGCTACCTGTTGGAGCAGGGGCAGACCGGCCTCTCAGTGGCTTTCGACCTGCCGACGCAGATCGGCTACGACTCGGATCATCCCATGGCCGCAGGCGAGGTGGGCAAGGTGGGCGTCGCCATCGCCTCACTCGCCGACATGGAACTGCTGATGAAGGACATCCCGCTGGAGAAGGTCACGACATCGATGACCATCAACGCCACGGGCCCCATCCTGCTGGCGTTTTACGTCGCCGTCGCCAAGAAGCAGGGCGCGGACCTGAGCAGGCTCGGCGGCACCACGCAGAACGACATCCTGAAAGAGTACATCGCCCGCGGGACGTACATCTTCCCGCCCGAGGGCTCCATGCGCCTGATCACGGACGTTTTCGCCTGGTGCAAGGACAACCTGCCCTCCTGGAACACAATCAGCATCAGTGGCTACCACATGCGGGAGGCCGGCTGCACGGCCATCCAGGAGGTGGCGTTCACCTTTGCCAACGCCATCGCCTACGTGGAGGCAGCGCTGGCGGCGGGGCTGGCGTTCGACGAGTTCGCGCCGCGGCTATCGTTCTTCTTCGCCTCGTTCACCAACCTGCTGGAAGAGGTCGCCAAGTTCCGGGCGGCGCGCAGGATGTGGGCGCGCCTGGCGAGCGAGCGCTTCGGCGCGCAGGACCCGCGCGGCATGATGTTGCGCTTCCACACCCAGACGGGCGGCTCCACCCTTACCGCGCAGCAGCCGGAGAACAACATCGTGCGCACGGCCATCCAGGCGCTGGCCGCGGTGCTGGGCGGCACGCAGTCGCTGCACACGAACTCGATGGACGAGGCGCTGGCGCTGCCGACGGAGAAGGCGGTGCAGATCGCGCTGCGGACGCAGCAGGTCATCGCCTACGAGTCCGGCGTGGCGGACGTGATTGACGCGCTGGCGGGCTCCTACTACGTGGAGAAGCTGACGGACCGCATCGAGGCGGAAGCGATGAAGTATCTCGACCGCATAGACGACCTGGGCGGCGCGCTGCGGGCTATCGAGATGGGCTATCAACAGCGCGAAATCCAGGAGGCCTCCTACCGCGTGCAGATGTCCATCGATGACGGGCAGCGCGTCGTCGTCGGCGTCAACAAGTACCAGACCGACGAAGAGGAGAGGCCGGAGATACTGCGCCCGCGCCCGGAAGTGGTGAAGCGCCAGATAGACCGCCTGAACCGCGTGCGCGCAGAGCGCGACGACGCCAGGGCCCGGCAGATGCTGACGCTGCTGGACCAGGCGGCGCGGTCCAACGCCAACCTGATGCCGGTGTTCATTGAGTGCGTGGAAAACTACCTGACGATCGGCGAGATCTGCCAGGTCCTGCGCGGCGTCTTCGGCGAGCAGCGCGAGTTCATGGTGTTCTAGGAGCCGGGCGTGGCAGGCTCCGCGCGCGACAGCCTGCGGGCGTTGCTGGACGGCGCCCGCGCAGATCTCCTGGCGGCGATCGAGGGGTTGACGCCGGAGCAGATGACAGTCCCGGTGATCGAGGACTGGTCCGCAAAGGACATCCTGGCGCACGTTTCGGCCTGGGAGGTGCAGATCGTGCCGGATCTGGAACGGGTGCGCGATGAGTTCGCGCCGGCGTTGGCTCACTTCCGGGAGCAGGACGTCGACCGCTGGAACGAACTGATGATGGGCCTGCGGCGGACGTTTCCCTTGTCGCAGGTGCTGCATGAGCTGGGCCACTGGCGCCAGGAGGTGCTGCGGCGGCTGGACGAACTGGAGGAGCGGCACCTGAGTTCCGGCTTCGTGCCGGCCATCTGCGCGATCGCTTCCGGGCACGACCGGGACCACGCCGGACAGATCCGCGAGTGGCGAAAGCGGGAAGGGATATGACGTGACCAAAGACGAGCTGTTGAAGGAACTGGACCGGGAGTTCGACTCCCTGCTGCGGGCAGTCGATGGGCTGAGCGACGAGCAGATGGTGCAGCCGTGGTACGGGAGTTGGAGCGTCCGCGATATCCTGGCCCACATCACCGGCTGGCACCACGAGATGGACGACGCCCTGGAGCGCCTGGCCCGCGGCGAGCGCCCGGTGCCTGAGGGGGTGGACTACGGCGACGCCGACGCCTGGAACGCGCGCTTCGCTGAGACCTGGGCCGGCACCAGCCCGGCGGCGTTGCTCACCGAGCTGCGGGCCAGCAAGGAGCTTTTCGCCGGTGCCGCCCGCGACGTCCCGGAAGACCGCTTCGAAGAGGGCCGCGCGGCCTACCGCATCGTGACCACCACGGGCGTCAACCACTACCGGGAGCACTACCCCGCCATCCGCGAGTGGCGAAAGCAGGAGGGGATATGAGGGCAGGGCCGCAGGCCCGGCTCGCATTCGCGCTCCAGGAGGCCGGCTCGCTGGTCCGGAGGGCCGTCGAGGGGCTGACCGAAGAGCAGATGTCGCAGCTGGCCATCGACGGCTGGTCCGTGAAGGACCACCTTGTTCACCTGACGGTCTGGCACGAGATGCGCTTCCACGAGGTCAGCCGCATAGCCCGCGGCGGGCAGGCGGCCTACAGGCCGCTAGCGGACGAGCAGGTGGACGCCTTCAACTCGCTGACGGTGGCGCTGCGGCGGCACCTGGCGGTCTCGCAGGTGCTGGAAGACCTCGACTTCGCCCGCTCGCTCGTAGCTGAGGCGATAGCCGGCTGCCCGGAGGATGCGCTCGACGAGAACAAGTACGGAGAGGTCAGCCTGACGGGCGTCCAGCACGATTTTGGGCATGCGGAGACGATTAAGAACTGGCGACAGAAGGAGGGCCTGTGATCCAGAAGATCCACCACATCGGCATCGCCGTGCACAGCCTGGACGCTCCCCCTGTCATTCTGAGCGGCGATTACGCTCTTGTCTGTGTCAACGCATCTTCGCGAAGGACTCTGGGGTGGGGCAGACGCATCTTGTCAGGCAGTCGCGGCGCACCCACCTTGTCGCCGCCG
>JAUSFE010000123.1 GCA_030649945.1 Dehalococcoidia bacterium | reverse complement strand
GGGATTGGAGTCCCTCCTGAAGGTGCGCCAGATACGAAGAAGCCTTGAGGAGCAGGTTCATGGCTCTCGTCCACGAGGACTCCATCTGGATAAGGGCGTGTGCTGGGCGATGCGTTGACCTCCAGGGCCGGCGGAGGCCGTTCGGTAACCGGGATTTATGAGGCATCACGTAGAGGTAAGCCGATTAGCAATTGACACGAGGAGGCCGACAGGATACCGTTTCGGCGGGTTATCAGCGAATCAGATGCGGATAGCCGTAGGGGCGCTTGCTTCAGCCGGAGGATGATCCGCCTGTGGCGTGATGCTGCGCCCCTGCGGCTACCCCACAGAGTCCGGAGGGAAAACATGCCCATTGTTCGCGTAGAGATGTGGCCCGGCCGCACGCTGGCGCAGAAGCGGGAGCTGGCGCGCGTGATCACGGACGCCATGGTGAACATCGCCCACACCACGGCGGACGCCACCATCGTGATCTTCGAGGACATCGCCCGGGAGGACTGGGCGCAGGCCGGGCGGCTGGCCTCCGAAACGGAGTGACGCCTGTAACCGAATGACGCGCCCGCCCGTCCATCTATAAGAGGGGCGGTGCGGCGGTTCGCCTGTGATATAATGTGGCAGGTTGAGGGGTAGGCCTGCCCTGAGCCCTCCAAGGCCCGCAAGCCTACCCTTAACTTCGTCTGAGGATAAAGACTGAATGTACGGACGCTGGCTCAGAAATAGCTTTATCTACCTTCTCATCCTGGTGGCCATCGTCGCCATCGTCTTCACCGTCTTCAGCAGCGGGGGCAAGGGTACCGTGGACCAGTCCCTCAAGGACTTCGTGGACCAGGTCAGGGCCGGGGACATCAAGAAGGTGGAGGTAGACGGCGCCAAGCTCACCTACAAGCTGGAAGGCAGCGACGTCCAGTACAAGACAGAGATCGAAGGCGGCACGTCGGTCACCAAGATCCTCCAGGACGAGGGCATCGCGATTGAGCAGCAGCCTACCATCGAGATCAAGAAGGCCAGCGCGTGGGGCCGCATCATCCCCATGTTCCTGCAGTTCCTGCCCGTCCTGTTCATCGTCGCGATACTGTTCTTCTTCCTGCGCCAGGCGCAGGGCTCCAACAACCAGGCGCTCAACTTCGGCAAGAGCCGCGCCCGCATGTTCAGCGGCAACCGGCCCAGCGTCACCTTCCTTGACGTAGCCGGTGTGGAGGAAGCGAAGGAAGAGCTGAAAGAGGTCGTGGAGTTCCTCAAGTACCCGGAGAAGTTCGCCGCCCTCGGCGCGCGCATCCCCAAGGGCGTGCTGCTCGTAGGCCCGCCGGGCACCGGCAAGACGCTCCTCGCCAAGGCCGTGGCAGGCGAGGCGGGCGTGCCCTTCTTCTCCATCAGCGGCTCGGAGTTCGTCGAGATGTTCGTCGGCGTCGGCGCCTCGCGGGTGCGCGACCTGTTCGAGCAGGCCAAGCGCAACTCCCCCTGCATCATCTTCATCGACGAGATTGACGCCGTCGGCCGCCACCGCGGCGCGGGCCTGGGTGGCAGCCACGACGAGCGCGAGCAGACCCTCAACCAGATCCTCGTGGAGATGGACGGGTTCGACACCAACACCAACGTCATCGTCGTCGCCGCCACCAACCGGCCGGACATCCTGGACCCGGCGCTCCTGCGCCCCGGCCGCTTCGACCGCAAGGTCGTCCTCGACAGCCCGGACATCAAGGGCCGCAAGGCCATCCTGGAAGTCCACGCCAAGGGCAAGCCGCTGGACACGGACGTCAAACTGGAGGCGCTGGCCAAGCAAACGCCCGGCTTCTCCGGCGCAGACCTGGCCAACCTGGTGAACGAAGGCGCGATCCTGGCCGCGCGCCGCGGTAAGAAGAAGATCACCATGCCCGAGCTCGACGAGGCCGTGGACCGCGTCATCGCCGGGCCGGAGCGCCGCAGCCGCGTCATCAGCAAGAAGGAACGCGAGATCATCGCCTACCATGAGGCCGGTCACGCGCTCGTGGGCTATTCGCTGCCCAACGCGGACCCGCCTTACAAGATCAGCATCGTCTCCCGCGGCATGGCCGGCGGCTTCACCCGCTTCCTGCCGGAGGAGGACCGCCACCTCTACTCCCGCTCGCAGTTCCAGGACATGCTGGCAGCGATCATGGGCGGCCTCGTGGCCGAGGAGATGGTCTTCGGCGAATCCACCACCGGCCCGCAGGACGACCTGGACCGCGCCACGCGCCTGGCCCGCCAGATGGTCACCCAGTTCGGCATGAGCGAGCGCCTGGGCCCCCGCACCTTCGGCCGCAAGGAAGAGCTGGTCTTCCTGGGCCGCGAGATCTCCGAGACGCGCAACTACAGCGAGAAGGTGGCCGAGGAGATCGACGAAGAGGTGCGCCAGATCATCGATAAGGCCTACCAGACGGCCAAGAAGCTCCTCACTGAGAACCGCGACAAGCTGAACTCCATCGTCGTGGTCCTGCTCGAGCACGAGACAATCGAGGGCGAGGTGCTGGCGGCCGTCCTCTCCGGCACCGGCCTCCCGGGCGCGTCCCAACCCGAGGACGAAAAGCCGGCCACCGTGAAAGAGCCGGGGGACGCCGGCGAGGCGCAGAAGCCGGTGACACCGCCGAAGCCCGGCCTGGCCTGGGAAGCCCAGTCGCGGCTCGACTCCGCGGACTAGCCTCCGCTCCTGCCGCCACCGGATGAGATGACCCCTGAGGGCTGAAGCTCTCAGCTTCCCTCTGCAGCATTCATCCCGCCGGGGGGACCGTAGCCCCAGCAGGCGCCGCCGCGGGTTCTACTGACAGACAGGCTCGGGGCTCGGATTGCACTCACCGGGGTGGAGGCTCCACTGGGAATGCACTGAGATGTGATAAAAGTCGTCAATAGAGTCGTTGCTACCTTCGAGGGCGCCTCCCGGCGTCAAGGAGCGGCCGGGTTCTCCAGGGGCGGCCGTCGTACTAAGCCAGAGGAGTCCGTACTGGCCGTCCAATTGCCGGGGGGAGCAGGGGTTGATGTGGCCCTCGTTGTCTCCCGCACCCCCGCCGGCGGTGTATTCACTCTTCTGGACGTCCACAATGATGTATCCATTGAACTCATGGACACCGTCGTCTATCGGCTCGGGAATCGAAAAGCCGCCGCTGAGGGTGCAGGGACGATCGAGGTAGAAGGCCGTCGTGGTGCCGCTCGCCTGCACGGTTAGGTTCCCCCGCACTAGCTCATAGCGGGCCGGCCCGTTGGGCGGAGGCGGTTTCAATTCGAATCTCAGGTCAGACGCGGTGGCGGTCCAGGTTAAATCTCCGCCGCTGGTGCGATATACCGTTGTAGCGCTGGCCGTGCCCTCGTAGGCGCAGGGGAGCTGGACGCCTGTGGTGGCGCCGCTCGTCGCCCCACCCACCGCGCCGGCAGCCAGCGCCGCGCCACCGGCGCATCCGTGATACCGCACGCTCCAGGCGAACAGGTCCGTCTTCGGGGTCACGAACTGCGCGAGCGTGCCGAAAAGGTTCCTGAACCTCGACTGATACCAGGCGATCGCCTCGAGGGAGCCTGTTGATTCGACCTCGAGTCCCTGGCCGTAGGGCGCGGTCTCGCTCTTCGGATCGAACGTTAACGTGGCGATGCCGTTGACGTCCGTCATCCGGGAGCAGAACGTTCCCGTGCAGTCCAGCGTCCCGTGCTGCTCCAGCCCCGAGGCAAACGTGTTGAACTGCACCCTGACGCCCGGGATCGGGCCTTGTGGCGGATAGTCCGCTGTCGCCAGCCAACCGCACTTCACCAGCGTCTCCCCCAGGTCGTCCAGCATCCGCACCTCGATCCGGAACCTCAGCGCCCGCCCCGGGTCCTCCGACCCGTGATCGTAGTGCGTAGAGCCCTCGCTATCATCCTCGAGCGCCTTCACCTGCACCGAGTACGCAAGCTGCTCGCCGTGGATGATGTCGATGAAGGCTACCGCCCTCCTCGCGACGGCGCCGATCGTTCCTACAACCGTCACGAAGTACTTTGTCGGACCCCACAGTTCCGAGCCTTCGGCCTTGAAGTCGCTGCAGAAGTCCGTCACGCCCACGGCCTGCGCCTTGAGGATGCCGTTGGAGTTAGCGATCAGCGAAGAGGCGGGCGTCTCCAGCGGCCCCTCGCCGGCGATCACCTGCAGGGTCAGGCCGGCCAAGATCAGCGTCATTTGCAGCGCGTCGAACTGTGCCTCGTTGACGGCCAGGTCATTGGCCAGGTCGTACGGTGGCTCGTGCCTCAAACCCAGTTCGCGCACCAGCAGCGGCAGCAGGGACGACGCTTCGCCCGGCGTGGCGAGCGAATCGTTCGTGGCGTCGTGGAGTATCCCGTTGAGGTCGTCGCCGGTGAACGGCTGCCCGTCTTCCCGGAAGCCCACCTGATCGAGCGTGTCGGCTATCTGCTGGACGCCCCAGGAGTTGTCCTT
>JAUSFE010000120.1 GCA_030649945.1 Dehalococcoidia bacterium | reverse complement strand
CGACCGGATGTACAACCTGCTCCTGCACGGGCAGGTCGGGTCGCCTGTGGTCTGGGACGTTGTCGCTATCACCACGTACATGGCGGCGGGGCTCCTCTTCCTCTACCTGCCTCTCATTCCTGACATCGCCGTCTGTCGCGACCGGCTGGGGCCGGCCGCGGGGGGCCTGCGGAGAGCCATCTATGAGCGAATGTCGCTGGGCTGGCAGGGCACGCCGCAGCAGCGGCACGTCCTTGAGCGGGGAACAACCGTCGTCGCGATCATCATCATCCCCCTCGCTGTGTCGGTGCACTCTGTGCTGGCCTGGCTCTTTGGCGTAACCTCCCGTCCAGGCTGGGACAGCACCATCTTCGCGCCCTATTTCGTCCTGGGGGCAATGTTCTCTGGAGTCGCCACGGTGATCCTGATAGTGGCCGTCTTTCGTAAGGCCTACCACCTGGAAGCCTATATACGACAGGAGCATTTTCAGTACCTCGCCTACATCTTGCTGGCCCTCACGCTCGCCTATGGCTACTTCATGTTCTCCGAGTACCTCACAGTAGGCTACAAGATGCACGAGAGCGATGGCCCCCTGCTGGAGCTGCTGATGACTGGGCGGCTGGCCCCCTTCTTCTGGCTCTTCGTTGTGGGAGGTCTGGTGCTGCCCGTACTTCTCATCGCCCTTCCCCAGACGCGGAACATCCCCGGCATAACGGTCGCCTCGCTGGCGGTGTTGCTTGGGATGTGGCTGAAACGCTTCCTCATAGTGGTGCCGGGTCTGGCCGAGCCCCTCATGCCCACCGAGCTAACCATCTACTGGCCCAGCCGGGTAGAGTATGCCATCACTCTCGCCGCCGCCGCTGCCATACCACTGATGATGATGCTCTTCTTCAGGGTCTTCCCTATCCTGTCCATCTACGAGATGGAGGAGTTTGCCGAAGTTCCAGCCGAACACGCGTCTGAGACGCCCGACGCGGAGGCGGAGACATGGCGATCAGAACGCTCTGGCCCCTTCTAGCCGTTGTGGCGGTCGCGCTCTGGCTGCGCAGCGGCGGTGCGGCCTTTGGCGATGGACCCGCGCCAACGGTTCTGGAGCCCCTTGAGTCATCCACCATCGGGACGGACCGGCAGAGCGTCATCCTTTCGGTGAGGCTCCTCAATGATCAGGACCAGCCCCTAAGCGGCGCCACTGTGACGTTCTACATGATCACGACCGTCTTCGGCGAGCGCCTGATGAAGGCCGGCGACGCCTTTACGGACGGCACCGGCATCGCCTCCCTGATATATGAGCCCACCTGGGTTGGCGACCATACCGTTGTGGTCCGCTTCCCAGGCGACGCCCAGCATGCGTCCACGCAGACCACCTTCCAGTTCGCCGCCACCGGGCCCGTACCGGTGCATGAGAACGCCCGGTTCGGCCTGGAAGAGGTCCGCCGCTGGCTGCCGCTTGCCGTGGGCGCCGCGCTACTGGCGGTCTGGGTCACTCTTGGCCTGGTGATGGTGACGACGGTGCGCGGCCTCCGCGCCGCCACCGCCGCCGTGGAGCCACAGATGCCGCCGGCGCCGGTGATTGAACCGCTCAGACCGGCACCCTTCGGCCGCACGCTGCTGGCGCTGCTGGCCCTGCTCGCGCTCGTCGCCGTGCCCAGCGCCTGGCTCCTCCCGCGACAGTGGGGCAGCGAGGAGGTTTCGCTGCCCACCGAGTCCGGCGGTCTCACCCTCAGCGGGCTGGAGCCCCAGGACGGGGCCACGGCGGAAGCTCCCCAGAAGCCGCTGGCTGTACCGCTGGTCCGCTCAGTCCAGACGATGGTCTTCGACGAGGGCGGGCAGCTTGCTCCCGGCTCGGCAGACCTGCCCGCGGACGTGGCCCTGGTGAACGACAGGGTGCTCATTCTGGACACGAACAAGGGCCGCATCCTGACGGTCACGCCGGCAGGCGAGATCGTGCCGGTCCTGGAGACTGAGGCCGCGCAGGAAGGGTCACTCAGCGGCGCTACCGCCATGGCGGCCCACGAGGAGAGGGTGTACGTCGCCAATTCGACGAGCGGGAGGGTGCTGGTGGTTGACGCCTCCGGGCGGCTGGAGGCGATTATTGAGCCAGTGGTCCCCAGCGGGCAGAACCCGCTCAGCCTCGCCGGCATAGCGGTAACCGACCGCGGTGAGATATGGCTCTCCGACTCAGCCAACCACCGAGTAATGCTGCTGGACCGGCGCGGTGAACTCCGCGGCGTGATCGGCGAGGGGGTCCCGTCCGCCGGAGAGCAGGGGTTCAATGCCCCGGCCGGCCTGGCGCTTGACCCGCTGGGCAACGTGTTCGTGGTCGATAGGCTGAACGGAGTGGTGAAGCAGTACTCGCCGCTCGGCGTCTTCCTTGGGGCGCTGGGAGAGGGTCACCTCGCCCTGCCGCGGTCGGTGGCCGTGGACGAGGCCGGGCGTGTCTACGTGAGCGACGAGAAGAGCGCTACCGTTGCCGCCTTCGGAGCTGACGGCACCTACCTGGGTTCCATCGGCCAGGGCAAGCTTCAGGCCCCCTACGGCATCAAGGTCAAAGACGGCCTGCTGTACGTGATGGACCGCCTCGCCGGACTCTTCGTCTTCCGGCTGCAGGCGGACGAATCAGTCCCATGACCGGCCCGACGAGAGCCTTCGCCCTGGTGGGCGTCGTCGCCCTGGTTCTGCTGGCAGTTGGAGTTGGCGTGGTCCTCGGCGAGGAGAAGAATGTAGCCGGCACGAAGCACGACGTGGCCACAGAGGGCACACCTCCCTGCGTCTACTGCCACATACCGCGGGACGCTCAGGGCGAGCTTCTCTACGCGCGTGACCCCAACGGCGTCGGGCCGTACTCGGGCCTCAAGCCATTTTGCTTCAGCTGCCACGACGGCACCGTCGCCCCTCTCAAGAGCTATATATTTGACCTGACCCGGCCGGACCACCCTGCCGATCCCGGCGTCAGGGGCCAGGACTGCACCCGCTGTCACGATCCCCACGAGACCGGCTATGGGAAGTTCCTGAAGCTGCCGGGCGGCGCCGACTTCTGCCGCAACTGCCACTTCCGCGCCGGACCCACGGACCACCCCGTCGATATCGACGCGCTGACAGCCGGTAGAGCGCCGCCGGACGGCCATTGGGACCCGGAGGCCGGCGATTTCAGCGGAACGCGGCTCTGGAACGCCGCGGGGACAGGTCCGGGCAGCTTCGTGAAATGCCTGACCTGCCACAGCCCTCATGGGTCCCAGCCCGATACCGCCATCAATACCGTGGCCGTCTCACCCTTGGACGGGTCATCCGTCTCCCTGTGCCAGAGCTGCCACGTGTCCGGACGAGGCGACTGACCGATCATGAACAAGCGCCCTTACGGTCCCTTCGAACGGCAACGGCCTAACGACGGCCAGCCCACCGTGCTGCTCGTGCTCGCTGGCGCACTCCTCATCGGAGGAGGGCTCCTCGCCGGGATCCTGTTCAAGCCGTTCGACTGGCAGGACAACGCAGCCCCCGCCCCAGCACGGGTCTCCGAGCTGGTCTATCCCGCAGCGACTGAGCTGGAGCTGACGCTGCCCGCGAACGAAGAATGGCTGCTGCCCAGCGCGGCGGCCACCGCCGGCGGGCTCACCTTCGTCCTCGATGCAGGCCATGGCCGCATCCTCGGCATCGACAGCTCGGGAGTCGCCACTTACGATAGCTCCTCCGGGCTAGAGTTGCACCAGCCCATGGCCATCGCCACGGACGGTCGCAGGCTGTTCGTCGCCGATTCGCTGGCGGGGCAGGTGCTGATCCTGGACCTCGCGGGGCGACTTGAGAAGGCGATCCGCCTTCCCGGCCCCGTGGCGGCTGAAGAGGAGGTCCGCCCTATCGGCGTCGCTGTCGCTCCCGATGGGCGCATCCTCGTGTCGGACGCCAGCAATCACCGTGTGCTGTTCCTCGACGGAGACGGCAGCCTGCTGAAGACGGTTGGCGCGGACAGGCGCGCGGAAGGCAGCGAAGGGTTCAACGTGCCGGGGGCGCTGACCGTGGACGCTCGGGGCAACGTGTACGTCGTTGACACGCTCAACGGCCGGGTAGTCAAGCTCTCGCCGGACGGGGAGTTCATTCGCGATTACGGCCGTCTGGGCGGCACCGCCGGGACGCTTTCTCGGCCCAAGGGTGTGGCCGTGGACGGCGCCGGTCGTGTCTTCGTGAGCGATGGCCTTCTGGCAGCGGTGGAAGTGTTCTCGCCGGACGGGGCGTACCTGGGCGTCATCGGGCGGCGAGACCCGGCGAACCCAACATCCGGGTCGTTGTTCCAGGCGCCGGCCGGGCTGTGGCTGGACGGTGACAGGCTCTATGTGACGGACCGCTTCGCCGGCCTGGTGACGTTCTCCCTGCCGGGCGCCGACTAGCCGCCGGACAGTTACGCCGTCGCCGCGACCGCTTCTTCCGGCAAGCCCGTGAGACCGATCTCCTCGTCTGTCAGGTAGCAGGCTGGATCCGGCGCCCAGGCGTCGCCGTGGGCAGCCAGCGCGCGCACGCGGAAGTTGCCGTTACAGATGTCCAGGAAGCGGCAGCGCCCGCAGCGGCCCTTGAGCAGCGACTTCCGGTTGTGCAGACTGGCCATCAGAGGCTCCGAGAGATCGCTCCAGATCTCGCTGAACGGACGCTCCCGCACGCTTCCGAAGCTGTGGCTCCACCAGAACTGGTCCGGGTGCACGTTGCCCACGTTGTCGATGTTGCCGATGCCGATCCCCGAGCGGTTGCCACCGTTCCAACGGAGCAACTGCAGCACCTCCTCCGCGCGCTCGGGGTCCTCACGGCGGAGTTTCAGGTACACGTAGACGCCGTCCGCGTGATTGTCCACCGTGAGGATGTCCTTCTCGATGCCGCGGCGGCGAAGGCTGACCGCCTGCTCGCAGATGTAGTCCACGGCAGCACGGGTCTCCTCGTGGGTGAGGTCCTCGCTGGCGATCTCGCGCCCGCGCCCGCTGTACACCAGGTGGTAGAAGCAAGCGCGGTCGATCTCCTCCCGCTCGATGAGCTCGAATATGCGAGGGAGGTCGCGGGCGTTGTGGCGGGTGAGCGTCAGCCTGAGCCCCACCTTCTGGCCGG
>JAUSFE010000119.1 GCA_030649945.1 Dehalococcoidia bacterium | reverse complement strand
CGGCGGTGGCGGCGGCGGGCCGGCTGCCACCGGCGTGCCGCCCGAACTGCCGCTCTGGCTCTCGGCCTGTGACGCGGACGCCGCATTGACTCCCACGCTCGCGGTCGATGGTGGAGGCGGCGTCGAGCTGACCACAGTCTGCGACGTAGCGTTGAGCGTCGAGCCTGACTCCTGAAGAAGTTGGGTTTGCGTGGCGGAGGTCAGCGAGGAATCCGACGGCGGAGGCGGCTGGGTCGTACTAGTCGGGGGTGGCGCGATGAGGGTAGCGAGGGCGGTGGCCTGCTGGACCTTGGCCTGGCTGATTTCGCCCGCCATCGGAGAAGTGAGGGTTTGGTCGCCCCCTGGCGAGGCTGAGGCAGTTTGCGCCTCGCGCCGCGCCACATCTGGCGTGATGTTCTGTACGGGCCCGACGTTAGTGGTCGTGCCGCTGCCGGAGACCCCTACAGCCTGGTTTACCCCGAGCGCCACGGACCCGGCCGTCCCGCCGATCGGCGTGACCGTGATTGGCACCGAGGCATCGAGAGCGGTGAAGAAACTCTGCGACACGCCGCCTGAGGTCACGACACTCACAATGAGGAGGCTTCCCCGGATGCTCGCTATGGCGTTAGGAGTGCGGACCTGAATCTCCTCGTCGCGCTCGAGGAGGGTCTTGGCCACCCCCACTGCCAGCTTGCCGTTTTTCAGGTCCACGGCCGCCCGCTTGGGCTCATCGATGAAGGTGACCGTGGACAACTCCCGGACCGTGACAAGAGCCTTACCCCCAAGCAGCACTCTGACGAGCGAGCGCTCGCCGGTCGCCACCTGGTCCCGAAAGAAGACATCGTCCTTGAATTTCAGTGGGATAGGCTGCGTCACCACCGGACGCGCGATGGTTGCCTTGCCTTGCAGTTGGGTGACGATTCCAGCGGGGGGAGCGGACTGGGCGAGCCCCAAGGTGGGCCATAGCACGAAGAGTAGGAGGACGGCTACGGGACGGCTCGCGCGCAGAGTGGACATGCTCCCTCCCCACAGCTCAAGACAGATGCGTTTGGGTAGTAGACGCCTAGCGCTGAGTGGGAATACTGGCCGAATGCAGAGGGGGTGTCAACGGCTAATATCGGGAGTGAGCTTGGGGTCCAGCCGCGAGGAGCGAGCGGAACTAGGAGCGGGCGAGCGGGTTAGTCGTGAAAGGAGCCCTCGAAGTAGTGCTTGAACTCGTGCAGCAACACATGAGCATCAGGCGTGGAAATGATCGCCTGCTCGCGCGGCACGTAGCAACCTAGAATTCGTCCGTTGGGCGTCGCCTGGCGTTGCGCGTGCAGCCGACACATAAATTCCACTTCTGGCTGTGGACGAAGCAGTACGCGGAGGGAACCCACGTGAGTGAAATCGTTGTTCGTCGGCGGGGCTTCCGATTTCCCGTGTGGCTGGCTGCTTGCGCAAGCACCGAGAACGACGGCCGTGACTACGAGAAGTGGTCCCCATCGCCTTACGCCGGTTGAGCCTGGGGGATTCCTCGTGGGCTGGAGGCTGAGCATTACGACCATAAACGAGGAGCAATTGCTGTGCCATAGAGGACTGACCGCTAAGGCTCTGAAAAGGTACGGTAAACTGAAGAGCGCTCGACCTGATTATCTGTAGCGTGACAGTGGGTGGCGACGATGTCCGCAAATACGTCACCGGGGACACCCAACCCCCGCTACCGTAGGCGAGCAGTGGAAGGCCCATAGGGAACACTAACGCCAGTTCGCATCACGAGGAAGGCGGTTACGTGCCTAGTACTACGGTGTCACAAAATATCAGGCCGAGGCCGGTTGATTGCCGCACCAACTGCACGAGTGATCCGCGAGCCGGAGGCGCGCCTGGACGCGCTGCATGGTGGCGATGGACCTGGACACATGACGTTCAGGCCGCACCGGGAGCGCCCCGCGGGGTGAAACCTAGGGGTCGCAAGCGGCGCGGAGGAAGGACAGAGGCTCAGGGGGGGAAAGCCTTGCGCGCTCGGCCGCGAGGAAGGCATATGCCGCGATACATAAGGCGCCGTGGTGATGAAACCCCCGCCACCCGCGGCCTTCGAAATGGTCGAGGCCGAGCTGCCATTTCGTACGGAACACCATCCCGGGTGGGACGCCGGCCGCGCGCCGCTGCGTCCCATCCTTGGCCCAGGCCGCGGGCAGATAGGGTTGATAGGCGGCGGGCACGCTGATCGCGTCGTGGGCCAGCGACACGCTGACCGCCACCTGACAGGTGTCCGGCTTCCCCAGCACCCCACAGGACTGGCGGGCCACGCCGACCGCGTGCTGCCCTTTCGTGGGGAAGCCGGTATCGTCCACGACCCACGCCGCCACTGGCCCGTGCCGATCCATCTCGCCCAGCACGAAGTCGCGCGCCACGCGAAGGACCGCGGTCTCCTGCCACGGAGCGCCGGCCACGAAATGATGCATCGATTGATGCCGAGCCCGCACGCGGCGCGGCTCAATGCGCGCGGCCCTGGGCTCGAGGCTCTTCCGTTCCCCGGCCAGGCACAACCCGGTCACATAGGCACGGAGCGGTTCGCGGCGATCCGCGTGACCGATCGCGTCCGCCAACCGGTTGACATAGTCGCTGAAGCGCCCTGCCCGCGCATCGCGTGGTGCCGGCATACCCGGAGCCTGTCATTGTCCCTCCGGATTCACCTACTTTTTGTGACACAGCAGCACTAGGAGCGTGTCGGAGAATTTCTCTCCGCTCTGACTGAAAACTCTGGTGTAGTGGAATCATGAACACACCGACGCGAGGCGAGACCGCACCGCCTGAACAGGCCCCGCTGCTCACCGTGGAGGCACAGCCGGCGGCGCCC
>JAUSFE010000118.1 GCA_030649945.1 Dehalococcoidia bacterium | reverse complement strand
GAAGGCTCGCACGCGCGCGTCGAGGGCGGCGATGCGTTCTAGGCAGGCCTCCGTCAGCTCGATGGGGGAGAGCTTCCGCTTACGGACGTGGTCTGCGGCCTCGCTGATGGAGAGATCGGCGGTGTCCGTGGTCGTCATGGCGTGGCCTTCGCGCGGGGTGGGAACGGGGCTGCGGGGTCGGCGTCCCGGTAGTCGACGGCGGCGAGGGCAGCGACGCCGGCCTGGACGAAGGGTAGCGCGAGCGCGAGGGCGGCGATGCGCTCCTCGGCCAGTTGGACACCGGCGAGGGCGGCGATCCGGCGGGCGGTATCGAGGCGGTCGTCCTGCATCTTCACACTAGAGACGTTCCGGGTAAGGACAATGCAACAGCGCTCGGCATCTGTCAATAGACGGGGACGATCGCGTGATTGACTGTTTATGTGTATAAGCCTCTTGACAAACGGAGCCCGACCGGCTAACTTTCGGGGGAAGTCACTGGGAGGAATCATGAATGTCGGAGTCCGAGTTATCCGACTAGCTCTCTCTTCTGAGGAGGTCCGGATGGACAAGTTGATCGAAAGGTTCCAGGCCCTGAGCATCGGAGAGAAGATCATCATCATAGCTGGGGCGGTCTTGCTCATCGACGGGTTCTTACCCTGGTACAGCGCTAGTGCTGAGTTCGCAGGTGTCAAGGTGAGCGCTAGCGCAAACGGGTGGCAGTCGCCTGGGGCGATCTGGTCCATGCTCGCCATCCTCATCGGCATCGCTATGTCGGGTGTGGTCGCCGTGAAGATGTCGACGGAGGGGGTCATCCCGGAGAACGTGGGTGGCTTCACCTGGCCCAAGATCTTCCTCGGCGGTGGCGTGGCCGCGCTGGTGCTGGTGGTGATCAAGTTCTTGAGTGAGTCCAGCGACCTGGGGTTTGGCTTCTACCTGGGCTTCATCGCGGCGGCCGCCCTGGCTGTGGCTGGCGTGCTGATGTTCAGGGAGGAGAGCGCAGCGGGGCCGTCTGGACCGCCGTCTGGACCGCCGTCTGGACCGCCGCCCGGACCGCCGCCCGGACCGGCATAGCGCTCCGCAGCCTGAACGGATCTCGCTGAGGATGGGGCCTAGGCCGCTGTCAGCTTCTCCTCGCTCACCACGCCGTCCTCGATCCGGAACGCCCGCACGACGCGGTTCTCCCGGTCCATAAGCGAGACCAGCACGTAGTAGGTCTCCGGCCAGAACGCCAGCCGCACGTCGGTGGCGGATGGGTAGGCCTCGCTGGCCAACCTCCACTGTCATTCTGAGCGGCTATGACGTCCGCTCGAAGCAACCAAGGTATCTTCGCGAAGGAATCTGGGGGGGGGTGAACGTCGTGCGGGGAGCTGCCAGCGAAGACGTAACGACAAAGAATCTGGATTCCGGCGGTCGTTGAAGCGCTCCTGCCAACCCGTCGGCGGTATGGCCTGACTCACCTCTCCGCCCAACCCCAGATTCCTTCGCGAAGCTGCGTGGGGCACAGAGCAGGTCTTTCCCCGCTCAGAATGACAGCGCCCGGAGGCCCTACTCCGCCCGTATCTCTTCTTCGCTGACGGCGCCGTCCGGGAGAATGCGGAACGCCCGCACGACGGGATTATCCGCGTCCTCGAGAGAGACGATTATCCAGTAGGCGTCCGGCCACCAGAGCATTCGCTCTCCCGGCTTGCCCGGCACTTCGGGCGTGAAAGCCAGCCGGATGTCGGTTGGCGAGGGATAAGCCTGGCTGGCCGTGTGCGAGTGGTAGAACGCCAGGTGGTCCCAGCCGTGGTTCTGGCACTCGTGCAGGATGCGCAGTTGGTCCTTCGGCTCCACGCTGTAGCGGAAGGGGCTGGCCTCCGCGTTGACGGCCCGGAAGAGCTTGACCGCGCGGCCGTCCTTGCCGGCGATGATGCCGCAGCACTCGTTGGGCGCCTCCTCCCGGGCGTGGGCGACCATCTGGTCCAGGTAGTGCTGGGGGAGCGCCAGTGTCACGGCAATGCGAGCGCTGTAACCGAGTCCGCGTCCAGGTAGATGCCCAGTTCGGAATCGAACCCGAAGCGGCCGGTGACGCGCACGTCCAGGCCGCTGAGCTGGGGCAGGTCCTCGGCGCCGTCGTACGTGCGGATAACGACGGCGAGGTCTTCGCTGACGACCTGGAAGAGGCCGTGCTCCTCCGTGAAGCTGAGGCGCCCCTCAGTGGTGACCACCTTGCCGACGTATGACTGCGGCGACATGCGCAGGTTGTGCACGGTGACCTGGGCGACGGCGGCGGTGGAGCCGCCACCGTGCTCCGTGAGGAAGGTTGCTGTGCCCACGAACAGGGCGAGGCCACCGATGGCAAGGTACATGAGGACGCGGCCCATCACGTCGCTCCGGCGGGCGTCAAGGTAATGCTCCAGCCTTCGGGCTGGAGTGGGGGTATGGCTCCACCCCAGGCTGAAGCCTGGGGCATGACAGTGATGGTCACCACCAGATCTTCCCCTTCACCTCTTCCTCCGGCAGCGCGCCGTAGTCCTTGGTCCAGAGGCTGGTCGAGAGGTACTTCCAGCCGCCGTCCGCCAGCAGCGCCACGACGTTGCCGCGTTCCAGCCGCTGGGCGACCTTCAGCGCGACCTTGAGCACGGCGCCGGAGGAGATGCCCGCGAAGATCGCCTCGCGGTCCATCAGCTCCTTCACCATGGCGAAGGAGGAGAGCGAATCGACGACGATGCGCCCGTCCAGGACCGATTCGTCGAGCACGGGCGGGATAAACCCTTCTCCCAGGTCGCGCAGCCCCTGCACGAGGTCGCCGGGGTGGGGGACGGCGGCAATCACCTGCGTTGCCGGCCGCTTCTCCTTCAGATAGCGGCCCACGCCGGTGAGGGAGCCGCCGGTGCCCAGGCCGGCCACGAAGGCGTCCACGCTGGGGAGATCCCGCAGGATCTCGGGGCCGGTGGTCTCGTAGTGGGCGCGGGGGTTGTTCTCGTTGCCGTACTGGTAGGGCATGAAATAGCGGTCCGGCTCCTCCTGGGCCAGGCGCTGGGCCATGAAGATGGCGTCGTTGGTGCTGCGCGCGCCGCGGGCGTACACCACCTCTGCCCCAAAGGCGCGCAGGAGCTGCTCGCGCTCAGGCGTGACGATGTCCGGGAGCACGCAGGTGAGCCGGTAGCCCTTGACGCGGCAGACCATGGCCAGGCTGATGCCGGTGTTGCCGCTGGTGGGCTCCAGGACGGTCTTGTCGCGGGTCAGCTCGCCGCTTTGCTCGGCCGCGGTGATCATGTAGAGGGCGATGCGGTCCTTGAGGCTGCCGGTGGGGTTCGCGCCCTCCAGCTTGGCGTAGATCTCGACGCCCGGTTTCGGGCTGAAGTGGGCAAGCCGGACCAGGGGCGTGTTGCCGATGGCGTCCAGGACGGAATCAAACAGCATCGAGTTGTCTGTCACTGTAGGGACAGACCTTCAGGTCTGTCCAAAGGGGCGGGGTGGGGGCAGCGTCGCGCATACGGGCTCAACCCCCGGCCAGGGCGGGGAGCACGGAGACGACGTCCCCCTCCTTCAGCGGCGTGTCCAGCTGGCCCAGAAAGCGGATGTCCTCGTCGTTCAGGTAGATGTTGACGAAGCGGTGGATCTGGCCGTCCGTCATCACCGTGTTCTGGAAGCCGGGGTGCTGGCTTTCGATGTTGTCCAGCAGCTCGCGGACAGTGGCGCCCTCGGCCCGCAGGGAGCGCTGGCCGCCGATGAGCTTCTGCAGGTTCGCCGTGACCCTTACCTCTACCGCCATCGCTTACTCCTGATCGCCGTCCGCGCCGTCGTGGCCGGGGAACGGCGCGCCGCAGAAACCTTCATAGTCAATGAGCCCGCTGATGGTGGCGTCATCGCCGCAGAGCGGGCACTTCGGGTCCCGCCGCAGGCGCACCACGCGCACGTCCATGGAGAGGGCGTCGAAGAGCATCAGGCGGCTGACCAGGGGCTCGCCGATGCCCAGGACCATCTTGATCGCCTCGGTGGCCTGGATGGAGCCCATGATGCCGGTGAGGGCGCCCAGGACGCCGGCCTCCGCGCAGTTGGGCACCAGCCCCGGCGGCGGCGGCGCCGGGAACAGGCAGCGGTAGCAGCCCTTGCCCGGCACGAAGACCGTGGCCTGGCCGTCGAACAAGAGGATGCTGCTGTCCACCAGCGTCTTGCCCGCGAAGTAAGAGGCGTCGTTCACGAGATAGCGGGTGGTGAAGTTGTCGGCGCCGTTGATGACGATATCGTACTGGGGGATGATCTCCATGGCGTTGTCGGAGGTGATGGGAGTGTTGTGGAGGACGACGTTCACGTCCGGGTTGTAGGCGAGCAGGGTCTCCCGGGCGGACTGCGTCTTGAGCTTGCCCACGTCCGCGTTCTGGTGCAGGACCTGGCGCTGCAGGTTGGAGAGATCGACGACGTCGAAGTCCACGATACCGATCGTGCCGACGCCCGCGAGCGCGAGGTAGAGCGCGGCGGGACCGCCCAGGCCGCCGGCGCCGATGATGAGCACCTTCGCCTCCATGAGCTTGCGCTGGCCGGCGGGCCCCACCTGGGGCATGATGATGTGCCGCGAGTAGCGGTTCACCTGCTCCGGCGTCAGCACTTGCCCGCCGGCGATGGCGGGGATCACGGCCATTTCGTCGCCGTCCTTGACGGGCGTCTGCTTGCCCTGCAGCGTGTGTATCTCCTGGCTGTTGACGTAGATGTTGATGTGGCCCGGTATCTCCTCGGCCTCGTCGTAGATCATCTGGCGGAGCGCGGGGTAGGCGGAGCCCAGGCCGTCCAGGACCTCGCCCACGGTGCGGCCCTCGGCCTTCACGTAGGTCTGGTTGCCGGCCAGCCGGCGGAAGGGGGAGGGTATATAGACCATCACAGACATAGCATCGCTCCTCGCACCCAGCATTACGCCTCCATCGTCAAGTATCGCTCGCCGGTATCGGGAAGGACAGTGAGGACGCGCTTGCCCTGGCCCAGGCGCTTCGCCACCTTGAGCGCGGCGATGACGTTGGCCCCGGCGGAGATGCCGACGAGCAGGCCTTCCTCACGGCAGAGGCGGCGGGACATCTCGATCGCCTCTTCGTCCCCCACCGCGATGATCTCGTCGTAGACCTCGCGGTTGAGGATGCCGGGCACGAAGCTGGCGCCGATGCCCTGGATGGCGTGGACGCCGGCGCGGCCGCCCTGGAGGACAGGCGAGCGCGTGGGCTCTACGGCGACGACCAGTATCCCCGGGATCTTCTCCTTCAGCACCTCGCCCACGCCGGTGATCGTGCCGCCCGTGCCGACCCCGGCCACGAAGGCGTCGATCCGACCGTCGGTCGCCTCCAGGATCTCGAGGGCTGTCGTCCGGCGGTGAGCGTCCGGGTTGGCCGGGTTCTCGAACTGCTGGGGCATGAAGTAGCCGGGATTGTTGCTGATCAGTTCCTGGGCGGCGTAGACGGCGCCGGTCATGCCCTCGATGGCGGGGGTCAGGACGACCTCCGCGCCGTAGCGGGCGAGGAGATCGCGCCGGGCCAGGCTCATGTCCTCCGGCATCGCCACGATCAGGCGGTAGCCCTTGACGGCGGCGACCATGGCGAGGCCGATGCCGGTGTTGCCGCTGGTGGGCTCGACGATGGTATCGCCGGGGTGCAGGCGGCCGGCCTTTTCCGCGGCTTCGATCATGCTGGCCGCGATGCGATCCTTGACGCTGCCGGCCGGGTTCAGCGATTCCACCTTGCCCAGCACCTCCGCCCAGCCGGGCTGGACAACGCGGTTCAGCCGCACCACGGGGGTGCCGCCAATCAGGTCCATGACGGTGTCCGCGATCTTCTTTTCGCTGCCCAAGAGCTCCTCCTAGTGCGCTGAGTCAGAATTGCTTTGACTAACCGTTCGCCGAACGACCAAGGTTTGCCTCCCCACCCCCCAAAGTTAAAGGGGAATCTGGGGGACACCCCCAGACCCCCGCCAAAGGGGCTCTGCCCCTCTGGACTCCCCGTATTTCCTCACCTTGCCTCCTACAGTCTTCGTGCTACGCGAACTGGCCGAGCACCGCATTTCGTAAAGACTATTGTGACTCACTGCACTAGATCACGTAGCGGGTGCCGCCGGCCTGGGCCGCGCGCTCCCGCTCCGCGAGATCACCAATCGTCGTGTTGTCGAGGACGCCGAGGATCGCCTCCCGCACAGCCTGCCACATCTCGCGCTGGGGGCAGCCGCCGTTGCGGGAGCAGGCGCTGGCATCGTCCAGGCAATCGATGGGCATTATGGCGCCTTCCAGCGCCTCAATCACCTCGCTCACGCGCAGGTCCTTCGGCTCGCGGATGAGGGCGTGGCCGCCCTGGGGCCCGCGCACGCTGCGGATGAACCCGGCGCGGCGGAGCGTGGTGAGCAGCTGCTCCAGGTAAGATTCCGGGATCCGCTGGCGCGCGGCTATCTCGCCGCTCTGCATGGGGCGGGCCTCACCGATGTGGTGCGCCAGCTCGATAAGGGCGCGGATACCGTAGTCGCCTTTGGTTGAGACTCTCATCGGAGTTTGTTTGGCACTTTTCGTGTTTTGCTCAAAGTGGAGTTACTCCGTCAACAATCTTAACATACCGGTGGGGGGTATGAGCAAGTGGAGGTTTGAGGTTGGAGGTTGGGGGTTGGATGGGCGACGTTGCACCGCCTCGTGGTGGGTGCGTGCTCGCCAGCCGGATCCCGGTTCCCAAGTTCCATGCTCCATGTTCCCCTACTACACCAGGAACAGCACCAGCGGCAGCAAGAAGATGGCGCCCAGGAAAATGGCGAACCCGCGCCTGCTGTGCGTGACCCGGCGGGCGAGCGCCAGCACGGCGCGCGAGTAGGGCTTGTAGAAGAAGAGCAGGATTATCAGGGAGAGGCCGCCGCCCACGACCATCTCCGTGAAGACGATGGTGAAGGCGCGGGGCGTGTCGAGCAGGAGCGCCGCCACCAGTGTGTCCACCCAGGTGGAGATGTTGGCGCCCATGATGTAGGGGATGATGTTGTCGCGCCGGACGTAGCCCTTGAGCGAGAGGGGGATGAGCAGCGTGAGCGAGATGGAGACGGACATGGTGACGGCGGTGATGCCGAGGCCGAGGCCGAACATGGCCAGGGGATGGTGCAGCCACTCCTTGATCCGCTCGACGCGTCCGCCGGAGGTGGACTCCAGGTTGGGGAGCGCCCTATCGAAGACGGTGAACGCGCCCATCAGCACCCCAATCCCGGCCGCGAACACCAGCAGGTTCGGCAGCCAGTCCACCGCGCGCTCCACGATCGGGTCGTAGACGATGTCCACGAAGGACGTGAGCGCGCCCGGCGTCCCCACTTCGATGCCGTCGAACCAGCCAGACTTCAGCGCCAGGATGCCCAGAGGCAGCGCCGGTAGCCAGAGCGTGAATGCCGTCAGCAACGCCACAACGCCAATGAACAAACCGTCCGCCGTGCGCCTGTGCGATAGGTACAGAATGAAGCCGACGAAGAGGACGATGAACGAAGCACCCAGCCGCGAGCCGTTGAGCATCGCCAGAGACTCCACATCTGAGATCGTCCCGCCGGAGTAGAGCCCCAGCGAAATCGCAGCCACCGGAGAGCCGCTCATGACGCCGTAAGCCCCGAGCCAGCCGAAGCCCAGCAGGTTGAGCGGCCCGTCCGCGGACAGCGCCTTGAGGACGGGCTTCAGCCCCCCGGCGCCGCTCTTCAGCAGCTGGAGCGCGAGCACGAACAGGAACAGCCCCGCGGCGGAGTAGGCGGCCGAGGTGGCGGCGCCCACGGCCACGCGCCATCCCGAATGGCGGTGGACGGGGTGCTCGCCCGCCTCCAGGTGGCGGGGCAGCGCGGCGGCGCCCGGCCCATCGGCAAGCGGCGTGCTGGCGATGGCCGCCGGCTCGCTGAGCCGGTCAGATTGCATGGTGCGGCGTTACCCTCTCCTGCATCGCCTCGATGAGCACGCGCGCCACCTCCGGGCGCGAGAACTCGATGGGCGGGGCGATGCCGCCCTTCAGCATGTCGCGCACCTGGGTGCCGGAGAGCGTCACGCGGGACTCGGCGTCGTGCGGGCAGGTCTTAATGCTGGCCATCTCGTCGCACTTCCGGCAGAAGAAGGTGTGGTCGAACATGAGGGGCGTGATGCCCAGCTCGCCCGGCGCGAACTCCTCAAAGATGCGCTGGGCGTCAAAGGTGCCGTAGTAGTTGCCGACGCCGGCGTGGTCGCGGCCGACGATGAAGTGCGTGCAGCCGAAGTTCTTGCGCACAAGCGCGTGGAAGATGGCTTCGCGCGGGCCGGCGTAGCGCATGGCCGCCGGGTTCACCGAGAGCAGCACGCGGTCCGCCGGGTAGTAGTTTTCGATCAGGACCTCGTAGCAGCGCATGCGCACGTCGGCGGGGATGTCATCGGACTTGGTATCGCCGACGAGGGGGTGGAGGAGGAGGCCGTCGACGATCTCCAGGGCGCACTTCTGGATGTACTCGTGCGCGCGGTGCACGGGGTTGCGGGTCTGGAAGCCGACGACGGTGCGCCAGCCGCGGCTGGCGCACTCCGCGCGGGTCTGGGCGGGGGTCAGGCGGTAGCGGGGAAAGTCGTCGTGGCCGGGCGCTTCCAGCACGCGGACGGGGCCGCCCAGGAGGACGTCTGCCTGGGCGTAGAGCGCCGCGACGCCGGGGTGCGCCTCGTCTTCCGTGCGGTAGACCTGGCGCGCCTCGAGCTGCCGGTCGTAGGGGTACTTCTCGGCAATGGCCAGGACGGCCAGCACGCGGCCGCTATCGTCCGCCAGCGCCACGTCCTGGCCTTCCTTGAGGGACGCGGCCTGCTCAGCGCTTACGGCCAGGGTGATCGGCATCGGCCAGGCCACGCCCGAGGCGAGGCGCATGTCGTTGACGACGCCCAGGTAGTCCGCGCGGGTCATGAAGCCCTGGAGCGGGCTGTAGCCGCCGACGGTCAGGAGCTCCAGGTCCGACAGATCGCGCGACGTGAGGGCGATCTTGGGCAGGGCCTGCGCCGTCTCCCTGAGTGCCCCGGCTGCGGCGCCGGTCACAAGCAGGTCTACCAGCCGCCCGCCGTGGGGCGCGTTAGTCTCTCCCATCGTCTGCTCCTCAGTGCTGGCTCTTACTAAAGGGCCACGGGCGTGGCCCGTGACCCGGTGTCCGCTCGAGCCCTCACCCCCGGCCCCTCTCCCGTGCGCGGGAGAGGGGTGCCCGAAGGGCGGGGTGAGGGTCTCTGCCCTACTCGTGCAGACCGCACTCCTTGAACTCGGGGTTCTCCCACCACCAGCGGCCAGCGCGGATGTCCTCGCCGTCCTTGATCGCCCGTGTGCACGGCGCGCAGCCGATGCTGGGGTAGTGCTGGTCGTGCAGCTTGTTGTACGGGATCTTGTTGGCCTTGATGTACGCCCAGACGTCCTCGTTCGACCACTCGATCAGCGGGTTCACTTTCACCATGGCGTTGCCTTCGTCCCATTCGATGGTGGGGGTGTCCGTGCGGGTGACGGACTGGTCACGGCGCAGGCCGGTCATCCAGGCGTTGGCGTCGGCCAGGGCGCGCTTCAGCGGCTGCACCTTGCGGATCGCGCAGCATTCCTTGCGCAGCTCCACGCTTTCGCGGAAGGAGAAGAAGCCCTTCTCGCGGGTCAGCCCTTCGACCTTGTCGCGCTCTGGGAACATGACCTCAATGGGCACGTCCGGATACTTGAAGCGCGTGGCGTCCATAACCTGGTACGTCTCGTCGTTCAGGCGGCCGGTGTCCAGCGTGAAGACGCGGATGTTTGGCGCGATCTTCGCGATGATGTGCTGGAGCGCGACGTCTTCGGCGCCGAAGCTGTTCGCGAACTTGATCTCCGGCCCGAACGTCTCGCCCGCCCAGCGCACGATCTCCTCGGCCGGCTTGCCGCCGAGCAGCTCGTTTAGCCGGTCGACGTCCGCCGCCGTGGGCTTGGTTGCTTCCTTCACCTGTACCTCCTTGTGGTTGTTTTGTTTGCATTTTCTGTGTTGCCGCCCCGCCGCCTCCCACCGGGGCGCAGCAAGCAGGCGCCCCTACCGTCACCTGTCACCTGTCACCTGTCACCTGTCGCCTAGACCGCGCACTCGCCTTCGCCGCGGATGACCTGGAAGAGCTCTTCCTTGCCCCAGTCCATGTAGATCTCGATGTCCTGGTGGATGGGGCCCACTGCCTTGAACTCGTCCAGGAGCGGGTCGAAGCTCTTGGCGCCCACGCGGTCGACGAAGGGGACGAACTCCTCGCCTTCGTCGCGCTCGGCCAGGTAGCGGTCGATGATCTTCTTGATGGCCTGCGGGGTGCGCTTGGAAGGGATGCGCGCCACCCGCACGCCGAACTTGTTACCACCAACGTAGCCGCCGCCGCCCAGGAAGATATCGAAGCAGGGGATGGTGGCGCCGTTCGCGCTGAACGACGAGCCCTGGAGGCCGATGGCCGCCAGGTGGTGCTGGCCGCAGCCGTTGGGGCAGCCGCTGGACTTGATGTGGATCTGCTGGACCAGCGGGTCATCGTAGCCCCACTTCTGCACCTCGTCGCGGATGGCCTGGCCCACGCCCTGGGAGGAGGTGATGCCCATCTTGCAGGAGTCCGTGCCGGGGCAGGCCACGGTGTCGGCGATGAGGCCCGCGTCGGGGTCGCCCAGGCCGATGGCCGCAAGCTCCCTGTGCAGCGCCGGCAGCGACTGCTCGTGCACCCAGCGCAGGACCAGGTTCTGGTTCTGCTGAGTGCGGGCGTTGCCGCCGCTGAAGCGGCGCATGATGAGGGCGAGGCCGTGGAACTGCTCCGGCGAGAGGTTGCCCAGCGGCACCGTGATGGTGAGGGCCACGTAGCCGGGCTGGCGCTGCGGGACGGCGTTGGTGCGCACCCAGCGATCGAATCCGGGGCCGGGCTTGACGCCGTTGGGCGCCACGCCGGGGGTGGGCCCCTCGGGCGCCAGCTGCGTCAGCGCCGGCATGTCCAGGGGCTCCCAGGCCCAGGGCTGCGCCAGCTCCTCGTCCACCTGGCGGCGGAACTCCTCGATGCCCAGCTTCTGGACGAGGAACTTGACGCGGGCCTTGTTCATGTTCTTACGCAGGAACATGGGGAGGCCGCCCTCCTTGTCGAATACCTTCAGGCAGGCCTCCGCCACGCGGATGTACTGGCCGTCGGCGGCGGTCGCGAACTCCCAGACGATGTCGGCGGCGCGGGGCATGGTAGAGGTGCCGCCGCCGACCACCACGGTGAAGCCGCGCACCTCGCGCCCGCCTTCACGCCGGACCTGGGCGATGAAGCCCAGATCGTGGAAGGGGGTGCCGGCGCAGTCTATGGGCCCACAGGAGAAGGCGGTCTTCCACTTGCGCGGCATGTTCTGGCAGATGGGGTTGCGCAGCATGTTGCGCGCATAGGCCGCCAGATAGGGCGTAACGTCAAACAGCTCGTGGGTGGAAACGCCGGCGTAAGGGCAGCCGGTGACGTTGCGGACGGTGTGGCCGCAGGCCTCGCGGGTGGTGAGGCCGACGGAGGCGAGCAGGTACATGACAGCGGTGGCGGCTTCGAGGTCGACGAAGTGGAACTGGATGTTCTCGCGGGTGGTGATGTGGCCGCGGCGCAGGCCGGAGTACTTCTCGGCGATCTCGCCCATCACGTCCATCTGCTCGGCGTTGATGCCGCCGTAAGGGAGCTTGATGCGCATCATCTGCTGGTCCGCCTGGCGCTGGCCGTAGGTGCCCATGCGCAGGCGGAACGGGGTGAACTCGGCCTCCAGTTCCTCGGGGTTCTCGCGGTAACGCTGCGCCTCGAAGCCGTAGTTCTCGATCTCTTCGTCGAGGGTAACGAAGACGTGGCCCGGCCTGAGGTCGGCGGGGACCTTGGGATGGGCCTTGAAGGTGGTGGGCATTTCCTCTATGGTCATGGCGTCCCCCTTCTGTGCTGAGGGCGGAGGCGGTTGTCCAGTTTGTTGGTCTGGTTAGTCAGGATTGTAGCCTTCAGTTGCCCGTGGTGTCAAGGGGAATGCTTGCCACCGTAGGGGCATCCGGCCGGAAGCCCCTACGCGACGCCGCCGCGGCGCCGGCCGAAACGTTAGCCGGGGAGGTGCAGGCGTTCGCCGAGGGCGTCCAGGAACTCCAGCGGCAGGTCGAGGGCGAGGTCGATGTCTTCGATGCCGTCGCGGATGGCGGCGGCGACCTGGAGGAGCGGCAGGATATGCTCCTTCAGCGCGGGGTAGTGTTCAGCGATGTCCTCGGGCTCGCCACCCTCATCGATCAGGTCGAGGCACTTTTCGAGGATCAGCGCCAGGGCTGACTCCTCCATGGACTGCCTCCCGTCTGTCCGCCGCGACGGACGGGTTTGTTAACATCTTCACTAAAGCACAGGAGGCCTGGGGCGTCAAGATAGCTGGAAGCGGAAATGAGGAAATAGATTTCGCCTGAGGCATGGGCGCCGGCGGCCGCCCGGCGCCGAAAACGCACTGGGACGCCGAGCAAACCGGTTAGACGCAACGCCAATGGGAGCGCGACAGTACCACGGAGCCCCGTATCGTGGCTTTCTTTGACAATTCCCGGCTGCGGGGCGAATAATCTGCTTGCCTGGATCGAAGGGCGGGCCGCCGGAAACGGGTGCATTATGGACTGGCGCCTTCCGGAAGGCACATGGCTGTCCCTGTCGCCGTCGGGGACTCCGCGAGCATCTGCGCCGCGCGCCGGCGGGGGCGACGGCTGATGGAGCCGCGCATCCAGTACGCGAAGACGAGCGATGGCATCAGCATCGCCTTCTGGACGCTGGGGGAGGGCGAGCCTCTGGTGCACATCGCTCCTGCGTTCTCCCATCTTCAGCTCGAGTGGCAGATACCCAAGATACGCGCCTGGTACGAGCGCCTGGCGCAAAGGAGAAAGCTTATCCGGTACGACATGCGTGGCATGGGGCTGTCGCAGCGCGACATGCCCGCCTACTCGCCGGAATCCGGAGTGCTCGACCTCGAGGCGGTCGTAGGCCGCCTCGGGTTGGACAGAGTCGCCCTGCTTGGGCCTCTGACCGGGGGACCGTTGGCCATCACGTACGCCGCCCTGAATCCGGAGCGGGTCTCGCAGCTTATCCTGTGGTGCGCGTATGCCCGGGCGGCCGACTGGGCAGCGTCGCCGACGATCCAGGCGATCCGCGCGCTCATCGACAAGGACTTGGACACATACGCCGAGACGACGGCGCATCTCACCTTTGGTTGGTCCGCGGGCGAGGAGGCTAGCCAGTTCGCTGCCCTTATACGAGCAAGCAGCACCCCGGAATCAGTTGCAATGGGTATACGCACGCTCAACGAGATCGACGTCACGCCCTTGCTGTCGGACGTGCGGTGTTCCGCGCTGGTGTTGCACCGCCGGGAGATGCGCCTGCTCAGCGTGGACGTCGCCACGGGCCTCGCTTCCCGAATCCCGCAAGCGCGGCTGGTCATGCAGGAGGGGGAAGCTCCGGCGCCGTATCTGGGGGACATGGAGGCGGTCGCCGCGGCTATCGACGAGTTCCTGGGGGAAGGGGAGGAAGCCGCAGGCGAGGTGCGGCCGCTGGAACCCAGCGCCGTCCACACCATCCTCTTCACCGACATTGAAGGCTCGACCGCGATGACCCAGCGCCTGGGCGACGCGAAGGCGCGAGAGGTGCTGCGGGAGCACGAGCGCATCGTGCGAGAGGCGTTGCGCGCCCACGGCGGCTCCGAGGTGAAGACGATGGGCGACGGGTTCATGGCCTCGTTCGGGTCGGCGACGAAGGCACTGGAGTGCGCCATCGCCGTCCAGCAGGCGTTCGAGGCGCGGAACGTCGGCGTAGGGGCTCAGCAACTGCAAGATTACACGCCGATTGCAGATGAATTGGGTGCAGTTGCTGAGCCCCTACGGGCGCCCGGCCTGGGACAACCGCCGGTTGAACCCATCCGCGTCCGCATCGGGCTGAACGCCGGCGAGCCGATAGCGGAGGACGACCCGGACGGGCGCAGCGACCTGTTCGGCACCACCGTCATCCGGGCGGCCCGCATCGCGGCGCTGGCCCAGGGCGGCGAGATACTGGCCGCGAACGTCGTGCGGGAGCTGGCCGAGGGCAAGGGCTACCTGTTCGGCGACCGCGGCGAGGTCGCGCTGCGGGGTTTCGACGACCCGGTCCGTGTGTTCGAGGTGCGGTGGCGGTCCTTCGACTCGCCCTCCGCTGCGGCTACGGGCGGCTCAGGATGAGCGGGGGTAATTGGTGGAGCCGCAACTCCGCTTCTGCACCAGCAGTAGCCTGCGCGGCGCCGGGGGACGGCGCGCCTACGAGCCCCCTGCCACGGCCGGCACGATGCTAACCTCGTCGCCGGGGCCCAGCCGCGTCTGGATGCCCTCCTGGAAGCGCACGTCTTCGCCGTTGACGTAGACGTTGACGAAGCGGCGCAGCTCGCCGGTCTCGTCGCAGAGGCGCTCCTTGAGGCCGGGGTACTGCCGGTCTAACCCCTCGATGCAGGCCAGCAGTGTTTCGCCTTCGCCGTTCACCACGTCCTGCTCCTGCGTGAGCTTGCGCAGCGGCGTTGGTATCCGCACAATCACGCCCAGGCGGACGGTATTCTGTCCGGGAATCGTCTTCTCTGGTTCCCACTGTTGTGCCATTCGCTCTCAAACCTCCAGATTCGACGCCGTTGCCGCTGAAGCAGCGGGACGCGGCCAGCTTTGCCTTGAGCGTCTTGCCGTTTGCATGCGTCTTCTGTCCCACCCACCCGCCCGCGACATGTTATCCAGGGGACACCTCCTTCGACAGGCTCAGGACAGGCCTGGACGACCCCGGCAGGGGCAGGGCCCCTGCACTCCCACTGCTCGCGCGTACCGAGGCCTAGCCTCCACCCTCTAGCCTCCTGCTTCCTGCTGCCTGCACCCGGCCCTCACCCCTCAACGATGTCCCCGGGGACGGGGTCCACGCGCACGCCCTGCTCCTGGACCCAGCGGACGCCGCGCTCGATCTCCGTCGGCTCGCCCTCCAGCTCCAGCACGACCCAGCCGCGGTCCTCGGTGACGTCCGCCCGGCGGATGTTGGTGACGACGTCGAACTCGCGGCCGAGGCGCCAGATGACGGGCTCCTTGATCAGCGCCTGCTCGAAGGTGAACTTCACTCGTTGCTTTGCCATCTTGTCTCCTCTGCCATGGGCGCGGCCCGCAATGGTGTTACGGCCGCGCCCTGAAGGGTGTGGCCTGCATGACGGAAGCGGCGGAATGCCCTGGCCATCTGCTACGCCCCTAGCTCCGGCGGCCGGCCAGGGCGCCGCTGCGGCCCGGGGGCAGGACGGCCTTCCCCACGGGGCCGCCGTAGGCGGACGCCAGCGCCTCTTCGAAGGAGTCTATGGTGGGGCGTATGGTAAGGGCCGGCGCCAGGGCCGGCGCCACCGCCTCCTGCGTCTTCAGGCCCGCGCCGGTGATGAAGGCGACAACGAGCTCGTCCGGGCTGACGTGGCCCTCCTGGACGAGCCGCCGCAAGCCGGCGACGACCACGCCGCCGGCGGTCTCCGCGAAGATGCCCTCGGTCTCCGCCAGGAGCTTGATGCCCTCGACGATCTCGTCGTCGGTCACGGCGGCGGCGGCGCCGCTGGTCTGGGCCAGGACCTGGAGGGCGTTGTAGCCGTCCGCCGGGTTGCCGATGGCCAGGGACTTGGCGATGGTGTTGGGCTTCTGGGGGCGGATGTTGTAGCTCTGCCGCTGCCAGGCTTCGAAGATGGGCGAGCAGCCTGCGGCCTGGGCGCCGCTCATGCGCGTGGCGTTCCACTCCACAAGCCCCAGCCAGGCCAGCTCCTTGATGCCCTTGTATATCTTGGTGAAGAGCGAGCCGCTGGCCAGGGGGACGATGCAGTGGTCCGGGGCGCGCCAGCCCAGTTGCTCGCAGACCTCGTAGCCCAGGGTCTTGCTGCCCTCGGCGTAGTAGGGCCGGACGTTGATGTTGACGAAGGCCCAGGGGTACCTGTCGCCCAGCTCGCTGCAGAGGCGGTTGACGTCGTCGTAGCTGCCTTCGACCGCGACGAGCGTGGGCCCGTAGACCGCAGAGCCGACGATCTTGCCCTGCTCCAGGTCCGCCGGGATGAAGACGCAGGCCTTGAGGCCGGCGCGGGCGGCGTGGGCGGAGACGCTGTTGGCCAGGTTGCCGGTGGAGGCGCAGGCGAGGGTGTCGAACTCGAACTCGCGGGCCACGCTCGTGGCCACGGAGACGACGCGGTCCTTGAAGGACCAGGTGGGGTTCTGGCAATCGTTCTTGACGTAGAGCCGGTCCAGACCGAGGGCGCGGCCCAGGTTGGGGGCGCGCAGAAGCGGCGTGAAGCCGGTGCCGATATCGACGGCGGTCTCCGCCCGGCAGGGGAGGAGGTCCGCGTAGCGCCACATGGTGGGCGGCCCGGACTCTATGCGCCGGCGGGTAAGGACGCGAGAGAGCGCCTCGTAGTCGTAGAAGACCTCGAGGGGGCCGAAGCAGAACTCGCAGACGTGGGCGGGCTCCAGGGGGTAGACCCGGCCGCACTCTTTACATCTGAGGTTTTTCGCGAACGATCCTGCGCTGGAACTGAGGACAGACATGATGGCTTGCCTCCGGCGTAGTCAGTATGAACCGCTGCCGTGGGCCTCCCATTCTCCACTTGTGGCGGAGAAGGAGACCCGCGCCATCGCCATCAGTGCCGCGTGCGTTCGAGTCATTGTGCGCAAAAAATAAGACCTCTTGGGGTGTGAAAGAGGCCTTGGCTTTGCCTTATCGTGTCCGCCTTAGGCGGACCGGCATTGGCACCTTGTTCCCCACCGAAGCGGGAACCGGTTGCCGGGTTTCGCAGGGCCGTTCCCTCCACCCGTCTGGATAAGGTTCTCTATTGAGTTGTTGAGTGGGATGCTAGCACAGGGAGGGAAAGTGTGTCAACGAAAGCGGGTTGGCGCCTGGCTAGGCGAAGGTGGCTTCGGGCTCGCGGCTGCGGCGAGTGCGGGCGCAGGTCGCAATCATCGGGCCCATGACCGTGCGCAGGCTAAGGCCCTGGCACACGGGGTGCTTGAAGGGCGCGTCCAGGTTGACGGTGTAGTGGTGGCGGCGGCCCTCGCGGCGCACGTGCAGCATGCTGGCGCGGCGCAGGTCGCCTACCAGCCCCCAGATCGTGCGCTGCGTCAGGGCCATCTCCTCGGAGATCTGCTGGATCGTGCAGTCGGGATTCAAGGCGACGTAGAAGAGCACGGACCCGTGGCTGGACACGAGGTACCAGTGGTTGTCCACCGGCAGACCGTGAGGCGTCATTGTGATCGTCGTAGCCCTCTCCCCAGAATCGTGATTCCCGTTCCCCAATAACCGCAATGTCATACTACCATTGTTTATCAAGGTTGAGAAGACGTAAATGTGAACAATCGGGGAACAATCGCCCCCTCTGCAGGCCCCGAGCCGGAGCCTCTCAGGAAGCGAGGATTTCGCGCAGAAGTCCCTCGTCCAGTGGCGCCGCCGCCACCTCCTTACCATCTACTGTCACCACAGGCACTCTGTCCCAAAAGCGTGCAAACGTTGACGGATCAGCTTCAATGTCTACGAAGTCCAGCTGAAAATGGATTCTCTTCCGCAGGCGCAGGAGCGCCTCCACCGCCTCCGTGCACAGGCCGCAGTCCGCCTTCGTGTACAACGTGACCCTGCGGCCGCCCGCCGGCCCGGCCTTGCGGTTCAACCGGCGGTCTGCTCCTCCGTTGCCGGCTCCTCCTCCCGCACGAGGCGGCGGCGCTGGGCGCGGCTGGTGCGCTCTTCGCGCGGCGGGACGGCCAGCAGGTAGACGATGCCGCCGATCCCGAGGACCTGGGCAGCGATGCCGATGAGCTGGGCCGTGCGCAGCCCCACGAGAACGACATCGTCCAGGCGCAGGAAGCTGACCAGCGTGCGCAAGAGGCCGTAGAGGAATATCCAGGCGAAGAAGGTGACGCCGGCGCGCTGAACCCGCAGGTAGACGACGGTAAGGGCGAGGAAGATCACGAGGTCGCCGATGAGCTCGTAGGCCACGGCGGGGTGCTGTGGGTCCACGAAGCCGGCGAGGAAGCTGGGGCTGTTGCCGTTCGTGTACAGCACGCCCCAGGGCAGGCTTGTGCTGCTGGCGAAATGCTCGCCGTTGATGATGTCGCCGATGCGGCCGACGGCCATGCCGACGATGCCGCCGATGGCGGCGATGTCCGCGCCCCGGGGAAGGTTCGGCACCTTGCGGATGAAGGCGTAGAGCCAGCCGCCGATGGTGCCGCCGATGAGCGCGCCGTAGATGGAGATGCCGCCGGTGTTGATGGCGAAGATATCGCCCGGGTCGTCCTTGAACAGGCTGGTGTGTTCCAGGACGTAGAGGGCGCGGGCGCCGATGATGCCGCCGATGACCAGCGCGAGCGCGACGTTGTAGATGGTGTCTTCCTGGTAGCCTGCCTTGCGCGCGAACCAGGTGGCGATGGCGACGCCGATGACCACGCCCAGCGCGGTGAAGAGGCCGTGCCAGGTGATCTCCAGGCCGATGACGTGGGCGATCACCGGGTCAATGTTGATCTTGATCGCAAGGAGTGCGCTAGTCATCTTCTGTTCTCTCCAGTACATCCGCTCCGGCCGCCCGGGCTATGCGCCTCAACTCCTGCGTGTAGCGCGCATGTCCGGGGGCCTGTCCGGCCAGGTTGGTGGCAGTCGCCGCTATCTTAGCCCAAAAGCGGCGCCGGGGCACCCAGAAGGTGATCATGAGCCCGGCGACGATGAGCGCCGCGCCCGCCCAGATAAGGTAGTCGCTGCGGTCTCGCTTAACCTGGATGCCGGAGAACTCGCGCTGGCCCAGGAACGTGTACTCGCGGTCTGCCACGGTAAGGCTCTGCCCCGGCTCCAGCGCCGCCGCCTGGGGTTGCAGGCCGGCGATCGTCAGGCGGGGCGTATCAGCGGGTGCGGCGCCTTCCGCCCCGGTGCCGGCGGACGGCGTGTCCGTGCCGTAGACCACGTTGGCCAGGAGCAGCGTCACGGGACCGGTGCCGCCGGTGCCGCCCGGGTCCGCGCGCGGGGGCAGCGGGAAGTCCCGGACCACGGCGGAGGGCGCGGTCTGCTCGCCGGCGTAGGAGACCTCCAGCCCGCCGGAGACGCCGCTCTGGCCCCGCGAGAGCACCAGGCGCACGCCGCCGCCGGCCTGCTCCGCGGGCTCGAAGACGGCGAGCTTGCGGTCGCCGCCGTCCAGCGGCTCGCGCAGGCCGATGCTGAGCAGACGGCCGTCCGGCAGCTGGACGAGCGTGCCGGTGTAGATGAAGTCTGAGCCGGCGAGCGCATCCGTCAGGACCAGGGAATCGTCCAGGAGGACGGCGCCCGCGCCGTCGCGGATGAGGACACGCGGGGACGGCGACTTGCCGGAGAGAGCCAGCGTCTCGCGGTAGATAACGTTGCCGGTGGCGGTGTCGCGCACCTGGACGGCGGCGCCGTAGCCGAAGTAGGCGGACTGGTAGAAGCGGTAGCCGCCGTAGCTGCAGGGGGAGTTGACGGTGGACTGGCAGCGCAGCACCTCCTCGCCGCGGCGGTAGATGACGAGCTGCGACCGGTAGTCCAGGGGCCGGCCGTCCGGCGCGAAGGCGGCGTGGGCGTCCAGCAGCTGCACCTGCATCTGGTTCGGGTCCTTGACGGGGAAGACGGGCAGCGTGGAGCCCTCCGCCAGGAAGAGGGGGGAAGAGAACGCGTCCACGCGGCTGACGACGGCGGCGAGGATGAAGACGATGACGGCGGCGTGAGTGAGCAAGCTGCCCAGCTGCGCCCACTGGAAGCGGTCCGCGAACAGGTAGGTGGCGTCCGCCTCCTGGAAGCGCTCCACGCGGTAGCTGGCCCGGCGCAGGACCTGCTCCAGCCGCCCCGGGTCCAGGCGGGCGGGCACCTCCAGGCGGTTTGGGGCCATCTGGAAGTAGCGGTCCGGCACCCTCTTGCGGGGCCGGGTGACGGTGGCCCACACGCCGGGAAAGCGGCTGATGACATAGGCGCCGGTGCCGGCCACGGTCAGGCCCATGAGGGCGGCGAACCAGCTTGCGTGAAAGACATCGAAGAGGCCCGCGTCGTGCAGGGGGTCCGTGAGGAGGCCGAACCTGCCGTGCTGGAAGTTCAGCCACTCCTCTTCCGCTACGGAGTCGCCGCGCACGTTCATCGGCACCTGGGGGATGACGACGCCCAGGAGGCTGACGGCGGAGAGCACAACGAGGAGGAAGATGGCGAAGCGGACGTTGGTGAAGAGCCACCAGACGGCGCGCAGAGGGTTGAGCAGGCCGAAGGTGCGCGACCAGCCGAGGGGACGGTCCTTCCGGGGAAGGACGCTTTCGCCCAGGCCCTTACCCGCCGCCATCAGCGATCTGTCATCCTGAGCGCCGGCCACGCTCGAGCGTGGCGAGAACGCATCTTCGCGAAGGGATCCGGGGAAGGGCAAACGCCAGTGCTTGCGAACCGCGGCGCTCTGGGGAGAGCGATCCGTTCGCGCAGTGCAACGCGGCTTGGTTGTCCGGATCTCGCTGCCCCCTGACAGCTGAAACGGCGCGTCCGGTTGTCCATCGGAGCCATGACGTTCGCATGGTGCTGAAAAACGAGTTCTCGTCCCACCCCCCACCCCACCCAAAGAAAAAATTGAATCTGGGGGACACCCCCAGACCCCCGCCAAAGGGGCTCCGCCCCTCTGCACTCCCCGTTTTTCATCACCCCGTTAGGCGCACAGATCATCGAACGCATGGCCGCTACGGTCCCGGCGCCGTCAGGATCTGCGCGATGCGCCCGTCCAGCTCATCTTCGGCGATGGCGCTCTGGACGTTGGTGCCGCGCTGCTTCTCCAGAAACGGCCCCGTGAAGACGCTGCGGACCACGCCATCGCGGCCGATGAAGAAGGTGGTGGGCAGGCCCAGCAAGCGGTAGCGGTCCCCCACCTCGCCGTCGCGGTCTATGGCTATCGGGAACTTGATCCCGAAATCGTCTGCGAAGGGCCGGACGATCCCCTTGCCTTCCTGCAGGTTGACGGCGACGATGACCAGTCCCTGATCCTGGTAGCGGTCATAGGCCTGGACGAACTGCGGCATCTCCTTGCGGCAGGGGGCGCACCAGGTGGCCCAGAAGTTCAGGACCACGGGCCGGCCCCGCAGGTCGCTCAGGCGCAGCTCGCCGCCGGTCAGCTGCTCCAGGAGGAAGTCCGGGGCCAGGGCGCCCGGCTGCGGCGCGACGTCCGTGCCGGCCGGCGCCATGCCCGCCGGCAAGTCCGTCGGGCCGTAGCGCTCGCCCGTGGGGCTATAGCCGCCGCCGTCGCCGCGGTACTCGAGGTACCAGATGACGGCGGCGATAGCGGCGATCACGAGGAGCGGGTAGACGAAGCGGCGGAGGGCGCCCCGGCGGGGGGGGGGCGCCCAGCGCTCCGGCGAGTCAGATGTCTGTAGGTTTTCGGCCATCAGGCAGTCAGGCAATCAAACAATCAAGCAATCGTGCATTCAACTGGTCCGGCTGCGTCGAAGTCTACTTCTTGACCGGGTAGCCCTCTTCCTCCATGGCGCGCTCGATGGCGTCCAGGCTGACGGCCGAGGGGTCGTACTCCACGGTCACGCGCTTGGCCTCCGGGTCGCCGGCGATGAACTGGACGCCGGGGAGCTTCGTGACCGCTTTCTGGATGCTCTGGATACAGTGATCGCAGGAGATGTCCGGGGCTTCGAGAGTGGCTTGCTGCATGGCTGCTCCTGTTAGTGGATAGTGGATAGTGGACAGTGGCGAGTTCCCCGACCCCGCCGTGTCAGGCTGAAGCCTGACCTGCTGCTTCCCGCGTCCTTCTCTACTTCCGTCCTCCTATGCCGATAATACCGCGCCGGGTCGCCAGCCGCACAGCCTCCGCGTGGGCGGTGCTCTCGATGCGGTCGTCCAGGGGCGGCAGCGGGACGTCGCCGTACCTGCGAGCGAGTGCCGTGGCGATGAGGTGGTCCGCGAACTGCGGGTTCTTGGGCAGGAGAGAGCCGTGGAGGTAGGTGCCGAAGAGGTTTTTGTAGACGGCGCCCTCGCCGCCGTCGCGGCCGTTATTGCCGAAGCCGGCGACCACTCTGCCCAGCGGCCGCACGCCCGCGCCCAGGTGGGTGCGGCCGCCGTGGTTCTCGAAGCCCACCAGCGTGGCGCCGCGCCACTTCACCACAACGTTGCCGATGAAGCGCCGGGCGCGGGGGCCGGGGTGGACGGTCCAGATGTCCAGCACGCCGGCGCCGGGCAGCTCCTCGCCCTCTGCCGTGCGGTAGAAGCGGCCCATGAGCTGGTAGCCGCCGCAGACGGCGAGCAGCGTGACGCCGCCTTCGACGGCCTCGCGCAGGGCGGCGCCCTTCACCTTCAGGAGGTCCTCGGCGACGCGGCGCTGCTCCCGGTCCTGCGCCCCGCCGATGAAGACCATATCGTAGGCGTCCGCGGCGAGCGCGTCCCCCGGCGCCAGCTCGTCCGCCTGGAAGGCGATGGCCCGCTCCTCGCAGCGGCGGCGGAGGCAGAGGATGTTGCCGCGGTCGCCGTAGATGTTCATGTGCTTGGGGTAGAGGTGCGCCAGGCGCAGCTTCAGCTTCGTCATCAGTCGCGCTCCCAGAAGGCGCCGCGGCCGGCCCAGCGGCCCAGGAGATTGCGCACCGCCAGCATCGCCGTGTAGGTGGGGATGACGTACAAGGTCGCGCCCTCCGGGGTCCGCTGGAGCGCGCGGCGCAGGGCCAGGGCGGCGTCCGGCTCCACGTCGCCGGGGGAGCCCAGGCCGGCGTACTTCAGGCGCAGAGCCATGTCCCAGGCGCGGCTGCCGGAGACGGTGAGCGAGCGGGTGTGGCCGGAAAGCAGCTCGAAGTCCACGTCCCAGATCCAGGAGACGTCGCGGCCGTCGGCGATGTTGTCGTTGAGGAAGAGGGCGATGTCCTTCTGCAAGCCGTTGGCCGTGATGGTGCGCAGCACCTGGTTGAGGCCGGCGGGGTTCTTCGCCAGGAACATCTGCACCTCGCGGCCGGAGACCACGAGCCGCTCCTGGCGGCCGAAGGCGGCGGTGAAGCGGCCCAGGCCACGTTCGATGGCCGGCGGCCCGATGCCGAGGGCGGTCGCCGCGGCGGCCGCGGCGACGGCGTTGTAGGCGTTGTAGAGGCCGGTGAGCGGGAGGCGGACGGTGAGTCCGCCGGCGGGGGTGGTGATGGCGAGGCGCAGGCCCGCGGGGCCCCCCTCTCCCCTCCCCGTCAGGCTGAGAGCCTGACCCCCCGAGGTGCTGGGTGGAGCCTGACCCCCCGAGGTGATGGGCGGAGCCTGGCCCCCCGAGGTGATGGGCGGAGCCTGACCCCCCACCTCCAGGTCTGTGCCCGCGACCTGGACCTGGGGCCGGGAGCGGCCGCACTGGGGGCAGGCCCAGTGGCCCAGGTGGCCGTAAAAGACGGCTGCGTAAGCGAGCTCGGCGCCGCAGCCGGAGCACCAGCGGGCGTCGGCGGCGTGGTCCAACGTCTGCCCTGCGGCCGCGCGGTCCGCGAGGCCGAAGAAGACGACCGGGCCGCCGGCCACATCGCCCAGCGCGGCGACGGCGGGGTCATCGGCGTTGAGGACGAGCGTGACGTCCGGCGGGAACTCCCGTGCCGCAGCACGCCAGACCGCCGCCACGGTCTCCACCTCGCCGTAACGGTCCAGTTGGTCGCGGAAGAGGTTGGTGAAGAGCACGGCGCGCGGGCGGACGGCGGCAGCGTGGGGGAGAGTCGCCTCGTCCACTTCGAAGACGCCGATGCGCTCTTGCGGCGAGCGGAAGCGGCCGTCCCAGCGGGCGCCGGCGGCGAGGGCGGCGGCGATGCCGCGCATCATGTTGGAGCCGGCGCGGTTGGCCACCGGCTTGAGGCCGGCCTCCTGCAGGATGTTGCGCAGCAGCCGGGCCGTGGTGGTCTTGCCGTTGGTGCCGGTGACCAGGACGGAGCCCGCGCCGAGGCCGGCGGCGAGCTCCCGCACGATGTCGGGGTGGATGCGTTGGGCGACGAGGCCGGGCAGGGCGGTGCCGCCGCCAAAGCGCAGGCGCCGGCTGAGGGCGGCGGCGGCGCGGGCGGCGGCGATGGCGGCGGCGCGTCTGATCACAGTAGAACAATAGAGCAATGGAGCAACAAAGCAAAACCGCGCGCTGTTGCGCGAGGCAGGCGTGGCGAGCCGTGGGGCGCCGGGGCGCGGGGCGCGGGCCACCTGACGCAACACCCCATCCTCCCCGCCAGATCCCCCTTCGGCTCCGCTCAGGACGGGCTTCGCGAAGATGGTGCGCGACGCGCTGCGGGCCTCATCTCGCTCAGGACAGACCGAGGCTCTCACGAGACCGCAACGGTTGTGGTGCCCCAAGACCACCCCTTTGACAGCAGGCGGTCCCGCCGACGAAAATCATCCCGTTCACCCCGAGAGCCGGACATGAGCACCGAGTACCGCGCGCTGACCGCAGACGACTACGAGCAGGCCGCCTACCTGGAGGCGACCGCTTTCTATGGCAGGTCCACGCCGGAGCGGGTGGAGATGCTGCGGCAGTTCTTCCCGCCGGAGTGGACGGTGGGGGCGTTCGCGGACGGGAAGCTGGTGGCGGACGTGCGGGCGATACCCTCGGCGCGGCGGATCAACGGCGGCGCCATCGGCTTCGCGGCCGTGGGGCCGGTGGCCTGCCTGCCGGCCTACCGGCGGCAGGGGCACGTGGGCAGGCTGCTGCGGCTGGCGCTGGAGCGGATGCGGGAGCACGGGCAGCCGCTGTCCGGCCTCTACACGCCGCATGACGCCCTGTACGCCCGGTACGGCTGGGAGCGGGCGGAGGACCGCCGTCACTTCCAGTTCCGCCCCAAGGATGTGCGCCTGCGGCTGCGGGCTGAGCCCGGAAGCCTGGAACAGGCGGGACCGGACGACTGGCAGCGGCTGGACGCTGTGTACAGGGCCTACGCCGGGCCCAGGAACGGGCCCCTGCTGCGGGTGGAGCCGTGGTGGCGGGAGGCCGTGCTGCGCCACTGGGAGGACAGCGGCCAGCGCTTGCCCAACGAGGCGTTCGTCTGGGTGGACGGCGCGGGGCGCGACCAGGGCTACATCGTCTACCACGCCGCGGCCATGCCGCGAGACGGGCGCTTCGTGCCGTGGGAGATCCAGGTGCGCGACTTCGTCTCGCTCACGGGCGGCGCTTACCTCGGCCTCTGGGAGCATTTGCTGACGCACGACCTGGCGACGCGCATCTCGGTCGAGCTGGCGCGCGACGACCCCTTCCCGAACATGGTGGACGACCCCTGGCGGATCGGGGAGACGCGGGCGGAGGGGGCGATGCTGCGCGTCGTGGACATGGAGCGGGCACTGGCGCTGCGGCCGTACAGCGGCGACGGGCGCCCGGTCTTCACCATGCGCATCGCGGACGCGAGCGCGCCCTGGAACGAGGGCGCCTGGCGGGTGGAGGCGATTGAAGGGCGGATGACGGCGAGCCGCGCCGAGGGCGGGGCGGACGTGGAGCTGACGGCGAACACGCTGGCGCCCATCTTCACGGGCTACCTGCGCCCGGAGATCGCGGCCGGCGCGGGCCTGCTGAAGGTGAACCGCGCGGAGGCGCTGGCGGAGATGGCGGACGCGTTCGCGGTGAGCCACGGGCCGTTCTGCAACGATACGTACTAGCGGACGGGGTCAAAGGGTCACGGGGCAGAGGGTCAAAGGGCCGGCCTGCGGGGTCAGCGGGCGGCGGTCAGCGGGTCAGTGGTCTGCGGTCAGCGGTCAGCGACCGGCCGCGTATGGCCCCTCTGCATGGAGGTTCAGCCCGCGTTCTGGAGCCATTCCGAGACAGCATCGTACAGTTCTTGCACCTCCATGTACATCGGCTTGCCGTGGCCAATCCAGTCCCAGCGCCAGATGATCTTCCCGCGCTCGTTAACCAGGACGAAGGTATGGCCCGGCTTCACGCCGGGGTGCATGCTGGCCTGCATCGCATCGTAGGACTCGGACACTTTCTTGTCCGGATCGGAGGCGACGATACCGGTTATGCCCCTGTCCTTCGCTTCCCGGTCGAGCTGTGAGAGCGGGTCCACCATGATGCTCACGAGCTGTACGTCCAGCGCGCTGAACCGGCCCCAGTCTGCTTCCAGATCCACGATCTGGTCCCAGCAGGCCCCTCAGCCCATCCCTTCGTTGAAGTAAAGCAGGAGGGGGTGTTTGCCGAGGTGATCGGCGGACGCCACGCTGCCGCCGCCGGTGGTCGGCAGGGTGAAGGCGGGCGCCGGGTCCTGGATGAACCGCGGCGGCGGGCCCGCTCCGGCCGTCAGGACGTACCAGGCGCCGCCGCCCACAAGGAACAGGGAGAAGACAAGGATCGCCAGCCGTCGCAGCGTCCTGGGCTTCCGCCACCAGGGTCTGGCCTTGCGCTTCTTGTTGGTCATCGTCACGCCTCCACTAAAGTCACGGGGCCATTTGGAAGACCAGCGAAATCGTCAGACTGGGCTGATCCGGATCATTGCTCGCCAGCTCCGCCAGCATTACGTCCTGCATGTTCGGCATGCCCTCCGGGGCGCGCAGCTTGAATACGAGTTCCCCGCGCTGGCCCGGGTCCACCACCTCCGGCCTCACCTCTGAGCCTTCGACTCCGCAGCCGCAGGCAGCGTTGGGCGCAGGCCGCACCTTCACGATCGATACCTTGAGCGGCTCCCGGCCGTCGTTCGCGAAGGGGACGGTGCGCTCCACGGTCTGGTCAGTCGGTATCTCGCCCAGGTCGAAGGCGGCGGCGTCGAGGACGAGCCCCGGCGCAGTCGAGGGTCCGCCGCCGCCGCTACAGGCGGCGAACAGGCCCGCCGCGGCGACGAACGCGATCACCGCCAAGAACCGCAGGCCGGAGCGGCTGAGGGCGCTCAAGCCCCCGCTAGCCCTTCCCCGCATACTTCTCGGGACCAGCGTCGAAGGCCTTCTTGCACGCAGGGGCGCAGAAGTAGTAGGTAACCCCACGATATGCCGACGAACCAGTGGCTTTCGCCGCGTCCACTTCCATGCCGCAGACAGGGTCTCTAGCCATCGCTCCTCCTTTCCACACGTCGCTGGGCCTTGCCGCCCGGCATCACGCCATCATGTGCGATCCGCACTGATGGCCGGTGTTTCGGAGCGTGAACCCCTTGGTCCATACCGTCTCCACAAAGTCGATCTCCACGGACGGCAGCTCCGGCGCGGTATCTCCATCGGCGACGAAGGGAATGCCGCCGACCTCGAAGGCGGTGTCGCCGTCGGCCGGGCCGTCCGCCAAGGCCAGGCTGAAGTGCGCCTTCCCGCAGTGGCAACGGTGGTCAATGAAGACCCGTAGCTTGGACGGCCCGATCTCACCTTCGTCTATGGCCACCTGCAACTGGCGCCTTGCCGTATCGGTTAGTGTCAGCATGCGGTCCTCCTTCAACGTGTCCTAAGGTTGCGTCCGCCAGAGCAACTCAACTTGCTTGCCGCCGAGATCGATCGCCAGCGTGACCGGGCCGCCCTTCAGATCGCGCCGAAACACGAGGACGCCCTCGCGGTGGTGCGAATCATCCGCCTCGCTCACCCAGGCCTCCGGTCTCGCGGCCACCCCGGCCTGCTCCAGACCGGCAGCCTGCTCCATGTTGACCGACTCCAGATCCCCGGAGTGCGTGTCGAGCTTGATGTCCAGCAGAACGAATTGGGCCAGGGGATACCCGCTCAGATCCGCCTCCACGCCATCCCCATTGTCCCCGGTCAGCCACGTCGCCTCGACGGTGATGCCTCCGGCCTCCGCCGATTGCGTAAGCTGAGCCGACACGCCCGGACTGTCCGCCGGGTCGGGCTGACCGGCGTCACCGGACGAACAGGCGGCCGCGACCAGAGCGAGGACCGCCACGCCGGCGAGGGCTATCCAGCGCACGGCGCTGCCTCCGCCGCCAGACGGCGTCTCTGGACGATGACCGCCCGCGCCATGAAGGCGACGCCCGCCGCGTTCACGGCCAGGCCCGCGGCCATCAACGGTATGCGGTAGTCGTTCAGGAAGATGGCGGCGCCGGACAGGCCCAGCAGCGGCAGCGCATCCGTCACATGATGCGCGCAGCAGGCGATCATGGCCGCGCTGGATGTCCCCGTGCCTGTCGCCGTGGCGGCGGCGGCGGAGCCCCGCCCTCGGCGCGAGAGGAGCCGCCGCACGTACACGAAGAGGCCCGCCTGCAGGCCGAACCCACTGGCGATCGCCGCCACAAAGTAGCGGTCATCCCACAGCAGCTCCCGCGCGTGGCCGAATCCCTGGGCCCAGGCGACGAGGCCCAAGTACAGTGCGACCAGCGCGAGCCCGGCCAGGAGGCCGGCGCCAACCGGCGCGACCCAGGCTAAACGGGCAGTCCAGGGACTTCGTCCCGTTCGTTCCCTTATTCGCTCCGCGAGGACGTCTTGCATCTCTACCGTTCTGGCGGCCCGCCAAATGGCGCCGACACGCCTTCTACTCCACGATGAGCTTCCCCGTCATCCCGGCCTGTGCGTGGCCGAAGACTATGCAGATGAACACGTACTCGCCCGACTGGGTGGGGGTGAACTCGAGGGTGCCGACGCCGCCGGCCTCCAGGGCGATGTGCAGGTCGTACTCCGTGCCGGCATAGCCCATCCCCCGGGCCGCGCCCGAAGAGAGCACGTCCCTGACCGGCATCTCGGCGACGGTGAGAGTATGGACCGAGGTGCTCTCGCCGTTGTCGACGGTGAGGCGCACGGGCCTCCCGGCCTCGGCCCTGATCTCGGCGGGCTGGAAGGTCACCCGGGCCGTCATCTTGACGGTGACGTCCTGCACGCCGTCGCCTCCGCAAGCGGCCGCGATGAGTGCAGCCAACAGGCCGGCGATGGCCAGCCCGGCCAGGCTGCCGGGGCCGACCGGGGCGATCGAGGCTAAACGGGCAGTCCAGGGACGTCGTCCCGTTCTTTCCCTTATTCGCTCCGCGAGGGCCTCTCGCATCTCTACCGTTCTGGCGGCCCGCCCAAAGGCGCCGAGGCGCCTTCTACACCACGATGAGCTTCCCCGTCATCCCGGCCTGTTCGTGGCCGGGGACTGTGCAGATGAACACGTACTCGCCGGACTGGGTGGGAGTGAACTCGAGGGCGCCGACGCCGCCGCCGTCCAGGGCAATGTGCAGGTCGTACTCCGCGCCGACATCCATGCCCGCATGGCCCATCCCCCCGGCCGCGCCCGAAGAGAGCACGTCCATGACGGGCATCTCCGCGACGGTGAGATCGTGGACCGCGGCGCTCTCGCTGTTGTCGACGGTGAGGCGCACGGGCCTCCCGGCCTCGACCCTGACCTCGGCGGGCTGGAAGGTCACCAGGTCGGTCATCTTGACGGTGACCTCCTGGACACCGCTTCCACTGCTGTCTCCAGTCTTCTTGTCATCTCCGCCACCCCCACACGCTGCCGCTACCGCAATGAACCCAATCGCCGCCACGAGCGGCAGCACTAACCGCATGATTATCCGTTTCACGAATGTCCGCTCCTCCTGACTGAATGAATGCCGCTACCATTTAACTAACTCTGTTCCAGGGTCCGTCGTACTTCTTCGAATTGCTCGCGGCTCATCTCGCCCCGCGCATAGCGCTCTTTGGCGATGTCCAGGGCGCGACCGGCCGGCGGCTCGACAGATGGCGGCTGCGGCGCGCCCGTCTCCCTTCGGCCCAGGCCCTGCACCGCCCAAACGGCCAGGGCGATGATGCCGCCCCAGAACAGAACCATCATCAGCCCGCCCCAGAGCATCCACCAGCCCATGCCATCAGCCTCGTGAAACATCGCTGCTTACCGCCCTTCCCATCCGTTCCCGCTGCCGTGCGCTCTCCGACTGCTTCTGCGTCCTGGCGCCGCGGATCAGCTTGATGATGCCGAACGCGCGAGACTGCACGCCATCGATCCCGATCCCTGCTGTCGTCACGTTCGCAACGGTATCGCGGTTGATGTTGGCGCCCATCATGCGCACGACGATGGGGTTCAGCCGGTCCATAATCCAGCCCGCCACGCGATTTCTGGCGCGCACGTGCTCCGCGAGGTGGATGCGGCCGCCGCCGGTCACAACACGTCGCGCTTCCTGAAGGCCGGCGACCGGGTCCGGGACGGAACAGAAGACGAACGTCGCCGCTGCGGCATCGAAGACCCCGTCCCGGAAGGGCAGCCGCTGGGCGTCGGCGAGGACCAGGTCTATGTCGCGGCCGAGACGCCGAGCGCGGCGGGCGGCCCGCGCCAGCATCTGCGGGCTGATGTCTATCCCGAGGACCCTGGCGCCCGGAGGATGATGCGAGAAGTTCTTACCGGTGCCAACGCCGATCTCCAGGACGAGGTTGCCGCGCACCTCGCTCCAGAGCCGCCGGCGCAGCGGCTTGAAGGCGAACTCCACCGGCCACTCCTTCAGGTCGTAGAGCCACGCCTGGCGGTCGTAGCGCTTCTGGGTCTGGATGGTCTCGCTTGTGCCCATCGCTAACCTCCCAGCCGGCGTCTGATCCACGGCGTGACCGTGGGCATGAGGATGATCATGCTCAGGCCGAACACCCAGACGGCGCCGCCGATGCGGGCGACCCAGCTGTAATCGCCGGTCAGGAGCGTCACCAGGAAAAAGGCCAGCGCCGCCAGCATGGCGATGCTGGTGTAGACGGCCGCGCTCAAGCGGGCGGCGTCTTTCGCGTCAAGTCTCATGATCCCGCCTCCAGCAACGGTTCTCGCTCGCGCTCCACTCGCTCGGGCGAGGGCGCAGACGGCCCGCGCTTGATGGGCGGGCGGTAACCGCGCATGCGCAGGGTGTTCATCGTCACGGAGAGGCTGCTCGTGGCCATCAGCAGCGCGGCCAGCTCCGGGCTGACGACCTGCGAGAAGAAGGGGTAAAGAAGGCCCGCTCCCAGCGGGATCGCCGCCGCATTGTAGCCGAAGGCCCAGAACAGGTTCTGCTTCACCAGCCGCATGGTGGCCCGCGCCACCTGCACGGCCGCTACCACGTCCAGGATGTCGTCGCGGATGAGGATGACGTGGCCGGTCTCCTTGGCGACGTCCGTCCCCGAACCGATGGCCATGCCCACGTTGGCCTGGGCCAGCGCCGGGGCGTCGTTCACGCCGTCGCCGACCATGGCGACCGTCTGGCCCTCGTCCTGGAGCTTGCGCACCTCGGCGGCCTTGTCCTGCGGCGGCACCTCTGCCAGCACGCGGCCGATGCCCAGCTGGCGGGCAATGGCGTCCGCGGTGCGGCGGTTGTCGCCGGTCATCATCGCCACCCGGAGGCCCAGGCGCTTCAGCTCGCCGATAGCGCGCGCGGACGTGTCCTTGATGGTGTCCGCGACGGCGACGACGCCGGCGAGTTGCGGTGCAGAGTGGCCGGCGTCAGATCCTGCGCCCTCCGCCGCCTGCGTGCCGCCCCCCTCTCGGCTCAGGATGACAGACGGAGAGGCGGCGACGAACATCACGGTCTTGCCTTCGTTCTCCAGGCGCTCGGCTTCCGCGATGAGCGCCGAGACGTCAATGCCGCGCTCCGCCATCAGCTTGCGGTTGCCCAGGAGAACCTCGCGGCCCTCCACCGTCGCTTCGACGCCGTGGCCGGGGATGGAGCCGAAGCGCTCGGCCGGCGGCACGTCCAGGCCGCGCTGCTGGGCGCCGCGCACGATCGCCTCGCCCAGGGGGTGCTCGGAGTTCTTTTCGGCGGCGGCGGCCAGGCGCAGGACCTCGTCCGCCGTGATGCCGGGGCTGGGGCCCCGGCCCACGGAAGGTGGATTTGGCGCGGCGAGGACGTCCGTGACCGAGGGTTCGCCCTTCGTTAGAGTGCCGGTCTTGTCCAGGACGACGACCCGCACCCTGGCGGTCGCCTCCACGGCGTCGGCGCCCTTGAAGAGGATGCCGAACTCGGCGCCCTTGCCGGTGCCGGCCATCATCGCCGCGGGCGTCGCCAGGCCTACGGCGCAGGGGCAGGAGATGACGAGCACGGTGACGGAGATGAGCAGCGCCAGGCCGAAGACGCCGAGGTCCTCCAGCTTATAGGGCGTCAGCACCAGGCGGGTGTCCTCCGTGAACCAGAGGCCGAAGCCGGCGAAGAACCAGAAGAGGAAGACGGCGAGCGCCAGGGCGTGCACGCCGAGGATGAAGTGCCCGGCGACCTTGTCTGCCAGCGCCTGGATGGGCGCCTTCGTGGTCTGGGCCTCCTCCACCAGCTTGATGATCTGCGAAAGCGCGGTGCCGGCGCCCACGCGGGTGGCCCGGAAGCGGAAGGCGCCGGTCTTGTTCAGTGTGCCGCCGGTCACCTCGTCGCCGTCGCGCTTCTCCACGGGGATGCTCTCGCCGGTGACCATGGACTCGTCCACGGCGGAGTAGCCCTCGAGGACGACGCCGTCCACGGGGACACTCTCGCCGGGGCGCACCAGGCAAACGTCGCCGATCTCCACCTCATCCGCCGGCACCTCGGTTTCCCTGCCATCGCGGATGACGGTGGCGCGCTTGGGCCGCAGCTTCATCAGGTTGCGGATGGCCTGGGAGGTGCGGCCGCGGGTGACGGCCTCCAGGTAGCGGCCGAGGACGATGAAGGCGACCAGGAGGGCGGCGGCCTCGAAGAAGGTGGCGCGTTCGCCGCCGAAGCCGGCGTCCGGGAAGAAGGTGTTGATGACGGCGATGAGGTAGGCGGCGCCGATGCCGGTGGCGTACAGCAGGTTCATATCGGTGAGGCCGCGGCGCAGGCCGTTCCAGGAGTTGACGAAGAACTGGCGGCCGGGGCCGATGACCAGCGGCGTGGTGAGGGCGAAGAGGAGTATCTTGTTGTTCATGAAGGAGGGCAGGAACTCGCTGAGCGGCCGGTAGTCGCTGAAAGTGCCCAGCATGACGATGGCGCCCAGCGGCCAGGAGACGAGCATATTGATGAGCTGGCGGCGCACCTCGGCCTGGCGCAGCTGGCGCTCGCGGTCCATGGCATCCTCGCCCTCGCCCTTCTCGGAGACGTCGTAGCCCAGGCTGCGGACCGTCTTCTTGATCGCCGCCGCCGAGACGGCGGACTCCAGGTACTCGACGGAAACGGTGTCAGTGGCCGGGTTGATGGTGACGGCGCGCACGCCTGGCAGGGCGCGCAGGGCGTTGCCGATGACGATGTCGCAGTGGCCGGGGGTCATGCCCAGCACGAGGAGGTTCAGGCGGGAGGCCGGCACCTCGTAGCCGATGTCCTCAATCACCTTCTCCATGTCGGCCACGGCGCAGGCCGCAGGGTCAAAGACGACGCCGGCCTTGCCCGCGCTCAGGTTGACGGTGGCGTCCTGGACACCGGGCAGGCCCTTGAGCGCCTTCTCCACCTTACGCACGCAGGCGGCGCAGGTCATGCCCGCCACCGGCAGGGTCACCTCCTGCAGCGCGTCTTTCTGCCGTTCCCGCTCTTCCACTGCCAACTCTTGCTCACCCTCCAGGCTGGTCCGGCGCCGCCGGCACGGCGGCGCGCAGGAACAGCAGGCTCCCGTACTGCGTTTTCAGTGTCTGCACCGGCCCGAACCCGGCCTCTGCCAGCATAGCCCGCAACCGCGCTCCCTCTGCCTTGCCGTGGCCGTGGCCGAACAGGGTGATCAGGCGGCCGATCACCGAGCCGTTCTCGCCGGAGAAGTCCACTGCCAGGAAGCGGCCGCCGGGCTTGAGGACGCGCCGCACCTCGGCGATGCCCTGTCGCTTCAGGTCATCCGGCAGGTGGTGCAGCATGAAGGTGCTCGTCACCAGGTCGAACGTCCCGTCCGCGAACGGCAGCTGCTCGATGGCGGCGGGCTGGAAGTCCACCTGAACGCCCGCGCGCCGCGCCTTGCTCCGGGACACGGCCACCATCTCGGCCGCGGCGTCGATCCCCCGCACCTCGCCGGGCGGACCGACCTTGCGCTTGAGATCGATGGCGAGCGTGCCGGTACCACAGCCCACGTCCAGCACGCGCTCTCCCGGGCGCGGGGCCGCCAGGGCGATGATCCGGCGGCGGATGGCCGGGGCGCGGCCGAAGGACATGAGCCAGGAGGCGAGGTCATACCAGCGCGCCCAGCGGATGGTCTTGCCCCGGGTCTCGGGCGCTTGCCCGGGCCGGCGCTGCGCGGTGTGGTGCATAGCGTCGCCCCTCAGGCCGGATGCGTCTCGTTTTCGGCGGCGGTGATCAGGCTATCCAGCCGCTCGCGCTCCGCCTTCAACTCGCCGATGACGCCGGCGCGGTCCCGGTCGTGTGCGCCTGCGCTCGAGTGGTCGCCGTGGCCCATGCACATCATGCCGTGACCGCCGTGGCCGCCCGAGCGGCCGCGCATGAACAGCCAGCCGAAGGCCATCATGCCCACCATCATTAAAGGGCAAGCCAGCAAGAGCAGCGCGACGAGGGGAATGCCTATGGTCCAGTCCATAGTGGGTCTCCTTCCGGCCAGCCCGTCACCGGGTGGCCAGCTCGTAGAGCTCCAGGAGCTCGCTGATCACCTGTTCCTCGCGGCCGTCGCGGATGCCTTCGACGACGCAGTGGTGGAGGTGGCCGTCCAGCATCCGGCGCTCCACCGCCTCGATGGCCCGCCGCACGGCATACGTCTGCTTCAGCACCTCCGGGCAGTACTTGTCCTCCTCGATCATGCTGCGGATGCCCTTGAGGTGGCCGTCGATATAGTTCAGGCGCTTGAGGACGTCCTGCCTCACATCGCTTTCCATATCATCGTCTCCCTACAGTGCTGGTACCGGTCGTGGCGTGATGCTTCACTCTCCTGTTGTGAGAACCGCTGTGCGTCCCACATGGCGCGCTCAACGGTCGCCTCCCTGTCCCACCGCATGGCCGGCCGCGACGCGCTTGGCCTGCTCCGCCTGGAACTCCCAGCTGCAGCCCCGCGAGCAGAAGTGGTAGACGAGCCCGTTGTGCTCCAGCGCGACGGCGCTATCCGCCTCGATGCTCATGCCACAGACAGGGTCCCTCACGACCCGTCCCATGTCCGCGATGCGCCCGTCCTCCAGCCAGAGGGTGCGGTCCGCGACCTCGCGCAGGCGCTGGTCGTGGCTGACGACGATGACGGCGCGGCCATCGCTCCGGGCGATGTCCCGCAGCAGGTGCATGACCTCGCGCCCGTGCTTGGAGTCCAGGTTGGCGGTGGGCTCGTCGGCCAGGATCAGCTCGGGGTCGTTGGCCAGGGCGCGGGCGATGGAGACGCGCTGCTTCTCGCCGCCGGAGAGGTCGCGGGCGCGGAAGCGCAGGCGGTGGCCCAGGCCCCGCGCCGTCAGCAGCTCGCGGGCGCGGTCGCGGGCGAAACGGCCGTGGCGGCCGGCGATGTTGAGGGCGAGCTCCACGTTCTCGACCACGCTGAGGGACTCCCAGAGGTTGAACGACTGGAAGATGAAGCCCACGGCGCGGCGGCGCAGCGCGGTCAGATCCTTCTCGCCCAGCGCCGTGATCTCCGTACCGTCGATGAACACCGAGCCAGAGGTGGGCCGCAGCAGGCCGCCGATGATTGTGAGGAGGGTGGTCTTGCCGGAGCCGGAGGGCCCCATGATCAGGACCAGCTCGCCGGCGTGCACGGCCAGGTCCACGCCGTCCACGGCACGCACGGCCCGCTCGCCCTCACCGAAGACCTTCGTCACACCGGTGGCGCGCAGTATCTCTTGCTTACCGTCCATAACGCCTCACGCCCTGAAGACTATCGCCGGGTCGATGCTGTTGATGCGGCGGACGGGAACGAAGGAAGCCAGCACAGCCATCGCCAGGGTGGCGGCGAGCACGGCGCCCAGGTCGCGGGCCTGAAAGTCGGTCGCGAACTCCGGGACGGCCCGCGCGGCCAGACGGGCGACGAGGAGCGCACCGCCGACGCCCACGACGAAGCCCGCGCTGGTGAGCATGACGCTCTGGGAGAGGACGATGCGGTAAAGGAAGCCCGGCGAGCCCCCCACGGCCTTCATCACGCCGAATTCACGGGTGCGCTCGATGGTTGCGGTGTAGATGGTGAGGCCGACGACGGCGGCGCCGACGACGAAGCCGATGGCGACCAGGATGGCGATCACCGGGATGAAGCTCTCGTCGATCTCCTTGCGGACGGACTCCGCGAACTCTTTCCCGGTGTAGACTTGGAGGTCCGGGTGCCCGTCCACGATCGCCGCTTCGACGGCGCCTGCCTGCGCGCCTTCGTCGAGGACGACCATGCCGTAGTTCACGATGCCCGCGACGCCAAAGATCGCCCGCGCATCCTCGAAGTTGACGAAAGCGAACTGGCTGAGGACATCGCCACCCCTGGGGCCCACGTGCGCCACCGTCAGCTCCACGCCGCTAATGTTGAGACTGTCGCCTTCGTCCAGGCCGGTCTTACGCGAAAGCGTCTCATCGATCACAACCTGGCCCTGCGGCGGGAGGAAGCGCTCCTGAATGTCCGGCGAGGCCGGGAAGCCGCCGAAGTCGAGCGCCATCAGGCGGACGGACTGCTCATCGCCGCCCGGCGCGAAGTTCATCTGCCGCGAGAGGACAGGCACCACTGCCTGGACGCCGTCAATGCCCGAGACGCGCTCGATGTCCGGCGGCTCGATAAGCGAGACCGAGTGGAAGGGGTCGGACGTTCCCTGCTGGACGGCCCAAAGCTCACCGGGAAGCTGCTCGAACACCTCGCCGGCCCGGCTCCATCCCCGGTACAACGCGAGGACCGTGAGGATGAGCAGGACGGCAAGGGCGACACCTGCCACAGAGATGGCGAAGCGTCCCTTTTCGGCGAAGAGGTTGCGTCGTGCTACCGGTACCATGTTTGTCGCTCGCAGTCTGTGTGACCCATACCCCCCCGGTGGGGGTCTGCTCACTAACGTACCGGCAGCGGGCCGGCCCTGTCAAGTGACGCTAGTCACATTCGTGGCCGGCCGGGCCGGGAGCGCGGGCAGGGCGAACGCCGTTCGCCCCTACGGGAGCCTCAGCAACTGTCTTATAAGGCATATGTTGGGGCCCATAGTGTGTGAGTGCGCAGCATGGCATTGAGGATGATGAGGAGCTTGCGCATGCAGGCGACGAGGGCGACCTTCTTGGGTTTGCCGGCGGCACGGAGCCGTTGGTAGAACGTTCTGATCACGGGATTGAAGCGAGAGGCGACAAGGGTGCCCATGAACAGCATCGCCCGGACGTTCCCTCGCCCGCCCCAGACGGCGCGTCTACCCCGGAAGACGCCACTGTCCCGATTTAGCGGCGCCACTCCTACGAGGGCCGCGATCTCGTGCCGGTTGAGTTGGCCCAGCTCCGGTAAATCGGCCAGGAGGACGCTGGCAAGCGTAGGGCCGATACCAGGTACGCTCTGCAGGAGTTCGTCTTTGCGCCGCCAGACGGGGCTGCATTGCACTCGATTGCGCACCTCTGCCTCTAGCGCCTTGAGGCGCTTCTCCAGCCAGCCGATGTGCTGGCCAATCTCCTTCGCCACCCGTGGCCCCGCCATGCCCATCCTGTTCTTCTCAGCAGTGATCATCTCCACTAGCTGTCGGCGACGTGCTGGAGGTCGCTCAACTCCTGCTCCAGGGCGTCTGCGAGCCGATGCAGATCCGGGCGTATCGCGGCCGCAAAGCGGCGGAGGATGCGCGCGTCGATGGCGTCCGTCTTTGCCAGGGTGCCCGTTGCCCGGGCGAACTCCCGGACCTGGCGGGGGTTCACCACAGCGACGGGGAGCCCTGCCGTGATCAGCGCCGTCACGGCCGTTCGCTCGTATCCGCCGCTCGCCTCAGTCACGATCAGCTCAGGTTGCGCGCCGCGCAGATGTCCGACCAGGGCCCGCACGCCCCTTTTGTCATTGTGGAAGGAGAGGACCCGCCCCGTCTCGCTTGTGCATACCTCAAGCGACCCTTTGCAGACGTCGATGCCTGCGAACACCTCTATCACCGTGGAATCCAACGCTCGCTCCTTTCCTGCTATGATTCCCGTTGGCCCGACCTTGCACGATACGGGCTCGTTCCCCGGAAGGCACGGCCCCATCAACTGTTCGGGCTCAACACGGGTGGGGCGTGGCGATCCAGCTGAGGCCCGGCCTTTGCAGACCCAGGACGATTCGATCTGCCACGCCCTCTCCCTTTATAAGGGAAACGCAAGATACAAGGACGAGCGGAAGGGCACGGCGGTGCGGTGAGCGGAGGTTTCGCGGCTGTACAACATGTCTTCCGGCTCATGGTGAGGTACTCGTACCATGAGCGGAGCAGCGACGCCGCCCCGCCGGCCCTGGGAGCCAAGCGGGTTGAATCAGGGCTTCAGCAGTATCTTGATGCAGTTTTCCGTGCGGTGGTGGAAGATATCGTAGCCCCTGGCCGCCTCGGCGAGCGGCAGCGTGTGGGTGATGATGATGGACGGGTCCACCTTCCCCTCGGAGATCAGGCCCAGGAGCTTGCCCATGTAGCGCTCCACGGGGCACATGCCGATTTTGAACGTGAGGTCGCGCAGGAAGGCCTGGAACATGGGGAAGGGGAACTCCGGCTCCGTGTACATGCCGACGGCGCTGATGATGCCGGCCGGGCGCACGTAGCTGAAGCAGGACTTCAGCGACTCCGCGTACCCTACGGCCTCCAGGACGACGTCCGCGCCACGCCCCTCCGAGTGCTGGCGCACGACGGACACCGCGTCCTCGTTCTTCATGTCCACGGGCACGGCGCCGATCTTCCTGGACATGGCGAGCCGCTCCGGCATGGAGTCGATGGCGAGCACGACCTTGGGGTCGAAGGTGAGGGCGGCCATCTGAGCGAAGAGGCCCACGGGCCCGGAGCCGACGACGGCCACGACATCTCCCGGCTGAATCTCGCCGCGGTCGGCGCAGAAGTAGCCGGTGGAGAAGATATCGCCCACGAAGATGCCCTTCTCGTCGCTCACGTTATCGGGGACTTTGGCCAGGGTGAAGTGGGCGTTGGGGACGCGCAAGTACTCCGCCTGGGCGCCGGGCACCATGAAGAAGCCGATGGTCTGAGCGCGCGTGCAGACGCTGGGCCAGCCTTTCTGGCAGTACCAGCACTCGCCACAGGCCGAGACGAAGGAGCCGACGGCGCGGTCGCCGGGTTTGAAGTTCTTGACGCCGGGCCCAACCTCCACCACCTCGCCGATGTACTCGTGGCCGATAATCCAGCCGGTGGGCGGCAGGGGCATGCGCCCATCGTAGGCGTGCATGTCGGAGCCGCAGATGCCGGCGGCGGTGACTTTGAGGATGGCGTCGTTGGGCTCCTGGATCTTGGGGTCGTCTACGTCTTTGACCTCGATCTTAAATGCGCCCTGGAACGTGGCTGCCTTCATGGTGGGAGAGACCTCCTTCGCGAAATTGGGATGCAATGGGCACTGAGAAGGATACGGGGGCGGCGGTGGCTGGGACAAGCAAGGGGGACGGCGATTTGGGGGAACTCCGGAGCGCGGTTGGGGCGGACGCGGGAGCGTGGTTGGGCGAACGCCGTTCGCCCCTACGGGATGATGGGCTCTACGAAGACGTCCATGACGCCGCCGCAGATCTTGTCGTCGCCGTCTATGGGGTTGGTGAGGTCAACGTGGACGAGGCGGGGGCGGCCGTCCTTGTGGGCCTCCAGCGCCTCGTAGATGACCTCGGCCTCGCCGCAGCCGCCGCCGATGGTGCCGGAGAAGGTGCCATCGGCCCGGATGAGCATGCGGGCGCCGGGCCGCCGCGGGGTGGAGCCGCGCGTGGCGGCCACGGTGGCGACAACCACGGGCAGGCCCTGCGCAAGGGACTCCCTGAGCTCGCGGAAGACATCGTTCACGGGGACTATGGTAGGGGAAGCGCGGGGAAGACGCAAAGCGTGGTCAGGGCGAACGGCGGCGCGCGGTCCGGGCGAACGCCGTTCGCCCCTACGGCAGGTCGCGCGGCCGCTGATGTAGGGGCGGCGTCATGATGCGCGGCTACGCGCATGAGCGGAGGTAGGGGAAGCGCGGGGAAGACGCAAAGCGCGGGCCGGGCGAACGGCGTTCGCCCCTACGGCATGGGGCGCCGCCGTTGCCTCGCCGCGCTAGGCGCTGCGGGCGCGGGCGACGCGGCGGCGGCCGCCCAGCAGCCCGCCGATGCGCTCCGGAGGCATGGGGCGGCCGAAGAGGTAGCCCTGGAATTCGTCGCAGCCGCGATCGCGCAGGAACTCCAGCTGCCTCTCCGTCTCCACGCCCTCGGCGATGACCTTGAGGTTCAGGCTGCGGGACATGGCGATGACCGTGGTGACGATGGCCGCGTCGTTGGGGTCCGTGGCCAGGTCGCGCACGAAGGAGCGGTCGATCTTCACGGCATCGATGGGGAAGCGCTTCAAGTAGCTGAGCGAGGAGTAGCCGGTGCCGAAGTCGTCCACGGCGATGCCGACGCCCATGACGCGCAGCTCGTGCAGCATGGCGATGATGTGCTCCACGTTCGTCATCACCGCGCCCTCCGTGATCTCCAGCTGCAGGTAGCGCGGCTCCAGCGCGGCCTCGCTCAGCACGCGGGCGACCGTGGCGACCAGGTGCTCCTGCTGGAGCTGTCGCGCCGAGAGGTTGACGGTGACGCGGATGGGCGGGTGGCCGTCCTCCTGCCAGCGCTTGTTCTGCAGGCAGGCGGTTTCCAGCACCCAGTCTCCGATGGGCAGGATGAGGCCGGTCTCTTCGGCAAAGGGGATGAACTCGTCGGGCAGGACGGTGCCGCGCTCCGGGTGCTGCCAGCGCAGGAGCGCTTCGGCGCCCACGATCCTGCCGCTGGCCACCTCCACGAGGGGCTGGTAGAGGAGGAACAGTTCCTGGCGCTCCAGAGCGTGGCGGAGGTCGTTCTCCAGGGCGAGGCGCTCGATGATGCGGGCGTTCATGGCGGGAGTGTAGAGCTGGTAGTTGTCGCGCCCGCGCTCCTTGGCCCGGTACATGGCGGTGTCGGCGTTGCGCAGGAGGCGCTCCGGGTCCTGGCCGTCCGCCGGGAACACGGTGATACCGATGCTGGTGCCGACCTGGAACTCGTGGCCGCCCAGCAGGCGGGGCTGCCGCAGCATCTCCAGAACGCGCTCGGCCACATTGGTGGCGTCGTCGATGCGGGTGATGTTGGGAAGGAGGAGCGTGAACTCATCGCCGCCCACGCGCGCCACGGTATCGCCGTCGCGCACGAGGAGGGTCAACTCCTGGGCCACGGACTGCAGCAGCTTGTCGCCGCCGCTGTGACCAAGCGTATCGTTCACGGTCTTGAAGTGGTCCAGGTCCAGGAACATCACGGCCAGCGTCTGGTTGTGGCGGCGGGCCTGCGCCAGCGCCACGCTCAGCCGGTCCTCGAAGAGGGCGCGGTTGGGCAGGCCGGTGAGGGCGTCGTGGTAGGCCAGCCGGCGGATGGTCTCCTCCGCCTGCTTGCGCTGGGTGATATCGCGGACGATAGCGACGACCTCATCGTGGCCGCTGGCGACGATGCGCGCCTCGAAGTAGGACTCGTTGTCACCCGCCTGGAAGCGGTGCTCGTATATCTGGGGCTCGCCGGTCTCCAGAGCGCGCTGGATGTGGTGCATCGCCTGCTCCATGAGGTCCGGGGGCAGGACCTCCTGCAACCGCTTGCCGACCAGGCCTTCGGGCGGCAGGTTGAACGCGGCATCGCGTCCCGCTTTGAAGTCCAGGTAGGTGCCATCCGCGCGCAGCCTGACGACGGTGTCCGGAATGGCGCCGAGGAGGGCGCGGTTCTTGGCCTCGCTCTCCCGCAGGGCCTCCTCGGCCTGCTTGCGCTCCAGCTCGGCCCCGGCGCGGGCGGCGAAGATCGTCATTATCGACCGCACGCTGGGCGTGTCGTCCATCGGCTTGTCGTCCAGGACGGCCAGCAGGCCCTGGGTGTTCCCGAGGGAATCAAAGAGCGGTGCGCCCAGGTAGCTCTCGATTTCCATGTCCGCGAGGAGGCGGTTGTCCGGAAAGAGCGTGCGGACATCCCTGAGATAGTGCCGCATCTCTCCGGCCACTACGCCCTCGCACGGGGTGCCCGGCAGATCGTACTGGGCGGTCTCGCCGAAGTCGCCGCCCATCCACATGGCGAGGGTGCTGATGCGGTCCGGCGCGCCCCTCGCCAGCTCCGCCACGAAGGCGTACCTGGCGCCGACGGCTGACGCGAGGTGGCGCGCCAGGGAGTGGAAGAACTCGCTTCCGGTCTCGCCGGCGGTGCCCTCGACGATGGCGCGCAGGGCCTCCTCCGCGTTCCTCCTCTCCGTGAGATCCACCAGTAGTCCGCGTAGGCCGATGGCCCGATCGCCGTCGTAGATCGGACGGCTCGAGCTCCGCACCCAGCGATATTCGCCGTCTTTGGTCTTGAGCCGGTATTCGCTCGGTTCCAGCTGGCCGGATATTGTCCGCTGGAAGCTCTCAATCAGAGGCATCAAGTCATCGGGATGGATAAGCTCGGTGAATGACCTGCCGATCACGTCTGAAGGGGCATAGCCCCCCAACTGCTCCACCACGGGGTTGACGTACGTTATGATGCCTGTCGCGTCCAGCGTATAGATCACCTCGTTCGAGTTTTCTACGAGGTCGCGGTACTTCTCCTCGGACTCCCGAAGCGCAACTTCCGCGCGCTTGCGTTCGGTGATGTCGGTGGCGACGCCGATGACGCCCGAGACGCGGCCATCGATGCCGAAGACGGGGCACAGCCGCGCCTCGAACAGCGCGCCCCCAACCTCCGCGGTAAAGGTCACTTCCTCGCCCGCGTAGGAGCGCTCGATCCCCTCGATGATCTCGGGGTATCTGGCGTAGACATCGGTCATGGGGCGGCCGACGACCTGCTCGGGCGCGATGCCGAGGGTCTCCAGGCCCTTGCCTTCGATCAGGGTGACGATGCCGTCGCTGTCCACGGCGAACAGCACGACGGGCGCGCCGGTGACGACGCGGCGGAACCGCTCCTCGCTCTGGCGCAGGTCTTCCTTCTGCCTGAGGTTCTCCAGCGAAAGGCCCAGGGCCTTGCCCATGCCCTGGAGCAGTTGCTCGTCCTTCAGGTCGCGGTGGCCCGGGCCGCCGCTAAGCGCGAGGACGCCGATTGTCTGGCGCAACGCGATTACCGGCACGAAGACCAGGCGCCGACCGGCCGCCTGAGGCGGAGCAGCGCCGAAGACGACGGGGCCCTGGCCGGCGATGGCGGCGGTGACGGCAGCCCGGCCGGCCTCAAGGAGGGCCTCCGCCTCGTCAGGCGTCATGTGCGGCGAGGGCAGCAGGCGCAGTTCGCCGCCCGCGTCCAGGAGGGCGGCGCAGCAGGAGGCGCCGGTCAGTCTGCCTATGGCCTCCAGGCCGTGCCCGACCGCCTCGCCGACCGTGGCGGCGGCGCCGAGCTGCTGCAGGAGGACGGCGGGGTAGGCGCTGCGTTTGCGCAGCTTGAACATCTGGCTGAAGGCGCCCTCAATGGCGCAGAAGGCGATGGTGAGGCCGATGGCCAGGCCGACGAGGACCTGCGTCAGGTTGAAGTGCAGCAGGAAGATGTAAATGGGCTCGGAGCCGAAGATGGCCGCGTAGACGCCCAGCCGCACCCAGCGCCGGAGAGTGCGGACCTCGCGCATGGGGTCCTCGCCCACGGGGGGGAGGGCCGCGGGCGCCCGGGCAGGCGCAGGCGGGGACGGCGCTTCTTTGCGAGCGTGTGGCATTGTCTGTAAGAACCCCGAATGTACTTGGCAAGACGGGGCGCGGCAGGCCTTTGTTACCGAATGTTGACGGTAAGGGCGCGCCGTTGACAGCGATGTCAGGCCGCCGGTAGAATCGGGCGAGAAGCCAATTGTTCAGGCACTAACGCCTTATGGCGATAGGAGCCGCTTCATGAGCACGCAGACGGACTCCCGGACGGCCGCCGCCGGCCAGAGGGGCTAGCCGGTTCCACTCATACCGGTTGGCTGGCGGGGGTGCTGACCTCTCTGATATCGATACCCAGCCCCCTGGCGACGCCTTCGCCGTAGGCGGGGTCAGCCGCATAGAAGTGCGCAATCTGCCGCAGCTGGATATCCCGCTTGACCGGTGTCATGTGCTGCACGAGGTTATCGATGAGCCGCGCCTTGTGGTCGGGCGTAAGAAGCCGGAACAGGTTTCCCGGCTGCGTGTAATCGTCGTTGCCTTCGCGGTGGTCGTAGCGGCCAACCAGTCCGCTTACGGCCAGGGCAGCTTCCTTGAAGGCATGGGACTCTATCGGCCCGCCAGAACTGTTCGGTTCGTAGTTCACGCTGGGCCCGCCGTTCCCATCAAAGCGCATGGCCCCGTCTCGCTGATAGTTCCTGGCCTCCGTCGCGTGCGGCCGGTTGACCGGAAGCAGCTGGTGCCGGCGCCTGATTACCGCTCGGTTGCACATGGCTGGTCTGAGGCGGACTAATTAGGCTGGCTTACGTGAGGACCCTGAGCAGCGGGAGCATAAGCCATAGAAGTCGAGCCGTTGCCCCATGACCTGAAAGCCGCTAGCTTTGGTCAAAGTCTCTCGCAGGTTGGCGACGGCCCCGTCCTCGTCCATGTTGGCATCCGCGATGCTTCCGCATTCGACACAAATGAGGTTGGCGTGCGGCAGAGGGTTTGCGTCATAGCGAGTGCCGCTGCGAAAATGGAGCGGCTGTACGAAACCCTTCTCGGATAGAACGCGTAGCGTGTTATAAACAGTCGCCAGCGTTATATGCGGGAAGTGCAGCTTGACGCGCTCGTACACGTCTTGAGCGGATGGATGATCGATTGAGTTGGCAAGCACTTCCGCTACAGCTACCCGCTGTGCGGTAACTCTGATACCCCACTGCCTCAAGGTTGCAATCATGATCTGTTACCTGCACGCAGTCGCCGGATTGGAAGGTCTAGTCAGCGGCCAAGTCGTTAAGAGAGCGAGGGAACTGCCTGACAGCAGCTCCCTCGCTTTCCGTGGCCCGAGTGCACCGGTCCCGCCTCCGACCGCCCTGCGGAGCGGTATCTGTGGCCTGATGCCTTTGCGGTCTGCAACCAGCTCGGCTTGGCGGACGCAACTGGAGACGACCGTTACGAGCACCTCGCTGAGATCAGGCAAGGTCGAAGCGATCGAGATTCATCACCTTGTCCCACGCAGCCACGAAGTCACGCACGAACGCCTGCTCCGAGTCGTCACATGCGTAGACTTCCGCGAGCGCTCGGAGTTCGGAGTTCGAGCCGAAGACGAGGTCTACCCGGGTGCCGGTCCACTTGAGCTCGCCCGTCCGGCGATCGTATCCTTCGAACACATCCTCGGATGCGGAGGACGCCTGCCACTCGGTGTCCATGTCGAGCAGGTTCGCGAAGACATCGTGGGTCAACGTCCCAGGCCGCTTGGTGAAGACGCCATGTCCGGACTGCCCGGAGTTCGCATTCAGGACGCGCATGCCGCCGACGAGAACCGTCATCTCGGGAGCGGTCAACGTCAGCATGTACGCCCGTTCCACTAGCAGCTCCTCCGCCGACTCTTGGAGTCCGGGGCGGAGGTAGTTGCGGAACCCGTCCGCGGTGGGTTCGAGCACGGCAAACGACTCCACGTCGGTTTGCTGCTGCGACGTGTCCGTGCGCCCCGGCGTGAAGGGAACCTGCACGTTGTGCCCGGCGTTCTTCGCAGCCTGCTCGACGCCCGCGCACCCGCCCAGGACGATCAGGTCAGCGAGCGAGACTCGCTTCCCACCGGTCTGGGAGTTGTTGAACTCCGTCTGGATCTGCTCCAGTGTCTGGAGCACCTTCCCCAGCTCGGCCGGGTTGTTCACTTCCCAGTCCTTCTGCGGCGCGAGCCGGATGCGCGCCCCGTTCGCCCCACCGCGTTTGTCGGTGCCGCGGAACGACGCCGCCGACGCCCAGGCGGTCGAAACCAGTTGGGAAACGGACAATCCCGATGCGAGGATATTGGCCTTAAGGGCGGCGATGTCCTCCTCGCCGATCAACTCATGATCGACATCGGGGACGGGGTCTTGCCACAACAGCGGCTCTGCAGGAACCAGCGGGCCGAGATACCGACTGCGGGGCCCCATGTCGCGGTGGATCAGCTTGTACCACGCCCTGGCGAAGGCGTCTGCAAACTCCTCCGGGTTCTCGTGGAAACGCTTCGCGATCGGCGCATAGACCGGGTCCATCCTCAGTGAGAGGTCCGTCGTGAGCATCATGGGGGCGTGCTTCTTCGACGGATCGTGCGCGTCCGGCACGGTGGCCACTGCAGATGCATTCCTGGGAGCAAACTGCGACTTACCGGCAGGACTCTTGGTCAGCTCCCACTCGTAGCCGTGCAAGTTCTCGAAGTAGTTGTTCTCCCACTTCACCGGGTTGGTGGTCCATGCGCCCTCCAAGCCGCTGGTGATCGTGGCGCCGCCCTTGCCGCTGCCAAAGCTGTTCTTCCAACCGAGGCCTTGGTCCTCTAGCCTGGCACCCTCTGGTTCGGGACCGACGTGGCTCTCTGGGGCAGCACCATGTGCCTTGCCGAATGTATGTCCGCCGGCAATGAGCGCAACCGTCTCCTCGTCATTCATCGCCATGCGGCTGAACGTTTGCCGAATATACTTTGCTGCAGCGATCGGGTCCGGGTTACCGTTCGGCCCCTCCGGATTCACGTAAATCAGGCCCATGTGGTCGGCGCCGAAGGGCCCCTGGAGGTCCCCGTCGCCGCTATGGCGCTCGTCTGCAAGCCACGTGTTCTCAGGCCCCCAGTACGTCTCGTCGGCCTCCCACACGTCCTCGCGCCCGCCACCGAAACCGAAGGTCTTGAATCCCATCGACTCCAGGGCAACGTTGCCAGCGTAGATGATCAGGTCGGCCCATGAGATTTTCCGGCCGTACTTCTGCTTGATCGGCCAGAGCAATCGGCGCGCCTTGTCGAGGTTCGCGTTGTCGGGCCAACTGTTGAGGGGCGCAAAGCGCTGGTAGCCGGAGCCGCCGCCGCCGCGGCCGTCGCTGATGCGGTAGGTGCCCGCCGCGTGCCAGGCCATCCGGATGAAGAGCGGCCCATAGTGGCCGTAGTCGGCCGGCCACCAGTCTTGCGACGTCGTCATCACCTGATAGACGTCCTTCTTCACGGCGTCCAGGTCGAGCGTCTTGAACTCCTTAGCGTAGTTGAAATCCTTGCCCATAGGATTTGACAGGGGAGACTCCCGGTGGAGAATCTTCAGGTTCAACTGATTCGGCCACCAGTCTTGGTTCGACATGGGCATTTCGTTTCTCCTTTGGCCATTTGCTGAATTGCGCAAAGCAATTCGGAACCGGGTTAACCAACTCCCGAGACAGCTGGTTTCTTGATGGGACGCGTTTACGCACCGAACCTGCTTGTGCGCTATTCCGACCTCGCCCCAGCTAATTTAGAACGAGTCATACTTTAGAATGGTCATGGTGTTGCTGTCAAGCCTCCGATTTCGGTAACCCGGACTTATGAGCCATCACGCGCCTACGTCCTGCTGACGCCGGCGCACGCCGGTCACGCGCCGGAGTAGCGGCCGGAACCGCCTAGCGTTTGTCCCGGCCGTGCCGGTAGAAGACCACGGGCACGCGCTCCAGGGTGGCCAGGCCGTCCGCGACCATCTCGTGAGCCGCCTCCAGAAAGTGCAGCAGGCGGCGCTTCACTCGCCGGGCTCCGGCAGCCGCTCCGCCGGCGCGATGCCGGGGCGCGGTTTGCGGGACTCGCGCAGGGGCCGTCCGCTGCCGCCGCGGCGCGCCTGGATGATCTCCGCCATGATGGCGACGGCGATCTCCTCCGGCGTCTCCGCGCCGATGTCCAGGCCGATGGGTGTGTGCACCCGCGCCACCGCCTGCGGGTCGGCGCCGTCCTCGACCAGGTGCTGGAGCACCGCGCCGACGCGCCGCTTCGACCCGATCATGCCAACGTACGCCGCGGGCGAACCCACTACCCGGCGCAGGCTCTCCTCGTCGTGCTTGTGGCCGCGGGTGACGCAGACGATGTAGGTGCCGGCATCGATAGGATAATCGCGCAGCACCTCCTCGAAGCGGCCGCAGACGACGTCCGCGGCCTCCGGGAAGCGCTCGCGGTTGGCGTACTCCGGGCGGTCGTCCACGATGGCGACGGAGAAGCCGCAGAGGTCGCCGATGACGGAGAGCGCCTTGCCCACGTGCCCACCGCCGATGACCAGCAGCGTGGCCGGCCGTTCGTGCACCTCCAGCATCACCTGGTAGGAGTCGCGGCCCGCCGCCTCGAGGCGCCGCAGGCGCGCGCCGCCGGGGGCCACGTAGACCGTCTCTACGCCGTGGCGGCGGAAGGCGTCCGGGGCCTCGGCCAGCACAGCCCCGTCCAGGGGGCCGCCGTCCAGCCGGCCCAGGCGGGAGCCGTCGGCCCGCACCAGCATCTTGGCACCGATCGGGGCGGCGCCGGCGGCGGGCGCAGAGATGACGGTGGCGACCAGCACCGGCGGCCCGCCCTCCCGGGCGGCCAGCACCTCGTCCGCAATTTGGGCGGCCTGGGTGGGTTCCTTTCTCGCCATGCTCTGCGCCCTCCCTCGCGCTCCATTATCTGATATTGGGGCCGTTTGCGGCACCGGGCCGGAACGGTTGGGACCACCACAGCCGCCCTCGGGGTTGCCGGCCTCGGTGCTCCGCTCATGGTACGAGTACCTCCCTCCTGAGGCGGGCAAGCACCATGAGCGGGAAGGCGCGCCATTCGGTAGCGAGCGCTTCAGTACGACGCATCGTCCCGCTCGTCCTGAGGTTCTCGTAGGACGAACGGAGCGACCAAGGCTTGCCCTGCTGACGCTGCTTGCATGGCGAGGCTCCCAGGGGAGGTCAGGAGACGGCGGTGGCGTCCGCGGGCGGTGGCTCCCCAGCCCCGCCCCGGTTGGAGGGACCTGAAGGTACCTCCCTACGCGAATCTGGCCTAGACATTGAACAGGACGTTGATGACGTCGCCGTCCTGCACTATGTACTGCTTCCCTTCCGTGCGCAGCTGGCCGTGGCGGCGGGCCTCCACGTGGGAGCCCAGCGCCAGCAGCCGGTCCCAGGAGATGACTTCCGCGCGGATGAACCCGCGCTCGATGTCGGTGTGGATGCGGCCGGCGGCCTGCAGGGCGGTGGAGCCTGCGGGCACGGTCCAGGCGCGGGTCTCCTTGTCGCCGGCGGTGAAGAAGACGACGAGGCCGAGGAGGTCCTGGAGGAGCGCCAGGACGCGCTCGGTCACGCCTTCGCCGGCGCCCATCTCGCGACGGAACTCCGCCGCGTCCGCCGGCGGCAGCTCCGCCAGCTCCGCCTCCAGCCTGGCGCACATAACGGCGGCCCCGGTGCGCGTCGCGCCATAGCGCGCCTGGTACTCGGCCTCGATCTCGCCGGCGCGGCCGGCTTCGTCCTCGCCGATGTTGACGAGGACCAGCATGGGCTTGAGCGAGAGCAGGCCGAAGTTCGCCAGAGCCTTCAGGTCCGCCGCGTCAGCGACCTCGCCGCGCAGGGGCCTGCCGGCCTCCAGCAGCGAGCGCACGCGCTGGAGCAGCGCCACCTCGCGCTCGCCGGCCTCGCGCTCGCCGGGGCGGCCGGAGCGCACGGCCATATCCAGCTTCTCGAGACGCCGCTCCACAATGCCCAGGTCGTTGAGGAGGAGTTCCGCCTGGAAGGCCTGGACGTCACGCTGCGGGTCAACGCCGCCCTGCGCCTGGGGCACGTCCTCCCGCTGGAAGGCGCGCACGACGAGCACGAGGGCGTCTGCGCGGGAGAGCGTCTCGGCCGCCTCGCCGGCGGGGGCGGCGCCGCGCTCGAACAGCGGGGGCAGGTCGTGCAGGCGCACCTCCAGCGGGGTCACCTTCTTCGCCTGCACCAGCTCCGCCAGCTTGAACAGGCGCTCGTCCGGAACCTTGACGACGCCGATGTTCTCGCCGTGGGCGCCGGCGGCGGCGCCGCCGTGCCCGGACGTGAGCGCGCGGAAGACGGTGGTCTTGCCGGATAGCTGCGGCCCTACGATGGCGATGTCCACATTCGCTCCTTCCGTGTCAGGGCCAGCGTAAGAGGACGCCGCGGGCGGGTCAAGGAAGTGCTGGGTGATATAATGACCGACCGGTCAGTCAGTTGAGCAAAGGGCGCGCGGCCATTGACAGGCTTCCCGTGCGGCCCGCTTAATTAGAGAACAGCCGCCCCAGGCTGAGGAGGAGCGGGCCATGGTCACGGAACAGGTGCAGTTCAACCCCCTGGCGCCGGGAATGCTGGCGGATCCCTACCCCACGTACAAGGCGCTGCGCGACAGCCGCCCCGTCTCCTGGAGCCCGGTCATGGACGCCTGGATCCTGACCCGTTTTGCGGACGTGGACTTTGTGCTGACGGACCCGCGCTTCTCGGCCGACCGGCGGGTGGCGCGCAACCGCTTCGCGGAGATGGTGAGGCAGCGGCAGCAGGAGCTGGGCCCCTTCGCCCAGGCGCAGACGATGCTTTCCTCTGACCCGCCGGAGCACACGCGGCTGCGCCGGCTGGTGAGCAAGGCCTTCACGCCGCGCGCGGTGGAGGACCTGCGCCCGCGCATTCAGGCGCTGGTGGACCACCTGCTGGACCTGGTGCAGGAGCAGGGGGAGACGGACATCGTACTGGACCTGGCGTACCCGCTGCCGGTGATCGTGATCGCGGAGATGCTGGGGGTGCCCCCGGCGGACCGCGACAAGTTCAAGCACTGGTCAACCATGGTGGTGGCCACGCTGGGCGGGCCGTTTGCGGCGCCGGGCGTGCTGGAGAAGGGCCGCCAGGCGATTGAGGAGCTTGCCGGGTACTTCGCGGGCATCATCCAGGAGCGCCGGCAGAGCCCGCAGAACGACCTGATCAGCGGGCTGATTGCGGCGGAGGAGCAGGGTCAGGTGCTGAGCGAGGAAGAGATCTTCGCGACGGCGATCCTGCTGCTGGTGGCCGGCAACGAGACGACAACGAATCTCATCGGCGGCAGCGTGATCACGCTGCTCAACCACCCGGAGCAGTTGCAGGCCCTGCGCGAGGAGCCGGGGCTGATCCAGCCGGCCGTGGAGGAGCTCCTGCGTTTCAGCGGGCCGGTGCACGCCACAGGGCGCGTGCTGAAGGAGGACCTGGAGGTGGGCGGCCAGCCGATGGAGGCAGGCCAGGTGGCTTTCTGCCTGCTGGCGGCGGCCAACCGCGACCCGGAGAAGTACGCTGACCCGGAGCGCTTCGACGTGCGGCGCAACCCGGCGGACCACCTGGCGTTCGGCGATGGCACCCACTTCTGCCTGGGCGCCCCCCTGGCGCGGGCGGAGGCGCAGATCGCCCTGGGGACGCTGTTGCGGCGCTTCCCCCGCCTGGCGCTGCGGGCGGAGCCGGAGTGGGGCGGGACGTTCATCATCCGCGGGCCGAAGCAGGTGCTGCTGGACGTGGGGAAGTGAGGAAAATGGGCAGATGGAAATGGGCGATGGGGGTAGCCGGTTACGCTGCCACCTGACCCACCACCCCAGCCTACCTAGATTCCTTCGCGAACAGCGTTATGTCCCGTGAAGGATGTTGCCGGCGCTCAGAATGACAGCTTCGGGTAAGGAAAAGCCGCCCGCCGGAGCGGACGGCTTTCGCTTTAGAGAGCATCACAGGAAAGCCTGCCGGGACCTTCCTGTGACGAGCCCAAAAGGGAGGGTTTGGGACCAATACATAAGACGCGCCCTCCCACTACCTGTTACATGCAGTCGTGATAAAGTTGTGAACAGGCATGAGAGAAGCATCTGCCGTGCGTGAAAAGGCCGCCGCGCCGTGATGGCCGCCGTTGAGGCGCGCCGCCCGCTGCTGCGCGGCTACCTGCACCTGGCCGCGGCCGCCTTCGCGGTCGCCGGCATCGTCCTGCTGGTGCTGCTGGCGCAGTCCACGCGGGCGTACGTGGGGGGCGCCGTCTTCGCCGGCAGCCTGGTGGCCCTCTACCTGACCAGCGGCGTCTACCACACCATCTCCTGGGGGCCGCGCCTGCGTTCGCTCCTCAAGCGGGTGGACCACTCGATGATCTTCGTGCTCATCGCCGGCACGTACACGCCCTTCTGCCTGCTGGCCTTAAACACCGCCTGGGGCATCAGCATGGTGTCGGTGGTCTGGGCCATCGCCGGCGCCGGCATCGTGTTCAAGGTGGCGTGGCCCTCCGCGCCGCGCTGGCTGAGCGTCGCCCTCTACGCGTCCACCGGCTGGCTGGCGCTCGTGGCCGCCGGGCCGATCTGGTCTTGGTTCGCGCTGGCGCCGCTGGCGTTGCTGGTGCTGGGCGGGCTGTTGTACACGCTGGGCGGGATCATCTACGCCCTGCGGCGCCCGGACCCATTCCCGCACGTCTTCGGCTACCACGAGGTGTTTCACCTGCTGGTGATCGGCGGCAGCGCCCTGCACTTCGCGCTGGTGGCCATCTACCTGATGCCAGCGTAGGTCAGCGCTCAGCAGTCAGCGGTCAGCTTCCCCACCCCTCCCCGCTGTCAGGCTGAAGCCTGACCCCCCGGGTGATTGGCGGACCTTAGCCTGACCCCCCCGGGTGATTAGCGGGCCTTAGCCTGACCCCCACCCGCCTAGGCAGGGACGGGCTGCCCGTGGGGCAGAGGTCCAGCAGGGGGCAGCGCGCGCACAGCGGCCGCTTGCGGCAGGCCTCCTTGCCGTGCCGGACGATGAGGGCATGGTACTCGTTGAAGAGCGGCGCGTCCGCCGGCAGGTTGTCCATGAACAGGCGCCGCCAGTCCTCGTACGTATCGCGGGCGGGCGTGAGGCCCAGCCGCGAGAAGGTGCGCCTGGTGTAGGCGTCGATCACGAACGACGGCCGGCCGGCGGCGTAGAGGACGATGGCGTCCGCCGTCTCCGGGCCGATGCCGTGCGTGGCCAGGAGCAGCGTCCGCAGCGGTGCGCCGGGCGTGCGCAGGAGCCGGCCGATATCGCCGCCGTAGCGGTCGCGTAGCAGGTCGGCCAGGGCCTTGAGGCTGCGGGCCTTGGCGTTGAAGAAGCCGCTGGGCCGGATCAGCGCTGCCAACTCGCCTTCGCCGATGGCGATGAGGCCGGCGGGTGAGAGGGCACCGGCCCGCCGCAGGTTCGCCAGCGCCCGCTCCGCGTTCGTCCACGCCGCGGACTGGGTGAGGATGGCGCCCACGATGACCTCGAAGGGCGTTTCGCCCGGCCACCAGCGCTGCGGGCCGTAGGCGGCGAGGAGGCGGTCGTGGACCTGGAGCAGGCGCCCGCGCCGGCCGCTCATGCGCCCCGGCGCGCCCGCTCCTGCGCGTCCAGCACCCATTGCGGCACCTGCGCCTCGCTAATGGCGTCGAAGCGGGGAAGATAGGGCTTGACGTCCAGCACCGGCGTCCCGTTGACGGCGTCCAGCCCCCGCACGCGCAGGACGTTGCCCTTGACGGCCAGGAGCCGGACAGCGGTGACCAGCAGAGGATTGAAGCGGATCTGGCTGCGGGTGGCGAGCACGCCCATGAGCGGGTTGCGCTCGTCGTCGCGGGGGTGCAGGCGGTGCTTGGAGCCACGGACATCGTCGGGCACCAGGTGCGGCCAGAAGACGACGATGAGATGCGAGTAGCCGTCCAGCCCCAGCAGCGCGTCCGCGAGGTCCGGCCGGATGACGATGCGCGATACCACGTTCTGCCAGCCTTCGGGCCGCGGCTGCTTGACCGCGTTGCGGACGACGCCGATGGGCCGCAGTGTGATCTCCGGCAGCTCCGGGAACTCCTCCGGCCGGGGCCGGAAGAGACGGCGGATGCGGTTCAGCAGGTCTCAGCCCCCGCTGGGCACGCCGACGGCCCAGACGTAGCCGTCGGCGTCCTGGACCCAGACCTCGCGCCAGCCGTGCGGCTTGTCCACCGGCGGCGCCAGCACCGTGGCGCGGGCGGCGGCGGCGCGCGCGGCCAGGCCGTCCGGGTCGATGCCGAAGAGGCGCAGCTCCACCCCCAGGCCGCGCCTCTCGCCGGAGGTCAGCACGCCCTGCCAAGGGTGCTTCTCGTAGGTGTGGTCCGCGTGGAGCATGAAGTCGAGGCCTCCCATCCTGAGGGCGGCGAAGTCAGGGTCGGAGTAGCGCACCTCCGCCTGGAGCACGCCGCGATAGAAGGCGACGGCGACGGGCACGTCGCGCACCAGCAGGTTCACCGTGAAGGCGGGGAGGGAGCGCCCGTATTGGCCGGCCGGCAGCCAGGGGTCGCCCGTTCGCTTCTTGGTCATGCGGCCATTATAGGCGCAGCTACGGCGGCCGGCGCCTGCCCTAGCTCCCGGTGCGACCGCGTGTGCTATCATTTGCGCCCAGACGGGTGTGCGTTCGCCCGCGCGCCTGCTCTGAAAGCGCTGCGCGGAGGTTCAACGATGGAGATAGGACGGCTGCTCACCGCCATGGTCACGCCGTTTGATGCGGCGGGCCAGGTGGACTTTGCGCAGGCCCGCCGCCTGGCGCTGGCCCTGCTGGACTCCGGGAGCGAGGGCGTCGTCGCCGCCGGGACGACCGGTGAGGCGCCCACGCTCTCGCACGAGGAGAAGCTGCAGTTGTTCGCGGAGGTGAAGGCGGCCGTGGGCAAGCGCGGGGCAGTGGTGGCGGGGACCGGCACGTACAACACCGCGGAGAGCATCGAGCTTTCGCGGGAGGCGGCGCGCGTGGGCGTGGACGCGCTGCTGCTGACGACGCCGTATTACAGCAAGCCGCCGCAGGAAGGCATCTTCCAGCACTTCCAGGCCATCGCTTCCGCTGTCTCGCTGCCGTGCATTTTCTACAACATCCCGGGGCGCACGGGGGTGAACGTGACGGCCGAGACGATGGTGCGGCTGGCGCAGGTGGAGAACATCGTGGGAGTAAAGGAGTCGTCCGGGGACCTGAAGCAGATATCGCGCGTGATAGAGGAGGCCCCCGCCGGCCCGGACGGGCAGGCCTTCAAGGTGTGGAGCGGGGACGACGAGCTGACGCTGCCGATACTTTCGGTCGGCGGCTACGGCGTCATCAGCGTCATTTCGCACCTGGTGGGCTCGCAGATACGCGAGATGATTCAGGCGTACCTCTCGGGCCGGGTGGAAGAGGCGGCGCGTATCCACCGGCGCCTGCTGCCTTTGGTCAGCGCCCTGATGTCGCCACCGGGGAACCCCATCGCACTGAAGCACGCGCTGAACGGCGTGGGCTTCAACGTGGGCGGGTACCGGCTGCCGCTGGTGGCGCCGGACGAGGAGAGCGGGCGGCGGATCATGGCGGAGGTGCGGCGGCAGCGCCTGGACCTGACGGTGGCAGTGTAACCTGCCATCGTGCCCCGCCAACGAAGAATCGAGCAGTGGAGCAAGTGGCTAACCGCCAGTGACCGCGTGGAAGCGAGGCTGCGGCGTCACGGCAAGCAGGTGCTGTCATTCTCCGTGCAGTATATGGCCGAGTTCGGCGGCCGTTGGCTTCCTGTAGTTCGATTCGACACGGCCCACGGCAGACCACACATGGACATCCTGATGCCCGGCGGCTCCAGGCGGCGGCGCGACCTTGAAGGAATGGACAATCGCGAGACGTTCACTTACGCTCTGGATGACATAGGCGAACGCTGGGAGTTTTACAGACAACGCTACAGGCGGATGATAGTGATGCGGAGAGCTGAACAATTCAGACGAAACAATGAGCTCTTCAAGCTGTTCATGGAGAAGGTGCTTGACTCTGAGGAGCTCATGGATCAGATACCGCCGAAGGCAGACCTCGTCTTCCTGCCCGAAGACGACCCCGAACTGGCGCAGGCTAACCTCCGCCTCGCGGAGCGTTTGCACAGGACCGGCAAGAACCCTCTGATCGTAAAGATGTCCCGCACTCCTGGTGCTCGCATCGTCGTTTCGAAAGTAGAACTGCTGGAAACGGCGTAGGCCGAAGAGCACGCATGGAATACAAGAACGTAGGGCGCTCAGGCCTGCAGGTGTCCGTGGCGGGGCTGGGCTGCAACAACTTCGGCATGCGCTGCGACAAGGACCAATCGGCGGCGGTGGTGCACAAGGCGCTGGAGCTGGGGATCAACCTCTTCGATACGGCGGACATCTACGGCGGGGGCGGCAAGTCGGAGGAGTTCCTGGGCGCAGCGCTGGGCGACCGCCGCCAGAACGTCGCCATCGCCACCAAGTTCGTGGGGCCCATGGGCGAAGGGCCGCTGAACAAGGGGGCCTCGCGCCGCTACGTCATGCGCGCGGTGGAGGCCAGCCTGCGCCGCCTCGGCACCGATTGGATCGACCTCTACCAGGTCCATTTCCCCGATCCCGCAACGCCCATCGAGGAGACGCAGCGGGCGCTGGACGACCTGGTGCGGCAGGGGAAGGTGCGCTACATAGGCTGCTCCAACTTCGCGGGCTGGCAGGTGGTGGAGGCGCAGTGGACGGCGCGCACGCACCAGCTGACGCCCTTCATCTCCGCCCAGAACGAGTACAGCCTGCTGGACCGCCGCGTGGAGCGGGAGCTGGTGCCCGCCTGCAACGCCTACGGGCTGGGCGTGCTGCCATACTTCCCGCTGGCCAGCGGCTTTCTCTCCGGCAAGTACCGGCCCGGGGAACCGCCGCCGCAGGGGACGCGGCTGGCGCTCTGGGGCGCGCGCGGGCAGGCGCTGCTCTCCGAGCGTAACTTCGCGGTCCTGGAGAAGCTGACGGCATTCGCCCAGGCGCGGGAGCGCGGCGTGCTGGACGTGGCCATCGGCTGGCTGGCCGGCCAGGCGCACGTGGCCAGCGTGATCGCCGGCGCCACGAGCCCGGAGCAGGTGGACCAGAACGCCAGGGCGGCCCAGTGGCGGATGACGGCCGAGGAGCTGGCCGAAGTGGACAAGCTGACGAAGAAAGGCGAGGGCTGAGATGCGTTTCCCAGTGCACATCGATTCCTGGTGGCGGCCGCTGCTGCTGGCGGGCGGAGCGACGCCCCGGAACTCCTACGTGGAGCTCACCGACGACCAGGTTCTCTTCCGGTTCGGCCTGCTTTTCCGCCGCAGCGTCCCGATGGCGGACGTCGAAGGCGCGGTGATCAGGGCGTGGCCGCTCTGGTACGGCGTCGGCTGGCGCACCAACCTCCTCGGCCTGGTCGGGCTGATCGGCTCCTACAAGGGGGTCGTAGAGGTGCGGCTGCGGAAGCCGCTGCGGGTCTGGGGCCTCCTGCGCTGCCGGCGCATCGCCGCCTCGCTGGAGGACCCGAACGCGTTCCTCGCCGCGCTGGCGCGGGCGCAGGAGCCGCCGGCCGGCACGACGCCCCCGCGGGCGGGCGCCCGTCACCAGCGGACCACGCGGCGCTCGCGCGGGCGCCCGCAGGAGTAGCGCCCCGGCGGCGCCTCTTGGCGCCGTGCGTTAGCCCGCAACCTTTGACCCCGGCTCACGCCGGTCGCTATTATCGTCTGGGCTCCCGGCACGGGAGATCTCTTCATTCGCGCACGCACCTTAAGGAGACGAGAGTGGACATCAAGGTAGAAGCGGGGGACATCACCCAGCACCCGGCCGGGGCGATCATCGTCAACCTGTTCGAGGGCGTGACCAGCCCGGGCGGGGCGACGGGGGCGGTGGACCGATCTCTCGGCGGCGGCATCGGCCGGCTGATCGCCGACGGCGAGATCAAGGGCAAGAAGAACGAGGTTGTGCTCGTCCACACGCTGGGCCGCATACCCGCAGCGCGAGTCCTCGTGGCCGGGCTGGGGAAGCAGAAGGACTTCGGTCTGGACACCGTCCGCAACCTGATGGGGTCCTGCCTGCGGCGGGCCCGCGGGGCCAGCGCGACGAGCGTGGCCACCATCCTGCACGGGGCCGGCATCGCCGGGCTGGCCCCGGAGGCCTGCGCACAGGCCATCGCCGAGGGCGCCGTGATGGGCGCATACAGATTCCGCCGCTACAAGCACAACGAAGACGACACCTCGAAGGACATCGAGACGCTGGCCATCGTCGAGTCTGACGCCGCGAAGCTGGATGCGGTGCGCCGCGGCGTCGAGCGGGGCGTGATCCTGGGCCAGGCGGCGAACCACACCCGCGACCTGGCGAACGAGCCCGCGAACGAACTGCCGCCCGCGAAGTTCGCCGAGCGCGCGCAGGCGCTGGCCGGAGACGCCGGGCTGGAGTGCGAGGTCCTGGACGAGCAGACGCTGCGTGAGCTTGGCATGGGGGCGCTGCTGGGCGTCGGCGTGGGTTCGGCGCAGCCGCCCTGCTTCATCATCCTGCGCTACCGGGGCCGGCCGGACAGCGATCAGACGATCGGCCTCATCGGCAAGGGCATCACCTTCGACTCCGGCGGCATCTCCATCAAGCCGGCGGCGGGCATGGAGGCGATGAAGGGCGACATGTCCGGGGGCGCGGCCATCATCTCCGCCATGTGGGCGCTGGGCAAGCTGCGCCCGGCCGTGAACGTGACGGGACTGGTGCCGGCGGCGGAAAACATGCCCTCCGGCTCCGCCATCCGCCCGGGCGACGTGCTGCGGGCGATGAACGGCAAGACGATAGAGGTGATCAACACCGACGCGGAGGGCCGGCTGATCCTGGCCGACGCCATCTGCTACGCGCGCCAGCAGAAGCTCTCGCCCCTGATCGACGTGGCCACGCTGACAGGGGCCATGCAGATAGCGCTGGGGCCCGGCGCTACCGGCTTCATGACCACGGACGACGGCCTGGCGGAGGCGATCACGAAGGCCGGGCAGGCCGCGGGCGAGCCCATGTGGCGGTTCCCCCTGATCGATGACTACGCAGAAGGGCTGCGCAGCAACGTGGCCGACATTAAGAACACGGGCAACCGCAACGGCGGCGCCATCAGCGCCGCCAAGTTCCTGCACTTCTTCGTGGAGGACACGCCCTGGGCGCACATCGATATGGCCGGCACGGACGACGCCGACAAGGAGAAGGGCGTCTGGGTGAAGGGCTCCACCGGCATCCCCACGCGGACGCTGGTGAACCTGGTGCTGGCGCTGGCGGAACGCTAGAGCATTAGGGCATTAGAGCATTGGAGCAGTCAGGTCGCGGCGGCGGTGAGGGTCGCTCTGCGGGACACGGGCGGCTCTCCGCCACTCGCGCCGTAGGCGGGTACCTTCAGGTGCGCGCAACCGGGGATGCGGTGGAGGCAGACGCCGCGCAGGCGAAGCGAAGCCGGGCAGTGGAGGCCTGAAGCATCCCCTGAGCCTGCCGAAGGGGCGCTCCGCTACATGCGCTCTGCGGGACGCGGGCGGCTCTCCGCCACTCGCACCGTAGGCGGGTACCTTCAGGTGCGCGCAACCGGGGACGGGGTGGAGGCAGACGCCGCGCAGGCGAAGCGAAGCCGGGCAGTGGAGGCCTGCAGGCGCTCCGCTACGTTGGGATGCGCCGCTGCGCGGCTCAGCGCCGGCGGAAGATGGTGCGCAGGATCATCCAGGCGCCGAAGACGGTGAGGCCCGTGGTGATGATGCGCGTCCAGTCGATCACCGGCACCAGGCGGGTGTCGTCGCCGCTAACCTCCAGCACGCCCACGGGCTGCACGCGGACTGCGCCGCCGCCGCCGCCGCCCGCGCCCACCGCCGTCTCCTCGCTGGCGCCGTTGCCGGAGTGCGGGCCGACGCCGCTGCCGCTGCCAGCGCCGAACATGTACGCCACCGCGGCGATGGGGATGATCGTCTTCTCCCCGATCTCGCGGGACTCGCCGTAGACCAGCTCTACGCGCGCGGACTGTTTGATGCGGTCCATCACCTGGCCCAGCAGACCCTCTCCGGGGTGGGCGATATCCTGCATGGCGACCTCCTATTGTGCGGCACGCGGCGCGAGCCGTGTGCGGTGGGTTAGGCGCGGCTGGCGACTACCAGCAGCCAGTTGCGGGGCGAGAACTTGAGTCCCAGCTCCTGGAAGGCCTCGCGGGCTCCCTGCTTCAGGGAGTCGGCGCCGGCGGCCAGGGGCACGCCCGGCAGCACTCCTTCGATCCAGAGGCTGTACTCGCTGATGTCCTCGAAGCCGCCCAGGGGCATCTGGACGGTCATCACTTCCTTGTTGCGGATGCGGAAGCCGTTGGCCTCCAGCAAGCGCACGTACTCCTCTTCGGTCAGGCGCTGGCGGGCCTCCGCCCGGGTGCGATCCGGCATGAGGCCGTACTTGCTCTTGAGCACGCGCAGGGCCCTCATCATCCAGCGCCGGTAGAACTGCTCCGCCTCGGGCGGTTCTGCACCCTGATAGAACGACGTGTTGAAGGAGAAGGTGCCGTCTGCGTTCAGGGTGCGCTTGATCTCCTGGAGCACGCGCTCCTTCTCATGGACCAGGTGGATGGCGTTGCAGAAGAAGACGGCGTCCACCGGCTTCTTGACCAGCTGCGATAGCATCTCGGCGCCGCCGTGGACGAAGCGCACGACGGCGCCGCCGAGGTTCTCCAGGTTGCGGCGGGCCACCTCGGTGGCCGTGGGCGACGGCTCCACGGCGATGACCTCCGCTTCCGGGCAGCCCACCTCCTGCCAGAGCAGGCGCGTGACCGCGCCGGTGCCGGCGCCCAGGTCCAGCACGCGCTGGCCCTGGCGAAGGCCGGTGAGCGCCACCAGGCGGCGGTTGACCTCCAGATAGAAGGGGTGGCTGGCGAACTTTTCCAGCGTGAATCCTTCGGACATGTCCTCTCCTTCGGGCGGCCCCGCGCCGACGGGCGGGCGTCCGCCCGGCTCTGCGCCGCCGCGCCGGCTTGCCCGTGCGCTCATTTCGTCATCCGCTCCGCCACTCGGTCCAGTATACGCCACGCGGCCTCGTACTTGGTCATGAGCGGCAGTTCTTCCACGCCGCCCTCGCGGTCCAGGAGGGTGACCCGGTTGGTATCGACGGCGAACCCGGCGTCCGGCGCCGTGATGTCATTGGCCACGATGAGGTCCAGGCCCTTCGCCTCCAGCTTGTGGCGGGCGTTGGCCAGCAGTTCGTCGCTCTCGGCGGCGAACCCCACGCGGACGAGGCCCGGACGGCGGCCGGCCTCCGCGAGGATGTCCGGCGTGCGCACCAGGGAGAGGGTGAGGCCCTCCAGCTTCTCGCGCTTGATCTTCTGGCCCGCGGCCTCGGCCGGCTGGTAGTCCGCCACGGCGGCGGCCATGATGAGGGCGTGCGCATCGCCGCAGGCGGCGGCGACGGCGTCCCGCATCTCCGCGGCGCGGCGGACGCGGACCGTTTCCACGCCATAGGGGTCCGCCAGGGCGACGGGGGCGGTCACGAGGACGGTGCGGGCGCCGCGGTCGCGTGCCGCCTCGGCCAGGGCGAACCCCATCTTCCCGGAAGAGTGGTTGCCCAGGTAGCGGACGGGGTCGATGGGCTCCTGAGTGCCGCCGGCGCTGACGACGACCGTTTTTCCTGCTAAGTCGCCTGTCCTACCCAGGACGTATCTGACGGCGCCCATAATGGTGTCAACCTCAGACAGGCGCCCGCGGCCGCGGTGGCCCGAGGCGAGGCGTCCTTCCTCCGGGCCCACCAGCAGCACCCCGCGCGACCGCAGCGTCTCCACGTGCCCCTGTGTGGCGGGGTGCTCGTACATCTGCGGGTCCATCGCCGGGCAGACGAGGGCGGGGGCGCGCGTGGCGAGAGCGGTGAGGCTGACCATCTCCTCGGCTAGCCCGAGGGCGAGGCGGGCGATGACGGTGGCTGTCGCGGGGGCGACGACCAGGATGTCCGCGCGGCGAGCGAGGGCCACGTGCAGCTCGGGAACATCGGAGCCGGTGTCCCACATGTCCCAGCAGGCGCGGCGGCCGGTGACGCTCTGGAAGGTGATGGGCCGCACGAACTCGGCCGCCTCCCGCGTCATCACCACATCGACGAGCGCGCCCGCCTGGGTGAGCTTGCTGGCGAGGTCCACGGCCTTGTAGACGGCGATGCTGCCGGTGACGCCCAGGACCACGCTGCGGTCCGTCAGGTTATACATGGCGAGGGGCCTGGATCCCGCAGAGCGGCACCGGCGCCCCGCCGGCGTCTGCTTGATGCATAATGCCTGCCTTCATCCCTTGTTCAGCTCGAAGATGATGCGTAGCCCCTCCAGCGTCAGGTCGGGGTTGATGACGTCGATAACCGTGGTCTCGCGGCCGATGATCTCGGCGTAGCCCCCGGTGCCGATGACCTTTGGGTTGCCCCCCAGTTCCTCCTTGATGCGCCCGACGATGCCCTCGATCAGGCCCACGTAGCCGAAGAGGATGCCGGACTGCACCGATGTCATTGTATTACGGCCGATGGCGGCGTGGGGCCGCGTCAGCTCCACGCGGCGCAGCTTGGCGGCCCGCCGGAAGAGCGCTTCGGAGGCGATGCCGACGCCGGGGGCGATGGCGCCACCCAGGTAGTCGCCGTCCTTGTTGATGGCGTCGAAAACGGTGCCGGTGCCCAGGTCCACGACGATGAGGGGCGGACCGTAGAGGTGGATGGCGGCGACGGCATCGGCCACGCGGTCCGCGCCGACGTCGCGCGGGGTGTCGTAGAGGATGCGCAGGCCGGTGCGGATGCCGGCGTGGACGGAGAGCGGGCGGACGTTGAAGTAGCGGCTGCAGGCGGCGTTGAAGACGGGTTCCAGGTCCGGCACCACGCAGGCCATGACGGCCTCCGTGATATCGTCCGGGGAGAGGGCCTCGTGTTGGAGCAGTGTGAGGATGAGGACGCCGTACTCATCGGCCAGTTTTTCCATGTCGGTGGCGAAGCGCCAGGTGGATTTCAGGGTCTTGCCGTCATAGACGCCAAGCGTGACGTTGGTATTGCCCACATCCATGGCCAGGAGCACGAAAAGGCACCTCCAGATAGCGACGGCGTCCGTCTGGAGCGGATTATATGCGCCGTAAGATAGGGCAGCAACCGGGTTTGGGGAAGGCCCGACTTTGACAGTTCGAAAAGGCTCCCCAACTTCCCCCCAACGTTAACATAACGCCGTTGACAGGGTTGGCTCGGCCTGTGTTATCGTTCCGCCAGCCGCTCCCCTACAACACCACATCGGAGGCTCTTTCATGGCAGACCCCACTGCCCAGCGTGTCTGGGACACTGCCCTCGGCCAGCTTCAGATCCACGTCACGAGACCCAACTACGACACGTGGCTGAAGGATACGCAGGGATTGCGTGTCGGCGAGGGCCAGTTCGTCGTCGGCGTGCCCACGGAGTTCGTGAAGGAGTGGCTGGCCACGCGCATGCGGGGCCTGGTCTCCCAGACCATCGGTGGCATCCTGGGACAGCCGACGGAGGTCGCGTTCGAGATCATCGGCCGCAACGGCAGCGCCAACGGCCGTGCCGCGGCAGCGGTAGTGTCCGAGGATCTGCCCCTGGCCAACGGCTCGGCGGCGCAGGCCATCATCTCCAGCCCGGTCCTGCGCCAGCACCTGAACCCCCGCTACAACTTCCGCTCGTTCGTCGTGGCGGACTCCAACCGCATGGCGGCGGCGGCGGCCGCGGCAGCGGCCGACCGGCCCGGCGAGGACTACAACCCGCTCTTCATCTACAGCAGCCCCGGGCTGGGCAAGACGCACCTCTTGCAGGCCATCGCCCTGCGGGCGGCCCACGCCAGCCGGAACGCCCTCTACGTCACCTCGGAGCAGTTCACCAACGACTTCGTGACGGCCATCGCCCAGGGGCGGGCCGACGAGTTCCGTCGGCGCTACCGGTCGGTCCAGCTGCTGATGGTGGACGATATCCAGTTCCTGGCCGGCAAGGGGCGCACCCAGGAGGAGTTCTTCTACACGTTCAACGACCTGCATTCCAACGGCTGCCAGCTGGTGGTGGCCAGCGACCGGCCGCCGGCGGGGATCCCCGGCCTGGAGGGCAGGCTCTGCTCCCGCTTCCAGTGGGGCCTGATCGCCGACATCCAGCCGCCTGACGAGGAGACGCGGCTGGCAATCCTGCAGGCGAAGTCGCGCGAGCAGAAGGTGGACGTGCCGGCGGACGTCGCGCACTTCCTCTCGGACCGGGCGCGCGACAACGTGCGCCAGCTGGAGGGGCTGCTGAACCGCGTCGTCGCCTACGCCCGCCTCACCAGCTCCGCCATCAGCCTGGCGGTAGCGGCGCGTGCGCTGGCGGCCCTGACCCCGACGGTGTCCGCGCCCAGCGACCCGCAGACCATCATGCAGGCCGCCTGCTCATACTACAACGTCACCCTGCAGGCGCTGGTGGGCAAGAGCCGCGCGAAGCCCATTGCGGAAGCCCGTCACATGGCGATGTACCTCCTGCGGGAGGACGCGGAGCTGGCGCTCAAGCAGGTGGGGCTGCTTTTGGGCCACCGCGATCACTCCACAATAATCCACGGTGTGCAAAAGGTGGCCCGCGGCCTTATCTCGGACCCCCGCTTGAGCGCGCAACTGGCGGACATCCGCACCCAGATATCCATCTGACTTTCCCACAACCGTTCCACCAGAGCCAACAACCGGGCCTGCCTGCCGGTAGGCAAGGCTTCACGGGCAGCCGCCCCGACCCGGTGTTTTCCATATTCCTGGCAGGGATACGCGCCGTCGCCGCACGCCATCAACATCCGTCCACGGCGCGCACACCGCCATGCACACGCTATCCCCTGTCTGCCGCTACCTGGAACCACGCTACCAACACCCTTACTACTACTACTACTACTACTACTCTCTGATCCATCTCCCACTTATATAATGGTTTGAAATGATTGACCGTGTGGAGATAATGGCCACCGCCGGCAACGGTGGCAACGGCTCTGTCAGCTTCCGGCGGGAGAAGTACGTGCCCCGTGGCGGGCCGGATGGGGGCGACGGGGGAGACGGCGGCAGCGTTTGCCTGGTGGCGGACAGGTCTGTGCGCACGTTGAAGGAACTGGGCCGGCGGCGGACCTATCGGGCGGAGAGGGGCCAGCACGGGATGGGATCGGGCAAGCACGGCCGGCGCGGGGAGTCGCTTGTGCTCAGGGTGCCGCCGGGCACGGAGGTCTGGCGCCTGGACGCGGGCGTCGAAGCTGGGAAGGTGGCAGACCTTCAGGCGGACGGGGAAACGGTTGTGGTGGCGAGGGGCGGGCGTGGCGGCTGGGGCAACACGAGATTTAAGACGCCGGTGCACAGGGCCCCCCGCATCGCCCAAAGCGGGCAGGCAGGGGAAGCGGTCCGCCTGCGGCTGGACCTGAAGCTGCTGGCGGATGTGGGCATTGTGGGGCTGCCAAACGCCGGCAAGTCCACGCTGGTGGGCGCCATCTCCGCAGCCCGGCCGAAGGTGGCAGAGTACCCATTCACCACGCTGGAGCCGGTGCTGGGCGTGGTGGATGCCGGCTGGGAGCGCTTCGTGGTGGCGGACATCCCGGGACTGATCGAGGGCGCGCACACCGGCGCCGGCCTGGGCCTGGACTTCCTGCGCCACATTGAGCGGACGCGGCTGATCGTGCACCTGGTGGACGGGAGCAGCCCGGATGCGCAGCGCGACGTGGAGGCGGTGAACAGGGAGCTGAGGGAATACGGGCACGGGCTGGAGAAGCGCCCGCAAGTGCTGGCGGTGAACAAGGTGGACCTGCCTGAGGTGCGGGAGGCGCAGGAGGAGCTGCGGCGAGGATTCGCGGCGAAAGGGGCTGAGCCGGTGTTCATCTCAGCCGCGACAGGCGAGGGCGTAGACTCCCTGGTCCACCGTCTGGGGGAGCTGCTGGGGGAGGTGGCGGACGCCCCGGTGGCCGCGCGGGAAGAGGCCGTGCTGCGGCCGCAGGAGACGAGGCCCGTGCTCAGCGTGAGGCGCGAGGACGACGCCTTCCGGGTGGAGGGGGAGAGGGTGGTGGCGTTTGCGGAGATGATGCCGGTGGACAGGGAGGAGGGGCGGGCGGAGTTGTGGCGGCGCTTCGGGCGCTGGGGCGTGAAGACGGCGCTGCGCCGCGCCGGGGCGAAACCCGGCGACCGCGTCCGCCTGGGGCGGGTGGAGCTGGAGCTGGAGGCGTGACGCCGCGCGGCGCAGCCCAGGAGAGGCTTGGCGTCCTGGGGGGGACGTTCGACCCGGTGCACCTGGGCCACCTGATCCTGGCGGAGACAGCGCGCGAGCAGGCGGCCCTGGGCAGGGTGCTCTTCGTGCCGGCGGGCCGGCCCTGGCGCAAGGCGGGAAGGCAGATAGCGCCGGCGGAGCACCGCCTCCAGATGCTGCGCCTGGCCACCGCGGACAACCCCGCGTTCGCCGTGTCAACGATCGAGCTGTACCGGCAGGGGCCGTCCTACACGGCGGAGACGCTGGCGGCGCTGAAGGCGGAGCACCCGGAGGCCGCGCTCTTCTTCATCCTGGGAGAGGACGCGCTGGCGGACCTGCCGAACTGGCGGGAGCCGGAGCGCATCAGGGAGCTGGCGACGCTGCTGGTGGCCCGGCGGGCCCGCACCGAGCGGTCGCCGGAGAGCGGCGGCGGCGCGCCGCCGGGCACGGATGAGCGCCTGACGTGGCTGGAGATGCCGCTGATCGAGATCAGCGCGACGGACATCCGGCAGAGGGCACGGCGCGGGGGTTCGGCGCGCTACCTGGTCCCCGATGCGGTGGAGGCGTACATCCGGGAGACGGGCCTCTACGTGAAGTAGGGGCGTCCCTGCCGGGTGCTGCGAATCGAGGGAGGTTTCCCCTGTTCTCCCGCGCCCGCAGCCCATATGCTCTGGGAGAGCGATCTTGAGACGGCCTGCCTGCCTTGCCTACCGTCAGGCAGGCCGTCAGGCAGGCGATGGCCGCGGACCGTTTGGTGGAAGGGGATGCCATGACGCGCAAGCTCTGTCCGTACCTCGCGCTGGCGCTGCTGCCGGCGGTGGCCGCCATCGCGTTCGCCTGCGGCGGCGATGGCGAGGGGGACGGGGGCGGCCAGGCGACCGCCGAACCGACGGCCACCGCGCAGGCGGGCGGCGGCGAATCCGACGTCGAGGACGCCCTGAGGACGCTGGGGCAGACGAAGCCGGAGGACGTGGATTACTTCCTGGGGCACGTGACGGACAATTTCCTGGCGAACGTCGTGGGGCTGACCCGGCAGGAATGCCGCGAGAGGGCGCAGGAGTGCGTGGGCGCTGGGGGTAAGGTGGAGGACTTCCGCAACACGGAGGTGAAGGGAGACAGGGCCACGACGGAAGCGGCGTTCATCTTCGAAACGGACAGGCAGGAGTTCGAGGCGCACCTGGTACGCGAGAACGGGGCGTGGAAGTTGGAAGACCTGCGCGCGGTGCCGAAGGAGATCCCCGCCGGGGTCCAGACGGTGAGGCTGGACCTGAACGAGTTCTCGTTCGCGTTCGATAAGGACAGAGTCAAGGGCGGCGACTTTGCCTTTGAAGTGCACAACGTGGGCGGCCAGCGACACGAGGTGAGGATGGCGAAGATCCCGGCAGACCTGGACCTGGCGGTGGCGGTGCAGTCCGTGAGCCAGCCGGCGGGGGTGGAAGGGATAGCCTACCAGGGCCCGTTCGCGCCGGGGGATGCCGGCAGCGTGGTGTTCGACCAGCCGCTGGCGCCGGGGCGCTACGCGCTGTTGTGCTTCCTGCCGGACAAGGGTGACCCGGAGAAGACCGCGCACGCGGAAAAGGGCATGTACGCGGACTTCACCGTGGAGTAGCGGCGGGCCGCTGCCCCGGGCTCCCACACGGGTGCGCCCCTACAGCACGTAGGTCAGCCGCATCCGCGCGCCGCGTTCCGCTGCCCAGTCCGCCATGTCCGCCAGCTCCCGCAGGCGTACCGGCAGCTCCGGGAAGCCGGCGGTCAGTTCGCGCAGCTCGGGCGTGGCCTCGATCGCTTCTGCCGCGGCGCCGGCGGACTGAGCGAGCGGCGCCGCGTCCTGCCAGAGGCTGTCCAGCAGGCGCTCCTCCTGCTCGTTGTCCGGGCGGGCGTCGGCGAAGTTGAGGAGTGGCGCGAGATTGACGCGCAGCCGGCGCTTGAGGACGGCGGCGGCCTTTGCCAGCGGGTGGTCAGCGCCGTAGCGCTCGGAGTGGGCCATGGAGATGAAGTAGACGATGTCGGCGGAATCGCCCAGGAAGTCGATGGGACAGTCCTCATCCGCCGTCGTCTCGACGATGAGGGTGGTGGGCGGCACCGTCACGGCAGCTTCAGCGCGAGCGCGACGGCGGGGTCCAGGACAAAGCTGACGTGGAGGTCCGGGCGCGCGGTCAGCGCTTTGGCGTAGGCCTGGACGTGCTCACGCCATGACGGGCCGGCGAACCGGCTCCAGTCCAGCAGCGGCTTGTCCAGCAGGGATTCGCTGAGCAGGAACCAGTTCGACATGACGAGCAGGCCTCCCGGCCGCAGGAGCTGCACCATGCGTCCGAAATACGGTGGCTCCTGGGCGAACCAGCCGTCATCGTGGATGAGATCGTACGGGCCTTCGAGCCGCGGCAGGATGTCCGCGCCTGCGCCCTCGATGACCGAGATACGGTCCGCCAGGCCGAACGACTTAGCGTAGCCCTCGGCGAGCGCGACGTGGTCGGGGAAGCGGTCGATCGTCTCGATGCGGGCCTCGACGGGGGCGGCGCCGGCGAGCCAGAGGGCGCTGTAGCCAAGGCCGCAGCCGATCTCCAGCATCCGTCGCGGGGCCAGGGCTCGGACCAGGGTTGCGAGGAAGCGGATCTTCAACGGGTCCGAAGGGTAGACGCCGCACTCTTGCTCGCCTACGCCGGGAAGGCTGGCCGCGTGCTCCGTCCGGTGGACCTCGGAGGCCTTGCGCACGGGGGCAAACGGGTCGTCGCCGTACAGCTGGAGGAGATAGTCGTTAACGCGCTCGTGGTCGGATGGTTCGGGCATGGGAATCCTCGATATCAGTATAGCGGGTGGGCTTTCAGGCTGAGGGTGGGCGGAGCGCTGCGACAGGCTCAGGGCGAACGGATCGAGGTTGAGTTGCCCAGGAAGTCGAGCGGGCAGTCGGCGCCGGCGGTGGTCTACCAGCCGATGCGAGCGAGTCCGTCCACGACATCGAAGTGGGTGTCGCGGGATAGGACGGGTACGCGGTACTGCAAGGCCAGCGCCGCGATCCACATGTCGTTCGCAGGGATGGGCGTCCCCTTGCTACGAAGCATTAGGCGGACAGAGGCGTATGAGATTGCAGTATCGACTGTTATGGGCGCGACCCGGATCCGGCTCGCAACATCTTCGAGCCACGCTTCCGCCATGGCGCGCTGCCTAGACCGCCCGGCGCCGTAGCGGTATTCGCCGATCGCAATCACCGGCAAGATTAGGAGATGAGGAGGCGCCAAGACACCGAGAAGGTCACGGTCTCCGTCTCGCCATGCGGAGAGGGCGTTCGTATCGACAATCAAGCCAGGTCTTCGGGCTCGATCTGCTCGAACGCTTCCTCGATAGCGCGGTCGATCAGCGCGGCCTCTTCGGGATCGAGCCTGATCGGTGGAACGGGCCAGTCACGAGGACGATACACGTCATCGATCACCCCTTCGCGGGCCAGCTTTTCGGCCAGCGCCTCCCGGACGAATTGCTTGAGGGCGGTGCCGCGCCGGGCGGCGGTGGCCTTGGCCTCCCGGAAGAGGTCATCGGGGAGCTCAATGGTCGTCTTCATGCTGCCATATTACCATATTTACGGTAAGCTTGGGTCTCTTGTGGCGACCTCCCCGCATGCCCTCCGCGCCACGCCAAAGGTGGCCGCTACAGGCGGGGCCGCCTAGACGTCGAGGTTGCGGACCTTGTCGTAGTGGCTCTGGATGAAGGACTTGCGCGGCGCCACCTCTTCGCCCATGAGCTGCGTGAACACGCGGTCGGCCGCCATGGAGTCGTCGATGTTGACCTGGAGGACGGTGCGGATGGCGGGGTCCATGGTCGTCTCCCAGAGCTGGATGGGGTTCATCTCGCCCAGGCCCTTGTAGCGCTGGATGTTCACGCCCTTGCCGTCCTTGAGCTTGCTCAGGTAGGATTCCTTGTCCTTATCAGTGTAGTGCCAGCGCACCTCTTTGCCCTTCTGCGTGCGGTAGAGCGGCGGCTGGGCGATGAACAGGTGCCCGTGCTCGATGAGCTCGCGCATGTAGCGGAAGAAGAAGGTGAGGAGCAGGGTGCGGATGTGGGCGCCGTCCACGTCGGCGTCGGTCATGATGATGACGCGATGGTAGCGGAGCTTGGCGGGGTCGAAGTCCTCGCCGAAGCCGGCGCCCATGGCGGTGATGATGGCCCTGATCTCCTCGTGGGCCAGCATCTTGTCGGGGCGGGCCTTCTCGACGTTCAGGATCTTGCCGCGCAGGGGGAGGATGGCCTGGAAGCGGCGGTCGCGGCCCTCCTTGGCCGTGCCGCCGGCGGAGGCGCCCTCCACCAGGTACAGCTCCCGCACCTCCGGGTTGCGCTCCGAGCAGTCGGCGAGCTTGCCGGGGAGGACGCTGTCGTCCAGAAAGCCCTTCTTGATCACGAGGTCGCGGGCCTTGCGGGCGGCCTCGCGGGCGCGGGAGGCCGTGAGGCACTTCTCGATGATGCGGCGGGCGTCCGAGGGGTGCTCTTCGAGCCAGGTGGAGAGCTCCTCGCCGAGGGCGGACTCCACAAAGCCCTTCATCTCGGCGTTGCCCAGGCGGGTCTTGGTCTGGCCCTCGAACTGCGGCTCGGGCAGCTTCACGCTGACCACGGCCACGAGGCCCTCGCGCACGTCCTCGCCGCTGAGGTTGGGGTCGTTGTCCTTGAGTATCTTCGCCTTGCGGGCGTAGTCGTTAAGGACGCGGGTGAGGGCGGAGCGGAAGCCGGTGAGGTGCGTGCCGCCGTCGATGGTGTGGATGCAGTTGGCGAAGGCGAAGGTGGACTCGGTGAAGGAGTCGTTGTACTGGATGGCCACCTCGACGACGGCGCCCTCGACGGCCTTCTCCATGTAGAAGGGGTCGTGGTGGGTGCTGCGGTCCTTGTTCAGGCGCTGGACGAAGGACTTGATGCCGCCCTCGAAGTAGTAGGTGATGGCGCGGCCGGCGCCCGCCGGGCGATCGTCGCGGAAGTGGATCCAGATGCCCTTGGTGAGGAAGGCCATCTCGCGGAAGCGCTGGGTGAGGGTGTTGAAGTCGAACGCGGTGTCGTGGAAGATCTCCGGGTCCGGGGTGAAGCCGGTGGTGGTGCCGGTCTGCCCGGCCCCGTTGGCGGAGGCCTTGACCGGCCCCTTGGCCTTGCCGCGGGCGTAGTCCTGGCGGTACGTCTTGCCGCTGCGGCGGACTTCCACCCACATGTGCGACGAGAGGGCGTTGACGACGGCGGCGCCCACGCCGTGCAGGCCGCCGGAGACCTTGTAAGCCTGGTGATCGAACTTGCCGCCGGCGTGGAGGTAGGTCATCACCGTCTCCAGGGCGGACTTGCCGGTGCGGGCGTGTGTGTCCACGGGGATGCCGCGGCCGTTGTCCGTGACCTCGACGCTGCCGTCCGGCTGGATGACGATATCGATGCGGTTGCAGAAGCCGGCCATGGCCTCGTCGATGGAGTTGTCTACGATCTCGTAGACGAGGTGGTGGAGGCCGCGCTCATCGGTGGAGCCGATGTACATACTGGGGCGGCGACGGACGGCCTCGAGGCCTTCGAGCACCTGGATGTCGGCGGCGGTGTATTTGCTTGTGGAGGCTTCAGTCATAGTAGGGGGACGCTTTGTGACAGCACGAACATTCTATCATATTCAAACGTAAAACGCACGGAATTGTTATCTGCGGGACGGGATATGGAGAGGCTGTCGCAACAGTTGTTTCGAGGGCCGCGCAGCAACGCAGTGGGGTGGCGCGCGGGCGCTGCGATTGCGCACATGGCAGGCGTTGTGCGGCGAACGGGGCGTAGGGGCGCGTCATGACGCGGCAGGCGTGGTGCGACGAGCGGGGCGTTCGGGCGCGGCACACGAGGCGGCGACAGGATATCACGGGTTCATCAGGTCAAGACGATGCTGGTCAGACGGCGGGCAGCGGCGCGTGCTGCGCCCCTACGCGCCCGCGCCCGCTAGATCAGCCCGCGCGCGATCAGCTCTTCCGCGATCTGGATGGCGTTGAGCGCGGCGCCCTTGCGCAGGTTATCGCTGACGAGCCAGAAGGCGATTCCGTTGGGGTGGCTGGCGTCCTGGCGGATGCGGCCGATGTACGTGTCGTCCTTGCCGGCCACGGTCCAGGGCGTGGGGTACAGGTTCACGGAGGGCTCGTCCTGGACAGTGATCCCCGGCGCCTCGTGCACGATGTTGTAGAAGTCCTCCGGCGTGATCGGCTTCGTGAACTCCGCGTGTACGGCCTCGGAGTGGCCCACGTAGACGGGCACGCGTACGCAGGTGGCGGAGATGGGCAGCTCCGGCTCGTGCAGGATCTTGCGGGTCTCGTTGATGATCTTCCACTCTTCCTTGGTGTAGCCGCTGCCCAGGAAGACGTCCACCTGGGGCAGCAGGTTGAAGGCGATCTGATGGGGATAGACGTGGGCGCGCGTGGCGTTGCCGTCCAGCACCGCGCGCGTCTGGTCCGTCAGCTCCTGCAAGGCGGCCGCGCCGGTGCCGGAGACGGACTGATAGGTATCGACGATGATGCGGGCGATGGGGTTGACCCTGTGCACGGGCCAGAGGGCCTGGCAGAGCGGCGTCGTCGGGCAGTTGGGGATGGAGATGATGCCCTTGTGCCACTTCAGGTCGTCGGCGTTGACCTCGGGCACGACGAGCGGGACGTCGGGCTCCATGCGCCAGGCGCCGCTGTCGTCGATGACGATGGCGCCGGCGCGGACGGCGGCGGGGACGAGCTGCTTGGAGACTTCGGTGGTGGCAGAGAAGAAGGCCAGGTCCACGCCGCGGAAGGACTGCGAGGTGGCTTCCTCGACCTCCACCTCCCACTCGCCGACCGTCAGCTTGCGGCCGGCGGAGCGGTGGGAGGCGAGAAGGCGCAGCCCCTTGAGGGGGAAGCGCCGCTGGATGGCGATCTTCAGGAACTCCTGGCCGACGAGGCCCGTGGCCCCGACCACCGCTACGTTGTAGAGACTGGACATCCCAATCGTCCCCCGGGTGCACTCGGCGTCGCTTGTAGCGCATATGGTAGCGGATTGCGGCGCGCGCGGGCAATGGCGGGGGGAGGGATGGAGCATTGGAGCATTGGAGCATTGGAGCATTGGAGCATTGGAGCATTGGGGCAATGGAGCAATGGAGCAATGGGAGCACTGGAGCAACGGAGCAATGGAGCAATGGGAGCACTGGAGTATTGGAGCAATGGAGCAATGGAGCAATGGCCGAGAACCGAGGACCGAGGGGAGGGGGCGCGCGGAGGCGGTCACGAGGCCGGCGGGCCGCATTCAGGAGCCGTCCACGGGCGGGGGTGAACGGAGAACGCTGCGCAGCAGCACCCGCACGTCCACCACGGCGCAGCCCTCGCCCGGGCGCAGGACTTTGACCGGGTTCAGGTCCATCTCCGCGATCTCCGGGATGTCTTCCACCAGGCGGGAGACGCGCAGCAGGATCTCCTCCAGGGCGGCGATGTCTCCCGGGTCCGCGCCGCGCCAGCCTTCCAGCAGCGGGTAGCTCTTGATGGCGCGCACCATCTCCCGCGCGTCCACGTCCGTCAGCGAGTGGATGCGGAAGGCGACGTCCTTCAGCAGCTCGACAAACGTGCCGCCCAGGCCGAACATCATGAGCGGCCCAAACAGCGGGTCCTGTGTGACGCCGACGATCGCCTCGATCCCCTCCGGCACCATCTCCTGAACGACGACGCCCTCCATCTCGTCCAGGCGGCCGGCCGCCTGGACGCGCTCGCGAATGCGCCGGCAGGCGTCGCGGACGCCCCGCTTGTTGTGCACGCCGAGGACGACGCCCCCAATGTCGGACTTGTGGGTGATGGTGGACGACGCCAGCTTGACGGCGACGGGGTAGCCGATCGCCTCCGCCACGGCGACGGCCTCCGCCGGCGTGCGGGCGGCCGTGATGCGGGCGGAGCGGATGCCGTAGGCGCGCAGCAGGTCTGCTGCCCGCTGCGGGTCCAGCCAGATGCCGCCGCGCGCGCCCGCCAGCGCCGTGTCCACAAGGCCGCGGCCAGTCTCCGCGTCCACGGCCAGCAACGGGATGCTGCCCTGGGGCCGCTTGCGCCACTCCCCGTGCTCGCAGACCTTGGCCAGCGCAAGTGCCGCTGACTCCGGGAACGCGTAGGAGGGCAGGGTGCAGCCGTCACCGGCGCTCAGCTCCGGCGGGGCGCCCCGCGCGCTCATGAAGCAGGTGAGCAGCGTCTTTTCGCGTCCCATCTCCGTCGCTGCGTCCCGGATCGCCGCGGCGACGGCCTCCGCGCCCGTCACCAGCGGCGGGATGAAGATGATGATCACGGAGTCGATGCCCTCGTCCTGGAGCAGGATGCGCAGGGCACGGCCGTAGTCCCCGGCGCTGGCGGAGGCGATCATGTCTGTGGGGTTGCTCAGGCCGGCCTCCGGCGGCAAGAACTCACGCAGCGCGGCGACAGTCGCATCCGGCAGGGGGATGACCTCCAGCCCGTAGGCCTCGCAGGCGTCAGCGGCCATGATGCCCGGGCCGCCGGCGTTGGTGAGGATGGCGACGCGCCGGCCGCGGGGGATGGGCTGGTGCGCCAGCAGGCTCGCCACGTCGAACAGCTGCTCCAGCGTGTCCACGCGGATCACGCCGGCCTGCCGGAAGAGGGCCTCCGAGGCCACGTCGGCGGTCGCCAGCGCGCCGGTGTGCGAGGCGGCGGCGCGGGAGCCGGCGGCGGTGCGCCCGCTCTTCACCGCCACGATGGGCTTGCGTCCGGAGATGCGCCGGGCCAGCCGCGCGAACTTGCGCGGGTTGCCGAAGGACTCCAGGTAGAGCAGGATGACGCCGGTCGCCGGGTCCTGCTCCCAGTACTGGATGAGGTCGTTGCCGGAGACGTCCGCCTTGTTGCCGACGCTGACGAAGGTGGAGAGGCCAATGTTCAGGCGGCGGGCGTAGTCCAGCAGCGCCAGCCCCAGGGCGCCGCTCTGTGAGAGCAGCCCCACGTTGCCGAAGGGCGGGAAGACCGGCGAGAAGGTGGCGTTCAGCGAGACCGACGGGGCGGCGTTGAGGACGCCCATGCAGTTGGGCCCGATGATGCGCATGCCGTATTGGCGGGCCCTGGCCAGCAGCGCCGCCTCACGCTCGGCGCCCTGGGGACCGGTCTCCCGGAAGCCGGCGGAGATCACCACCAGGCCGCGCACCCCCTTGCGCGCGCACTCGCCGGCCACGTCCAGCACGCTCTCCGCCGGCACGGCGACTATGGCCAGGTCGATCTCGTCCGGCACGTCCAGCACGGACGCGTAGGCCTTGACGGCGGCGACGGCGTCGGCCCGTGGGTTGATGGGGTAGACGACGCCGGTGAAGCCATCGCCGAGGATGTTGTGGAAGATCTCCGCGCCGATGGTCCCGCGCTGCCGCGAAGCGCCAATGACGGCCACGCTGCGGGGCTGGAAGAAGACGCGCAGGGAGTTGGCCTCGGCCACCACCTCCCGCTCGGCGGCCTTGCGCTCCGCCTCCGCCGTCTCGCTGATGGGGAAGGCGACGTGGAAGGTGCCGTAGGTGAGCCTGCTCTGCAGCGGGAAGCCGCTCTCCTTGAACACCTCCATCATGGACTCGTTTTCGCCCAGCACGTCCGCCTCGAAGACGGCGACGCCGTGGTCGCGGGCCGTTATCGCCAGCTGGTCCAGGAGCTGGCTGGCGATGCCGCGTCCCTGATGGCTGTCCTCCACCGTGAACGCGATCTCCGCTCGGTCGCTGCGGCCGTCCAGCCGGTTGTACATGCCGCAGGCGACGATGCGCTCGCGCGGCGGCTCTCCCAGCGTGGCCACCAGCCCGAAGGCGTCTTCGTAGTCGACGTGCGTGAAGCGGCGGACCTCTTCCGGGCTGACGCGCCGGGCCTGGTGGTGGGACCGCAGATAAAGGGAACGTGGGCTGAGGCGCGCGAAGAGGCTGCGCATGGCCGCCTCGTCCTGCGGCCGCACCGGCCGCAGGTGCACGGTGGAGCCGTCTTTCAGGAGGACGTCGGACTCGTACTCCGCCGGGTAGCGCGGGCGCCTGGTGGTCGCCATACGCCCATTCTAACGTGGGAGCGCTGATTTCGTTTGGCAGAAATGGGTTTTGGGATTACGGGGTTATTCTAGAAATAAGGAACGGGTTTAGCCACAGATGATACCTGCATGTCGTATTCGCCGGCGTTGGCTCACACGAATTGACTGCAGACCGGGCGCATGCAATAGACAGTGCTGCTAAACTGATGCCAACCGCAGCACTCTGATCGAGACCCCTGCGAGAACGCGTGAGGAAGGGAACAGGAAAATGCCGCTCTATATGGACCGCCACGAAGCGGGTGAGCTTGCCCCCCAGGACATCTACGCCGCCCATCTCCTGGACCTGCAGGTCCAGGAGAAGTATCACACGCGGTACCTGACGTACTGGATGGACCAGGCGCGCGGTCAGGTCTTCTGCCTGGTAGACGCGCCGTCGAGGGAAGCCGCCCAAGCCGTGCATGCCGAAGCGCACGGCAGCATCGCCAGCGAGATAATCGAGGTTGAGGAACATACCGTCGCGGACTTCCTGGGGCGACTGAACGATCCGCCGGGCACTTCCGCGGGGCAACCGATCGCCGACAGCGCCTTTCGGATCGTCCTCTTCACCGACATGGAGGAATCTACACGCCGTACTCAGCAGCTCGGCGACGAGGGCGCAATGGCAGTCCTGCGAGAGCACGACGCGATCGTCCGCACGGCCCTGAACGAGCACGAGGGCAGCGAGGTCAAGCACACGGGCGACGGCATCATGGCTTCGTTCGCCTCGGTCACCAAAGCGGTGGAGTCATCACTTGAGATCCAACGCGCGTTCCAGGACCGCAACCAGGAGCGCGGTGATAAGGCGGTGCGCATCCGCGTCGGCATGAGCGCCGGTGAGCCTGTTCGCGATGGCGGCGACCTCTTCGGCGCCGTCGTTCAGCTCGCACGACGCATCTGCGACGCGGCTGAGCCCTCCACCATCTTCACCTCGAACGTCGTCCGCGAGCTTTGCATCGGCAAGGGATTCACATTCTCAGACCGAGGTGAGATGGCGCTCAAAGGTTTCGACGACCCCATTCGCGTCCACGAAGTCTCCTGGCTCCGGGCTTGACGGGGCAGACGCGCATCTGCCGCGCAGATGTCCTGACCGGGCGATTGAGATGCGAGCTGTTATGGCTTGATGTTCTGGTTCAGGTGGAATAAGTTGCCGGGGTCGTACTTCTTCTTGATGGACACCAGCCGGCTGTAGTTGTCCTTGTAGTTATCCCTGATGCGGCCCTGGTCGTCACCGGCCATGAAGTTGACGTATCCGCCGGCCAGGGAGTGGGGCTCGAGCGCCTTATAGTAGTCCTTCACCCACTTGATGTTCTTCTCGTTGTCGGCGGGCTCTGGCCACATGCCGGCGATCACTGTCGCGAACCTGGCGTCGCGGTAGGCGAACGCCGTTGCATCCGAGGGGACACGGTTGCAGGCGCCGTTGATCGGATAGATGTGCATCGTCGAACTGACGGCCGGCACCTTCGGCCCGAACTCCTCGTGTGCCGCAATCGCACCGTCCGTCAGTTCCGTCGCGAAGGAGGCCTTCCAGTAGTGCTGCAGGCCCGGCGGGTAAAGCGGGTCGAACAAGCTGTTCATCGCATAGTAGGGCATCGGTGCAACCATCTCGGCCACGGTCGCCGCGGGCTTGCGGAACGCCGCCATCTGGTTCTCGCCGTCCTTGAGCGCGCCGGCCCAGCAGGCCACGATCGCGCAGAACGTCTTGCCGTGCTCCTTCTCCGGGATGAACGGCAGCGGCGGCGCTATCTGAAACGCCGGGAAGAGGCCCATCTCCTCCGGCGCCGTCGCCACGTAGTCCCGGTAGAATCTGAACACGTCGCGCACCTTGTCGACCGGATAGAAGAAGATGCCGGCGACGACATCCTTGACCGGGTGCAACTGGTACTCGAACGATGTCACAACGCCGAAGTTGCCGCCGCCACCCCGCAGCGCCCAGAACAGGTCCTCGTTCTCCTTCGCGTTCGCGACGAGGAATCGCCCGTCGGCTGTGACGACGTCCGCAGACAGCAGGTTGTCGAGCGAGAGACCAAAGCCCCGCGACAGGTAGCCGATCCCGCCGCCTAGTGTGAGGCCGGCGATCCCGGTGCTCCCGATGATCCCGCCCGTTGTCGCCAGTCCGAAGGCGTACGTGGCGTGGTTGAAGCCGCCCCACGTGCAACCGCCTTCGGCCCGCGCCGTCCTTTGGTGGGGATCGACGCGAACACCGTTCATCCCAGCCAGGTCGATCACGATGCCGCCGTCGCAGGTGCCGAAGCCGGGCACGCTGTGCGAACCACCTCGCACCGATAGATCGAGTCCGTTCTCGCGGGCGTAGTCGATGCCCGCCATCACGTCGCCGACGTCGACGGCCCTCACGATGACCGATGGGCGCCGGTCGATCATCCCGTTGTAGACCTTGCGCGCCTCTTCGTACTCCGCGTCACTTGCCGTTATCACCTGGCCCCGAGCACGCTCTCGCAACATTTCAACCGTTGGGTTTCCCACAGTGGCGACTCCTCTCTGGGCGAATTGAGCCCACAATGCCACCACGTGGCAGCCGCGTCAAGGGGCGCGCGGAGGCGGACCATGGGGCCGGCGGGAGCGCGGAGTTTGTTTGGCAGAAATGGGGTTTCGTGGGAGGACGGAGGAATTCTAGAATCAGGGAACGTGTTTAGCCACAGATGAGCACAGATGGGCACAGATGGGCACAGATGGGCACGCCGAGCTTCAACATGATGGTGACGCAGATAAAGAACAAGGAGCCTTGCGGCTCCTCGTTGGCTCATGGCGGGTTTCCCGGCCATGAGGTGGTACACCAATACGATGATGCAACTTGAAGCAGTTGTCAACGTGGACAACCCCACCCACCCCAACACCCTGCGACGGCGCGCAGGATCAGGCTGATTTCGATTGGCAGAAATGGGTTTTTGCGGGAGTACTGAGGAATTCCGGAATGGCCATGCGTATGGCCTCATGCCCCCCGATGGCTTGGCGGGGGCGCGTACTAGCCGTACAATTCCCAACACCAATGCCGTTACGAGAGCTAGCCGTCGGACCCGACATCCCGATCCTGGATGTTCTCAGCCGTTTGGCAGGCGAGTACAGAGGTGGTCGTCTACGACTAGCGGTGGCCTGGGCCCGACTCGAAGGTGCCGCTTGGTTGTCAACCGTTGCCCGCCAGCGACTGTCCGTTTCCGCTATAGTCGGCATCAACGAGCGGGGGACGACGGTAGAAGCCCTCCTGCATCTCCATGAGACCTGTGGCGAACTTGGTGTCTTCTTCAAGCATCGCAGCCAGACTTTTCACCCCAAGGCGTACTGTGTCGACAACGGTGGCAGACCACCATCTCGCGCAACTCTGTTTGTAGGTTCCTCGAACCTTACGAGAGGCGGACTTCTCACCAACTTCGAAGCGTCGCTAGTCGCCACACTGCATCCCAGGTCGTCCAAGGGCGACCGCGCCGCTCTGCGGCAATTCGATGACGCCTGGGATCGGTTAATAGGCAGCGAATTCTATCACCCGATACACGAGATCGGCGATATTGAGCGCTTGTACCGAGCTGGGTATCTAAGCACCGAGAACGCGCTCCGCTGGCAGCGGCGACGCGAGACCAAGCGGGAAGCACCCCTAAGGGATCTGCCCACAAGCCCGCCTCCGCGTGGCCCACGCCCTCCCCGCGTTCTGATAGAGATCCCGTTCCCTCTGGCCACAGATGAACAACCGTCGGAGGCACCGGCAGAAGAGGTGGATCCATCTGACGTAGCACCTCTCGCAGATCGGTTCTTCGTGCGTACGCTCACCCCGAACGACATCGACAAGCTTCATGGTCGACAGGTGGGTACTTTTGAGCCTGACCTCGGAGAAACGGCCAGAGACCGGTATCCGTCATTCTGGGGTTGGCCGACCAGCTACCGGACTGTTACTCGGATTCTCCCGAGAGATGAATGGGAGGCCAGCGGTCGCCTGTTGTCCTCTCAAACGGGTCCCAACGGCGCTCACGTCACTGTTATGCTCTGGTATCGACCAGAACGCGAGGGACATGCCGCTGAGCACCGTCTGAGGATCGGGCCGATCTCAACGGTTCGGTCCGTTGTTCCGCCAGGTTTCGATACCGAATCGCTTGTCATCGTTGAAAGAGAGCCGCCCGATGCGACATATGACTTCACGATTCGCCTGCTGACCAAAACTGATGCTGGTTATGCCGATTACCGGACGCACCTTACGGTCTCGCGTCCACGCCACCAGTTCGGTTACGGGCCGTAGAGCGTTGCCCCGGCTTCTTGAAGATTAGAAGGCTCTCAGTTTTGATAGAGTTCTCTCTGTGAAGGTCGAAGCGAGCGTACGTATCCAGTTCGCGCTCCTCTTCGGCAAGCCAGCCATGTGACTGCGCGATCTCTGCGAGAAGTGCCGGCGTGTCAATGACGATCGACCGTCCTCCGAGTTCTGCTTTGTTGCGTCCGACGACCATCGCCATATGACCATTCGGACGCACGATATCGAAGAGGTTCCTTAGAGCCCGGCTCATGTCCGTCAGGTACTGGTAGACAAGCGCTGGTGTGTTACGCCGCCTAAAACCGTCACTCTCCTGGAATGCCACTTCTCCTAAAGATTGACAGAACTCAAGCGCGTGCCTTGGCAGCGAACCCCCATTGGCGCGCAAGCTGGACTCCAACGACCTCTGACGGGTCTTTCTAAGTTCACGGGTGCCGATTAGGCTTTCCTGCAGCCTGCTCAAACTTGATGCTAGGGTAAGCCCAAAGAGTGCCAGGCTTAGTCGCTGAGTATCTATGTAAGGCAGCGCAGTGGCGTACGGTGGGCTCGTAATGACTGCATCCACTCCGCGGATGCCATGCCTCCGCCGTATCCACGTCAATTCGTCTCGTGCATCAGCCACGTGCGCTTCTTGGAGGCCACCGGCCGGCGCTACTTCCTTCGCAGACTCAATCAGTTCGGCCTTCGTTAGAAGCTCTCTGCAGAACGTGAGTATCGCCGGATGGTTCCCTGGTGGGCTCTTTGCACGCCTGACGCGAAGATCAGCCGTATCCTGTAGTGACACCCGGCGCAATATGTCGCTCAGTACTACCTTAAATACCAGACGCAGATCCGTCGATGACACCTGCTGAAGTTCCCGAAGGATCAAGCTTAGCTGCGCAAGTACTGACTTCGAGAACCACGAGTTCAAGTACTCGCGATTGAATAAGTGACCTTGGGCATCACCTCCGATCCGATCGGCGCTGTCGTCGCTGAAAGGTCGGGAGCAGTCGAGCCCGTCGGCAACGGTCTGCAAGCGGTCCGAAAGCCGCCTAGCCTCTTCACGAAGTAGGCCGGCAGGTAATCGCGCGGCTGTAATCTTGGCGTTGGCGATTACGACGGCTAGTGGATTGCGGTCCAGCCCGATGGCATTCCACCCGATGTGACTCGACTCGAGCAGCGTGGTTCCGCTTCCGCAAAACGGATCTATCACCCAGGCGCCATCGCCCAGTAGACACAGGTTACCGATGGCGCGAACTACTTGCGGATTGAACTTGCCCCTATACTCGTGCAGGCCGTGCGCAGAGTAGCGCGTGATCTGACGGCTCGGTATCGAGCTGCGTCCCTTAACGCTATTAAACGCCCCGCGTTCGAGCCGTGTTTGATCCGGAATCACGACCGAGCCGTCCGGCAGCCTCACTTCGGCGAAGTAGGTTAGTCTGCGCGCCGCGCTTAACGGGTCGGTTTCAGTATCCCCCGATAGGTCGACGGCGACGTGGCCATTGGACTTGACGAGTTTCGCTCCAAAGAGCCTGGCGGCTTCGTCGCGAGCCAAGTGTTCTTCGTATGGGAAGTACCGGTACTCGTTCCAAAGGAGCTCTAAGGCGCTCATCGCTCAAGCCTAAGCACGACGATCGATTCTTCATGTATCTTCCCTATCGAGGGATTGAATGCCTTCCGAGTCTTCTTGATGGATCTGCCGAGCAAGGCGAGTTGGCGGAATCCGTGTCTCACTGCTGCTTGGGACACCAGTTCGGCATTGTCTACAACCTGCCCCCGAATGACCGAACGTCCAACGACGAAACAGGCAACCCCGCCTGGCTGAAGCACTCCAGAAACCAATTGGAGACAACGCGCCATCTGCTCCTGAAAATGCTCGGCCGTGTGGGGTCGGATCTTCCTAAAGAAGTGCGGTCGTGCCCCGATCTCGCCCTTCCGCACGATGAGCGGATCCATGCCCAGCCAGTACATACGGTACTTGTGATAGAGCCAGTTCTCGTAGGCGTTGGGGTATGGCGGCGAGGTGACCACAAGCCCGACCTTGAGGTCGATATCCGTGGGCGAGGTGCTTAGTGTGTCCTTGTGAATCAGCTGGCAAATCGGCCGGGTCGCGAAAAGCGTGTTGTATCGCGCAAAGATGGCCCTCTGGATGTTCTCGGTCGCTCGGTAGAACGCATTGTAGACTTGATCAGGGCGCATCTCCTTGGTTACCGCGGCGTATCGCGTGTCGCTCTCCTGGTTCGAGACGCGCACGATTATGCTCGAAAACGCAAGATTGAGAGCGTCTCGGTGAGACTGATCGGCAACCTGCTCAATTTGTGCGCGCAAACGCGCCAGAGTGTCTTGCACATCCACTCGAAACCAGTGGTCAAGTCTCGGGATCGCCGGGATGGGGGTCGGGTGGCGTTTTGCATCACTTATGACCCCCCGCGCGATTGGGGAGATCGGTTCCTTAAGGGGCGTGGTCTTCACGCGAGAGATGAGGATAGCGAGCGGGCTCAGGTCCACGCCGACCGCCGGCAAGCCGGCAGAAACTGCTTCGACAAGGGTGGTACCGGAGCCACAGAACGGATCCAGTACTGCGGAGTCATCACCCGGGTGGAATATCCTTATGAGCTCCCGCGGAATCTGGGGGATAAACCGCGTGGGATATGGATGAATATTGTGCAGCGGGTCTGCCGGGGCTTCCGTAAAGTCCCAATCAACCTCGTGTGCAAGCGCAGCGTTCATGCAGGCCTCATCATACCCTTGGCTACCGCTGCGGCTACAAGTTTCAACTGTCACTCCACTCATATGACGTAACGATGATACGCATGGGCGCCTGCCCTTATTGTGATTCGTCTCTTGGCTAAGCTCAATCATCGCGCGTGGGAATGTTGACGGCATCCCCAGCGCCATCTCCCCCTCCAACCCCCGCCCCGCAGGCGCTATCCTTGACACGCGGACGCCGCAGGAGCTACTCGATATCATTGAGCAGAAGGGCCGAGAAATCGACGAAGCCTTGACCGCCCTCCGGTCGACGCTCCGCTGACGGGCGCTCGCCAGGCGCGCGTCGCCCTCAGAACCAGCGCCAGAGCCACATGCGCTCGAAGCCGGCCTTGGCCCAGTGCCAGTAGCGGCTGGGCCCGCGCATGGTCGTGTGCGGGGCCGGCTCCGCGAAGAAGCGGCCGCTGACGTAGGAGGCCTTGCCGCCGCCGATCTCCAGGAAGCAGGAGCCGTGGCCGCCGAAGGCCCAGATGGGGTCGCTGCCGTTGATCCGCGCGGCGATGTTGCGGGCCGCGACCTCGGCCTGGCCGTGGGCGAAGACGCCGGCCTTGGGCAGCGCCAGGCCGCCGGCGATGGGGATGGCGGTGACGTCGCCGATGGCGTAGACGTCTTCGGCGGCGGTGGCCAGCGTCTCGCGGTCCACAGTGACCCAGCCGCTCTCACCCGCCAGACCGCTGTCCCGGAGGGCGTCCGGCAGGCGGTGGACGGGCGTGGCGATGACGAGGTCCGCGGGGGCGTCCGTGCCGTCCGCGAAGGCGATCTTGCGGGCCTTGTGGTCCACGGAGGCCAGCTTGGCGCCGGCGGTGAAGCCGATGCCGCGCCCGGCCAGCAGCTCCAGGACGGCCTGGCCCACGTGCTCGCCCGCGGCGCGCAGGGGGAACGGCTCCGGCGTGTAGACGTGGATATCGACGTCGTCCCGCAGCTTCTTGCGGCGGTAGTAGTCGTCGAGCATCAGGGCCCCCTCGTAGGGAGCTGGCGGGCACTTGTAGGGGAGCGCGGTGGCGACGACGGCGATGCGGCCGGAACGGAACTGCGGGATGCGCTCGTGCAGGCCCTCCGCGCCCTCGAGATGGTAGAAGGTCCAGCACTGGCTCAGGCCGGGCACCTCCTCGGACGAGTACTGGGCGCCGAGGGCGATCACGAGGTAGTCGTAGGCCTCCTCGCGGTCGTCCAGCCGCACCCGCTTGTTGGCGGTGTCGAGGCCGCGCACCTCCGCCGTCACGAACTCGATGCCCTTCTTGCCGAGGGTGCGCAGGTCGCGCGAGATGCGGCGGCCGTCGCGCGTGCCCATCATCACCCAGGTGAAGGAGGGCGCGAAGGTGTAGACGGGGGAGCGGTTCACGAGGACGACGCGGTGCTCCTTGCCCAGGAGGCGCCGCAGCCGGTTGGCGATGACGAGCCCGCCGGTGCCGGCGCCCAGGATGAGAACGGTTTTGGCGGCCATCGCGTCTCCTTGTCCGGCTCAGAACGTGAGGACCTTGTCCGAGCCCTTGATCCAGTCCAGAAGGTCTTTCATTCCCGCCACCTCGGCCTGCGGCATGACCTGGCCGCGGCCGATACCGCAGCGCTCGAGGCAGGTCTGGCATAATCTTACAACCGCGCCCTTGTCCATCAAATCGCCCAGCATCCGGGACAGGTCAAACTCGGCGCCGGCCGGTTGCGACTCCGGCCGGGCCAGGTCCACGCCGTCGTTCATGAGGAAGATGCGAACGTCCAGGCCGTCCTCCAGGGCCGTTGCCGCCAGGCGCAGCGCGTTCCAGGCCACGTCGGTGCCGTCGTGCGGGGGGTGGTTGATTACGAGGAGGAGTGACATGGCGGCGCTTGTTGTGTCAGCCACTGAGGACCTCCCGGCGGGAGGCCTGCATCTCCAGGAGCACCTCTCGCATGAGATCGCAGGCCTGGATTATCTTGGGGCTGGAGAGCCGGTAGTAGACGTTGAGACCCTGGCGGCGGGCCTGCACGATGCCTCGCTGGCGCATGACAGCCAGGTGCTGGGAGACGTTGGCCTTGTGGACGCCGAGGCCGCGGGCGATCTCTCCCGCCGCCATCTCGCCGTCCCGCAGGGCAGCGATGATGCGGAGGCGGGAGGGGCTGGCGAGCGTCTTGCAGATATCGGCGTGGAGATCGAAGATGTCCATAGTTGCGAAGTTACGCAACTATGCTACATGGGATGCCCAGGGGCCGTCAAGTAGGGGCGGACGGGGGCGCCGCTCAAGCAATGTCAATAGCAGAAAGGTTAATTTACGGCACGAAGATGAGGCTCTGACGATAGATACCACGCCCGCAAATCGCGCTCATTGAGAGCGAGCATCTTCGAAAGGTCAGACACCGTGTATTGAAGGTTTCGTCTGTAGTGGCTAAGGATTCGCAGAAGCAAGTGAGCGGGTTCTACGGGTGGGTCTAGCACGTCCGGTTCATGCAGCCGGTAACCAGCCTTCGACAATTGCATGAACAAATAGCGTTGTTGATTGTCTGTGATTCTCTTGAGCGCACGGGCGCGCATCAGAATTGCCTGCATGGAAACTTTCCAATATCGTTTCAGGCTGGCCAGACGATCTATTGTCACTCTACCAAGCTGCGGGCCAATTTCCCGCGCTGGCATGAGCAGTTCGCCGGCGAAGGAGTTGGCATCCGTTTCCATCGTGGGATAAGGGTCACTTTCGCAATGCATCGTAATGTGGCCCATTTCATGTGCCACTGTCCATCTCCACCTGTCGGGGGGCAGCGACTCGTTTATGAAAATGATGGGTGGCCCATCGCCGGTACATCTGCTAAATCCGTCAATATCTCGCGTCTCGAAATCGAATGACATGATCACCGCGCCCGCTCGCTCCGCCAAATCCGTGATGTTAAAGATCGGGCCTGGTGGGACGTTCCATATGGCTCTTACTGTCTGAGCAATTCTCCGAGGGTCGCCCTCATAGTCATCAATGGAGAGTCGCGGGAATTGCTGATCGATCTCCCAGGACCGTAAGAGGATATCGAGGTGCATCTGGCGCAAGGCGGCTATTGCGTGCAGTCGATGCAAAGCCGAGGCCGTCGCCTTCGCTTTCTTCCGGTGGAACGTCTCTGGCACTGTCGGGCCATGAACCCGCCGACGCCATAGAAAGAACTCCGATGGGAAGTCCAACGCAGTCGCCAATCGTTCCAAGTCGGTTGAGGACGCCACTTGAACACCAGCCTCAATGCGCGATACTCGCACCTTGCCTAGACCGGATTGTTCGGCCAGCTTCGCCTGGGTCAGGCCGCGTACTTGCCGCGCGAGAGTTACCAGCTCTGGGTTGACCTCTTCCAAGGGTCACGCCACCTCGTATCGGAATACCTCTTCGCCGAAAAGATTGCGGCGAAGGTCGAATGGCTCGAGAGATGGCCCGTAGATTTGCCAGACCCATTCGTTAGGGATATGAGGGTTTGTGGTCGGCAGCGTGATAAACGCGTCCTCAAGCATGCTGGCCGTCGCGTCCAGTCGATATCCGAGGTTCAAACGAGCCATTGGGAAACCCGGGAGCGGTATGCGTGCAGGCCAGCCGCGCGATTGGCGAGTTGGGTAATTCTTCGCGCGCATGCCTGAGTCGAGTAACTTAACCCGCATTACCGAGAGATCCCCGTATCTCATGTGGTATTGGAATTTCTCTTCCCCGAACACAACGTCATCTAGGTTCTGCCCTGCGAAGTGATAGATAAGGTTGTTGATCGCATGAGCGCGGGCGCTCGGCCGCATGGCAGCATGCATAACCGGCGACGCGCGGTTCCATTCGGCCAGAGCTTCCTCAAGGGAATGCCGCAGTCCTGGCAATGATGATTGGATGAGTGGCCGGGCGTGGAGCAGCTTTGTGAGATCGTCCATAAAGGCTAGTATCGCTCAGCCGGTCTGCAAAAGCAACTGACAAGTTGCACCGATTGTTTCAGTCCTTCGGTTTTCCCCATCTTGCCGCTGCCGCCTTCCTCGCGATCTCGCTCCGGCGCTCCGGTGAAAGAGAAGCCGCTCGCCGCTTCCCGCCCTTCTGACCACCTAGCCGCCCCAGGGCGACCGCAGCGGGGTTCTTCCCCTCGGTCGGGTCATACGTCACCTCTGCTACAATGCTGGCGGCAAGCGCGTTCACGTCGCGGGGCTTCTTGCTTGAGCGCTTTGGCATGATGTGAGTATACCACGCTCCAAACTGAAGGGGACTGGCTCATGGTTCTAGTTCTTGAGATCGCTGGTGCCGTCTTAGGTGTCGGACTCTATCTTTACTTTCGCTATTGGCGGAAACGACCCAAGAAGCCAGAAGACGAGCAACGTCGACCTTCAAACTGACCCACTACCCGGCCGGGACCTACCTCAGGCCGATGAGGCGGTCCAGCCCCAGGACCAGCTCGTTGCGGTCCATCACCGCGCGGACGGCCAGCAGGACGCCCGGCAGGAAGGACTCGCGGCTGATGGAGTCGTGCTGGATGCGCAGCGTCTCGCCCTGGCCGCCCAGGATCACCTCCTGGTGCGCCATGAGGCCCGGCAGGCGGACGCTGTGGATGGTGACGCCGCCCAGCTCGCCGCCGCGCGTGCCCGGCAGGTTCTCGCGCTCCGTGGGCGGGCGCGTGAAGGGCTTGCCGCGCTCCTGGGCCATGGCCTGCGCGGTGGCGATGGCGGTGCCGGAGGGGGCGTCCACCTTCGATTCGTGGTGCAGCTCGATGATCTCGGCGTAGTCGAAGAACCTGCCGGCGAGGCGGGCCATGTGTTGCATGAGCACCGCGCCGAGGGCGAAGTTGGCCGCTACCACGGCGCCGGTGTTGCGCTTGCGGCAGAGCTGCTCCAGCTCTTTCAGGAAGCCCTCCGGCAGGCCCGAGGTGCCGATGACGAGCCGGACGCCCGCCGCCAGCGCCTCCCGCGCCAGGCGGGGCGTCCACTCCGCGTGCGAGAAGTCCACGACGACGTCGGGCCGGGTGCGCGTGATGAGGGCGGTGGGATCGGCGCCGAAGGGCAGGAGCCCGGCGCCTTCCGGGAGCGAGAGGACGTCCTCGCGGGCGAAGAAGTCGGTGACGGCCACGGGCTCCAGGTCGGGCTGGCGGCAGACGGCGGCGAGGACCTCGCGGCCCATCCGGCCGCTGCCGCTGATCATGACCTTGATGCTCACGGTGTGTTGTAGCTTACCGGATGTTGGGACAGGCCGTTAGCCAGCGGGCGCCCGAAGTTCCCAAGTAGGCGAGACCTTGCCAGGCGCAGAAAGGCGCCGGGCAACCCCGACTTGAGGGCTGCCCGGCGCTGTCCTCACGTTCCGGGATAGGCGGCTAATCCACCTTCCCGACGGCCTTCTGATACTTGTCGACCGCCTGTGCGTAGTTCCCGCCGAGGAGCAATAGGTCACCCTGCGCCACGAGCGTCTTTGCCTCGTTGACCGCCTTGATCTGCCCCCGCGAAACGGCAACCGCCTCCGCATCCGCGATCAGGTCGTTCGCCACGGACTTCGCCGCCCAGGCGAGGATCAATTCACTGAATCCGAGGTCAAGGTCTGGATCAGCGGTTCGAGCGGCCTTCAGCTCGTACAGCGCCTGCTCGATCTTCTCCAGCGCCGCGCTCCACTGCCCGGTATCCAGCAGAGTGAACGCGCCGTTCGCGGCCGTACCACCGTTCCCCTGGAGGTCCGCCAACGCGGCCAGAATCCTCGCGCGGGCCGCCGCGTTCGTGCCAGGGTCCGCCGCTATCGCCTCCAACTCATCGATTATGCGGCTCACCGCCTCGATCGGATCGATCGCCTCGATCACCGCAGTCTCGATGTCGCTGCCACCGTCGTCGTCCGTGACGGTGATCGTAATGGTGAACAGCCCCGATGCCGCGTAGGCGTGAGTCGCGCTGACCGACCCGATGACCGATCCGAGCGACTGAATTGGCGAGCCATCGCCCCAGTCCACGGTCGCCGTGTGCGTGTCGAGAAAGCCCGGATCGGTGAAGCTCGCCTGGAACCCGAACGGCACCAGGATCAGAACGAACGGAGCGCCCAGCGCCACTTCGTCGATGGTCATCGAGGGCGGAACGTTGAACACCGTGATCTGGAGCGTATCGCAGGTACTCGCGCCGTCGTCGTCCGTCACGCAGACCGTCACCGTGTATAGGCCATTGTCGCCGTACTCGTGGCTGCCGGAGATCGTGCCACTGGCGCCGCTCGTCGATCCAGGCGGCCCGAACGGCGCTTCGGCGACGGTGCCGGACTCCACGGGGGTGCCGTCGCCCCAGTCAATCGTCGCTGTGTGTGTGTCCAGCGTCCCCCTATCGTTGAATGTTGCCGGGTCCAGCGAAACGGCCGCACCTTCGTTAACCGTCGTGTCGGCCCCGGCATCGACTGTTGGCGCCACGTTGCTGATGGTGACTTCGAGCGCGTCGCAAGCGGCCCCGCCGTCGTCATCGGTGACGCAGACCGTTACCGTGTATAGGCCGTCATCGGCGTAGACGTGGCTGCCGGCTACACTGCCGTTCGCCCCGGACGTCGAGCCGGGCGGCCCGAATGGCGCTTCCGAGACCGTGCCGGGCTCGACGGGGGCGCCGTCGCCCCAGTCTATCGTCGCCGTGTGCGTGTCCAGCGTCCCCTTATCGTTGAACGTCGCCGGGGCCAGGCTGATCGTCTGGCCCTCGTTCGCGGCAGCGTCGGCGCCAGCAGCGACGGTGGGGTCGACGTTGTCCACTGTAACCAGAAGGCCGTCGCAGCCGGAACCGCCGTCGTCGTCCGTCACGCAGACTAGAACCGGGTACGCCCCATCGTCTGCGTACACGTGGCTGAGGGTGAACGTCTTGGCGGCAGTCAGCGCCAGTGGTTGCGTGCCCGTGCCATCGCCGTAGTCCACGGTGGCGGTATGAGTGTCGAGTATGCCGGGGTCCGTGAACGAGCCGGCCCTGCTGAACGTCTCCCCCTCATCCACCGTCGCGTCTGCGCCCACCGAGACTGCGGGGTCCACGTTGGTGACCGCGACTACTTCCAGGTCAATGTCGAAGCCGTCATCGTCCGTGACGGTGAGCACGACCACGTGTGGGCCGTTGTCTACGGCGTGGAAGGTGGGCGTCGCCGTCGTCGAGTCCGTCAGCGTCGATCCGTCAAAGAAAAGGGTCGGCGTCCACTGGAAAGTGATGGCATCCAGGTCCGGAGAATACGATCCGGTACCGTCCAGCACTACGGAAGAGCCTTCATTCACGGCGTAAGGACCACCGGCGTCGGCCACAGGCGGCTGTTCCGGGCGGCGCGGGCTGTTGACGTCGCCGCCGGCGTAGAGATCGGGCAGCCACTTATCCAGCATCTTGTCCCGGTACACCCTCTGCCCATGGATATTCGGGTGCATCATCCCCGTATGATTTCCCTGGCTGGGGAAGGTTTCCGTCAGCCGGACCATGAAGTGATCGTCTGCGCAGTAACCGTGCGTGGCGAACGCGTCGTAGACCTCGTCTACAAAGACCCAGTCCTCCTCGCCGGCGTTGTCCTCGACGAGGTCGTTCAGGCCCACCGTAACCGTAAGGTCGGCGAATACCGACTCCGCGAGCGACATCCCGGGGGGGTTGTTCAGCGGATTGGCGTCAGGGCAGAAGCTACCGTCGTCATTGTGCAGCGCATTCGGGTACTGGGAGAGGAACACGCGCGCGTCCGGCAGGTCCGGCAGCATGTCGTCGAACTGGACCGCCATCTGCTGGTAGAGTCCCGTCTCGGCTTCGTTGCGCTGCAGCTCAGCCGACCCGTCGGCGAATAGCTCGTCAGCCGTCCCGTCGGCGATAGCACCCGCCACGATGTCATCGAGGTAGTCAACGCAGAACGGGGCCAGCACGATGCCAACCAGTGCTACGCATGTGACGGCGACACCTCCGACGATCACCGGGTCCAGCGTCGGTGGTGGGACATTGCACGGCTCCAGCGTTATGCACGCAATGACAATCGGACCGAAGTTCGCGTCGTTGCCACCGATGGACACCTGCAGGATGTCGATTTCCCGGTCGCCGACCAGTTCGGCCGCTCGCTCGATCTGCGGAGGCAGGCAGATCTCCGGCTCGTTCTCGCAATCAAGTGGCTGGTCCTCAACCTCAATATCGACACCCTGGTAGGGGTTCACCAGCCCCGCGTTGGCCTCCGCTCCGGAGCACGCGAGATGTACGAACGTAACGGACGACCGCGGGTCCATGTCCTCAAGTTCGAGCGCCGCAAGCGCCGAGCCCGCCAGGGCGGAACGGTGGCATCGGCGGTCCTGCCAGGTAGCCTTGAAGTTCTCCGCCGCCTCCGCCACGTTATCAACCGCGTCCTGCAGGGTCGCGAACGCAACGTCTAGCGCCCCCAACGCCACGTCCAGTGCGGCCTGGGCGGTGGTGATGAGATCGTTGAGCACCTCACCAAGAAGATCGAGGGAGTCATCGAATGCTTCCAGTGTTGCCGTGATGAGCGCGTCAGCGCACGCGAACGCATTGACGTCGAGCAGGCTCCACGAGTCATAAAGACCGTTGCCGTTTGTGTCCCTCCACCCGCACGGGACCGCCACCGCGGCGACCGCCGCCACCGTGTCATCGTAGTCCGAATCCAGCGTTGCCCACGCCGCGTATGCGGCGTCGTATGCCGCCTGGTCGGCGGCGAGGTCCAGTTGTGCCTGCTCGAGGTCATCAAACCGGAAGCCCGGAATTGGCTTGTCGGGATTTCCCTCGCCGGAGCCGTAGGAGTCGCCCAGCGCGACGATCAGCCAGTCCTGGACGATCACCGTCTTTGTCAGTGTTCCTTCGTCACCCTCATCGTCGGTGGCTATTACTTCCACCTCGTAGCTACCCTCCGCCAGCGTCGCATTGATCGCGCAAGCAGGCAGAGTCGCTAAGGCAACTCCGTCGATTGTCCAGCCATACGATTCGATCGGAGCGTCGCCCGTGGTGTCGCAAGCGTCCAGCGTGACCTCGAACTCGCCCGGATCGATCTCGCCGGTGAGCCCCGGCCGGTCGCTGGTCTGCGGGAAGTAATCAACCATGCCGTCGCCGTTTTCGTCCAGGCCGAACCGGTCGGCCATGGACCAATCGAACGACGCGGTTGGATGCTCGTTGGCCTGAAGCCGGTCCCGGCCCCCGAACAATGCAATTAGAGCTGCTACCAGCAGCAACGAAAGAACTACAGCCGCCTTCATCTTTGCCCTCCCCTTCGCCCGAATCCAAGCCTGCCTCGCGCAGGCCCTGCGGACGTTTATTTGTTATGCCGATTCTCGCCAGATGCCCCGAAGGCTAACAAGCCATAATCAGTCACATTCTGTGGCCCGCTCGGTTATTATGTTTGGCATGAACCGCGAAGGCGCAGGGATGGCAGAGTTCCGCAAGGCTTTCGAGTGGCGGCGCGCGCTCCTCGACTACCGTCTGAGCCTTCGTCTCTCGCGGCCGGAAGTGGCCCGGCGTTCCGGGCTGTCGGTTTCTGCCGTGAAAGCGTACGAGAGCGGCGACCGGCACCCCAGCCGCGAGGCGCTGACCGCAATCATCGACGCGCTGGGGATGGCCGTCGAGCAGGCCAATCCGGTGCTGGCCGGCGCCGGGTATGCCGGCAACTGGCGGGCGATCTTCAACGAGGCGTACGGGCCACGGGGGCTGGAGTGGTTCGCGGAGGAGGCCGAGCGGTACGCCTGGCCGGTGATCGTGACCAACGAGGCGCCCGACCTCATCGCCGCCAACCGCACGTTCCGCGGCCTTATCGGCATCCCGCTTACGCAGCGCCTCCCGGATCCCCGGTGGAACTTCATCGCACTGGCAAGCGATCCCGTCTTTGCAGACCGGCTGGATAGCTGGGATGAGGCGATGAGCTTCGTGATAGGCCTGGCCAAGGGCGACCTGCGGCGAAGCATCAATCCGGAGCGACCGCCGCCGCACAGCGCCGAGCCGTTCCGGCGTCTCCTTGAAGGAGATCCGGCATACGTGACGCGGATGCTCAGGCTATGGGAGCCGGCGGAACCGGTGACCCACACCACGCGGATGCACTACCCGGTGCGCTGGCGGCACGAAAGCGGACAGGTGATGCGGTTCACCGCGGTGATGCACGTGGCGGACGTCTGGCACGCCTTTTCCTGGCACGATTGGATCCCGGATGACGCGGAGACCATACGTCTCCTGCGCGGTTAGTCGTCTCAAGCTGCAACGACCCCAGGTCCCGCTCGCACCCGCCGACGCGTACGCAGTCCCGACAGAAGGGGCAGGTTTCAAACCTGCCCCTTCACGGACTACTTGCGTTTGCGCCGCCTACCAGCGCTTCATGGGCGCTGGAGGGGGAGGGGGTGGAGGGGAGCCGGGCTCCCGGCGGAATCCGGGGCCGCCGCTGCCGCCCGTGCCGCCGCCGGCGCCGCCGCTGCCGCTGGGGCCGTAGCCGCTACCGCCACCGCCGCTGCGCCGCTGGCCGCCGAAGCCACCGCCACCGCCGCCAC
>JAUSFE010000108.1 GCA_030649945.1 Dehalococcoidia bacterium | reverse complement strand
CGGAGGGCGCCCGCGAGCGCGCGGGGCTGCCCCGCGGCACGGGGCCCTGGCGCGTGGTCACGCCCTGGGCGCTGTTCGATTACGAGGACCGCCACCTGCGGCTGGCCGGCGTCTCGCCGTTCGTGACGGTGGAGCAGGTGCTGTCCGAGATGTCGTTCAAGCCCGTGATGGCTGCGAAGATCGAGACGCTGGACACCCCCACCGAGGAGGAGTTGGCCCTCTTGCGCAGCGAGCTGGACCAGCGCGGCCAGATCAGGGACGTGGGCAAGCCGGTGGTGCGCCAGGACGATGGCTCCTACGCCTTCGTGGAGCAGGAGCAGGAGAAGAAAGACCTGCCCAGCAGCTGGTGATTTCGCCCTTTCTGGCCGACAACCGAGGTGCCCGCTCTCCTTGATGCGGGGACAATTACCCATCCTCTTCACAACCTCAACCCGGCGCTAACACGTGGCATGTGACACCGCGCGCCGGGCGGCATCTCGCCTAGTGTGGAGGAGTCTGACCGGCGTCGCCGGTCCGTCCACGGAAGGGCAGGTGTGGCATGAGGCTGGCAAGACTGCACGAGGAGAGCGGGCAGTCGCTAATCCTCGGGACCTTCAGCGTCTTAGCGCTGCTGCTCGTGACGGCCTTCTCGATCGATGTTGGTTTGGCCACCGGTCAGAAGGCGAACCTTCAGAATGCCGTGGACGCCGCCGCTCTGGCCGGCGCCAGCGCCCTGCCTGGGCAACCAGACGTCGCCCTCCAGCGCGCGCAGCAAATGCTGGAGGACAACGGTATCACCTCCACGGACAGCGTCACGCTCCAGGTCTTGTCGACGGCCACAAGCAACGACACGTTGAGGGCCTACGCGCAGCGTGAGCTGCAAGCGCAGTTCGCGAGCGTCGCAGGCATCAACTCAATCAGCGTCAGCGTGGACGCTTCTGCCCGCATCGGGTCGGCGGTTGGGCTGGACCGCTTCATACCGTTCGCGATCCTTGATGACAGCCTCACGGGGCTGGTCAGCGGCGGCGCCCTGACGCTGGTGTACAACGCCAACGACCCCGTCAGCGGGAACAGCCTGGCGATCGCCTTCCCCGGCAACTCCGGCGCGTCCGACTTCCGCGCGTCCATCAGCAACGGCAGCAGCAACGAGTTCTGCGCGGCCAGCGACCCTTATCCCGGCTGCCCGACTGTGCTGCAGTCTGAACCTGGGAACATGGTGGGGCCGACACGACAGGGTTTCGACGACCTGGTCCAGAACACCGTGGCGAGCTGCGATACGTACAACGAAGTCTTCCAGCCCCTTCCCGATGATCCCGCGAGGACGGGGCTCAACCCTGCCTGTAATCCGTTCCCGCCCTTCAACGTCACGGGCAGCAAGCGAGTGGCGATCCTGCCTGTGATCCAGCAGTTATGCTCGGGGCGCTGCGACCTGCCGATCGTCCGCTTCTCCCTGTTCTTTGTCCAGGGGGTCCAATGCAACGGCGGCAGTTGCCAGGTGGACGGGCTCTACGCCTCCGATATGTCAGGAGTAAGGGGCGGACGATTCGGCGCCTACGACCCGCTGTCGGCGTTCAACTCGGTGAAGCTCATCGAGTAGCTACCGGAACAGGTCTCTCTCCGGGTCCCGCACGATCTGGCGCGCGGTGCCCTCGCCGCGCGGGTAGGCGTAGCCGCGGACGATGGCCACCGGCACCTGATCGAGCTTCCCCATCACCAGCTCCGCCGCGCCCGTCGTGCGCCAGGACGACGGCTCGTACGCCTTCGTGGAGCAGGAGAAGGAGAAGAAGGACCTGCCGAGCAGTTGGTGATGGCATGAGGCTTTCGAGCGATCAAATCGTCCAACGCCCTTAGAGAAAGGCTCCCGTGGTGCAACTTGCTCAGCGGGGCAGCGTGGCGGCCGCGGCGACCGATCAGTGCCGCTATCCCGCCGTGCAGGCGCGTACTTCCGCGAGCACTTCGTCCAGGTTAGGAGCGTCGCTGGCCTTTACTTCTTCCGCCGGCCCAAGATGCTTGTGGTGCGGGAACGTTGGTAGGCCCGCGTGATGGGGAGATGAGTCGTAACGGAAGACTGTGGCACCGGACCGGTCGGCGAGGTGGAAGGCATACCTTAGAAGCTCGGGCGCGTCGCCGGACGATCCACGACGATCGTCGCATAGAGCCGGTAGCCCGCCACGCGGGGGTGCGAAGAAATGCGTCCGCCGGCCTCCTCAACGTGCCTGATAATCCCTTCGACGTAACTTGCCGCGGAGCTGCCCATCAGGGCTTGCTGGACTTAGGCGTCTCTCGCAGTGACCACTCGTACAGGCCCGCCCACTCAATGACATCCTGATCGTCGCCCATCTCACCACGGCTGAACTTCTCGTAAAATTCCTTGGAGGACATGCCAAACTTCTCCTCGAAGTCCTTGAGGTCCTCGAGGATATCTGCATAGGAAACTCGTCGCAGGTTGTACTTCGTGCGCTGCTTCATACGCCCAGTATACAGCGGCTACCGGAACAGGTCCTTCTCCGGGTCCCGCACGATCTGGCGCGCGGTGCCCTCGCCGCGCGGGTAGGCGTAGCCGCGGACGATGGCCACCGGCACCTGATCGAGCTTCCCCATCACCAGCTCCGCCGCGCCGGCCAGTTCGTCGGCGATGGCCAGCGTGCTCACCCGCAGCTCGTAGCCGTGGGGGTCCACCTGGCCCACGTAGTCCGCGAACGGCAACATCCCGGCGACGCCGACGGCCACGTTTGTGTGGCCCTCGCGCCAGGCCCGCCCGAAGGTGTCGCTGATGATCACGGCCACTTCGGCGCCGGTCCGCTCCGCGATCCTCGCCCGGATGGCCGCCGCGGAGGCGTCCGGGTCCTCCGGCAGCAGGGAGACGAGGCCTTCCGGACCGACGTTGGAGGCATCGATGCCGGCGTTGGCGCAGACGAACCCGTGCCGCGTCTCCGTGATCAGCACGGGGCCGCGCTGGCGCACGATGGCCCTGCTCTCGCGCAGGATCAGCTCCACCAGCCGGGGGTCCTTCTCCGTGGCGATGGCCAGGCGCTCCGCCTGCGCGGAGGGCGTCACGTCCGCCAGGGATACGAGCCGTCCCTCCGCCTTCGAGACGATCTTCTGGGTGATGACGACGATATCGCCGGGAAGGATGTCCGGCTGCGGGCGGGCCGCCTGCAGAATCAGCGCGGCCACATCGGCGCCGACCGGCACCTCGGGCAGGCCGCGCACGGGGATAATGCGGACTTCAGACACCGCCGGACCCCGGTGTCACACGCCGGTGACGCGGATGCCGGCGCGTGCCTTGTAGATCTTGTTGATATGCAGGAGGAGGACCGTGAGCTGCTCCGTGTAGCGGGAGTTGGCCAGGCCGCCGCCGTCCAGCGCGCGCACATACTCTATCTGCTCCACCAGGTCCATCACCTTCTTCTTGGTGGGGCGGTGGTCGGCGCAGACGATGACGTCGCCCTGCATGGGCTTCTGCACCTTCTGGAGCTCGGTGGCGTCCAGGTGGTGGAAGGCGCTGACGACCTTCGCCTTGGGCAGTAGCGCCTGCGCCTGCTCCGCCGCCGAACCTTCCTCCACCTCGATGGCCCGGGGCCCTTCCTTATCCCAGACCATGGGCACGACAACATCGACGACGATCTTATCGGCGATAGCGTCAGCCAGATCGACCAGGATGTCATGGTGGGCGTCCGCGGGGACTGTGACGAAGACGAAGTCCGCCTTCTCCGCGCCCTCCGGGTTGAAGCCGCCGTAGACCTCCCCTTCCGGCACCGCCTCCAGTACCTTCGCGACGGCCTCCGCCGCGCGCTCCTCCGTGCGCGAGCCGATGAACACGGCGTTGCCCGACTTCGCAAGACGCATGGCCAGGCCCATTCCCTCCGGCCCGGTGCCGCCGATGAAAGCTATTTTCGCCATCTGCTACTCCACTCGTATCGTAGAAATTAGTCTTACAGCAGGCAGCCCCAGAAACTGGTCCCGGGGCCGGTCGCCTGGTTTCCGTCCGCTCTGGAATACAACCTATGCCTTCGCCTCCACGGTGCGGAAGCGAGGGATGACCTCTTCCGCGAAGAGGCGCATGGACGTGAGGACCCGCTCCGGCTCCAGGCCGCCCATGTTCATCCAGCACATTACGTAGCGCACGCCAAGCTCATCGCGCACCCACTTGAGCTTGTGGGCCACCGAGTCCGGATTGCCGAAGAGCATCAGCTCCTGCCGCGTCTCGCGCAACGCCGCGCCCGCGTCGGCGAACTGCTTGTAGTGTTGATATTCGCTGGACAGCTCGCCGTCCGGCTGGACGGACGTGCCCAGGGTGGCCAGCGACGCGCCGTAGCGCCGGGCGTGCTCCATGCCTGTCCGGCGCGCGCGCTCGTCGTTCTCGTCCACATAGATGTGGATGAGCGCCGGCAGCTCCAGCCCGGAAGCGTCGCGGCCCAGGGATTCCAGCGTCTCCGCGTAGAGCTGGTAGTTGGTCTTGATCTGGTCTGCCGCCAGCCCGGCCGGGGACATGATGGGAAAGCCGCGCTCCGCTGCGAAGCGGATGGTCTCCGGGGTCATCCAGCTGGCCACGTAGATGGGCGGGTGCGGCTTCTGGGCCGGCTTCGGCAGGACCGACACGTCCCGCACCTGCGTATATTTCCCTTCGTGGGAGAACGTCTCCTGCGTCCAGGCCTTGACCAGGACCTCCACGCACTCCGCGAAACGCGCCCTGCTCTCGTCCATCGAGATGTTGAAGCCGCTGTACTCGGCCGCCTGGTAGCCGCGGCCGACGCCGAGGTCCAGCCGGCCGCCGCTCAGCAGGTCCAGTGTGGCCGCCTGTTCCGCCAGACGCAGGGGATTATGGAAGGGCAGGACGACGACGGCAGTACCGATGCGCACCCTTTCTGTGCGGGCCGCCACCCAGGCGCCGATTTGCATGAGGTCCGTGGCGATGCCGTACCACTGGAAGTGATGCTCCGCCAGCCAGACGGCGTCGAAGCCCAGCTCTTCCGCCTTCTGGATCTGCTCCAGCTCCGCGCGGAAGACGCCCTCGTCGGTCCAACCCGCCGGCTTCTGGAACAGGTGAAATGTGCCGAATTTCATGTTGAAAGCCTTGCCCATCGGTGGCGCTAGTATACGCGGCGGCCACGCGGAGCGGCAAACGCGGCACCGGGACGAAACGACGGGGGGGCCTGCCGAGGCCCTGCGCTGAGGGTTCGGGGCGCCCCATGCGCTTGACCGGCGGCCTGCGCCGCGCCTACAATCCCACTCGGACTCACCGGGAGGCCGGCGCGGGGTGCGTCTCTCCGGCGCGACGAGTCCTCGGCCATCCGCCTCAGGTGGATCGCACCCCCGCAGCCATATCGCGTCGGGGCTCACGGGTCCCGGCTATCGTGTGAGGCATGGCCGCGGTACTGCACCACGTTTCCCTGAGTAACCTGTCGCACGTCTTTCGGGACGGGCGCTCGCCGCTGTCCGCCCTGGAGGCGGTGGGCCTGGCCGTGCCGCCTGGGCAGTTCACGTCGGTCATCGGGCCCAGCGGCTGCGGCAAGTCCACGTTGCTGCGCATCGTGGGCGGGCTCTTGAAGCCCTCGGCGGGGACCGTCCTGCTCAGCGGGCGCCCGCCGCAGGCCGCCCAGCGCGAGCGCGAGATTGGCTTCGTCTTCCAGGACCCGGCGCTCCTGCCCTGGCGCTCCGTGCTCGCGAACATACGCCTGCCGCTGGAAATCGACCATCTGGAACGCCGGCGCCGGCTGCCGGACCCGGAGCAACTGCTGGACCTCGTCGGCCTCTCCGACTTCCGCGACTACTACCCGCACCAGCTCTCCGGCGGCATGCAGCAGCGCGTAGCCATCGCTCGTGCGCTCGCGTTCAACCCGGCGCTGCTGCTGATGGACGAGCCGTTCGGCGCCCTGGACGAGATCACCCGCTCCGCCATGCGCTACGAGCTGCTGCGCATCTGGGAGGCGCATCCCGGGCCTGCGGGGCGCAAGACGGTGCTGTTCGTCACCCACTCCATCCAGGAGGCGGTTGTCATGTCAGACCGGGTGGTCGTGCTGACGTCGCGTCCGGGCAGCGTGCGCGCCGACATCGACATCGAGCTGCCGCGCCCGCGCACGGAGGAGATGGAGCGCACGCAGCCGTTCCTGGACTACGTCTACTACCTGCGCAACCTGCTGAAGGAGGCGCCACTATGAGCACTTACCCGGAGGGCAGGGCCGGTGCCCTGCTGATCGAATGAAAGGGCCCCTGCGCGCCTTCGCGGCCCACGTGCTGCCGCCGGCCGCAGCCCTGGTCCTGGCGCTCTTGATGTGGGAGGCGTGGGTACAGTGGCGGGACGTATCGATCCTGGTCGTGCCGCCGCCCTCGGCGGTAGCGGAGCGCTTCTTTGAGCGGCCGGGCTTCTTCTGGCGGGAGGGCGGCTGGACGCTGTATGAGGCCACGCTCGGCCTCTTGCTGGGCTCCGCCGTCGCCATCGGCCTGGCGGTGGTGATGGCGCATTCCACGCTGGCGGAACGGACGCTCTTCCCGCTGGCGATCATCGTCAAGGTGACGCCGCTGGTGGCCGTGGCGCCGGTGCTGGTCATCCTCCTGGGATTTGGCACCACGCCCAAGGTCGTCGTCGCCGCGCTGCTCTCGTTCTTCCCCATGCTGCTGAACGCGATGACCGGCTTCCGCGACGTAAACCCGGGCGCTCTGCAGTTCTTGCGCTCGCTGCGGGCCTCCCCGTGGCAGGTGTTCTGGAAGCTGCGCGTGCCCAGCGCCCAGCCTTATCTCCTGGTCGCGCTCAAGATCACGTACCCACTGGCGCTCATCGGCGCCGTCGTCGCCGAGTGGTTCACGGGCGACCGCGGGCTGGGCCTGGTGATCTTCTCGGCGAACTACAACCTGGACACGCCCACGCTCTTCGCCGCCATCGGCGTCCTGGCCATGACGGGGGTCAGCATCAACGTGCTGCTCTCGCTGGTGGAGCGGCGGCTCCTTTTCTGGCACGAGTCCGTACGCAGCACCCGATAGGAGGACCTGAATGTCGCTTACCCGCAAGTTCCTGCCGCTTCTGGCCCTGCCGGCCGCCCTGGGACTGGTGTTCGCCGCCGCCTGCGGCGATGACGAGGAGGAGAAGGCGCCCGGTCCTTCCGGGGAAGGATCGCCTGGGGCGAGCGCGGCGGCGGCCCAGACGAACGGCCCGCCCACGAAGGTGACGTTCATGGCCGGGTTCAAGCCGCAGGCGAACCTGCCGTTCGCCGGCGCCTACGTGGCGCAGGAGAAGGGGTTCTTCGCGGACGAGAACCTGGAGGTGGAGATCCGGCACGTGACAACGCCCGGGGACAACTTCCGCTTCCTCGCCGCCGGGGAAATCCAGTTCTCCACCTCCGACGCCCCGGCGCTCCTGGAGAAGTGGGCCGGCGACCCTGCGCTGCCCATCGTCTCCATCGCGCTCGTTGGGCAGAAGGGCCAGCAGGGGTTCGCGGTGCTGGCGGACTCCGGGATCAAGACGCCCGCAGACTGGGCGGGGAAGACGGCCGGGTACAAGGGCAGCCAGGTGACGCCGGACTACCTGGCGATCCTGGAGGCCAACGGCGTGGACCCCTCCGCCGTCAAGGAGGTGCGGGTGGGCTTCGAGCCGCAGGTGCTGACGGAGCACCAGGTGGACATCTACCCGGTGTTCCTGTCCAACGAGCCCGATACCCTGCGCCGCCTGGGCTTCCAGACCAGGGTGTTCGAGGCGGCACAGTACGGCGCGCCCACGCTGGGCCTGACATATGTGGCGACGGCGGACTACGTAAACGAGCACCCGGACACTGTGAAGCGCTTTCTGCGGGCGGCCCTGCGCGGGATCAACTACGCGCTGAGCCACCGCGAGGAGGCCCTGGACATCGTGATGAAGTACGCGCCGAACGAGGACCGCGAGCACCAGAAGTACATGCTGGACACGGAGCTGCAGGCCGCGATCATCGGCACTGCCTACCAGGAGGGCATCGGCTGGCAGACGCAGGAGCAGTGGCAGACGCTGCACGACTTCCTGGTCAAGTACGGCGGCCTGGCCAAGCCGCTTAGCGACATCCCGGGCGTCTTCACGAACCAGTTCGTGGACGACATCTACGACAAGGGGCAGATAGCGCCGGCGCAGTGATCGACCACCTGCGGCGCCCCGGCGCTGCCGGCCGCGAAACCCGCGTGCGATATCCCTGTGCGATACTCGGTCTTGCAATGCGCATCTGGGTAGCGGCCTACCTGGCCGCGCTGGTCACGCTGCTGGGCCTGGCCCTGGCCGGCGGCGCGGTCCTGTACGACAACCGCGGCCCCTCGGACGCCATTGAGGCGGCCGCCAGCGGGCACGAGTACAGCCTGACGTCCTGGGAGCTGCGGCACTTCCCGGGGAAGTGGCTGTACAAGATGGGCGGCTTTCTTTCGGGGCGCTCGCCCGGAGACCCGGACGCCGATCTGCGGCGTTACTTTGAGCTGACGGAGCGCATCGGCGCCCAGGAGCAGGCGTCCGCCTCAGGCGGAGGGGCGCAGGACCTGACCGCGGAACGCGCGCAGTTGGAGAACCGGGCGGAAGACATCATCGAGGGGCGCATCACGCGGCTGCTGGAGGACCAGGGCCTGGCGCTGAGGCCGCCGCTGTTCTCTGACCTGGGCCTCGTTTTCCCGCCCGTAGACTTCGAGTTCGACTCTCCGCCGCGCGTTCTTGCCGTGTCCCCGCGTGACCGCATCCACCTGGACGCTTCTTTCCTGCTCAGCCCCGGCCTCGACCTGCAGACGGTCACGAGCATCGAGCAGGAGGCGGAAGCGGCCCGCCTGCCACGGCGGTATCCGCACGGCGTTTCGGCCCTGGTCGTCAACACGGGCGGCGTCGCCACCTACCCCAGCGTCGTCTCAGACCTCGCTTCCTACCAGTCGCTGATCGATACGGTTATCCATGAGTGGCTGCATCAGTACCTGGCCTTCTTCCCGCTGGGGAGCAGCTACTTCAAGGACAGCGAGACGCGCACGCTGAACGAGAGCGTGGCGAACCTGGGCGGCCAGGCGCTGGCCGGCTTGTATTTCCAGCGCTACGGAACGCTCTCGCCGATCCCCACACCAGCGCCCGTCTCGCCGTCGCCGGCCGGCGCCCAGACGGGCGGGCGTCAGCCCGGCTTCGACTTCGGGCAGGAGATGCGAGCGCTGCGGGTCCGCGTGGAAGAGCTGTTGAACGGCGGCAAGACCGCTGAGGCGGAGGCGCTGATGGAGCAGAAGCGGCAGGAGTTCGCACAACACGGCGTGTTCATTCGCAGGCTGAACCAGGCCTACTTCGCCTTCCACGGCTCCTACGCGGACACGCCGGCCTCCATTGACCCCATCGGCCCGAAGCTGGAGACCTTGCTCCAGCGCGCGGGCTCCCCGGGGGCGTTCGTGCGGCTGGCCGCGGGGCTGAGCAGCGCCGCGGAGCTGGACGCCCTGCTGGCGAAGCTGGGGTTGTGAACCGTCCTACCACAAAGACACAAAGGCACGAAGGCCTGGGGGGTCACCGGGTCAGGGGGTCACCGGGTCAGCGCGTCGGAGGGTTTGAGGGGCGGCCGGGCCGGGGGGTTGATACCCCTCGCCCGCGGAGCGGGAGAGGGGTCGGCTCGCAGAGACGGGGGTGAGGGTGTCCGGGGTTGTGAACCGTCCTACCTCAAAGACACAAAGGTGCCAGGGTAACCGGGTGGATCGTGACCCCAGCCTTCGTGCCTTTGTGCCTTCGTGGTGCTCGCGTGGATCTTGACTCCAGTCTTCGTGCCTTTGTGCCTTCGTGGCGCTCCCGAGGATTTTGACCCCAGCCTCCGTACCTTTGCGCCTTCGTGGTGCTCCCGAGGATTCTGACCCCAGTCTTCGTGCCTTTGTGCCTTCGTGGTGCTCGCGTGGATCTTGACCCCAGCCTTCGTGCCTTCGTGCCTTAGTGGTGCTTCCTACGCGGGCGCGCCGTTCTCCAGGCGGTACGGGAAGTCGATGATCCTGACCTGCGGGCGCTCCTTGAGGAACGGCCGCAGCCGCTGCACGTCGCGGTTATGGAGGATGCGCTCCCACCAGTGGCGCACCACGAAGCCCGGCAGCACCAGCGTGATGCGCCGGTCCGGCTCCACCTGCTCCAGCGACTCGATGTACGCCATCATGGGCCCCGAAAACGCCCTGTACGGCGATTCGATGATGAGCAGAGGCACGTCCGGCACTGCCTTGTGCCAGCGCTCGCGGAACTGCTCGGCGTCCTGTTCGTCGTCCGTCAGGTGGACGGCGGTCACCATATTGGAGAGCTCGCGCGCCACGCCGATGGCGCCCAGGGATATCTTGTTGATCCCGTCCACCGGCACCACCACGTGGTCGCGGGGCGCGCCGCCCAGCAAACGGCCTTCGGAGTCGCGGGCCAGAGCCACCGCCGCGGGCACGCCCACGGGGAGCGAGTCCTCGTCCACGCGGATCTTCTCGTTGAACCAGTCATAGTGGCGCCGGATCAGGGCGAAGAGAAGCATCAGGAAGATCATCATGAGGACGGATATCCAGGCGCCGTGCGTGAACTTGGTGATGCCGATGACGACGGCGACGACGCCCGTCGCGACCGCCCCGCAAACGCTGATGATGACGCTGACACGCCAGCCCGGATCGCGAATGCCGGCGAAGCGCTTCACCATCCCAGTCTGCGAGAGGGTGAAGGAGACGAAGACGCCCAGGGCATAGAGCGGGATGAGACGCGTGACCTCGCCACCGAAGACGATGAGCAGCACCGAGGCCGCCACGGCCAGCATCATGATGCCGTTGGAGTAGGCGAGCCTGTCGCCCCGGAAACTGAACTGGCGGGGCAGGAACCTGTCCCGGGAGAGGATGGCGGCCAGGGGCGGAAAGCCGTTGAAGCTGGTGTTGGCGGCAAGGAACAGCACCAGCGCCGTCGCTACCTGGTAGCCGTAATAGAGGACATTCTTCCCCAGCACCTCGCGGCCCAGCTTGGAGACGATGGTGTCGTGCTCCTCCGGCACGAGCCCGTAGCGGCTGGTGAGGAAGGTGACGCCCAGGAAGAGCACGGCCAGGACCACGGCCATCATGGTCATGGTCGTGCGGGCGTTGCGCGCTTCCGGCGCCCTGAAGGCCGGCACGCCGTTGGAAATGGCCTCGATTCCCGTCAGGGCCGCGCTGCCGGAGGAGAAGGCCCGCATCACCAGGAAGAGAGTGAGGCCCTGGGCGGCGACCACTTCGCGCTCCGGCGGCGCCTCGTGCAGTAGCGAACCCGGCGCTTCGCCGGCGACCACCTTCACGAGGCCAACGACGATGACCGCGCTCATGGACAGGATGAACAAGTAGGTGGGGATGGCGAACAAGGTGCCCGCCTCCCGGATCCCGCGCAGGTTGCCCAGCGTCAGCAGGGCGATCATGAAGACGCCGATGGGCACACGCGCGTCATGCAGGTCCGGCAGGGCCGCGCTGACGGCGGCCACGCCGGCGGCCACGCTGACGGAGACTGTGAGCACGTAGTCCACCAGCAGGGCGGCGCCGGCCAGCAGCCCGGGGCCGCGCCCGAGGTTCTCATGCGCGACGATGTAGGCGCCGCCGCCGCCGGGGTAGGCCTTGATGGTCTGACGGTAGGAGATGGTGACGATGGCAAGGAGGAGAGCGATAACGCCGGCGATGGGCAGCGAAGTCTGCAGAGTGCCGGAGCCGGCCAGCACCAGCATCAGCAATATCTCCTCCGTGGCGTAGGCCGAGGAGGAGAGGGCGTCCGAGGCGAAGATGGCCAGCGCCTTGAGCTTCGTCAGCCGCTCGTGGACCATCTGGGAGGTGGCGAAGGCGTTGCCCAGGAGGACGCCCTTGACGTTGGCGACGAGGCGCTCGACCGGGCCTCTGGGCCGGCTGCCCAGGCGCGTGGCCTCGATGTATCCCGGGGCCAACTTGGTGAAACGCTGGCGCCGGGGCACCACGCGCAGGTACGGGCCCCGGGACGCGGCGCCGTAGCGCACCTCCCGCAGCTCGATGTCGAGCTCAGAGCGCTGGGCGCCGCCGCGCTCGTGGCGTGGGACAACGATGCGCTTACGCCGCTCGGCCGCTTTGGGGAGGTCCTGACTTTCCGGCCTGGGGCCTTCGTCCGCGAGGGGCTCGGCGCCGGCGCCATCCGGGGCCGGCTCTGAATCCCGGCGCTCTACGCGCGAACGGGTGCGGCGCACGAACGAACGGGGGCGCTTACTATCCAACTTCGGGTGATTCCACAGGTCAGCTCCAGCCTGACGACTAGGCTAGTGTACCGCCTCCAAAGTACCTTGACTGTGTCCCGTGGTACGTTGAGTCGCGGCGCCACCCCGTCTGTCATCCTGAGCGCGACGACATCTGCCACGTGGCTCTGCGCAGCTTCGCGAAGGATCTGGGGTGGGGCAGACCTGCGAGCGAGGGACGATGGCCCGCCCGGACCCCCAGTGTACCGGCTCTCTCTTCAAAGGTGCGCCGTCGTAAAGCTGTTCTTGAGACACTAGGCTAGCACCCGCCAACGCCAGCCGCCAGCGAAGCGTGCGCCTGGGCGCTCAGCGGTGGCCGCGTCCGCCGCGCCGTTCGCCCGGCGCCGCCTCCGGGGCAGTATCAGCCGCCGGTGGCGGAGAGTTTCCCGGCTGGGCATCACCGTTGCGCAGCGGGATGAGGATCGCCTGGCCGGCGAGGATTTGGTCCGACTCCAGGCCGTTGATCGCCATCAACTCCTCCACTGTGACGAAGAACCGCGCGGCGATGCCCTCCAGGGTCTCGCCCTCCCGGACGATGTACGGGAAGGTCACGGGCGCCTCACTCGTCTGCGGTGTCTTGCGGGGGTTCGGGGTCGCCGTGAGCCTGGGCGAGGGAGTGGGCGTAGCGGTAGCCGATGGTTTGGGGCTGGGGGTGAGGCGCGTGGGGAAGACCGGGCTTCTGGGCGTGGGCGAAGCGGTGGGCCCGGACGACCGGCCGGGGGCGCGGCAGGCGCCCGGCTTCGACGGCGTCTGGTCTACCTTGAACGGCTCGTCGCGCCCGTTGCAGGACACGGTGACGACATCGGCCGGCTTCTCGAAAGGCCGGGGCGGCGCCTGCAGGTACTCGTGGGCTTCCGTCATGAAGCGCCTCCATGCGGGCCCCGCGCCGGCGGAGCTGAACGTCCCCTGGGCCATGGCGCTGTTGTCCGCGTTGCCGATCCAGACGCCCAGCGAAAGGTCCGGCGTGTAGCCCATCACCACGTTGTCCCGGTACTCCTCGCTTGTCCCCGTCTTGGCGGCCGCGGGCCTGTCAATGGTCAACCGGCTCCAGCTGATGGCGTCTCTGGACAGCACGTCCGTGACCATGTAGGCATAGGCGGGGTCCACCACCTGCCGCTGGTCGGGATTGGAGTACTGGTAGATGACGTTGCCTTCCGCATTCTGGATCTTCAGCACAGACGCCGGGTCCAGCTCGCGGTAGCCGCTGGGCAGGTCCTCGGCGGTCGGCCGGCCGCGCATAACGCCGTTATTGGCGAGGACGCTGAAGGCGTACGCCATGTCCACGAGCTTCACCTCGCAGGCGCCCAGCGTGATCGTCGGGCCGCAGTCGCCCTGGCGCAGGTCCGTGATCCCCAGGCGGTGCGCCATGTCGCGCATGTTGTCCATACCCGCCTCCATAACGGTCCGCACAGCCGCGGTGTTCACGGACTCCGAGATGGCCTTGCGGACGGTGATGTCGCCCAGATAGCTGAAGTTCCAGTTGTTGATCTTCCGCTGCTCGCCTCCGCCGGCGCTCACGAGCAACTCCGCGTCCTTGATAAAGGTGGAGGGCACCCAGCCCTGCTCGAAGGCGGTGAGGTAGGTGAACGCCTTCATCGTGGAGCCGTGGGACTGGAGGGAGGTGGCGATGTCCACCTGGCCGTCGATGTCCTCCCGCCAGAAGTCGCGGCTGCCCACGTAGGCCAGTATCTCGCCCGTCGCGGGGCGGATGGCCACGAGCGAGCCGTCGTGTCCGTCGTAGCGGTCCTCGTTGGCGGCGATCTCTTCTTCCAGGACCTGCTCGGCGATGCCGTTGAGCGCAAGGTCAAGTGTCGTAGTGATGCGGAGGCCGCCCTGGGTGACAACCTTGTCGCAGGGGATGTCGCCGGGCGCCTTGAACAGGCCCGCCGCACACATCTTGGCCACCTGGTCCTGCACGAAGAACACGAAATGGGGCGCCGCGATGGGGTAGATGCTGTCCACGTAGTTCAGTGGATCGGCCTTCGCCGCTTCGATCTCCTCCGCGGTCAGGTGAAGCATCGCCAGTGTCCGGGTGGGATCCGCGGGGTCCCTGATGTCGTTGATCTCGTCCAGGTGCTTGATCATCAGGTCAAGCACCTCCAGCTGCCTGGCCTTGGCGCGCTCGCGGTTCTCGAGAATCGCGGGCGTGTAGATGCCGGGAGCCTGAGGAAGACCGGCGAGCAGTGCCGCTTCCGCCAGCGACAGGTCCTTCGCGCTCTTGCCAAAGTAGCGTTGGGCGGCGGCCTCCGCGCCGTAGGCCAGGTTCGCGTAGTCGATCTGGTTCAGGTACCACTCCAGGATCTGGTAGTCGTCGTACTTGCGCTTGAGCTCAAGCGCGATGACGGTCTCCTTGATCTTGCGCTCTACGGTGCGTGGGGCCAGGCCGCGGTCGTCCTTCTGGATATACACGTTTTTCACGAGTTGCTGGGTAATGGAGCTGCCGCCGGTGCCTTCCAGGAACCCAGGTCCGAAGGGCGTCAGGTTTTCCACGGCTGCGCGCGCCACGCCGCGGAAGTTCACGCCGGGGTTGCCGAAGAAGCTTGAGTCCTCGGTGGCGATCGTGCCGGCGATGAGGTAGGGCGAGATCTCCGTCAACGGCTTGGGGTTGCGCAGTCCGCCGTATCGGTCTACGTACTCGTACAGGAAGACCCCGTTCCGGTCGTACGCGCGGCCCTGGCCCACGCTGGCCGCGGCTATCGCCTCCTCGGGCGGCTTCAGGCCGTTCGCGTAGGAACGATAGACGAGAGCGGAGATGACGCCAAACGCCAGGAGCGAGAGCACGGAGGCCAGCAAGAACAGGGTGAGCAGCCCGCTGAGGCGGGAGCGCATGGTGTGGCCGCGCTGGATCAGCGCCTTGCGCGCACGCTTTCGCCGTAGCCGGTAGATGTTGTCCAAGGGGGTCAGCTTTCCAGGAACGCGGGGGTCATGTCTTCACTAGTACAACGAAGTGGGAGAGGCCGAAGATTCTCAGCGGCGTATGCTCGAACGGATACAGGAGCCAGCGCAAGGCGCGGCCCACCAGCCGGCGGCGCGCCATCACATGATCGAAGCCGGGGAACACGTACGAATGGACCAGCGCCCGCAGTCCCGCGCGACGGTAGATGCGGCGGAGCCCGGCCTGCGTGTAGGCGCGGGCGTGGGGCACCAGGCGGTTGCGCAGGGCGTCCGGCAGGTAGTTCACCAGCGGCATGTTGCCGAAGACGTAGCGCCGGCCCAGGAAAACACCGTGCGTCTCGAAGGGGTAGAGGCGGTTCGGGCAGAAGACGACCGCCCGGCCTGTGGGCGCCAGGACGCGGCGCACCTCGCGCAGAGTCTGCGCATCGTCGGTGACGTGCTCCAGCACCTCGTGCAGCAGCACAATGTCGAACGTTGCGTCCGCGAACGGCAGGCCTTCGCCGACGGCGAGTGCCAGGTTGGCCACCTCTTCGCCGCCCTTCGTCACGTTCTCGGCGTCGATGTCCACGCCGTAGACCTGCGGTGAGTACTCGCGCAGACGGCGGACGAAGGCGCCGACGCCGCAGCCCAGGTCCAGAATGCGTTTCCCGTCCAGGTCCACGTGCCGTCGCATGAGCTGCAGCCGGCGCTCCAGCCCGCGGGTCCAGACCTGGCTGGGATGCCCCAGCGTGGCCCGCTTATCGGTCGATGCAACCGCCTGCCGCCTGCTCACCCGTTAACGCCCGTCACCTAACACCTAACACCTAACACCTAACACCTAACACCTAACACCTCTACAAACGGCCCGCTGCTATAATGGTTGCTGCTTATCCGCACGGAGGTATACGTTTGCCCCTCAGCCGAGAAGATGTCCAGCATATCGCCCGCCTTGCCCGCGTGGGGCTGAGCGAGCGGGACATGGAGCACTTTAGCGAGCAGCTCTCCCAGATCCTGGACTACTTCGAGCGCCTGCAACAGGTCGACACCGAAGGCGTGCCCCCCACCGCGCACACGCTCTCGCTGCACAACGTCATGCGGGCTGACGAGGAGCAGCCGCCGCTGGAGCCGGAAGCGGCGCTGGCCAACGCCCCGCTGCGCGAGGGGGACCACTTCCGCGTGCGCGCCATCCTGGAAGAATGAGCACCCGCTGTGCAGGCCAGAGCGCCGGGGTGGGCGGCCTGTCTGCTCCACTCCACCTGATATCGCTGCGCTGTGCGTCCCACCTGATCTCTAGTGTACCGCCTCCAAAATACCTTGACCGTATCCCGTGGTACGTTGAACGCGGCGCCATCCCATCCGTCATCCTGAGCGCGACGACATCTGCCACGTGGCTCTGCGCAGCTTCGCGAAGGGATCTGGGGTGGGGCAAACCTGCGAGCGAGGGACGATGGCGCGCCCGAACCCCTCGTGTACCGTCTCTCACTTCAAGGGTGCGCCGTGGTAAGACTGTTCTTGAAACACTACTCTAACCTCCAGCGTCAAACCTCCTGCCTCCCTCCTCCTACCTCCCATCCGCATGCCGTCTGAGCCGCTGCACCGCCTGACGCTGAGCGAGGCCGCGGACCTCCTGCACCGCCGCGAGGTCTCATCCGTTGACCTCACGCGCGCGGCCTTCGCGCGCATCGCAGAGGTGGAGGGCAGCATCCACGCCTTCCTGACCCTGACGGAAGACCTGGCACTGGAGCAGGCGCGCGAGGCGGACGCGCGCATCGGCCGGGGGGAGGCGACGCCGCTGACCGGCGTGCCGGGGGCGATCAAGGATGTGATCTGCACGAAGGGCGTGCGCACGACGTGCGGCTCGCGCATCCTGGAGCCCTACGTGCCGCCCTACGACGCCGCGGTGATCACCCTGCTCAAGGAGGCCGGGCTGGTGATGGTGGGCAAGACGAACATGGACGAGTTCGCCATGGGCTCCAGCGGCGAGAACTCCGCCTACGGGCCCACGCGCAACCCGTGGGCGCTGGACCGCGTGCCCGGCGGCTCTTCTTCGGGCTCGGCCGCGGCCGTTGCCGCCGGCATGGCGCACTACGCGTTGGGTTCAGACACGGGCGGCAGCATCCGGCAGCCGGCGGCCCTGTGCGGGGTCGTCGGCTTCAAGCCCACTTACGGCCGCGTCTCGCGGTACGGGCTCGTCGCCTTCGCCTCGTCGCTGGACCAGATCGGCCCGCTGACGCGCTCCGTGCGGGACGCCGCGCTGGTCTTCGAGGCCATCTCCGGGTACGACGCGCGGGACTCCACGTCGGCGCCGCTGGAGACGCCGCGCATTGCGGACAGCCTGAAGGTGGACCTGCGCGGCCTGCGCGTGGGGGTGCCGCAAGAGTTCTTCGTGGAAGGGATGGTGGACTCCGTGCGCAGCAGTGTGGAAGCGGCCATCCAGCAGATGGAAGCGCTGGGAGCGGAGGTGGACTGGGAGGTGTCGCTCCCCTCCACGGCGCACGCGCTGGCCGTCTACTACATCATCGCGCCCTCGGAGGCTTCAGCCAACCTGGCGCGGTACGACGGCGTGAAGTACGGCTTCTCATACCACGAGGGCGAGTCCATGTGGGAGAACATGGAGAAGACGCGGCAGCACGGCTTTGGCGACGAGGTGAAGCGGCGCATCATGCTGGGCACCTACGCCCTCTCCGCGGGCTACTACGACGCCTACTACCTCAAGGCGCAGAAGGTGCGCACGCTGATCAGGCGGGAGTTCGATGCGGCGTTCCAGACGCACGACATCCTGGTGACGCCCGTGAGCCCCACGCCGGCCTTCCACCTGGGCGCGAAGCTGGACGACCCGCTGCAGATGTACCTGAGCGATATCTGCACCATCCCCGTCAACATCGCGGGGCTGCCCGGCATCTCGCTGCCCTGCGGGATGATGGAGGCGCCGGACGGCACGCGCCTGCCCATCGGCGTGCAGATCCTGGCCAGGCCGTTCGACGAGGCCAGCCTCTTCCGGGCGGCCTACGCCTATGAGCAGGCGACGGACTGGCACCACCAGTTCCCGCCGCTCTAGGTGTCGTTCCCACAGACGTTGTTTACAGATACGGCTAAGTGGTGGCGCGCCAAGCTGCCTCCTTGCGTAGCACGGGGGTACAGGGGGCGGAGCCCCCTGTCGGGGGTCTGGGGGTGTCCCCCAGATAACATCCCGGGCGGGCGGGTGGGACGCACGGCATCTCGATTGCGGAACGGTGGGGCCCGGGGGAAGCCAGGCGCCGCTGAGCGGGACTGATCTCGCCGTAAACAACCTGTGTGGGAACTACATCTAGGGGCTGGACAACTACCTCGTTGCGCGGTCGCCGCGGTTGATCCAGCGCAACGCCCAGCGGGGCCACGGCAACAGCAGGAGCAGCAGCGCGCCAAATAGGCTGAACACCTCCAGGGTCAGGCCCAGCCAGTCGCTGTAGAAGTCCTGGAACACGTTCCTCAGGTTCGCGAACACCTGGTCCGCAGTCCAGACGTAGAACGTGTACGACAGCGCCCGCCCCAGCCAGAAGCCGATCATCACACGCACCATGTTCACCTCTACGAGGCCGGCGGCGATGAAGAGGCTGTTGCTGGGCAGGGGCAGCAGGCAGTAGAGGAAGGTGGCCACGCCCACGTAGTTGCGGCGCCTGTCCAGGTACTCGCCGATCTCATCCAGCTCTTCGTGGCGTTTCATGACCCTGCGCTTGTACATGGTGCTACCCCTGGCGAGGACAATGCGTCCGAGCGTCGAGAAGAAGGCGCCGCCAATGGTCAGGGGCAGCAACGGCAGCCCAAAATGGATGCGAAAGAACGCCAGCACCATCCAGGTGGCGGGCATGAACGCCGGTGGCAGGTTTACCGCGAACGCGACGGCGTAGGCCAGGGCGAGCCGCAGCAGGTCCGTGAGCACGCGGTTATCGTATCAGCCGCCGGCTACCCTCACGGCGCCGACCGCTTGCGCGAGCGCCCGTGGGGCCGCAAACTCGTCTCCATGACCCACCCCCGCACGCTCTCGGATATCCCGGCGCCGGCGCTCATCGTGGACGTGCCCGCTATGGAGCGGAACCCGCGGCGCAGATCCCGGCCAGGCCGTTCGACGAGGCCAGCCTCTTCCGGGCGGCCTACGCCTATGAGCAGGCGACGGACTGGCACCACCAGTTCCCGCCGCTCTAGTGCGTATAATCGATTCGAGTGAGGTGATCGAAGTGAAGCAGTATCTGTTGAGGGTGGAGGTGGAACCGCTTGAGGATGGCCGTTACTTCGCCATCTGCCCGGACCTGAAGGGGTGTCACGTCGAAGGCGATACCATCGCCGACGCCCTCGACTACATTGAGGACGCTGCCCGCATAATCATCGAGCTTTGCCGCGAAAAGAACCTGCCTTTGCCGCGGGAGCTGGACTCCGGCAGCGAGGCCCCGTTGATTCGCGCTGAACTGGTCGTCAAAGTCGAAGCTTGAGGTATGGGGAGCTCGCCGCCACATTGACAGACCTGGGCCTCACCGAGGAAGACCTGAAGCGCACGTGAGTGCCCGGTGACCCACCCCCGCACGCTCTCGGATATCCCGACGCCGGCGCTCATCGTGGACGTGCCCGCTATGGAGCGGAACATCCGGCGCATGGCGGAGTTCTTCGCCGCCGGCGCCTGCAGGTTGCGCCCGCACTTCAAGGCGCACAAGACGCTGGAGATCGCGCGGCGGCAGCTGGCCGCGGGGTCCTGCACGGGCCTCACCTGCGCCACCGTCGCAGAGGCGGAGGCGGCCTCCGACTTCTGCGACGACATCCTCATCGCCAACCAGGTGATCGGGCCGGACAAGACGGCCCGCGTGGCGGCGCTGGCGAAGCGGACCGACGTGAAGATAGCGGCCGACTCCGTCTACGGGCTGGAGGAGATGGCCGCCGCGGCGCAGCGGGCGGGCGTGACCGTCGGCATCGTGATCGATGTGAACGTCGGCATGCCGCGCTGCGGGGTGGCGCCGGGCGAGGAAGCGCTGGCGCTGGCCCGGCGGGCGGCCGGCCTGAGCGGCCTGCGGCTGCGCGGCGTCATGGGCTACGAGGGACACGTGGTGGCGATAGAGGACAGGGGGGAGCGCGAGGCGCGGGCGCGCAAGGCGATGGAGCGCCTGTTGACGAGCGCGCAGATGATGCGGGAGGCCGGCCTGGCCTGCGACATCGTGTCCGCCGGCGGCACTGGGACCTACGACATCACCGGGCGCGTCGAGGGCGTGACGGAGGTGCAGGCGGGCTCCTACGTGCTCATGGACACCGCTTACGCGAAGCTGGACATCCCGTTCGAGAAGGCGTTCTCAGTCCTGGGCACGGTGCTCAGCCGGCCCGCGCCCGGCCTCTGCGTGACGGACTCCGGGCACAAGGCCTGCACGCAGGACCACGGCAACCCGGCCGTGAAGGACGCGCCGGGGGCGAGCGTCCTGTTCCTGAGCGACGAGCACGCCAGCATCGCCATCCCGCCGGACTCGCCCGTCCGGCCCGGAGACCGCATCCAGCTCTGGCCTTCGCACACAGACCCGACGATCAACCTGCACGACGTGCTCTACGCGCTTGAGGGGGAAACGGTTGTGGGGGTCTGGCCGGTGACGGCGCGGGGGTACGCAGAGCAGCGCCACGGCTAGCTGTACTTCCCACGGACGTTGTTTACAGATACCGCTAAGTGGTGCCGCGCCAAGCTGCCTGCTTGCGTAGCACGGGGGTACAGGGGGCGGAGCCCCCTGTCGGGGGTCTGGGGGTGTCCCCCAGACTTACATCCCGGGCGCCTGCCCGCCTCAGGAGGGGGCGGGTGGGACGCACAGCATCTCGATTGCGGAACGGTGGGGCCGGGTGGGAGCCAGGCGCTGCTTGCGAGACTCACGTCGCCGTAAACAACCTGTGTCGGAACTACAGCTAGCGGAAGCGCGCCGCTCAGTCCGCGACGGGATCCGGGACGCGGGCCGCCTGCTCGGCGCGGCGCTGGGCGCCGCGGGGGCGGAGGCGGCCGGCGGCGGCAAACGTGGCGCCGGACTTCCCCATCTTCCAGCGGGCGCCGCCCGCGGCCTTGGCGTCATACATCGCCTTGTCGGCCACGCGGATCAGGTCCTCGACGTCAACGCCGTGCCCCGGGAAGACGCCTATGCCCAGGCTGAGAGCGGGCAGCGGCAAGAATTTCTCACTCCAGTGCTTCTGCTTCTGCTCAATGAGCTTCACCAGCCGGCGGCAGTAGCCCAGGGCTCCCCGCACAGACGTATCGGGGAGCAGAACCAGGAACTCGTCGCCTCCCAGCCTGCCCACAACATCGGACTCGCGGCAGGACTCGCGCAGGCTGTCGGCCAGGATGCGCAGCACGCCATCGCCGTAGGCGTGGCCGCCCATATCGTTGCAGGACTTGAAGTCATCGGCATCGGCCACGATCAGGGCCATGGGCCTCTCACCGCGCTTGGCCAGGGCCAGGAGCTCCTGGCAGCGGCGCGATACGCTGCCGCGGTTCAGCAGGCCGGTCAACTGGTCGTGCTCCGCGCGGAAGAGCAGCACGCGGGTCCTTTCCTCCACCTTCTGTTCCAGCTCTTCGTTCAGGGTCCGCAGATCGGCCTCCGTCCTCGTCAGTTTCTCGTTCGCCGTCAAAGCCGCGTCCCGTTCACGCCGCATCTCTCCGCCCAGCCACGAAACCCAGAACGCGACGGTGGCCAGCACCCCCGTGAACATGATGATGGACGTCTCCACGAAACGCGCGTCCCGGAAGCGGTCCACTCCCTGGGGCAGGAACGACTGATGCGGGATGACGCCCAGCGCGTCGAACGTCATCATGGAACCGGAGACTAGGGCGACCGCAGTAACGAAAATGGCGGTCTCCCACCAGCGCAGGAAGGCTGCCGCGTAGAGCACCGCGTAGATGTAGGCGACGCCCCCCAGCCAGGATGCCCCGCCCAGATAGTAGACCATGGTGGAGTGGAAGCCGATCTCCGCGGCCAGCAGCAAGTAATGCAGGCGTGTTAAGGCCCCGACACTGTCCGCCCTCGGCACCAGCCGCTTGTATGCGAACAGCGCCACGGTCTCCGCCATGAGCGCGACCAGGAAGCCGGTGGGCAGCGCCAGGCCCACGGGCGCCATTACCACCCACAGGCCAATGAACATGAGAACAAGCAGAAGCCGGGCGTTGACGAACGCCCCGTGCTGCCGCTTATTTTCGGCCAGCCGGCCAGCCGCCGATGTTATGGTCAGCACATCGTCCGTGGCTTTCTCCGTTACCCCCGAACATAGTGAGAGCGCCCCGCCGCCGGGCCACAACCACTTACCACTGCATAGGACGGAGCAGCGAAAGCGCGTGTTACAACGACCCGCCGGCGCCCGCGCCGGAGCGTCCGCACGACCGCCGGCAGCCGCCCCTGCCGTGACAGCGCATCGCCGCTCTGCTAGGATTGGGAGCACCATCCCAACCCCTGGAGGACTGTAGTTGACCGAGGGCCCCTACCGCACGAAGGGACCGCGCTTCTCCCAGAAGGTGCAGTCCATCTCCGCCTCCGGCATCCGCCGCTTCTTCGAGCTGATCGCGAACATGGACGGGTGCATCTCCCTGGGCGTGGGAGAGCCGGACTTCCTGACGCCGGAGCGGTACAGCGAGGCGGCGTTCGCAGCCGTGCGCCGCGGCGAGACGCACTACACCTCCAACTATGGCCTGCCGGAGCTGCGAGAGGCCATCGCGGAGCACCTGCAGCGGCTCTACGGCGTGCGCTACGACGCGCAGCGGGAGATCATCGTCACCGTGGGCGTCTCCGAGGCGCTGCTCCTGGCCACGCACGCCCTGCTTGACCCCGGCGATGAGCTGCTGACGCCTGACCCGTACTACGTGGCCTATCAGCCGTGCACGGTGCTGGCCGGCGGCAAGTTCGTCCCTGTGCCCACGCAGATGGAGCACGAGTTCCGCGTCACGGCCCAGGAGATAGAGGCGCGCATCACGGACCGGACGCGGGCCCTGCTCCTGGGCTACCCTTCCAACCCCACGGGCGCCCAGATGGCCCGCGAAGACCTGCAGGACATCGCGGAAGTGGCCGTGCGCCGCGACCTGACGGTCATCTCGGACGAGATCTACGACCGGCTCACCTACGGCATGCCCCACACCTGTTTCGCCTCGCTGCCCGGCATGAAGGAGCGCACGATCCTCATGGGCGGCTTCTCCAAGGCCTACGCCATGACCGGCTGGCGCGTGGGCTGGCTGTGCGCCCCCTCGGACATCCTGGAAGCGATGATGAAGATACACCAGTACATCATCATGTCCGCGCCCACGCCGTCGCAGTACGCGGCGCTGGAGGCCATCCGCAACGGGGAAGAGGACACGCGGCGCTTCGTGGCGGAGTTCGACCGCAGGCGGCGGCTGATGGTGAAGGGGCTGAACGACATCGGCCTCACTGCCTGCGAGCCCAGGGGCGCCTTCTACATCTTCCCCTCCATCCGCTCCACCGGCCTGGACGACATGGAGTTCGCGGAGCGGCTGCTGGACGGCGAGAAGGTGGCGGTGATCCCCGGCTCCGCCTTCGGCGAGTGCGGCCGCGGGCACGTGCGGATGTGCTACGCCTCGCCCTACAGCCTGCTGGAAGAGGCGCTGGAGCGCATCGGCCGCTTCGTCTCGCACCTGTAGCGCTCCGTCTCGCTAATACGTTGCACACTGTTGGCAGTTGTATACGGCGGTGGCTGATGGCGCGCGCTGCTTCGGTTCCGTGGTCGCCGGAGCGCGAACGTCACGGCGCATCAAGTGCTGCCCAGGGCGATGAACCCGTAAGCCATCTGCCTCGAAAACAGACGTCGTGCGACGTATAGGGGGGTGCAGGGGGCGCAGGGGGCGCAGCCCCCGCCGGGGTCGTCCAGGCCTGTCCTGAGCCTGTCGAAGGGGGTGTCCCCTGGATAACACTTCGAGGGCGGGAGGGTGGGACAGAAGACGTTTGCAATCGGAACAACGCTCAAGAAACTCGCGCCACTCCCTACCTGCCGCCGTCGGCACAAGTCAGCATGCATACTTCGGAGACACTACACTAGCGAATCCTGCGGCGAGACTGCCGGCGCCCGCCGTCCATGGCGCCTGTCGCTCTATCGCAGCCGTGCTCCGCGCCACCGGGCAGCCCCAAAACCGCGTACCATAGGGCATGAGACAGCATGAGGTCGAACGCCGTGCACCGCGGGTATCTTGTTCCGGCCTTCGCAGCAGTCCTGACGGCCGTGGCGCTGGCTGCGGTGGTCTTCTGGGCGACGCGCTCATCGGCGACGGATGACGGCGTCCAGGGCGACGCGGACTGCGACATGGACGTGGACCGCGACGACGCTCTCACGGACCTGCGCTTCTCCGCCGGGCTCGGCTCATTCCCCGCGTGCACGGCCAGGACCGGCGACGCGGACTGCGACGGGCAGGTGAGGGCCGCGGACGCAGTGCGCGCCCTCCGCCACGGCGCCGGCCTGCCGCCCCTGCCCGGGCGCGCGGGCTGTCCGCCCATCGGCGCCCGGCTGCCGACGCCGGCCCCCACGCCGGCGCCCACGGCAACGCCGGCCGGCACACAGGCGCCCACCCCCACGCCGGGCGGGACGCCCTCCGGCACGCCGGTGTCCGGCGGGTACGCGCTCTCGCAGATCGTCCCCTCGGCGGCCTTCGAGGCCAGCGTGGACTTCGCTATCATCCCGGGGACAGGCGGCCAGCAGGGCGTCGTGGTCACGCAGGACGGGCGGCTCCATCGCGTCTCGCTGTCCGGCGCGTTCCAGCCGGCGCTCTTCGGCGATATTGCGGACCGCGTCAGTTACGGCGGCGAGGAAGGGCTGTTGTCCATCGCCTTCTCGCCCGGGTACGAGACGGACCGCCGGGTCTACCTCTACTACACGCGCGGCTCGCCGCAGCCCAGCGTGCTCTCGCGCTTCGCCGTCGCGGGCGGGGCGCTGGACCCGAACAGCGAGACGGTGATCCTGCAGGTGCCGCAGCCGTTCGCCAACCACAACGGCGGGCGCATCCTCTTCGGCCACGATGGTTACCTCTATCTGTCGCTGGGCGACGGCGGCAGCGGCGGCGACCCCGAGGAGAATGGGCAGGACGTTGACAGCCTGCTGGGCAAGCTCCTGCGCCTGGACGTCTCCGGCCAGGCCTACACGGCGCCGCCGGACAACCCGTTCGTGGGCGTGGACGGCCGGGACGAGATCTACGCCTACGGCCTGCGCAACCCCTGGCGGTTTAGCGTTGACAGCCTGACCGGCGACCTGTGGCTGGGAGACGTGGGCCAAAACGCCTGGGAAGAGGTGGACAAGGTGGTCGCAGGGGGGAACTACGGCTGGGACTGCTATGAGGGGTTATCGCCGTTCGAGCTCGCGGGCTGCCCCAGCGGCGGCTTCCAGATGCCCCGGGCCGTCTACGGGCGCGGCGACGGACAGGCCGTCACCGGCGGCTATGTCTATCGCGGCGGCGCTCTGCCGGAGCTCTACGGCTGGTACGTCTACGCAGACTTCTACAGCGGCAAGGTCTGGGCCGTGGATACGGGCAGCGCCACGAGCCCCGCCGTGCTCCTGGCCGACAGCGATGAGCTAATCGCCTCCTTTAGCGAGCTGCCGGACGGGGAGCTGGCCATCGTCAGCTACAGCAACGGGCTGTTCCGCCTCGCCAGGCGCTAGCCGTAGTGCTGAAATAAGGAGGGTGCAGGGGAGCGAAGCCCTCTTGCCGGGAGTCTGGGGGTGTCCCCCAGACTCAACATGAGGAAACTTTGTGTCTTAGTGTCTTAGTGCCTTCGTGTTTATCCCTGGGGGTTCTCACCACGAAGACACACAGGCACCAAGGTTACAGATTACTCACCAGCGCGCCGCGTGCTGCTCTACCCAGCCGATCATCCCGTCCGGCGCGATCTCTTCGCCCCCGCCGGCGATCACTGCGCCTGCTCCTGAGCGCCCGTCCGGCGGCGGGCGCGGGCGCCTGTGACACCCGTCACACTGCGCGCATTTTCCGTGCGATACACTGTGGGCGCAATGGGTTCTCGTTATCGCCTGCCGCCGGGAGCGCTGCTGCGGATCGGCACAGTTTCCGGCTCGGTCCGCGTGATCGCGGAGGACCGCGACGACCTGGAGGTGGAGCCGCCGGACCGGCGCGTGGAGATAGTGGACGGGGGCCGCGTGGCGGAGACGCGCTCGCGCTCCGGCAGCCTGCTGGTGCGCTGTCCCACGGGCACGCACGTGTCTGTCGGCGCTATTTCCGGGAGCATCAGCCTGGAGGGACACTTCGGGTCTGCGAAGGTGAGCACGGTGTCCGGGCACATCCAGGTGGACTCCGTCTCCGGCGATGTGGACGTGCGCAGCGTGAGCGGCCACCTGAGCGTGAACAAGTGCGGCGGCCGCTGCCACCTGAACACCAAGAGCGGGCACATCAGCGTCGGCCAGGTGGCGAAAGAGGCCCGCGCCTCCACCATCAGCGGCAGCGTGGAGCTGGGCACGGAGGGGCGGGAAGACGTACACGTCAGGACGATCTCCGGCCGGGTCGTCGTCAGGGTAGCCCAGGGCAAACACCCGCATCCCCGCGTGCGCACGCTGTCCGGGCGCGTGAGCTGCGATTGTCCCCAGGGTTCGGACTTCGACATCAAGGCCAGCACGCTCTCAGGTTCCGTGACGATTACCGAGAGATGAGCCCGACGCGCGCCGCTGCCGCCGTCCGCGCCGCGCCGGGCGCCATCGTTTTCACGGACCTGGCCGGCTTCACGGAGTTCACCGCCCTGCGCGGGGACGAGGCCGCGCTGGCGCTGCTCTCGCTCCAGGAACGGCTCGTGCGGCAGGAGATGGGCGCGCGGGGACGGATCGTGAAGCACCTGGGCGATGGCCTGATGCTCTGGTTCGACGACCCGTGCGACGCCGTGCGCACCGCCCTGGGGCTGCTGGAGAGCTTCGAGCGTCACGCCAGCGAGGACGAGCTGCCGCTATGGGTGCGTATCGGCCTGCACTACGGCAGCCCGGCGCGCCGCGGCCGCGACCTGATTGGCCACGACGTGAACGTGGCGGCCCGCATCGTGGACATCGCCGCCCCGGGCGAGGTGCTGCTCTCGCAGGCCTGCGCGGAGCAAGCCGCCGAGCGGCTGCCGGGGATCGTCTTCGAGGAGGTGGGCCCGGTGGTGATGAAGGGCATCCCGGAGCCGATCCCGCTCTACCGCGCACACCGGGCGTAGCGGCCCCCTCCACTGCACGGACACCCCGCGGGCGAGGGGAACGCCGCGCACTTCCACGTAGGGGCTACCGGCCGGTCGCCCCCCGCGCACTTCAGTGCGCCATCGCCCTCCGTCGTCCGCCACCGCCACTTCCCCCTTAGACCTCCGTCCCAAACCCGCTACCCTGAAATTAATCCGCGTTCATCCGCGCCAATCGGAGCCTGCCCTGAGCGCAGCCGAAGGGGCCAAACTCCGGGGCGGGGCGGTTATCCGTGTTCATCTGTGCCCATCGGAGCCTGCCCTGAGCCCGGCGCCAGCCGGAGCCGAAGGGCCCATCCGTGTCATCTGTGGCAAAACGGGGAGTGGGGAGGTACACCATGCCCCGAGGAACACCCAGGCCCCAAGCCCGCTACCATAAATCCAACTCATCTGTGTCCCATCTGCGCCCATCTGTGTCATCTGTGGCAAAACGGGGAGTGGGGAGGTACACCATGCCCCGAGGAACACCCAGGCCCCAAACCCGCTACCCTAAATCCAACTCATCTGTGTCCATCTGCGCCCATCTGTGTCATCTGTGGCAAAACGGGGAGTGGGGAGGCGCTACGAAATCAACCAGAGAATCCCACCCGTCACGGATACGGAATAGACCCCGGAATGCGAATTTCTCGCCAAATCAACCAGACGCCGGCTACGGCAGCGCGAAACAACCAGACCCGGCCATCCGGCCTAGCGCCACGCCTTCCCGCGCGACAGGCGCAGGAAGTCCTGCACCGGGCCGGCCGCGCCGGCGACGACCCCCTCGCTGTAGAGGCTGACCGGGCCGCCCTCGCGGTCCACGATCACGCCGCCGGCCTCCCGCACCATCAGGATGCCGGGGGCCACGTCCCAGGGGAAGAGGTAGTGGTGGACGAAGAGGTCGTAGCGGCCGCAAGCGGCGAACGCCAGGCCGAGCGCGGCGCTGCCGATGACCCGCACGCTCTGCACGCCCGGCCAGACCTCTGCCACCAGGCCGATGAGCCGGGCGGCCCGCGCGTCGTCGTAGCCCATGTCCATCCCCCAGACAGACTCCGCCAGTGAGCGCGTCGCCGAGACGCGGGCCGGCTCGCCGTTCACCGTCATCCCGCGGCCGGCCTGGGCGCAGAACTCGTCGCCCGTCGCCGGGGCGAACGTCAGCCCCAGCACCGGCTCGCCATCGTGGCAGAGCGCGATGTTGAAGGCGAACAGCGGGATCCCCTGCGAGAAGTTGTGGGTGCCGTCCAGCGGGTCCACCACCCAGAGCCAGCCTCGCCGCCAGTCCTCAACCGCCGCCGCCGTCTCCTCGGAGAGCACCGGGTGGGCAGGGTACTCGGCGGCCAGCAGCGCCAGCACGGCCTTCTCGCAAGCCAGGTCGGTCTCCGTCACGAAGTTGCCGCGGCCCTTGCGGGTGCGCTGCGGGGCCATCTGCTCGCTGCGGGCGCCGGCGCCGCGGAAGCGGTCCATGATGATGGCGGAGGCGGTCCGGGCGCAATCGCGGGCGACCGCGGCCGCCGTCTTGCCGCTCGCCGAGCGGGGAAGCTCGGCCACGGGCGCTACATGCGCTCCGGGGCGCTCATGCCCATGAGGTCCAGGCTGCGGGCCAGCACCACCTTCGCAGCGGACACCAGCTTCAGGCGGGCCCGGGAGAGCGCCTCGTCGTCCGTGAGCACGCGGCACTTCTCGTAGAAGTCGTGGAAGGCCGTCGCCAGCTCGACGGCGTAGTAGGGGAGCTGGTGCGGCTCCAGGGTGAGCGCGATCTGCTCCACCAGCTCCGGCAGGCGCAGCATCTTGCGGATGAGCGCCAGCTCCGGCTCCTCGCGCAGCAGCGAGACGTCGCCGCCGGAGTCCTTCCCGGGAAGGACAGGGAAGCGCTCGGCGGCCTGCAGGAGGATGCCGGCGATGCGGGCGTGGGCGTACTGCACGTAGTAGACGGGGTTCTCCGCGCTCTGGCGCTTGGCCAGCTCGAGATCGAAGTCCATGTGGGAGTCGGCGGCGCGGCCCACGAAGTTGAAGCGCGCGGCGTCCGCCCCCACCTCCTCCAGCACCTCGCGCAGGGTGACGATCTCGCCGGCGCGCTTGGACAGCTTCACGACTTCGGACCCGCGCTTGAGGGTGACGAGCTGGTAGATGATGATGCTCAGGCGCTCCGGGTCGATGCCCAGGGCGGCGACGGCGGCCTTCATGCGCGGGACGTGACCCTGGTGGTCGGCGCCCCAGACGTTGATCACCCGGTCGAAGCCGCGCAGGAGGAACTTGTCGTAGTGGTAGGCGACATCCGAGGCGAAGTAGGTGGGCGCGCCCGTGGAGCGCACGAGCACGTTGTCCTTCTCCTCGCCCAGGGCAGAGGAGGCGAACCAGACTGCGCCTTCCCGCTCCGCCACGTAGCCCCGCTCGCGCAGCAGCGCCATCGCCTTCTGGTAGAGGTCGCCGCTGTACAGGGAGCGCTCGGAGAACCAGTTATCGTAGCGCACGCCGATGGCCTCCAGGTCGCGCTTGATCACCTCCAGCATTCTCTGGACGCCCACTTCGTGCACTTCCGGCGGGTACGGTTCGCCCTCCGGCCGGAGGAGGGAGTCGCCGAACTCATCCCTGAGTTGCTGCGCCAGGCCGATCATGTATTCGCCGGGGTAGCCGCCCTCTGGTATCTCCACGTGGCGGCCAAACAGCTGCTGGTAGCGGGCGTAGAGCGTGGCGGCAAACGTCTCGGTCTGGGTGCCGGCGTCGTTCACGAGGTATTCGCGCTGCACCTCGTAGCCGGCGGCGGAGAGGACGCGGGCGAGCGTATCGCCCAGGGCCAGGCCGCGGCCGTTGCCGACGTGGATGGGCCCGACAGGGTTGGCGGAGACGAACTCCACCTGCACCTGCCGGCCCGCGCCCAGGGGCACGTTGCCGAACGCATCTCCCTCCTGGAGGATCGCGTTGACCTGTGCGGCCAGCCAGGCGGCGGAGAGGCGGAAGTTGATGAAGCCGGGCGGCGCCACGGTCACATCTTCAACGGCGCCTGCCGCGCGGGCGCCGTCCATGTGCTTGACGATGAGGTGGGCGAGCTCGAGCGGGGTCATCCCGGCTGCGCGGGCGAGGCGCAGGGGGACGCTGGTGGCGTAGTCGCCGTAATCCGGCTTCTGGGGGCGCTCCACCAGCGTATCCGGCACGGCCACGGGGGGCAGTTCGCCGGCGTGCTGCGCGCTGCTCACCGCGGAGCGGATCAGCGCTTCGATCTCGTCCTTGACCACAGCTCTTCCAAATCACGTACCGCCCCCACACCTCAGGCGGAGAGGCGGCTACACAGGCGATTGTATACTACGGTTCACTCTCTGGGGCACTCGTTTAGGGTAGCAGTTGCTGTTAGGAGACCTCCGCGGCGATGCGTCCCCAGAGGCGCTTGACCTGCTCCTGCAAGGCCGCGTGCGCGGGGCTGCGCAGCTCGGGGTCGTCTGCCAGCAGCCTCGTCGCCTCGTCGCGCGCCAGGACGATCAGATCCACGTCCGTCAGCTTGGCCACCTTCAGGTCCGGCAGCCCGGACTGGCGCGTCCCGAAGTACTCGCCGGGGCCGCGCAGTCGCAGGTCTTCCTCCGCCAGCTCGAAGCCGTCGTTCACTCTTTCCATGATCTCCAGCCGCTCCTGGGCCTCCGGCGAAGGGTTGTCCGAGAGCAGGAAGCAGTACGCCTGCTGGGAGCTGCGGCGCACCCTGCCGCGGAACTGGTGCAGTTGCGCCAGGCCGAAGCGGTCCGCGCCCTCGATCAGCATCACGGTGGCGTTGGCCACATCGATGCCGACTTCCACGACGGCCGTCGATACCAGGATGTCCAGCTCGCCGTCGCGGAACCGCCGCATCGTCGCGTCCTTTTCGCCGGGGGTCATGCGGCCGTGCAAGAGACCCAGGCGGAGGTCCGGGAAGACCTCTTGCCGCAGGCGCTCGTACTCCTGCACCGCCGCCTTCGCCGCCACCGCCTCCGACTCCTCTACGAGGGGGCAGATGACGTAGGCCTGGCGCCCCTCCGCGATGCGCCGCCGGACGGCCTTGAAGGCGCGTTCCCGGTCCTGGGAGTTGACGCGCCAGGTCTTGACCTCCGGTCGCCCCGGCGGCATCTCATCCAGCACCGTGATATCCAGGTCCCCGTACACGGTGAGGGCCAGTGTGCGCGGGATGGGCGTCGCCGTCATCACCAGAATGTGAGGGCTGTCGCCCTTCTCACGGAGCGCCGCCCGCTGGACCACACCGAAGCGGTGCTGCTCATCGACGACTGCCATGCCCAGGCGCTGGAACTCCACGGCTTCCTGGACGAGGGCGTGCGTGCCGACGGCGATATCGACCTCGCCCCGCGCGATCGCTTCCTGGGCCGCGGACTTCTCGGACGCCTTCAGACTGCCGGTCAGCAGAGCCACCCTTACCGGCCTGTCCAGGTACCCCGGCTGCAGCGCGACGTAGCCGGGGCCCGCCTCCTGGACCCACAGGCCGTCCACGCCGGCGTCTTCCGCGCGCGGATCCAGCAGGCGCGTGAAGGTGCGGAAGTGCTGCTCCGCCAGGATCTCGGTGGGCGCCATGATCGCGCCCTGGTACCCGCTGATGACGGCCGCCAGCAGGGCCGCGGCCGCGACGACCGTCTTGCCGCTGCCGACATCGCCCTCCAGCAGGCGCGACATCGGCACCTCGCGGCCAATGTCCGCGAGCACGGCGTCGATCGCCCGGCGCTGGGCGTTCGTCAGTGTGAACGGGAGCGACTCGACGAATCCCGCGCGGACGAGCGGCGGGAGGGTGAGGCCGGGCGCGCCGCCCGCCACCTGCCACTCCTGCCGGCGCCGGACGACGCCGATCTCAATGTAGAGCAGCTCCTCGAAGGCGAAGCGCCGGCGCGCGGCGTCCGCCTGCTCCTGCGAGTCCGGGAGGTGCGCCTGGCGCAGCGCCTCCTGGACGGCGGGCAGGCCCAGCCGCCCGCGCATCTCCTCCGGCAGGGCGTCTTCCAGCTTCGCGGTGAAGTTGTCCACCGCCGCGCGGACAATGCCCCGCAGCGGCCGCTGGAACAAGCCCTCCGTGCTGGGGTAGACGGGCACCAGGCGCCGCGTGTGCAGCGACTCGTCGTCCAGGGGCTCTATCTCCGGGTTCTCCAGCTGCAGTCGGCCCCGGAACGCGGTCACCTTCCCGCTCAGCGCCACGCGCATCCCCTGCCTGAGGCGGCGCGCCACGTACGTCTGTCCCCACCAGACCACGCGCATGGTACCGGTCTCATCGCCGATGATGGCCTCGGTGCCCTTGCGATAGCGGCTGATGCCGCCGACGCTCAGTGACCAGACATCGCCGATCACCGTCTGCTCCTCGCCCACGCTCATGCGGGCGATGGGCCGCACCTCCGAGTAGTCGTGGTAGCGGAGCGGAAAGTGGAAGAGGACGTCGAGAACGGTGCGCAGGCCCAGCTTGGCGAGCCTGGCCTCCGTGGTCCGGGTGACGGCCGGCAGGACCGAAACCGGCGAGTCCAGGGTGCCGACGATCTTATCCGGAGGGCGAACGGGCGGCGGCGGCTCAGGGCTGCGGGGAACGATCGTCAGCCTGGGACGGGCGGCCGGCGGCGGTTCCTGTGGCTCGGGCAGGCCGTCCTCGAGCGCCCGCAGCAGCTCCTGGACGACGCGCCGCCTCTGGACGGGATGCAGGGCGCGATAGCCGCCGGGCGGAAGCGCCTGAAGCACCTGGGAGAAGGGGTGCGAAACACCGAGGCCGCTCTCCTGCGCAAAACGCAGGAGGTAAGCGTCCAGCCCGCCCACGATGGCCGTGTTGGAGTACTTCTTCTTCTGCTCGAGGGCGAGTATCTTTCGCAGCCCTTCAACAGGACCGGCCAAGCCCTACTCTTCCCCCTCCAGCACGCCGATGCCGAGCGTGCCGGGACCGCCGTGGACGCCGAGGACGGGCCCGAGCCGCGTCACGTGGATCTGCACGCCGGGAAGCGCCGCCTCCAGCCGGCGTCGCAGCTCCTCGGCCTCCTGCGCGTTTGTGGAATAGCCGATGCCAACGTCGGTGGCGCGCGCGTAGGACGTGGCGATCTGGAACATACGCTCGAGGGCCAGGCTCTTCGTGCGCACTCGCTCCTCGGGATGCACCTCCCCGCCGCGGAAGGAGAGGATCGGCTTCACGCGCAGGACCGTGCCCAGAAAGGCCCGCGCCCGCCCGATGCGGCCGCCGCGGCGCACGTACTCCAGCGTGTCCAGCACCACGAAGATGTGGGTCCGGGGGATCATGCTCTCAACGAGGGCGCGTATCTCCTCCACCGTGGCGCCCGCGCTGGCGGCCCTGGCTGCCGCAATCGACATGAACATCATGCCGAACGAGACGGACAGCGAGTCGATGACCTCGATGCGAGCGCCGCGGTCCGCGAGGTACTGGGCCGCCTGGCAGGCGTTGTTGTACGTGGCCGAGAGCTTCGAGGAGAGGTGTATGGCGACGATCTCATCGGTCTCTTTGAGTAGCGGTTCGTAGACCGCCAGGAAGTCACCGACGGAGGGGGCGGACGTCGTCGGCAGGACTTTGCTGCGGACCAGCTTGCCGTAGAAGAGGTCGTGGCTGATGTCCACCCCCTCGCGGTAGACATCGTTCCCAAAGATGACGCTGAGGGGAACAACGGAGATCCCGAGTTCCCTTGCGAGGTCTGCGGGCAAGTCAGCTGTGCTGTCCGTGACGATGCGAACGGGCAAGACGGGGCTCCCTTCCGCCGTAGTATATGCGGGCGCACGGCCCCGCTGCCACCCCGCCCGGAGCAAGCGCGGACATCCGCGGGAAAGCGCTGCTATTCCAGCGAGACGATGTAGTCGTAGTGGGGCTGGCCGCCGAAGATGACCTCTACCTCGTGGCCCCGAAAGCGCCGCCGCAGCTGAGCGGCGAGGGCGTCCGCCTGCTTCCGCTGCGTGCCTGCGCCGTAGTAGAGCGTGATCAGGCTCGTCTCCCCACCGGCGATGTCCCCCAGCGCCTGCTGGACGGCCGCCTCCGGCGACTCTGCCGCCAGCTTCAGTTCATCATCGACGATCGCGATCACGTCCCCCTCTTTGATGCGGACGCCCTTGAGCTTCGTCGAGCGCACGGCCCGCGTCACCTCGATCGTGCGTACGGAGGCCAGGGCCTGCTCCATGGCCTTGATGTTCTCCTCCAGGCCCTCCTCGGGACTCATGGCCAGGAGGGCCGCGATCCCCTGCGGGACCGAGCGCGAGGGCACGACGCGCATGCGCTTCCTGGTCAGATCGCAGGCCAGCCGGGCCGCCATGATGATGTTCTTGTCGTTGGGCAGGACCACGACGTCGCCGGAGGGGCAGGCCTCAACGGCTTCCAGGATGTCGCGCGTGCTGGGGTTCATCGTCGGCCCGCCGGAGACAACCTTCGTACAGCCCACGCCCGCGAAGACGCCGGCCAGGCCCTCGCCCGCCGCTACCGCCACGGTGCAGATGGCGGGCGCTTCCGCCGGCCCGCCCAGGCGCTCCTCGTGCATCTGCACGAAGCTCTCGGCCTGACGGCGGATGTTGTCCACCTTGACCTGCGCCAGGCTGCCGACCGCGGTGCCGGTGCTCAAAACGGCGCCGGGGTCGTCCGTGTGCACGTGCACCCGCACCATCTGGTCGTCGCCCACCACCAGGACGGAGTCGCCCAGCTCCAGCACCCGGCCTCTGAGCGCATCCACGTCCAACCCGCTGCCCGCGACGAGCACCTCGGTGCAGTACCCGTAAAGCGACTCCTGCGTCTCGTGGCGCTGTTCCACGATGGAGAGCCAGTCCTGGCCCACGCTCTCGGCGGCCAGGTCCGTCGCTTCATCCACCGGCTCGCCCTTGAGATAGCGGAGCATACCTTCGAGGAGCGTGGCCAGGCCCAGGGCGCCGGCATCGACGACCCCGGCCTCGGCGAGGACGGGCAAGAGGGTGGGCGTGCGTGCCACGCTCTCCCGCGCCTCCCGCACGGCGGTCTCCATCAGCCGCACCAGGTCCTGACGCCCGCTCTCAAGCTCGCTGCGGGCGGCCTGCGAGACCTCGCGGACGACGGTGAGGATGGTCCCCTCCGCGGGCTTTGTGACCGCGCGGTAGGCGGCGGCGGAGCCCTCCTCCAGGCCCCTAGCGAGGGCGGCGCAGTCCATGGCCGCGCTGCCGGCGACGGCCTGCGCCATGCCGCGGATGATCTGGGAGAGGATGACGCCGGAGTTGCCGCGGGCGCCCATGAGCGCACCGTGGGACATGGCCGCGAGCATGGGCCCGACGGCGTCGTCGGCGCAGCGGCCCGCTTCCTCCATGGTGGAGCGCATGGTCAGGTACATGTTGGCGCCGGTGTCGCCGTCCGGGACGGGGAAGACGTTGACAGCGTTGATCTGATCGATGTGGCGCTCCAGCCAGGCGGTGGCGGCGGCGAACATCTCATGCAGGCGCGTGCCGGAGAGTGATTCTACCGTGCTCGTAGTCATGCAGGACCAGCGAGGGAGGCGCCGCTCTGGGGGGAGCGATCAGTTTGCTCTGAGCGATGGCAGGGTGATACCATTCGTGTGGCGCAATTCTAGCAGCGCCAATCTCGCTCGTAAAGGGAATTCCATTGGCGAAATGTGACGTCTGCGGCAAGCACACGATGTACGGCCGCAACATCAGGCACAAGCACTCCGGCCGCTGGGAGCGCAAGGCGCCGAAGACCAACCGCACCTTCAAGGCCAACGTCCAGAACAAGACGTTCATCTTCCAGGGCGTGCCCATCCGCCTGAAGATCTGCACGCGCTGCCTGCGCACCTCGCTCAAGACCGCGGTCTAGAGCGCTGTCTTGCCGGATGAAGGTAGGCGCCTCAGAGGCATCTCCGTCCAACGCGCGATTCGGGCCTTCGAGAGAGCAGGATTCAAGATGAGGGCAAGCAGCGGCAAGCACTACGTGTTAAGTAGACCCGGCAATCGCAACGTCATTCTGCCCCGGAGCAGGCTTGTCAAGCCAGGGCTATTGATGCACCAGATCAAGCTGGCCGGCCTTTCCACCGAGGAATTCGAGAGACTGCTGAGGTAGGACATGCATTACACGGTCGTCGTCCACGCCGATGAAACGGGAGGTTACTGGGTGGAAGTGCCGGCCCTTCCGGGATGCGCCTCGCAGGGCGAGACCGTTGACGAAGCCCTGGAGAACGTCAGGGACGCGATCACGCTCTACCTGCAGGTGCTCCAAGAGGACGGTGCTCCCATCCCGCAGGACGACGAAGTCGTCTTCCGCGTCACCGTAGCGGCGTAGGTACGCCCAGCCAGCGCGCCCCGCTACGCACGCGCTTTACCCGCCTCCAGCGCGGCCCGCAGCGCGCGGATATTCTCCCCCACTGACGCGATCTCGTTGAAGACGGCCGAAGCCGCCACCAGCACGTTCGCCCCGGCGCCGGCGCAGGCGGCGATGTTCTTGACGTTGACGCCGCCGTCCACCTCTATCTCCGCGCCCCAGCCGTTCTCGCCGATCAACTGGCGGAGGCGCCGCACCTTCGGCAGGGCGCTCTCGATGAACTTCTGGCCGGAGGCGCCGGGGTTGACACTCATCACGATCACCTGGTCCACGGCGGGCAGGACCTCCTCCACCGCGCTCACAGGCGTACCGGGGTTCAGGCAGACGCCGGCCTTCTTGCCGCGCGCATGCACCTCCTGGACGATGCGGTGGACGTGCGCGGCGGCCTCGATGTGTACGTTGATGATGTCGCCGCCGGCGTCCATGAACCGCCGAACCTGCTTCTCCGGCTCCACGACCATGAGGTGGATGTCCAGCGTCAGGGCCGTGGTCCGGCGCACCGCCTCCACAATGGGCAGGCCCAGGGAGATGACCGGCACGAAGCGGCCGTCCATGACGTCGATGTGGATATACTGCGCGCCCGCCGCCTCGCACTCCCGCACCTGCTCGCCCAGCCGCGCGAAGTCCGCCGAGAGGATGGACGGGGCGAGCTTGACGGCGCCGCTCACTGAGCCTCCCGCAGGTGCCGGCGGGCCTGCTGCAGCGCGGCCTGCACGCGGCGCGGCGCGGTGCCGCCCGGCACGTCGCGCGCCTCGATCGCAGAGCGCGGGTCCAGATTGAGGACGGCCTCGTCGAACAGCGGCGAGTAGCGGCGGTACTCCTCCAGGCTCAACTCGTTCAGCGCCTTGCCGAGCGATTCTGCGTAGCGCACCAGCTCCCCGACCGCCTGATGCGCCTCGCGAAACGGCGCGCCCTTGCGCACCAGGTAGTCCGCGGCGTCTGTGGCCAGCGTATACGAGGCGCCTGCGGCCGCCTGCGCGCGGGCGGCGTCCACCGTGACGGCCGTGAGCAGGGGGGCGAGGACCTCCAGCGTGGGCAGGAGCGTGTCCACCGTATCGAAGAGCGGCTGCTTGTCCTCCTGCAGGTCGCGGTTGTAGGCCAGCGGCAGCCCCTTCAGCGTGGTGAGGATCGCCAGCAGGTTCCCGTAGACCCTGCCGGAGCGGCCGCGCGCCAGCTCCGCCACGTCCGGGTTACGCTTCTGGGGCATGATGCTGGAGCCCGTGGCGAAGTCCGCCGACAGCTTCACGAAGCCAAACTCGGCGCTGGACCAGAGGACGATCTCCTCGCAAAGCCGCGAGAGGTGCATCATCGTGATCGCGGAGGCCGCCTGGAACTCGGCGACGAAATCGCGGTCCGAGACGGCGTCGATGCTGTTGCGGCTGACGCGGCTGAACCCCAGCTCGCTGGCCACGAACTCGCGGTCGATGGGATACGGTACGCCGGCCAGGGCGCCGGAGCCCAGGGGCAACTCGTCGGCGCGCGTGCGGCAGTCCGAGAAGCGCTCAGCATCGCGCTCCACCATCTCGAAGTAGGCGAGCAGGTGGTGCGCCAGGAGGACGGGCTGCGCGCGCTGGAGGTGCGTGTACCCCGGCATGATGACCTCGCGGTTCGCTTCGGCGAGGTCAAGCAGGGCCGCCTGCAGGACGCGGACGCCCGCCACCGCCCCGTCGCATGAGTCCATCACGAACAGCCGCATGTCCGTGGCCACCTGGTCGTTGCGGGAGCGGGCGGTGTGCAGCCTGCCGGCGGCCTCGCCGATCTTCTCCCGCAGGCGCATCTCAATGTTCAGGTGGATGTCCTCCAGGTCCTCGCGCCAGGGGAACTGTCCGGCCTCTATCTCCTGGCGGATGTCCTCCAGACCGCGCTCGATGGCCTCCGCGTCCTCCACAGGGATGATGCCCTGCCTGCCCAGCATGCGGGCGTGGGCGATGGAGGCGGCGATGTCGTGGTGGTACAAGCGCCGGTCGTAGGCGATGGAGGCGCTGTACCTCAGCGCGCGGGGGTCCAGGCCGCGCGCGGTGGGGCTTTCCGGGGGCCTGCGGTCCTGCGCGCTCATACGTGGGCATCATTATACGGCACGATGCCGTCCGGCAGGCCTGCCCTGAGCTAGTCGAAGGGTCAGACCAGTTTGTGCTGGGCAGCGTAGACTACGGCTTCCAGGCGGCTGTGGACGCCCAGCTTGCCCAGGATGTGCTCGATGTGATTCCGCACAGTGGTCGTGTTGATCCCCAGGGTCTGGGCCACAACCGAGGCCGAAGACCCGCAGGCCAGGAGGCGCAGGACCTCCAGCTCTCTGCGGGTGAGACGTGGCGCTGGCGCCGGATAGGGACCACCTGCTTCCCCCGCTCCATCCTCCCCGGGTTGATAGCGGCTAACCGCTTCCAAGGTCTGTTGCGCCAGCATCTCAGCCTGTCTCCTCCGGGTGACGTCCCTGAACAGGTGAACCGCCAGACGGCCCTCTCCCTCAGGGTCATCGACGGCCAGCACACTGACGTTCAGCCAGACCGGGCGACCATCGGCCCGGCGAGAGCAGACATCGTAGTTCTTGACGCTGCGCCCGCGCTTCGCCGCCTCTATGGTCGGACAGCCACGGCGGCAGAAAGGATGCCCCTGATAGTCCCCGCCGGCGATGACGTCGTAGCAGTAGCGGCCCAGAACATCCTCGCCCCCAAAGCCCAACACCTTGCCAGCCGCCCGGTTCCAGAAGATGATCCTCTGCTTCCCATCCACCACGTGCACCCCATCGGCTGTCGACTCAAAGACGCGCAGCAGCTCCCCCCGGCTGAACCGCACCAGCCTCTTCTTGGTTGTCACGCTCTCACCTCCTGCTCCCACGCCAGCATCTCCGAGAAAGGGCCGTCCGTCTATCCTGCAAGGGCCGTATCGTTCTGTCAGGTTTTGCCGGACAAAGGCCCCAAGAAATGATTCAAATGCCAGATGCGTGAAAGTATTCACATTCGCTAGCTTCATGAGTGTGACCACCGCTAACGAAGGCAGTGATAATATGGGGCAGTTTCGAGAAGAGCACCCTCAGCCACTGGAAAGGAGCGCATCTCATGGCCTTCCCTCCGGATATGTCTGCCAGTGACAGGCGGAGGCTTGCCGTACTGGCGTTTCTCGTCGTAGTCGCAGTAGCGGCCGTCGCCGCCGTCCTCGGCGTCGTTATCGTGGACAGGGGTGGAGGCGCGGAGGCCCAGACCATCCGCGAATACAACCTGGAGATCGTCCCCGCCGACATCGATTACGGCGGCGGCAACGTCTGGCATGCCTGGACGTACAAGCTGGCCGACGCGCCCGCCGGCACCGTCCCCGGCCCAACACTCACCGTCGGCGTCGGCGAGAAGCTGGTGGTCAACGTCAAGAACAACCTGGACCTGACCCACAGCTTCCATACCCACCTGGCCAACTACGACATGGAGTCCGACGGCAGCCAGGCCAACATCATCAGCGGCGTGGGCGCGGGCGCGATGATACCTCCCGGCGGCTCGTGGACGTACGAGTTCGAGCCGACGGAGCCGGGGATCTTCTACTACCACTGCCACTCGGCCGACGGCGAACTCATGATCAGCCAGCACATCCGCCAGGGCCTCTACGGCGCCATCATCGTGAAGGCCCCCGACGAGCCCGCCGTCCGCGACGAGGTCATTTTCATGAGCGAGATCGGCCACAAGACGGAGGGCAAAAGCATCCCGCCGTTCATTATGAACGGGATGGGCCTCCCCGGCGGCGAGCACGCTCTGGAGAAGGCCTTCGGCGAAGGGGGCTTCGACGCCGTGGCCGCTCAGCTCAACAAGACCGTCCCCGCCATCAGCGCCAAGACCGGCGAGGAGATGCGGGTCAGCGTCATCAACATCGGCGACCAG
>JAUSFE010000107.1 GCA_030649945.1 Dehalococcoidia bacterium | reverse complement strand
GCGGCGAGAACGGGCGGTGGCGCCACCCCAGATTCCTTCGCGGCGGGCGTGGTGGTCCCGAACGGTCGTGGTGGCCGCTCAGAATGACAGAGGGTGGAGGACTTCCGGGCGGGGGCGAAGGGGATCGCGGCGCTGCTGGGGGGGTTCGCGGAGGCGGGGTAGGGCGGCGGGGGCGGCTCAGGGATGGCGGCGAGAACGAGCGGTGGCCCCGCCCCAGATTCCTTCGCGGCCGGGGCAATGGCCCCGCACTGTTGTTGTGGCCGCTCAGAATGACAGAGGGTGGAGGACTTCCGCAACGGCGCGAAGGGGATCGCTGCGCTGCTGGGGCGGTTTGGTGAATCCTCGTAGGGGCCGAGCTTCAGCTCGGCCCAGGGCGGAGCATGCTCCGCCCCTACGGCACGAGCGAGATCAACGCGCCGGGCAGGGCTGCGCTGCTGGCGCGCCTCGCGCCTACAGCGCGCGCTTCGACAGGCTCTCGCCCAGGCGAGTCGCCTTTGGCGACAGGGCGAACGGAATTAGTGCCCGCTGCCCACGGGCGGCTCGCCGGCGGCGGTTGCCCGGCCGAGGCAGTTGAAGCAGGCGAAGCGCAGCGACAGGTACTGCTCGTCGATCCAGACCTCGCCGCAGTCCCTGCCGTCGACGTCGTTGCGCTGGTTGAGGTGGAAGCGCTGGTCGCAGACGCCGCAGAGGACGGAGGCCTCCTCCTCGACCGCCTCCCCGCAGACGGCGCAGGGGTCATCGACAGTGGTCATTTTGGGGATCGATTGTGAGGCTGAAGCCTGACCCGCTGCAAGTGGGATGGTCGTCCTCCGCTCATCCTTCGATACCTCAGGACGAGCGGGAAGGGGTCGCCTTCACGGCCTCGGTGCCGGACAGGATCGCGCGGGCGAGGCGTTCTTCGTCGCGGCGGGTGCGCACTTCGCCGTCCAGCTTAGCAGCCTTGAGGCGGCGCAGCACTTCGCCGAGCCGCGGCCCCGGCGGGGCGCCGAGCGCTACCAGGGCGTGGCCGTCCAGCGCCGGCTTGAGGTAGCGCCAGCGGCGGAGGTAGTGCAGCGCCCGGTCCGCCGGTGGTCCTTCCGCTGTCGCGGCGAGGGCCCACACGGCCGGCGGCGGCAGCGGCGAGAGCAGCTCCACCACGCGGCTGGGCGGAACGTCCGCCGATAGCGCGGGCAGGAGCGCCTGCGCATCGGGGGCGGCGCGCACGGCCTCCGCCTCGCGCCGCGTGAGCGACAGCCGGCCGGCGAGCGCGGCGGCTTCCGGCGGCGTCAGCTCCCAGGCCAGCAGCGCCAGGCAGGCGGTAGCGGGCGGCTCGTCGCGCAGCTCCCGCAGGCGCGCGAAGGCCGAGGCGCGCCGCTCGTCGAAGGAGAGGGACGGATGGAGCACCGTCAGCGCGCCCAGCCCATGCAGCCGCAGGAGGATGCGTTCCGGCTGCGGCTCGCGGAGCACGCGCAGGAGCTCGTCGCGGAGGCGGCGGCCGCTGATCGCCTCCAGGTAGCGGACGTCTCGCTTGAGCCAGCGCAGCGTCTGTGGCTCGAAGCGGAAGCCCAGGCGGGCCTCGTAGCGGGCGCCGCGGAGGATGCGGGTGGCGTCGTCGCGGAAGCTCGCTTCGTGGAGGGCGCGGAGGAGCCCCGCCTCCAGGTCGGCCTCGCCGTGGAAGGGGTCGATCAGGCCGCCGGTGAGGTCGCTGCTGAGGGCGATGGCGATGGCGTTCGCGGTGAAGTCGCGGCGGAAGAGGTCGTCTCGGAGGGGGCCGGGGCGGACGGCGGGCAGGGCGCCGGGTCGCTCGTAGGACTCGGCGCGGGCGCTGGCGACGTCGATGCGAAAGCCCGTGCCCTTGAGAGTGGCGGTTCCGAATGCGGGGTGGACGGTGCAGCGGACGTCCGCGAGGCCGCCGGCAACGGCGCGGGCGAGGGCGGGCGCGTCGCCTTCGAGAGTGAGGTCGAGGTCCAGCGTGGGGCGCTTGAGGAGGAGGTCGCGGACGCAGCCGCCGACGGCGTAGAGGGCGAGCGAGCGGGTCCCGGCGGCGAGGATGAGGACGTCGAGCGCTTCGCGCGCGGCGGTGGGGAGGGCTGCGTTCAGCTTATCGATAAAGTTAGGCTGAGGCATGAGCGGCACCGCCGACCATTATAAGCGGTCGCCTTGACAGCCCGATTTGGCGACGCCTAAGATGGGTTGAAGTTCCGCCCGCACCATGATCACCGTGATTTCTAGAGAGACAGCGTATCGCCGGGCGCGCTGCGGGATAGCGTGCAGCCGGCGCGCTGCGGCATTCGCCGCTTAGGTTAGCCCCATGGCAACCGTCACCAGGCCGCAGGAGCCCGCTTCCCTACAGAAGACACTGGAGATCGATTTTCGCCGTCCGGCGTTGCTGGAGCTGGCGCTGGTGCACCGCTCCTACCTGAACGAGGCGCCCGAGCTGGAGCTGGAGTCCAATGAGCGGATGGAGTTCCTGGGCGATGCGGTGCTCGGACTGGTGATCTCGGAGCGGCTGTACGGCGACTACCCGGCGTTGAGCGAAGGCCACCTGAGCCAGATCCGCGCCCTGCTGGTGCGCTGGGACACTCTGGCTGAAGCCGCCGAGCGTATCTCTCTTGGCGACTACCTGATCCTGGGCCGCGG
>JAUSFE010000097.1 GCA_030649945.1 Dehalococcoidia bacterium | reverse complement strand
GCGGCGCGTGGCGGCGCAGGCCACCCAGGGTCTCTTCGAGTCGATGAAGGGCGCGTTCGCGAAGACATCCGCGGTCCTCAACGCCATGCTGTCTGACGGCACGCTCGTGCGGGCGCTGGCGGTGCCGTTCACCATCATGGGCAAGGCGCTGGAAGCCGCTGCGGCGCAGCTCCCGGCCTTCGTGGCGTGGCTGGAGAAGATCGCCAGTGCCGAGAACCTCGTGACGCTCTTCGAGCGCACGTGGGCGCTGGTGCGGGCCACCACGGACGCGCTGCTCCGGCTGGCGGGCATCGACCTGGGGAAGATGCTCGATCCGAAGAACGCCGTGGCCGGCTGGGAAGGCTTGTGGCAGGCCATCAAGGGCGGCGCCGACGCGCTGTTCGGGATGGGCCGCGTGCTGGCGGACTGGCGCGGGCTGGCGACAGCGGCGTTTGAGGACGTGCGGGATCTGGTCGGCCGGCTGGGCGAGGATATCGGCATCGGTATCCAGCGCGGTCTGCTCCTGGCGCTGAAGGCGTTCCTGAACTTCGGCACGAACCTCGGGCCGATCATGATGAAGATGGGAGCCACCCTGGGAGCGATGGTCGGCAACGGCCTGAAAGCGGCGCTGAACCTGGTGGGAGGGATGATGAACGGTTGGCTTCAATCGCTCCCGCTCATCGGCAAGCACCTGCCCAAGATCCAGCCGCTGCAGATGAACGCCGTCGAAGACGTGGCGAACATCTGGGGCGCATCGCAGAAGTGGACGAACGCGCAACTGGCGGGACTGGATAGGCGTCAGGCGGGGCGTGACCCGTTCCAGAGCCGGTTCATGGGCCGTGCGGGCGCGGACTTCCGCGGTGACATGGGCGACGTGCGCGGGCAGCGCCGTTTCCACGAGATGATGCAGCAGGGCCGGGCCGCCGCCGGGGCGTTCCTGGGGCCGCAGGCGCCGGGCGGGCCGGGCGGGCCTGCGGACCCGCCCGGCCACCAGTTCGGGCGCGTTCGCACGCCGGCTAGCGTGCGGCGGATGTACGGGCCGGGGCAGTTCCCGAGTGCTCCGTCGATGGGGCCGCTGGTAGGGGCGACGGCCGACATGCTGGAAGCGGCGATCAAACTGGCGGAAGCGCGGATCGAGAACTTCCCTCAGTTCGGGGCCCGGCTGCAGCAGACGCAGTTGATGCCTCTGCTTAAGCAGCTTTTCCAGACGCAG
>JAUSFE010000094.1 GCA_030649945.1 Dehalococcoidia bacterium | reverse complement strand
CCGGCGGCGCCAAGCAATTGGCTCAAGCCCTGCGCGGCCAGCGCGGGATCGACATTGGGCCTTAGCCCGGAAGAATCACATGTAAGCCTGCGAGGTTGAGCGCGAGGGTTTCAGGAGACGCATCCGCCGGGAAAGGGGCGGTTGGGGATGCAATTTCGTCGCGACGCACGGCTTCCGGCGGTTTTCGGGGTCCGCCGACCCGGTTTTCCGCCGGCGACGCCGACACCTCGCCCCTCGCGCGCCGCGCGTCGCACTTTTTGACGGAGGCCAGCAGTAACGCCGCTACGTCGCGCCCGCCCGCACCGCCACCTGCCGGAACAGTCCTTGCCGCGGAAACGCCGAACACAACTGCACATACACCCGCCGCACGCTGAGGGTGACGCGCGCCGCCACTTTCAAGAGCCGCAGCCGGATCGTCCCCACGGTCGCCCGCGCCAGGTCGCTGCCCCGCAGGTAGAGAGTCCGCAGCCGGTCCAGCAGCAGATACGCCAGGGTCGCCAGCCACAGCCGCAGTTGATTACCCGCCAGATCGTGCGCGCTCATCCGGTCGCCCGGCAGATCGAGCACTTGTTGCTTGAGCACGTTTTCCATGTCGCCCCGCGCACAGTAAAAGCCTTCGTAGAGCGGCGCGGCGGTAAAGCGCATCCGGTCTTCGCCCCGGAACCCTTCGCGGGGCAGGTTGGTCACCACAAAGCGCGGGTTGTCCCCCGCCGCCATCACCTCGGCCTTGGCCACCACCCGCCGCGCCCGACTCCAACTCTTGAGCGTCTGGTATTCCAGCTCCTTGAACTCCCGCGCGCTGGCCGCTCCCGTCAGACAGCGCCGGGCCCGCGCCGCCGCCAGCGCGTCGGGAATCATCCCTTCCAGACGGCTGTTGGGTGGCAGCCCCACGCAGTAATACACGCCGTGGGCTTCGCACCAGGCCAGCGTTTCCTCCCGCGTGAAGGCGCTGTCCCCGCGCACGATCAGCCGCGCCTTTTTGCAGCGTTTGCGGATCGCCGGCACGATCAGTTCCAGGGCGGCGATCACCCCGTCGAAGCCCGCGTCGGCGTCGCCCGGTCGCAACGCCGCCCACAGCGGCACGGTGCCGGCGAAGACATAGAGCGGGCTGAGCACGTAGCCGTCGTAGTAGGCGTTGAAGTGCCGGCCTTCCTGGAGGCCATGAACCAGGTGGCCCATGCTGTCCAGGTCCAACACGATTTCGCGGGTGTGCTTGTTCAGGCAGCGCACGCCCAGCTCCAGGAGCGTGGCTTCGACTTGTCGGGGGTCGGCGTGGATTTTGTGATAGCGGTCGGTGGGCCGATGGCCGCGTTCGAGCCGCTGCAAGGTGGCTGAACCGGCCAGGGCCACGCCGTAATCGTGCGGATGCAGCCGGTCCTCTCCCAGCGGTTCGCGCTTGCCACAGGCCACGGCCAGGAGCGGGTCGCGCCGCACCGTGTCGTGATCGTTGAGGTCGTCGTAGCCCAGGGCCTCGGCCAACAGGCGCTGGGCCAGCAGTTCGCGCACGGTGTGATCGCAGTAGCGCGGGTCGCGCTGATCGGTAAAGGCCTGGGCCAGCCGGACGGTCAGGCCCAGGTTCTGGTCCGTCTGGCGCAAGAGCAACGCGCCGCCGTCACTGGAAAGGTAGCCGCCGGAAAAATCGGCGACGACCTGGCGGCGGCCCAGGTCTGGAAAGAGCAGCGGGTGGTCGTGACAGTCTGTCCTGCGAGCGGCGGTGGTGCGGGTTGGCATGGTGTTCAATGTTTTCAACCCTTCCGACGCCACCGCCGCCGCTTTGTTCAATCCCCGTGTGACTTTTTGCCGCTAGCAGATCGTCAAACGAGCGAGTGATGACGTAGTAATCGCCTGAAGTTGTGAGAGCGCCCGTCTGCTCGAGTAACCGGCAGAACAGGAACTGGGTTGTGGTTGGTTCG
>JAUSFE010000096.1 GCA_030649945.1 Dehalococcoidia bacterium | reverse complement strand
GCTGACGAGCGGGCACATGACGGCAGGCACGATGTGACTGCCGTGGGTGCTGCTGGGGAGGAACTCGGAGAACAGCCAGGAACACGCGACCGTCAGGACTGTCCACCCTACCAGGTGGACGGTGCGCTCTACGGTGTCCGGCTTCTTGTGCTGCATTGGCGTGCTCCCGGTAGAGAGTAACGCGCGCGCGGCCCTGGTGGTTACGGGCGGCGGCGCTGACCGGGCCCTTGGACGGCGGGCGGGGGGAGTCCTGCAAAGCTGATGGCAAGGAGGGCCGAGGATGGCACGGGGACCGGAGTTCAGGCTGTCCGGGCTGTACGACCGGGTGGCGCTCCAGTCGAACCGGGCGGCTTTAGGATCAGGCGCCGGAGAGATACCAGCCTCTTGGGGTCCGCTCGCCTACGTGATCGGGGACCCCTACCCGGCGAACCCCGCAGATTTCTCGGTGTACTGGACATGGGGCGCGGGTTTTGGCTGGCGGCAGGTATCCGGGCTCACCGTCCCGACCATCGGCGAAAACGTCAACATCTGCTGGTCGCCTGCGACGGCGGAGAGCTACTACATCGGCCTGTCGGTTGCCATCGTGACACCTCCGGCAGACCCGGCGTACTACGATGGTTACGTATATACCTGTGCGACCTGCGAGAGTTTCGGAAATGATGTGAAGGGGTCGGCTATCGGCTCCGACCCCTATTTCGGAACCACCTATGGTACCCCTCCGGACATTCGGCGTTGGGGGAAGGACCTCACCACGCTGGATTGCGGCGGCTACCCAACCGCCCCACCCGAGGGCTGGTACACGGTGAAGGGCTGCCAGTGCCGCTTCGACCGGAACCCCGCCGCCGGGAAGCGGCGTTTCGCGTACGTGAGCAGTGGGGCGCTGAAGGTCGCGCAGTACAACGACGCGAGCCCGGACGCGGTCTCCTCCACGGTGACGGTGGAGAGTGCCAACATCACAGCGGGCGGGCTCACCTACCGACAGAGCGGCGTGCTCGATCTCCTCTACGTGCTGTCCACGGCGGTCAAGCACAGCACCTCGCGTGACCACGGGAGTACCTGGAGCGTGCCGACCACCATTGCCACGGGCTACAAGACGGTCACTTTCGATTGGCACGAGGGCGGCGGGCAGCTTGTCGCGGCCATCTACATCAGCAACACGCAGACCTGGTACTTCACGGTGGGGACACTGGGAGCGGATGGCGTGACGTTCACCTGGAGCACGCCCGCCACCCTCACCGCTGGAGCTACGGAGGTCGCGGACCTGAAGCGGCGGCGCGACGGGGTGTGGGAGTTCGTGTACGTGAACACCTCCGACGTGGTGACGACCCTGAACTGCAGCGGCCTCACCACGGCCGGCGTAGGCACCTGGAGCTAGGCGGGTATGCCAGTGACACTCTGTACGGGTTAAAACCCGGCAGCTTCTCGGGCCACGTATGCCGCAACCGGCTGCGTTAGCGCCCGAAGGGACTGTCCGCCCCTATTCTTGATGTTCAGAGCCGCG